>DATLFD010000071.1:0-27495 GCA_035524935.1 Gammaproteobacteria bacterium | reverse complement strand
CAGACGATCGTGGGCCTCGGCAAAATCCCCGTCGCGCGCGATCGCCTCGCCGAAGCAGGCGGCGGCGGCCTCGAAGTCGCCGCGGGCGTGGTGCCCGATGCCCTCATCGCAAAGCAGCCGCGCGCCGCTTGCCGGCGCCGGTGTCCTCGCCGCGCCTTTATCCGCGCTCATAGCCGAAATAGGCGATGTGCGGCGCGAGGCGCTCGAGGTGCGGTTCGAGATGAGCCCGATAACGCAGCCACCGGTAACGCGCGCGGTCGTAAATGGGCTCGGTCACCTGGTGATAGCTGTTGGTCCAGATACGGCCGCGCTGACGCGCGCGCTCTGCATAATCGAGCGAAGCGTCCTCCCAGGGCAGGCCGAGGAAGCGAAGCAGGCGGCGCGTCTCGCCTTCGAGATCCCCGACCAGGCGTTCGTAGCGAACCGCATGGCAGTCGAGGGCGAGCACCGAGACGTACAGCCGCCACAGGCTCATGACCTTGTCGTAGACGCGCACCGTATCCTCGAGCGTGAAAAAGTTCGCGAACGCGTCGTTGCTGTTGTACTGCTGCATGAAACCGCTCAGGCAGACGTCGCAGGGATGGCGCAGCGAGAACACGATCTTCGCGCGCGGAAACAGCCGCCAGATCAGGCCCGCGTGCACGGTGCGTATCGGCAGTTTGTCGACGATAACGATACCCGGCTCGCGCTCCGCGTGGCGGTCGAGCTCGCGGAAATACACCTCGCGCAGGGTCGCGATGTCGGCCGCGCCCAGGCGCGGCAACGCATCGGGAAACCCGCCGTCGAAGTTGTGGCGGATCGCGTCGATCACCTTGTTGATCGTCGGCTTCTCTTCCAGCGTGCGGACGCTCGGGTGGCCGTCGAGCAGCAGGTCTGTCAGGGTCGTGCCGGAACGCGGGAAGCCGAACAGGAACACGGGCGTCTCGGCCGCCTCGATCGGCGGGGCTTTCGCCCAGCCGGACGGCGGCGCGGACGAGAAGCAGGCGTGCAGCGCATCGGTCTGGCGCAGGAACCGCGACGGGTCCACGCGCCGCAGCCGATCGTTGCTGAGCCCGTGGCGGTTGGCCTCGGTGAAGTGGCGGAAGGCGTCGTCGGTCTCGTTGCGGCGGTCGTGCAGCAGGCCGAGCTCGTAGTGGATCTGTTGCGCGACGCGGTCGGGCAGGCCCGCGGGATCCACCGCGCGCAGCCGCGCGAGCGCTTCGTCGAGCCGGCCGCGGCGCCGGTCGCAGCGCGCGGCCTCCAGGTTGACGCGCGGATCTTGCGGCGCAATCGCGAGCGCGCGCGCGACCGCTTCCTGCATGTCGTCGAGCCGGCTCATGTCTTCGTAGAGCGCGGCGAGCTCGGCCCAGGCGAGCGCGTTGCCGGGCTCGATCTCGAGCGCCTTTTGGAGCGCGCGCTCGGCCTCGAGCGGCTCGCGCAGCTCGTTGAGCACGATGCCGAGATTGAGGTGCCCCTCCGCGCTCCCGGGCGCGAGCTCGAGCGCCGCGCGATAGCTCGCGGCTGCCCGCCCCAGGCGCCCGACCGTATGGCAGGCGATGCCGAGCTGGAGATGTCCGGCCGCATCGCCGGGCTCCAGGCGCACGGCCGCGGCGAAACACTTGACGGCCTCGGCGGCCTCGCCGAGCGCCATGTGCACGGTGCCGAGGTTGCGCCGGGCGGCGGCGAGCCCGGGCTCGATCTCGAGCGCCGTCCGGAAAGACTCGCGCGCGCGCTCGAGCTCGCCCCGGGCGCGTTGCACGTGACCCAGGTAGTTGTGCGCGATCGCCAGTTGCGGGCGCAGCATGAGAGCGCGGCGAAACGCGTCGGCGGCTTCGTCGAGCTTGCCGAGGTTGTTGAGCGCGCGGCCCAGATTGCAGTAAGCGCCGGCGAAGTTCGGGTCGAGCTCGAGGGCCTCGAGACAGTGCTCGGCTGCCGCCTGCGGCTCACCGTCCTCGAGCGCCAGCGCGCCGAGATTGTTGTGCACCAGCGCCAGGTCGGGCTGCAGCCGCAGCGCCTGCTGATAGACGGCGGCGGCCTCCTCGCGGCGATTGCAGGCGCGCAGCACGTTGCCGAGGCTATTGAAATAGAGCGCCTGCATCGGATTCAAGGCGATCGCGCGCCGCATGAGACGCTCCGCGTCCACGAACCGGCGCGCGCGCGCGTCGATGCTGCCGAGCGAATGCAGGGCGTCGGCGTGCTGCGGATCGTCCTGGAGCACGGCGAGGAAATGCTCCTTGGCGGTCTCGAGCTCGCCGCGTTGCTGGCTGGCTAGCCCGAGTCGATAGTGGTCGGTGGCGGTGGAGGGTTTGAGGGACATACGGGGAAACGTCTTTCGAGGCGGCGGGGCCGGCGGGCTCACGAGCCCCTGGGTGAATGCGGCGGGCGCGGCCGCCGCGGCCGCCTCCCGGTAGAACCGACCTCAAGCTCCGCCAATTATCCGGGTTAGACCGGGCGAGACAAGGCTGCGTTCTCTTTTGCCGATCCGCGTGATAGCGTTTGCGCATGTTCCGATCGTCATTGCGCGCGAGCCCCGGCCTGCGGGCCACGCTCCTGTCGCTGGCCCTGGCAACGGCGCCCGCGGCTGCCCAGACCGACACCCTGCGCGAGAGCCTCGCGGCTTGCGCCGGCCTCTCCGACGATGCGCTGCGGCTAGGCTGCTACGACGCCCTGGCGGAGCTTGCGGCGGACGAGACCCCGCGAGGGACGGATGCGCCGGCCGCCGGCAGTGCACGTAACTATCCGGTGGAAGGCGAACCTGTGCCGGCCGTGCCGCCGCCCGCCGAGCCGCCGCCGGCGCCGGCGGTCGCGGAACGCGGCAACATGGACCTGTTCGGCCTCGAGAACCGCGCGACCGAGGACATCGACGAAATCAAGAGCCGGTTCGCCGGGCGCTTCGAAGGCTGGTCCGGACACACCCTGTTCCCGCTCGAGAACGGCCAGGTCTGGCGGCAGACCGAGAGCGACAAGCTCAGCTGGTCGGCAGACAACCCCATGATCACGATCAGCAAGGGCGTCTTCGGCAGCTTCCGGCTCGGCGTCGAGGGCGTCAACAAGACAGTCCGCGTCGAGCGCGTCAAGTAGGGCGGGTTTCAACCCGCCTTGTGATGACCGCGATGTAGGGCGGGTTTCAACCCGCCTTGCAATGCCGAGACGTTGGGCGGGTTTCAACCCGCCTTGCAATGAGAGGCGGGTTGAAACCCGCCCTACGGGGCGTCGCTGTCGGGCAGCAGCTTGTCGTAGGCGTTCTTTTCGGCGTCCCAGAGGTCGTCGCGCTCGATGAAGGCGTAGAGCAGCTCCGCCTGGCGCTCGAGGGTCTCGCCGATCCGTGCCCAGTCGACCTCGCTTCTGATCTCGCCACCCGGGGTTGAGTCCTGCCCGGACAGGTCGGCGAGGCGGGTGCTCTCCATTTGCCACTTGAGGGCGAAATGCCGGGCCGCCTCGCGCGGTGACGCCGCGAGGCGCGCCTCGATATGGTCGGTCGGCAGCGACTCGCCGGCAATGACCCAGTGCGAAGCGTGGCGCTCGTTTTTCGGCCACACCTTGCCGAGAAAAACCTTGTGCGGGACGGCCCACACCATCCGGCCGATGGCTTCAGCGCCGGCGAGACCGCTCGTGTGCGCGTGACGGCCCATGGCGTCGATCTGCGCTCTCGCCCAGTTCTCGAAGGCGTCGACCTGCTCCTGCGTCCTGAATGCCATTGATCGTTCGTCTCCTTGCGTCTATTCGGCGACCTGCGCCTGCGCCTGGCCGGCACCGAGGCGCGGCGGCATGAAAATGGGTGAATCCTCGGGCCAGGCGCGCCGGGCCGGCTCGCCCTTCTGGTAACGCTGCATGTCCGCGTACAGCTCGCGCTGGCCTTCTTCGTCCTCGGCCTTGATGGCTTCGAAAATGGCCTGCGTCTGCAGCTCTACGGCATCCTCGTAGCGGTCGTTCGCGGCCATCGCCATGGCCAGCGTTGCAGAGGTGTGGCGTCCCGGATAACGCTGGTAGAGCTCCTCGGCCACCAGGAGCGACTGTGCCTGCTGCTCCTCGGTGGCCGAGCCACAGGTCGAATAGACGCGGCTCAGGCTCTGCAGCGCCCTCGGGTCCGAGGGGCTCAGGCGCACGGCGCTCTCGAGCGCCGCGCCGCCTTCGTCGCAGCGTCCCTGCGCGAGCTCCGCAAGGCCGAGGAAATACCAGGCGTCGGCGCCGGCTTTCTCGGTGGCAACCACTTTGCGCAGCGCCTCTGCAGCCTGGGCATACTTGCCGTCGCGGATCAGCAGGATGCCGAGGCGGGCGCGCGACACCAGATCGGCCGCATCCGCGTTCGCGGCCGCGCGATAGTGGCCGATCGCGAGCTTCTCCTGGCCGGCATGCTCGAGCTGCGTCGCCTTGAGATAGTTCGCCGCGCCATGCAGGGGGTCGATTTCGAGCGCCTGCTCGAGGTGCCCGTGAGCCTCTGCGGAACGGCCGAGCGCCGCTAGGGTCTGCGCCAGCCGGAGACGGGCGTCGATATCGGCCGGTGCCACGGCCGCGGCGACGCCGAAAACACGCGCTGCCTCGTCGGGATTGCCCGCTTTCAATGCTTCGTCACCGCGTTCGATGAATGCTTCGGGACCCTGCAGAAAGGCCTGCATGAAAATCAGCAACGGATCAGCGATCTGCGGCGCGCGCTCGCCGCGTCTGGCGAGATGCTCTTCCGCCGGGTCGACTTCGCCGAGCTCGCGATAGGCAAGCGCGATCTGATAGTGGAGCTGATCCGCTTCAGGCTGCGCATCGAGGGCGCGCTCGAAGTAATCGATCGCAGCGCGTGGTTCGTTGCGCTGCAGCGCCAGACGGCCCATGCCGGCGAGCGCCGCCGCGTTATTTTCCTCCGCCCCGAGCACGAGCTCGAATTGTTCTTCGGCCTTGTCCGGGCGCTCGAGCTCGAGCGCCACCAGTCCCAGTCGAATTCGCGCGGGCGGATTGGCCGGATTCAACGACAGGCTGTAGGTGTAGCTCGCAGCAGCCCTGCGGTGATCGCCCGTCTCGTCGTAATGCACGGCAAGATAATGCGGCCAGCGAAAGTTGCCGCTGTCGAGGGTGGTTGCGTTCAGGAAGCAGGCTTCGGCCGCGTCCTGTTGCTCGTGAGCGAAATAGTGCAGGCCGAGCCAGCCGTAGAGCTGGCCGAGCGCCTGGCCGGACAGCGTCTTCTCGCGGGAGCCGAAATACTCCACCGCAGGTTTCAGCGTTTCCCGGATCTCTGCCTTGAGGCCCGAAAGATCGGGATGCGGCACCTCGACGAGCTCCCCGCCCGGCGCATCCTCGGGCGGTTCCTGCGCGGGCCCAGCCACGGGCAGGCCGAGCAGCAGCCACACCGCGACGCTGCGCGCCCGGTGCCCGATCAAGCACCTCACTGGCCTGCTCCTTCGTTTTCTACCGGCATGCCGGAACCGCGCCGGAGCGCGTGATAACGGTTGAGCTCCAGGCCCCGCCATTCTTCCTGCACCCCATCGATCCACACGACGCGCACGCCGGCGGCTGCGGGCGAGCCGTCGAGGCCGAAGATGATACGCGGGTCATTGCTCGAGGCGTAACTGCCGTCCGCATGCACGCGGCGCCAGAGAGGCGGGGCACCGTCGAGCAGGGCGCCGGCGCGCAAAGCCGGTAGATCGCGGCCGTCCGCATCCACCAGCCGCACCCCCAGCCACTTGCGTGCTGCGCCGGCCTGGTTGACGAGCAGTCGCGCCGGCCCGCTGTTGTTGGAAACGACGACATCCGTGTCGCCGTCGTTGTCGATGTCGCCGAACGCTGCGCCGCGGCTCACTTCCGAGAGCGCGAACACCGGCCCCGCGCGGTCGCTGATGTCCTCGTAGCGCCCGCCGCCGCGGTTGGCGTACAACCGGTTGCGCTGATGCAGCGGATAGGGATCTCCCGCTCGCACCAGTGCGTCGATCTTTCTGACCGCGCCGTTGACGACGAGCAGGTCGAGCCGGCCGTCATTGTCGTAATCGAGCCACGCGGTGCCGAAGCCCGTGAACGAAAAGCTCGGACCGCCCAGACCCGAGGTCGTGGTTTCGTCCGTGAACCATCCGCGCCCGTCGTTCACGTACAGCGTATTGGTTTCGCCCGTCAGGTGGGTCATGAACAAGTCAAAATCCCCGTCGTTGTCGAAATCATCCGCGTCGACTCCCATGCTCGCCTCTGGCCGGCCGTCCTTGTTGACGGCCGCGCCGGCCAGCAGGGCCTCGTTCTTGAATGTACCGTCGCGCTGGTTGATCCAGAGCAGGTTCGGGCTGCCGTCGTTGGCGACATAGATATCGATCCAGCCGTCGGCGTCCAGGTCCGCGGCGACGACCCCGAGCGCGCCGCCGAACGCCTGCGTCACCCCGGCGCGCACGCTGACGTCCTCGAAGCGGCCGCCGCCCAGATTGTGGAACAGGCTGTCGGTCTCGCCATCGCTGATCAGCGGGCCGCAGTAGTCGGCGACGAGCTTCGACAGACGGCAGGTGCGCTGCTTGCCGAGGTCGTGCTTCAGATAATTGCCGACATACAGATCGAGCAGGCCGTCGCGGTCATAGTCGAAAAAGGCCGCGCTCACGCTCCAGCGCGGATCGTCCACGCCGGCCGTCGCGGTGATGTCCTCGAAGGTGCCGTCGCCGCGATTGCGCCACAGCTGGTTGGATCCGTAGTTCATCACGTAGAGGTCGATCCAGCCGTCGTTGTCGATGTCCCCGGCGGCGACGCCCATGCCGTAGCCGCCGGCACGGATCTTCGACTCGTCGGTGACGTCGGTGAAGCGCAGGCCGGCGCTCCCCGAGTCGTTGCGATAGAGCCGGTCGACGAGCGGCAGCGGGTGGCGCGGCGGAAACGTCGCGTCCGCGACCGTCTTGCCGGGCCCGAGCATGTGCCCCTGCACGAAATACACATCGAGATCGCCGTCGTTGTCGTAGTCGAACAGCGCGACCCCCGCGCCCATCATTTCCGGAAAATACAGCTCGCCCGACATGCCGTTGAAATGCACGAAGTCCAGGCCGCTGGCCGCTGCCTCCTCGGTGAAGATCGGCGGATCGGCGCCCGCGGTGGCAGCCGCCACGCAACAGCAAGCCAGCGCGGCCGGCCGGCTATTCGCCATGCTCTCGCGTGACGACGAGCAGGCGGTCGACCGGCGGATTCGTGATCCTCTGCCGCGTGCCGTCCGGCCACGCGACCGTCACCGCCTCGACCTCCGCCAGCGCACCCAGCCCGAACGTCACCGGCAGCTCCACCTGCGACAGGTAGCTGCGCGCCGGCATCACCTGCCTGTATTGGGTGACGCCGCCGGCTTCGAGTTCAATCCCCGCCCCGATGGCGTCCACGTTCGGCGGCGGCTGCACGAGCCGCACACGCAACCAGTGGTGACCGAGCGCCTGGTCGTTGCGCAGCAGTATCGCGCGGCGCCCGACCTGGGTCAGCACCACGTCGAGGTCGCCGTCGCCGTCGACATCGGCGTAGGCTGCGCCGCGCCCGACGACGGGCTCGGCGAGCGCGCCCATCGATTCCGCCGGCACCGGCACGAAGTCGCGCGTGCAGCCCTCGCCGCAGTTCCAGAAGAGCTGGCTCGGCTGGGCGTAGGTCTGACTGCTCTGCACGGCGTTGATCTCGTTCTCGACGTGGCCGTTGGTCTGGAACAGGTCGAGGCGCCCGTCGAGGTCGTAGTCGAAGAAGAACAGGCCGAAGCTCAGCGCCAGCCGGCTCGCGGCGCCGATTCCTGCGACGATGGCCTCATCGGTGAACGGCAGCGCTCCGGCCTGGGCGACGTAGAATGACGTCATCTCGTTCGCGAAGTTGCCGATGGACACGGCCACGTCGCCGTTGTTGCGGTAACGTCCGGCATCGATGCCCATCGCGCCGGTGGCGCCACCGGCGGCATCGAAGGCCAGTCCCGACGTGGCGCCCTGCTCGGCGAAGCGGCCGTCGCTGCGATTCCGGTACAGGAAATTGGCGACGGTGTCGTTGGCGACGATGAGGTCGAGCCGGCCGTCACCGTCGATATCGACGGGGACCACGGCGAGCCCCTTGCCCGCGGGCCCGGTGGCCGGATTCTCGACATGCACGCCCGCCGCTTCGGACACGTCCGTGAATCGGCCGCCACCGTCGTTGCGGTAGAGATAGTTCTGCGTGCCTTCGAAGTTCGTCGGCGGCCCGTAGGCGCGCCCTATTCCGGTGAGCCGGTAATCGACCTCGAAGTCGATGTCGCGAGACCAGCGCACGTAGTTGGTCACGAACAGGTCGAGGTCGCCGTCGCCGTCATAGTCGAAAAACGCGGCGCTCGTGCTCCATTCGTCGGCGCCGCCCGCGACGCCGGCTGCCGCGGTGACGTCCTCGAATCGTCGCCCGTCGAGATTGCGATAGAGGCGGTTCTCGCCGACCGTGGTGATGAACACGTCGCGCAGGCCGTCGCCGTCGTAATCGCCTACGGCGACCCCCATGCCGTACAGCGGCTCGTCGAGCCCGGAGCCCGCGGTCGCGTCCTCGAAAGCGCCGTCGCCGCGGTTGAGATACAGCCGCGCGGTCGGCTGCGCGCCCGAGGCGCGCCACGGCCAGTCCCTGCCGTTCACGAACAGGAGATCCGGGTAGCCGTCGCCGTCGAGATCGGCGAAGGCCACGCCGCCGCCCATGGTCTCGGGCAACAGCCGGTCGCCGTAGGCGCCGTTGTGATGCACGAAATCGATTCCCGCCGCCGTTGTGACGTCCGTGAAGCGCACTGCCGGCGGCGCCTGCGCGCGCGACGCGGCCGGCGCCCGCGGCGCCTCGAGCGCTGCCTCGACGATGCGCTCGACGGGCGCCGGCCGGGTCAGCAGGAGCCACGCGGCGGTGCCGGCCGCCGCCAGCGCGGCGATGACGGCGACGGAATACCGGAACGCGCGACCGATGACACGATCGTCCTCCGGCACCAGCTCCTGGCCGGTATCGAGCTCCTCGCCGCTCACCTGGCGACGGCCTGCGCCGCCGCTCTCTCCGGGCCGGGCGCCTGCTCGCTCTTGAGGTCGTAGATCACGACCGCTTCCGCCGCATGGTTGGCGGCCTCGTCGCGCCGGCGCGCGAGCGCGATTGCGCGGTCGCGCGCGTTGTCGTCGATCCTGTATCGCGCGTGCAGCGCGCGGTGCCGGCCGGCGGCCTCGGACTTGCCGAGCTCGGCATAGACCTGCGCGAGACCGTAGTGCGCGGCGACGTTCTCCGGATCGATCGCGAGCGTTTTCAGGTACCAGCCCTCGGCCTCGCCGAGATAGCGCTCGCGCGCCTCGCGGCCGGCATCGCCGCGCTCGAGCCGGGAGCGCTCGACGAGCGCCTGCGCGAGCTCGTTGAGCAGCCGGTAGTCGCGGCTGAAATCGAACTCGCGCTCGCGGGCCGCCGTGAACCGGGTGTCGACGACCGTGCGGAAATTCTCGATGGCCTCGTCGAGGTAGCCGTTCTGCATGTTGACGACTCCCGTGAAGTAGGTCACCGACCACGGGTATGCCGGCTCATCGGCGCGGGCCGCACGCCCTAAGGCGCCGGCCGCCTCGTCGAGCCGGCCTTCACGGATGTATGCGCGGGCGAGGTTCAGCGCGCCGTCGCCGCGGCCGAGCGCTTCGACCCGGGCGAAGGCCGCCTCCGCCTGGCGCAGCTCGCCCTGGCCGCCTTTGCGCAGCAGGCCGATGCCGTAGTCGTTCCAGCGCTGCCACTCCGGCACGGCGCTGGGCGGGTTGTCGGGCGGGTCGGCGACGGCGCTGCCGCGCACCGGGAACACCACGCGGTCGCTGGCGATGGTCGTCACCGGCAGGTCGTTGGTGTCGAAGGCCTCGGCCTCGAAATGTCGCATGTAGAGGGTGTCGAACTTGCGGTAGCGCAGCGCAGCTTCGAGCTCGACGGGCCCTTCGACCCACTCGGGGATCCGCAGGCGGTAGTGCACGACGTCGGCGGCGCCCGGCGGGATCTGGTGGTTATAGAGCGCGACGAAGATGTTCTCGGGATTGCGCCGGTCGATGCGCTGCCCGTCGCGGTCGATGACGTAGGCATTGACGAAGTGCGCCCAACGGTCCACCGAGCCGTCCGAGGGATCGACGGCGCCGCTCGTGCCGATGAGCCGGCCGCCGCTCTTTGCCGTCACCTCGACCCAGACCTCGTTCGAGTCCGCAGTGCCTTCCGTAAACGCGTGACCGAGGGTCAGCGTGCGCAGCACCGTTTCCACGAGATAGCTCTCGCCGGGGACGAGCTCCGGCACGTCAGGCTTGAGCGGTGCGATGAGCTCGCCCTCGATGCTGCCGCCGCGCTTGACGCCGATCAGGTCCACCCGCAGCGATCCGGTGAGGAACTCGCGGTGCGCCTCGATGACCTCTTCGGGCCAGCCCATGAGCGCCGGGATCGCCGTGTTGGCGCCGACGAACTGGTGGTTGTGCACCGACAGCGTGCCGTCGTCGCCGTACGGCTTCGCGCCGAAATCGTCCGAGGGCTCGAGCGGCATGTGGCAGCCGTTGCAGTTGTGCTTCGCCTGGTCGGGATAATAGAAGCTCTGGATGCCGTG
The DNA here is from genome assembly GCA_035524935.1 of Gammaproteobacteria bacterium. Classification (GTDB taxonomy): domain Bacteria; phylum Pseudomonadota; class Gammaproteobacteria; order Steroidobacterales; family JACDCP01; genus JACDCP01. The sequence continues at coordinate 17,012 of DATLFD010000071.1, read as the reverse complement.
GCCGGACACGCCGCTCAGCTCGTAGGCGTCGTAGTGATTCTGGCCGCGCAGCCACTTGTAGTGATTGAGCTCCGGCGGCAGGTGCACCTTGTGGCAGGTGCCGCAGAACTCCGGCGTGCGGTGCAGCGGCTTCAGGAACGTCTTCTTGTGCAGGGCCGGCTTGGCTTTGACGAGGAAGCGGTTCACCCAGCCGAGCATCTGGTCTTCGCTGTAGGCGAACGGGTAGTGCAGCGGCTCCTCGATGGTGTAATCGGCGTTACCGCGCGGGCTGTTGACGTGCGTGATCGCGTGGCAGCCGGTGCAGGTGATGCCGGCGGCGGCGGTCGGGTGATTCACGTCGTCGAATTGCGGATCGTCGAAGGCGCCGCTGAAGAACGGCACCAGATCGTGGCAGCCGGCGCAGAATCGCGCCGCCTGCACGTTGCCGTCGCGCTCGAGCGCGAACTCGCGCGTCTTGCGCACCGAGAAGAGATAGGCGGGATTCGTGAACGAGGCCAGCCGGTGCACGCTGTGCGACCACTTCGCGTGCACGTCGGCGTGGCACTCAGCGCAGTAATCGTCCTTCATGAGCGTGCGGGCCGGGATGAAATTGCCGGTCGCCGTGCGGGCGAGCGAGGGGAAGAAATAGCGTTCGCCGGACGCCGGCCCCTCCTCGTTCCAGCGCCGCGGGTCCTGCGCCTGGAAAAGGATGGCCGCGAGGGCGAAGATGCCGGCGACTCCCGCCACGACCGCGCCGGCGCGCCAGTTGATGCGCTTGCCGGCGAGGCGGTGCAGCACGAACAGCCAGACCACCGCGAGCGGCGTGACGACATGTGCCCAGTAGGCGAGCTCGCGGCCCGCCGGGTCCCGGACCTCGATGAACGGGATGCCGCGCGTCAGCACCAGGCCGCTCGCGAGCAGGACGAGCGCGGTCGCGAACAGCGCGTAGCCGACCTTGACGGCGCGCCGGTTCGGCCGGTCGTGGGCATTGGTGATATGGATGATGCCGTAGACGATTAGCGGCAGGACGACGAGCAGACCCAGGACCAGGTGGCCGAGAAACATGAACTGGTAGAAGTAGTCCTGGTAAGTCTCCCCGCTCGCCCATTCGACGAGGGTCATGCCGCCGAGGTACACGGAATTGATGGCCAGCAGCGCGAAGAGGCCGAACACGACGAACAGGACCTTGCGCAGCTTCGGTCCGACCGCGGGCACGTAGCGGCGCCGTTGCGGAGTCAAATCGGGCTTTTGCTCATCGTCCTGCAATTCATCCTCTCGGCGACGTGATACCCGAAAACAAGGCCCTCGGCCGGATCAATGGCCAGCCTGGAATCTGGTGTTGTAGCGCTCGTGCAGGGCCTGCCTCGCCGGCCCGGGTTCGACACCCGGGCGCAGCGGCAAAGGCTCCACGGTCTCGCCGTGCTCAGTGTACAGGTCCATGTCCTTCGCATAGCCGCGCGCCTCGAGCACGAGCTCCCGCCGCCAGCCGGCGGGCGGCCCGGCGACGGCGGCGAACTCGAAGTGCGCCTCCTCGCCGGGCCCGATGATCGCCAGCGCATCGTCGACGCTGGCGATCAGCGGCAGCACGTCGCCGAAGCGGGTGTAAAAACCGCTCTGGTATTTGGTGTCCTGGAACGGCGCGCGTTCCGCGTAATCGTAATGGGGCACGCGCTGCGCCGCGGTCGTGCGTCTCGCGAACCCGGTCTTGCGAAGCTCCGCGAGCGCAGGCTCGAGGACCCGGACGCGCGCCTCGGGCAAAGGCTCGGCGAACGCGACCCGGATGCGGTCCCAGTAGATCTCCTGGTTGGTCGTCAGGCGCAGGGCGTCAGTGCCGGCCGGCAGCGCGCCCAGCGGCAGGGCCATTTCACGTGGCATGCCGGCAGGATAGCCGAACTGCTCGTGCACGACCTGCCAGCGGTCGTCGCCACCACGGGCCTCCAGGGTCGGCGCCTCGTAGCGGACCCCCGCCTGCCAGGCCGCGAACACGGTTTGCGAGTACGGGTATTCGATCCAGCCGTCGGCGAGGAGGACCGGCCGGCCGGCGGCCGTATCCAGCGCTTCGGCGAATTCCAGGGTGAGCACCTGCGGGGCCCGCAGCAGGCCGATGAAGCGGCGGTCGAGCGGGCCTGCGGGCGGCGCCTTTAGATCCCGTTCCAGGACCGCGGCGGTAACGTCCGCGCCGCGCGCGTCGACGGCGCTCGCGGTCGCCACGGCGCGGCGGAAGAACAGCGGCTCGCCGGTCGGCTCGGGAGCACCCGCAGCAAAACGCTCGTCGAGCGCCATCGACCAGCCGGGCGGCAGGTCATAGACGTGCAGCCGCAGGGCGTCGATGTAAGCGCTCTCCTCCATGGGCTCGGTGAGCTTGAACGCGTATCGCCCCTGTTTCGGCGCGGCGAGACCGTGCGGCAGGCGCAGGTACTCCCAGGGCCGCGGCGCGGCGTATTCCCCGGGCGCGATCAGGAAGCCCAGGCCGCCGACGCCGAGCAGATCGCTGACGAATGCGTAGCTCGTGCCGTCGAAGACGAACAGCACCGGGCAGCTCGCGAGCTGTCGCTGGGTCTCGGCGATGCGCTGCAGTCCGGGCTCGAGGCCGAGCTCGGTCTGCAAGACGCCGTCCGACCAGTGCAGGGCGACGTAGTCCGCACGCGCCGCGCCACCCAGGCCGACCTGGAGCGGCTGCAGGCTCTGGCCCGGCGCGGAATGGCTGTCGAAGCCCTCGAGCAGGCTCCAGCGCGAGCCCACGCGCAGCGCCACCCCGGTGCCGATGCCGGAGGCGTTCGAGCGCATGGACTCGCCGCGCTCGTCGCGGCCGCTCAGGCTCAGCGCGACGAACGCATGCCTGCCGGGGCCGGGCGGCCAGTGCACGAGGCGCGCACCGTCCGATACGCGCTCGGCTACGACCAGCGACGGCCCGTTTTGCGCGTCGATGAGCACCGGGATCAGGCTGACGACATCGGGCCCCTCGAAGGCCAGCGCGGCGGCGTCGGCTCCGATGCGGTACACGGCGAAGCCGTTCGCGCGGCTCGCGAGCAGCTCGGCAGTGCCGTCGCCGTCGAAGTCCTGAAGCGCCAGCAGCGGCCGCGCGGCCGGCTGCCACTGCGCGAGTTCGCGCGACACCCACGCGGCGTCCTCGCTGCGCCATCGCCTGAGCACGCCTGCCGCATCCACGGTGTAAAGCTCGGGCCGCCCGTCGGCGTCGACATCGCCGGCGACCGCGGCGAAGGCTTCCTGCGACTGGAACGCCGCGAAGCCCGCCGCCTCGCGGTAGCGCCACAGCCGGTCGTTCAGATACACCGAATGGGGCGGTTGTTCGCGAATGACCACGAGGTCGGTGTCGCGGTCGCGGTCGAGATCGGCGACGACGACGCCGAGGCCGCCGCCACCCGGCCCTGTCAGGCCCTGCGCTTCGGCGAGCGGACGGAAGCTGCCGTCGAGATTGTTGTTGAAGAGCTCGTCGGGGCCGTCTGCGTTGACCACGAAGATGTCGAGGTCGCCGTCGTGATCGGCATCGAACATCGCGCCGGCCGCGCAGGCCCGGTCGCCGTTCGCAGTACCGTTCGCCGCCGTCACGTCCTCCCATTCGCCGGCGGCGCGCTGGCGCCAGAGCTGATTCGGTCCACGCCGGCAGAAGTACACGTCGAGCAGGCCGTCGTTGTCGATGTCGCCCCACAGCGCCGCGACCACGCCGGTCACGGCGGCGAGCGGATGTCCGGGTGCGCTCGTGAAAGCGCCGTCGCCGGCGCCGAGCAGGACCCCGGCAGGCTGGTCCGCCGCTCGCGCGAGGAACAGGTCCTGGTGGCCGTCGCCATCGATATCGGCGGTCGTGAGGTCGGTGGCGCCATCCGCCGCGAGCTCGACGCCGAGCGGCCGGGGGTTGCCGAACAGCGGGCCTGCGACCGGGGCGGGCGGCGGCGCATCGGGATCGCCGATCGCTACCGCCTCGGCCTTCGGGCCCATGCGCGTGTACCTGAACTCCGCGAGACTGGCGCGCGGATTGTCCTTGAAGCGGTCATATTGCTCGAGCATGTCGCGGGCCTCGTCCGTGCGCCCGAGCCGGCGCAGAGCGAGGGCCGCGCCGTAATAGGCGCTGCGCAGGTAGGGGTCGCGCTCGATCGCGCGCTCGTACCAGGGCAGCGTCGCCTCGACGTCGCCCGTCTGCAGCAGGCTCTGCGCGACGTAGTAGGCGGCATAGGCATCGTCGGGATCGCCGGCGGCAACGGTCTCGAAGTGCACCCGTCCGGCGCCCGTCTCGCCGCGATACAGGCTCAAGAGCCCAGCCACGTAGTGCGCGCGCAGGTTGCCGGGCTCCACGGCGAGCACCTCGTCGATGAGCGCGAGGGCCGCCTGCTCGTCACCGGCTTCCTGCCGATTGAGCGTGGCGATGGCCAGGTTGATCCTCGCGCCGACCCATTCCGGGCGCCGCTCGATGAGATCCGCGAACGCCTCACGCGCGGCTTCGTACTCGAAACGTCCCATGAGCGCGACCCCGCGATTGTTCGCGGCGACGTCGTCCGCCGCGATCGGCGGCGCCGGCGGCGGCTCCACCGGCTCGCACGCCGCAAAGAGCACACAAAGTAGGGCCGAATTCATTCGGCCAATAATCTTGTGCCGCCGCCGTCTCATCACCGCCTCACCCGAGCTTCGCCTTGGCCCGCGCGATGCGCGCGCGCAGCGAGGCGACGTCGATCTCCCCACCGGCGGACGGCTCGAGCCATTCGTGTTGCAGGTAGGAATGCAGACCACTGCGCAGCTGCGCGCGCATGTCGTGTCCGATGCGCCGCTCGCGCTCCGCCCGCAGGGCACCGAGATCGATGGGCGCAACCACGATCTTCTCACCGGGCCCAGGATCCGCCTGGGCGAGGATCCGGCCGTCATAATCGACGACCATGCTGCCGCCGGGCCAGGAAAACGGCGGGTAGCTGCTCATGCTCGCGCCCTGGTTGGCGGCCACGACGAACACGGTGTTCTCGAGCGCGCGCGTGCGGTTGACGAGCGTCCACCAGTCGGTCGGCGCCGCCGTGCCCCATGGGTCCATGTACGCCGAGATGCGCACGATGAGCTCTGCGCCGTTGAAGGCGAGCTGGCGGATGGTTTCCGGAAACAGCCAGTCGTAGCAGGTCGCGACGGCGAGGCGGCCCAGCTCGGTGTCGGCGACCGGGAACGGATCGTCGGGATAATCCGGCAGGTCGTGCGGGCTCGCGTGCACCTCCCAGGGTATCCACGGATTGAGCTTCCGGTACTTCGAGAGCACGCCGTCCGGGCCGATCAGCACGGTCGTGTTGAACACCGCGTCGGGAAAATCGGCATCGGCCTCGAGAAACGAGCCGGTCTGGATGTAACAGCCGTATCGCCGGGCGACCTTGCCGTAGGCATCGGTGTGCTCGTTCGGCACGGGAATGGCCAGGTGCTCGCGCAAGGCCGCCACGGTCGCATAAACGGGCGCCGCATGCGCGAACTCCGGGAATGCGAGCAACCGCACGTCGAAGAACGGCTCGTAGCCGGTCACCGTCTGCTCAATCATCTCGATCATGCGCCGCGTGCGCCCGGCAATTTCGGCGCGCGACTGCGGGCACGGAAAATCGGTCTGGCACGCGGCAGCGTAGTAGAGGTGGCTCATGCGGTGTTCGTGCGGTCGCCGGCCGGGAACCGCGCAGGCGCGGCGCCGATCGACGCTTTCAGGGCTGGAGATTACAACACTTTTGACCGAGACTGCGCGCCTGGAGCGCCACCGGAGAGTCGCAGATGCGCCGCATACCGTCCGTGATCGCGATGTTCGCGCTGTTCCTGCCCGCCGCCAACGCGCAGGACGTCTTGCCGCAGGACCTCGACGCGCTCGGCTGGCTGACCGGCGCCTGGCTCGGCGAATCCGGCGAGGAGACCTCGGAGCACATCTGGACGAGCGTGCGCGGCGGCACCCTGCTCGGTCTCCAGCGCGACATCCGCGCCGGCGCCGACACCTGGGTGGAGTTCGTCCGGCTGCACGAGACGCCCGACGGCATCGTGTTCACCGCCGTGCCGCTCGGCCAGGCGCAGACAGACTTCCTGCTCGTCGAGAGCGGGCCGCACCATGCGGTGTTCGAGAACCCCGGACACGATTATCCCCAGCGCGTGGTCTACCGGCGGGAAGGGGACATCCTCATCGCGCGCATAGAAGGCCTCTCCGGCGGCAAGCCCCGCGCCTCGGAGTGGCGCTGGAACCGCGTGCAACCCGGCGGCGACTGAGGTCCGCCGCACGCGCAGAGCGGAGGCAATCCGCCCCGGAAACGCCGTCAAGCCCGGCGCACGCGCCGCGGCAGCCCGGCCGCCCGCCGGCTGCGTTACCATTCGGGCATGCAATAGACGGGCGCCTCGTGCGCCGGGACACAATGCCATGAAATATACCGTTATCGTGTTGATGAGCCTGCTCGTGATCGCAGGCTGTGCGCGCAACCGACCGATCGTGGACACCAAGGGCGTAGACCCGGTGGCGTACCAGCGGGACCTCGCCGAATGCCATTATTACGCGGAGGAAGTCGAGAGCGGCCGCCGGGTCGCAGGCGGCGCCGTGGCCGGCGCCGTGGTCGGAGGAGCGGTCGGCGCGGCAGTCGGCGACAGCGATACGGCCAAGCGCAGCGCGGGCGCCGGCTCCGTGGTCGGCGGCGCCAGGGGCGCGGGCCGCGCGCATCATGAGAAAGAGCAGGTTCTGCGCAACTGCCTGCGCGGCCGCGGTTATCGCGTGCTGAACTGAGTCTGCTCATCTCACCGGGTTCATCACGCCGGCGGAAGTGACGTCGATTCACCGGCGCAAGCCGGTATACAGCAAGAAACGTACCGGTTTCGAACACTCTAATTAACGTCGCAAGGGCCCGCTGCCGTAGAATTGCCTCACACGAACAACAAGGGAGGACCGGGCATGGACTTCAAGAAGACCCTGAACCTGATCAAGGGCATGCTCATCGAGCCGCGCGCGACCTGGGAAGCTTACGCCGCGGAAAACCGGGACTGGCAGTACACGGCACTGATCCTGACCGTGCCGCTGGTCGTCGCCTGCGCCGTGGCGGGGTGGATTCTGCGAGTGCTGTTCAGCGGCCTGTACGTTTTTGACTTCGGCGGCAGGAGCATCGTTTACCTGCTGGTGGGCATCATTATCTCGCTCGCCGGCATCGCGCTGTTCGCGCTGATCTTCGGCCTGCTCGCGGGCGTGTTCAAAGGCAGCAGCGACTTCTCGCGTGCCTTTGCCTGCGTGTCACTGGCGGCAGTGCCGGCGCAGGTGGGCCAGGTCATCGGCGCCGTCCCCTGGATCGGTTACCTCATCTCGCTCGCCGCCGCGATCTGGAGCCTCGTGTTGCTCTACCAGATGGTGCCCGCCTTCCTCGCGGTGCCCGACGACAAGCGACCGGGACACTTCATCGTTTCGCTGGTCGTCTGCATCGCCCTCGCAGCGGTCCTCGGCGCCCTGTTCGGCCGGGGCCTGTGGACGTAAGCGCGGCAAGGCGCGATCACTTGTGGAAAACGGCGGGTCGAAAGGCCCGCGACACCGCCGTTCGATGACCCGCCGACGCAAGCTGCTGATTGCGCTGGCGATCGTCGCAGTCGTGGCGATCGCCGCGCGGGCGGCGCTTCCGTTCGTCGTCGAATACTACGCCAACCGCACGCTCGCCGGCCTCGAAGGCGGCTACACGGGGCACGTCGAGGACGTCGACCTGGCCGTCTGGCGGGGTAATTACTCGCTCGAGGGCTTGCGCATCGACAAGCGGGAGGGCGACATTCCCCTGCCGTTCGCGAGCGTCCCGCGCCTGGACGTCTCCATCCAGTGGGGCGCGCTGCTGCGCGGCGCGCTGGTTGCCGAGGTCCACGCGATCGAGCCGCGCATGGTGTTCGTCGATGCGGAATCGAAGGAGCGCTCGCAGACCGGCATGGGCCCCGACTGGGCCGAGAAGCTCGAGGCGCTCGCGCCGTTCCGCTTCAACCGCGTGACGGTCAGGGACGGCCGCATCGAGTTCCGCAACTTCGAGTCCGAGCCGCCCGTCGAGATCTATATCGACGACATCGAGGTGCTCGCGGAAAACCTCACCAATATACGGGGCGAGAACGACGACGTGTTCGGGACGGTCTCGGCGCGCGGGCTGGTCATGGGCGAGACGCCCGTTTCGGTCGACGCCAGGATCGACCCGGTGGCGGATCCGCCCGAGCTCGAGCTCGACGCCCAGCTCGAGAAACTGCCGCTGCCGATGCTGAACCCGCTGCTCGACGCGTACGCCAACGTCGACGCCGAGGCCGGCACGTTTTCCGTGTATGTGGAGATCGCCACGGCCGGCGGTCGCTTCGAGGGCTACGTCAAGCCGCTGCTCGAGAATGCCGAGTTCCTGAGCCGGTCCGACGACGAAAACATCTTTCGCAAGGCCTGGGAAGGCATCGTCGACCTCGTCGCGGAAGTGTTCGAGAACCAGCCGAAGGAACGGGTGGCCACGCGCGTGCCCCTCTCGGGCGAGCTCGACGCGGTCGAAGCCGAGCTCGTGCCGGCGATCTTCAACATCCTGCGCAATGCGTTCGTGCAGGCGCTCTCTGCAAGCATCAGCGACACTGTCAGCCTCGAGGACGTCGACGAGTCGTTCCGGAACGAAGATCAGGACGGCCAGGAAGACGATACCGGCTGAGCCCCGGCGCCGTCCCCACCAAGCGCGCCGTCAGGCCTTGCCGGGTGGCGCAGTCACCGGCTGCCGGTAGATGAACGCCACGATCACCCCGAGGATCAGTACCACGATACCGTCGAACACGATCTGCTTGACCGCGAGCATGCCCGGCATAGGCTGCACGACGTAATAGATCATGTAGATCGGCACTACGGTAAGCAATACGACTGCGAGCCCGAAGCGAAGCCCCTGCAGGAGCCAGCTCTTCGCTTCGATACCCCGCGAGTAGATCCAGACGAATGCGCCGGCCATGATCACGTGAGCCAGGATCATCAGGTGGAAGTACGCCTGGGCCTCGGTCTCCGACCTGAACAGGCCCGGCAGGTTCATGTAATCGTCGTGCAGCAACACGCCGTGCACGATGAAACCGCCGACCATCCACGCGACGAAAATGATGACCCATGCGATGAAGAACGTCTTGTTCATGTGTCCTCCGCTTTGCGAATGCAGGCCCCGGATATAAGCCGCAGGCAGTATTGTGTGGGGGCCTGCCGGTCGTTTGGTATGCGGTCGTGATTGTCTGCCGGCAGGCCAATTTTATACCGCCCGGCGCTTCAGCAAAACCGCCGTTGCGCAGCATTTAGACGGGAACAGTCCCGCCCGCTCGATGTGGCTCATGGCATCATTGCCGCATGCCTCACTACGAACGGCAGCGCGGACCCGGGCTGCTGGCACTCGTGCTCGTCACGTTGGCCGTTTGCCAGGCGGCGACTGCCGAGGATCCCGGCCCCGGCGCACGTTATTTCGGGCAATCCGTGATCGACGTGCTCGAGTCGCTGCGCGGCGAGGGGCTGCAGGTCGTGTACAGCACCGACCTCGTCGGCCGCCACCTGCTCGTAACGGACGTCCCCGAATCCAGTGTGCCCGAGGACATCGCGAGCGAGATCCTCGCTCCGCACGGGCTCGTGCTGCGGGTCGTGGACGGGATCCATTTCGTCACGCGCCGCGATCCGCCCGAGCTGCCTGGCGCGGCCGGCTCGATCCTCGCAGTAGTCAAGGATGCGTCCTCTGACGCGCCGCTCGACAGGTCTAGCGTGCGGCTCATCGGCAGCCGGATCCGCGCGAAACGCCTGTCGTCCGGCAGCTTCCAGCTGCGCCCGCTGGAACCGGGGGCCTATGCGCTGGCCGCAGAGGCCGCGCACTACGAGCCGCGGCAGCTCGCGGGCATCGACGTGCAGCCCGGCCAGACGGCGATCGTGGTCGTGGAGCTCGAACCGGCCGAGGCGAAGTTCGAAACCGTGTCGGTGACCGCGAGCCGCTACGATCTGACCGACGACATTCAGTCGTCGCTCGCGCTGTTCAGCCGTGACGACGTGCAGAACCTGCCGGACCTCGGCGAGGACCCGCTGCGCACCGCGCAGCACCTGCCGGGCACGGCTTCCGCGCGCTTCTCGGCGCGCTCGCACATCCGCGGCGGCGAAGAGAACGAGACCCTGATCGTGCTCGACGGCCTGCCGCTCGTCGACCCGTTCCACGTGCGCGACTACAACAACATCTTCAGCACCGTCGACCAGCGCGCCATTTCCGAGATCGAGGTCTACACCGGCGGCTTCCCGGTCGAATACGGCAACCGTATGAGCGGCGTCATCGCGATCGAGACGCTCGATCCCGGCCCGGACCTGCACCACGAGATCGGCTTGAGCGTGTTCAACACGTCGCTGCTGTCGAGCGGCGAAGTCGCCGGCGGCCGGGGCGAGTGGCTGGTCTCGGCCAGGCGCGGCAACCTCGACAAAGTGATCGACGACCAGTTCGGCGAGCCCTCTTACAATGACGTGCTCCTGCACGGCGGGCTGGAATTGACCGATGGCATGCGGCTCTCCGCGAACGCGCTGATCTCGAACGACGAGGTTACCGTCATCACGGAGAGCGACGACGACGAGCAGGAGCAGTCCGCGAGCCGGACCCGCAACGCGCATTTCTGGCTGCGCCTCGAGAACGACTGGACGCCGCGCCTGCGCAGCGACACCGTGCTGTCCCACACTCGCTTCGAAAACGACCGCGGCGGCATCGTCGACACGCCGGACGAGCTCACGGGCCGCGTGCAGGACACGCGCAACATGCGCCGCGCCGGCGTCACGCAGAGCTGGCAGTGGCGCGCGAACGACGATCACCTGCTGCGCTGGGGCGCGGAGTTCGCGCGCTGGGAAGCGAACTACGCCTACGAGAGCGAAGTCGAGCTCGCCGGCTTCCTCGCCAACATCGCCGGCGTGCCTGAATCCCGCATGCGCTCGATAGACGAGCACCCCGACGGCGACTCGGTCGGTCTGTATGTCACGGACAAACTGCGCCTCACGGACCGCCTGACCCTCGAGGCCGGCGTGCGCTGGGACAGGCAGACTTACATTGCGACGGGGGGCGACTCGCAGGTCAGCCCGCGGTTTCACGCGCTGTATCGCTTGAGCGAACATACCGACCTGCGCGCGAGCTGGGGCCGTTTCTTCCAGGCCCAGGAAATCCAGGATCTGCAGGTGGCGGACGGCGTGCGGCAGTTTTTTCCCGCGCAGCGTGCCGATCATTCGATCCTGAGCGTCCAGCATCGCTTCGCGCCCGGCCTGACCCTGCGCGGCGAGGCCTTCTGGAAAAGCTTCGAGCGACTGCGCCCGCGCTTCGAGAACCTGTTCGACCCGCTGGCGCTGCTCCCCGAGCTCGAGCCCGACCGCGTGCGCGTCAGTCCCGAGGACGCGAGGTCGCGGGGCATCGAGCTCTTGCTCGCGCGCGACACGGGCGACGCGCTCGGCTGGTGGGCGAGCTACGCGTATACGAAGGTGAGCGACGACATCGGCGGCCGCGACGTGCCGCGCAACTGGGACCAGCGGCACTCGGTGCAGGGCGGCGTGAACTGGATCGGCGAGAAATGGGACTTTGCCGTGGCGGCGATCTGGCGCAGCGGCTGGCCGACCACCGAGCTTTTGCTCGAGCCCATGCAGGCCGGCGTCGACGAGGACGACGTCGAGACCCGCTTCGGCGCGAGGAACAGCGGACGCCTGGGCAGCTTCTCGAACATCGACATCCGCATCAACCGGCGCTTCGAGCTGCCGCACGGCCGGCTCAACGCCTTCGTCGAGGTGACGAACGTTTTCAACAGCGCCAATCCCTGCTGCGTCGAGTACGACCTCGAGATCGACGACGCCGGCAATCCGATGCTGTTGCGAGGGGAAGACGACTGGCTGCCCCTGCTGCCCTCGATCGGGGTCCTGTACGAGTTCTAGCCGCCCCCTCAGCCCTGGCCGGCACCGTCGTGAAGCAACCGACTGCAGATTTGCACCAGGTCGCGTTCGGTGACGATGCCGGCAAGATGGTCGCCGCGTACGATCAACAGGCATCCGGCGTCCCCCGCAAGCAGCCGTTCCATGCCCTCGAGCACACCCAGGTCGGGACTTGCCGTCGGCGGAGATTGCAGCATGAACTCCGATACCGGCCGTGTATCATTTGCATCTCCACCCGCGCGGTCGAGCAACTGCAGCACCTCGCGCCCCGTCAGCAATCCCACCAGGCGGCCCTGGCTGTCCTCGACCGGAACGTGGCGGATGTGTTTCCACGCCATGACGCTCGTTGCCAGATCGATGACGTCGTCAGGGTGCACCGTAAAGACGTCGCCGCTCATAATGTCACCGAGCGTCAGCTCCGCCCCGAGCTCGGTGCACAGGCCGGCGTCGAGCGGCTCCCAGCGGTGGACGGGTGTATCGGTCAGCTGTCGATCCCGCATTACCCGAACTGCCGCCTGGCAGGTCCGCATCCTGGACTCCTCCGGCGTATCGGCGAGGGCCTCGAGCAACCAGGTTGCGCCCGTGCGCCCGCTGTCCGTGCGCTCCTCGATGATGTCGAGATAACGCTCGGTGTCTTCGGGCGGAACGCCGAGTGCTGCAAGCCCGGCACGAGCGGCCGGCAGCAGCTCCTGCAGCAGCAGGTCTCTCGCGCGCATCCGTCCCCCGTCCAGCCAGCGATAGCTGGCTCTGAGTCCGTGATAGGCACTGGCCAAGAAGTTCCCCTTGGCCTCGGCAAACGAAATCCGTTCGCGGATATCCCTGTTATCGTCAGCCAGACCGTTCATGAGCCCGTAAAAGAGCGCGGCATTGGCCACCTCGTCGACGACCGTCGGCCCGGCCGGCAGCACGCGGTTCTCGATGCGCAGGTGCGGCCTGCCATCCGTCAGGCCGTAACAGGCCCGGTTCCAGCGCCAGATCGTGCCGTTGTGCATCGTCAGCGCCCGCAGCCTCGGGATCTCCCCGCGCTCGAGAGTCCCCAGGGAATCTTCGGCGCCATTGCCCCCCACGATGACCTGGTAGCGCGCGACATTGTCCTTGAAGAGCTCGACAATGGACTCGCGCACCCAGGCGGAGCCGAAACCGACGCGTGTCGGCACTCCGCGTGAGAGCTGCGAGACCGAGCGGTCGTCGAACGCCCGCTCGAAGACTGCGATTCGGGTTTCCTGCCACACGCGCTTGCCGAGCAGCACGGGCGAGTTCGTGGCAGCGGCCAGGCAGGGCGCGCTGATCAGTTGAGCGAGATTGTATAGATGCGCCGCCTCCGCCGGGCCGACCTGCAGGTGGAGCTGGATGCTCGTGTTCGCCCCCTCGATCACGACCGAGTCGAAATCCGACTCGAAACGATCGATGCCGTCGATCGCGAGATGGATGCGTCCGTTGCGCGCCGCCATCGAGGCTTCGTCGAGCCGCAGATAGCGCGGCTGGGGGGTCAAATTGGCGGGCGTTACATCCTTGTGTCGCAAGGTGGGCAGCATGCCGGTCAGAAGGACATCGGCAGCCACTGCCTGGGCGGCCGTGCGGGCGTCCTGCACCGCGCTCGCGAGCCCGGCTTCCATGTCCCGCAGGAAGCGGCCCCCGATCGGCCGTGGCTCGAGATTGGCCTCGAGATTGAATAGCGCCACCTCGGACTGAAAGCGAGGGTCGCGCATCAGGTTTTCCATGACCTCGACGCCAACGGGCGCGGCCAACCCCTGATCGTTGACGAGAAACATCTCCTGCTCGACGCCGACGCGGCGGACGCCGGTCTCGATCAGGCCGCGCTCGATCATGAGCTCCAATGCACGGATGTCAGCCAGGATGGCGCGCGTGAAAGCGCGCTGGTCACGCTCCCCCCCAGTAAAGCCGATATCCTGCTGACCCATGAGGGACCCAGGTCAGAGCCCGAACGGCCAGGTGTCCGGCAGGTCGGCGCTCGGTTGTGCGACGACCTCGAGCGGCGCGACCGCGCGGGTCTCGTCGAACCACACGTATTCGTCGAACTGGCGCGGCAGGCTCGCGTAGAAGTAATGGCTGGCGAGTTCCGTGTCCGGGCGATAGATGACGCCGATGGCGCGCTCGAGCCGCGGCGGCACCAGCTCGTCGCGGATGTCACGGCGCTTCGGGTCGCGCAGATGCAATCCGAATGCCGCCACGCCGCTTTCATGGAACAGCCGCTCGTAACTGTCCTCGTGGGCGGGCCGCACATGCATGCGCTGCATGGGCTCGTCCCAGTTCGAGGCCGCGGCCACTGTGCCGTGGTCGGTGCCGAAGCCGACGAGGTACGCGCCCTCGCCGAACGCGCCGCGGCAGAGCTGGCCCACGTTGTGCTCGCCACGGCTGCTCATCTCGGTCGCCGCAGCATCGCCGACGTGCGAGTTGTGCTCCCAGACGATGCCGCGCGAGCCGGCGCCATAGAAAGCGAGCAGCGATCGCAGGGTGTCGAACATGTGCGAGTCCCGCAGGTTCCAGGATGCCGCCGAGCCGTAATACATGGCCCGGTAATACTGCTCGGCGTTGGCAACGACCCGGGCGTTCTGCGCCGCGTCGAAGAAACGCTCGCCGTCCCTGCCCGCGTACTCGAGACGGCGCGCGAGCATGTCCTTGAGCATGGTGACGACGGCGCTCTCGGCGCTCTCGTAACGTCCGACGAGCACCGCCTGGCCGTAGGCCGCGGGATCCTTCTGCCAGGGGGTCAGCGTGCCATAGCGGGTGCGGGCAACCCTCGCGGCGTCGGGATCGACCTCGTCGAGGTACGCGAGCACGGCCGCGATGGACGTGAACAGGCTGTAGAGGTCGAGCCCATGGAAGCCGGCCCGCAGCCTGCGGTCGCTCTTCGCGAGATTGCGCTCGCGCAGCCACTCGACGAACCCGGCGACCTCCTCGTTGCGCCACATCCAGGTCGGGAAGCGCGCGAACGGTGTGAATTCGAGCCTGGTCCGCGGCGGATCGCCCTTGACGTACTCGTCGACGCGGGCCGCGTCCGGCCAGTCGGCCTCGACGGCGACGAAGTCAAATCCGCAGCGTTCGATGAGCGCCTGCGTGATACGCGCGCGCATGCGGTAGAACTCGCTGGTGCCATGGGTCGCCTCGCCGAGCAGGACGACGCGGGCATCGCCGATCCGTTCGAGCAGCGCGTCGACCGGTGCCGACTCGATGTCGCCGAACGGTTCCGCCGTTTCGCGCACGAGCTGCGCGACGGAGCGATTTCGATCCGGCTTTGCCGGCACGCGCAGCACGCGCTCCTTCTCCGGCCAGCCCTGCTCGCCGATGAGCGGCACGAAACGCACCGGGGTGAGGGGCTGCTCGCGGAACTCGCCGCTCTCGCCCCGCGTCACGCGCGTCAGCACCTGCGAAGATTCCTGCGGCCCGACCGGGATCACCAGGCGTCCGCCGGGCGCGAGCTGCGACAGGAGCGCCTCGGGTACCTCCGGCCCGCCCGCGGCGACGGCGATGGCGTGATAGGAGGCATGCTCGGGCCATCCGAGCGTGCCGTCGCCGTGCAGCACGTGGACGTTGTCATAGCCGAGCCGCGCGAGCCGCTCGCGGGCCTGCTCCGCCAGCGATTCGAGCCGTTCGACCGTGAACACCTCGCGGGCGAGGCGGCCGAGGATCGCCGCCGCGTAGCCCGAGCCCGTGCCGATCTCGAGCACGCGCTCGCCGCCTTTGAGACCGAGCGCGTCGACCGTGACCGCTACGATGTAGGGCTGTGAGATAGTCTGGCTTTCGCCGATCGGCAGCGGCGCGTCCTGGTAGGCGAACTCGGCGAGCTCGTCCGGCACGAACGCCTCGCGGGGAACCTCGCGGAACGCCTCGAGCACGCGGGGATCCGATATGCCGCGGCGGGCGAGGTGCTGCTCGACCATCCGGGCGCGGGCGTCGGAGAAGTTCATGGGAGCACCTCCGCGAACCGCGGGCATCGATCGAACGCTGACGGCTCGAACCGTGCAAGTGGTGTACCGGCCAAAGCCTGCACCGAATTCGAGAGCCATACCATGATATCGAGAGAACGCGCTGTCGAGGAAGCGGCCCGGCTCATGCTGGGCTTCGCGCATCGCACCGGGCTCATCGGCGACGGGCCGCAGCAGCGCTATCTCTGGACCGACGCCTTTGCCGTCTGCAATTTTCTCGCCCTCGCCCGCGCGACCGGCGAGGCGCGCCATACCGATCTGGCGCTGCGGTTGATCGACGACGTGCACCGGGCGCTCGGGCGTTTCCGCGACGACGACCCGCGTCGCGGCTGGCTCAGCGGGCTCGGCGAGGCGGAAGGCGCGGCGCACCCGACCCGGGGCGGCCTGCGCATCGGCAAGAGACTCGCGGAGCGGACGCCCGACCAGCCGTACGACGAGCGCCTCGAGTGGGAGCGCGACGGCCAGTACTTCCACTATCTGACGAAGTGGATGCATGCCCTCGATCAGGCGGCGCGGCAGACCGGGCAGGCGCGATTCAATCTCTGGGCGCGCGAGCTGGCGGAGACGACTCACAGGGTATTCGTTTTCGAGCGTCCCGGGCGCAGCGGCCGGCACATGGCATGGAAGATGAGCACCGATCTTTCCCGCCCCCTCGTGGCGTCCATGGGCCAGCACGACCCGCTGGACGGCTATATCACCTGCGTGCAGCTCCGGGCGACGGCCTCGATGCTCGAGTCCGGCAAGCCGGCCGGACCGGGCCTCGACGAAGCGATCGCGGATTTCGCGGCCATGATCGAGGGCGGCGACTTGACGACCGCCGACGCGCTGGGGCTCGGCAGTCTGCTCATGGACGCCGCGCGTGTCGACCAGTTGACGAAGCATGGAGCGATCGTGGGCGGTCACTTGCTGGAAAGGCTTCTGACGGCGGCGTTCGAGGGTCTGTCGCACTATGCACGGCTCGGGGAATTGCAGCGGCCGGCATCGCAGCGCCTGGCGTTCCGCGAGCTCGGTCTCGCCATCGGGCTGTCCGCGGTCGGCGTGATCGGTGTGCCATCCGGGGGCGCCGGCGGTGAACTGCAGCGGTGGATCGACAGACTGAAACCTTACCTGGCGCTCGCGGCGGGCATCCTGGCATTCTGGCTCGACGACGCCCATCGGACGGCACCCCCCTGGCCGGAGCACCGCGACATCAACGAAGTGATGCTCGC
>DATLFD010000070.1:0-8204 GCA_035524935.1 Gammaproteobacteria bacterium | reverse complement strand
CCTCGAGGGTCGCGACGATCTCGAAAGCTACCAGGGCCTGGTTGCCTGCGGCGGCTTCTCCTTCGGCGACGTGCTCGGCGCCGGCGGCGGCTGGGCGACTTCCATCTTGTACCACCCGATGGTGTGCGATCTGTTCGGACGCTTTTTCCAGCGCAGCGATACGTTCTCGCTGGGGGTGTGCAACGGCTGCCAGATGATGGCACGCCTGACGTCGCTGATCCCCGGCAGCGGCTACTGGCCACGTTTCGTGCAGAACGCATCGGAGCAGTTCGAAGCGCGACTGAGCCTGGTGGAGGTGGGGCGGAGCCCCTCGATCTTCCTGGCCGGCATGGAAGGGTCCCGGCTGCCGATTGCCACCTCGCACGGAGAAGGACGCGCGATCTTCCGTGACGAAGCCGCGAGGATGGCGGCGGAGCCACTCGTGTCGCTGCGTTACGTTGACAATTACGGCGCCGTTGCGGAAACCTACCCGGCCAACCCCAACGGCTCGTCTGGCGGCGTGTGCGGTCTCGCCAGCACGGACGGCCGCGTCACTATCCTCATGCCCCACCCGGAACGGGTCGCCCTCGCGGTGCAGAATTCGTGGCACCCGGAGGAGTGGGGTGAGGATGGGCCGTGGATGCGCTTGTTCCGAAACGCCAGGGTAGCCATCGGCTGAGCCTCGCTACGATCGCCTAAGTCCGACAGGCTGCTAGTGACCGCCCCGCCACGGATCGCAGCCCCCTGCGGCAGCTGGCCGTCGCCCATCACCGTCGATCTGGTCACGCGCGAGTCGCTGCGACTCGAGCAGCCGGCCGTCGACGGCGAGCGGGTGTGGTGGGTGGAGACACGCCGTTCGGAAGGCGGCCGCAGCGTGCTCATGAGCACGCGCCCGGGCGCGGCGCCCGAGGAAATGACTCCGCCGGAATTCAGCGTGCGCAGCCGGGTGCACGAGTACGGCGGCGGCGCCTACGCGGTGAGCCGGGACCGCGCATGGTTCGTGAACGACGCCGACCAGTGCGTTTACGCGCTCGACGCCGGGATCCCGCCGGCACGCCTGACCCGGCCGTCACAGTCGCGCTTCGCCGATATCATCCCCGACCTGGCGCGCAATCGGCTGATCGCGGTGCGCGAGCGGCATCAGGCAGGGCGCGCGCCGGCAAATACCCTGGTGGCGATCGACCTCGCGAGCGGGCGCATCGAGACCCTGCGTCGCGGACATGACTTCTTCGCCTCGCCGCGACTCTCACGCGACGGGCACCGTCTCGCATGGCTCGACTGGAACCATCCGAACATGCCCTGGAACCAGACGGCGCTGCGTGTCGCCGAGCTCGACCTCGCGGGCCGTCCGCGGAAGCCCCGGCGCATCGCCGCCGGCACGGGAACTTCCGTATTCCAACCGGAGTTCGCGCCGGACGGTGCACTGTATTTCATGGCCGATGCCACCGGCTGGTGGAATCTCTGGCGCTTCGACGGCGAGGGCGTGCGCCAGGTCGTCGAGGCGCCGATCGAGCTCGGCCTCCCGCAATGGCAGCTCGGCATGCGCAGCTGGGCGGTGCTCGATTCGCGCACGGCCCTGTGCGCGGGAGCGCGCGACGGCGGATGGCGGCTGTACCGCGTCGATCTGACGGCTGGCGCCCTCGAGCCGGTGCCACTGCCGTTCACGCATTTCGAGCACGTAGCGGCGGCCGGGCCGCTCGCTGTTCTGCTCGCCGCGGCGGCGGATCGCGCGACCGCGGTGATCCGGCTCGATATGCGACGCGGCCACGCGACGGTTGTCCGGTCGGCGCAGGCGGCGGCGCTTGCGCCGGATGCGATCTCCCGGCCCCTCGCGCTCGAGTTCGAGACCGCCGCGGGCGCGAAGGCGCATGCCTGGCATTATCCGCCGCTGAGCGCCGCCTGTGTGCCCGCGCCCGGCGAGCGCCCGCCGTTGCGCGTCATCTGCCACGGCGGTCCGACCGGCGCGGCCAGCACCGGACTCGATCTGCGCATCCAGTTCTGGACCAGCCGCGGCTGGGCCGTGCTCGACGTCGACTATCGTGGCAGCACCGGTTACGGCCGCGCTTATCGCGAGCAGCTCTATGGCCGCTGGGGCGAAGCGGATGTCGAAGACTGCGCATATGCGGCCCGCCACGCCATTCGGGACGGGCTCGCGGACGCTTCCCGGCTGGTCATCAGCGGCAGCAGCGCCGGCGGTTATACTGTTCTCTGCGCGCTGGCGTTCACGGATACGTTCAGCGCCGGGGCGGTCTATTACGGGGTTGCCGACCCGGAGAGTCTGTTCGCCGGCACGCACAAGTTCGAGTCGCGATACGACCACTGGCTGTTCGGGCCGGAGCCGCTGCGGACGCAGCGGATGCGGGCCCGCTCGCCGCTGCTCGAGGCATCGCGCATTCGTTGCCCGGTCATTTTCTTTCAGGGGCTCGACGACACCGTCGTGCCGCCGGCACAGACCCGGCGCATGGCCGCGGCCCTCGAGGCCGGCGGCGTGCCGGTCGAGGTCGTGACGTTCGCCGGGGAGGCGCACGGCTTTCGCGGCGCGGCGGCGATCCGTCGCGCGCTCGAGTCCGAGCTCGGGTTCTACGCGCGCGTTCTCGGCTTGCCGCCGGCCGGTGAATGATTCTGCCCGCGTGTCGCGCGCGACCAGGGACGGGCGGAAAGACACACGAGGGCAGCTCGTTTGCGTGCATGCTTCGTCGTTATCACTCTGCTCGTCTGCGGCCTGGCCCGGGCCGCGGAGCATATCGATGTGCGCATCGAGGGGCTGGCAGAGGAAGAGCTCGAGGAAAACGTCCGCGCGTATCTCAGCATCGTGGAACGGAGCGAGGAGCAGGAAGACGATGACGAGCCTCTCACCGAGCGCGCCGTGCGCAACCTGCATGCGCGCGCGAGCGGGGAGATACGCCGGGCCCTGCAGCCATTCGGCTATTACTCGCCGGTCATCGAAACCCGGCTCGAGGGTGAGCCGGGCGCGTGGCGCGCGACCTACGTCATCGATCCGGGGCCCCCGACCCGACTGACCCGGGTCGAGATCGACGTCCTCGGCGAGGCTGGCGAGCTGCGCGTCATGGAGGAAGCCCTGGCCGATATCGATCTCGCGCCGGGCGGAATCCTGCGCCATCGGGCATACGAGCAAGCGAAAGAGCGGCTGCTCGATACTGCATACGACGCCGGTTTTCTCGATGCACGCTACGAGCGCAGTGAGATCCGCGTGTTACCGCACGAGCTGCGCGCCGAAATCTGGCTGATCCTGGAAAGCAGGCCGCGCTACTACTTCGGTGAAGTGCGTATCGAGCAGGACATCCTGAACGCTGATTTCGTGCAACGCTACGTGCGCATCGAGCCCGGCGAACCGTTCGCGACCGATCGCCTGATCGATCTGCAACTGGCCTTGAGCGACAGCGACTACTTCAATTCCGTCGACATCGAGGTGCGCCGGTCGGCGGCGGACGACTTCCGCGTACCCGTAATCGTGCGCACGCAACCGCGGAAATCGCAGCGCTACACGGCAGGCGGGGGCTACGGCACCGACACCGGCCCGCGCATCAGCATCGGCACCGAGTTCCGCCGCATCAACCAGCGCGGCCACCGCTTCAATTCGCGTCTCGAGCTGTCTGAGATCAAGAATACGCTCAGCGCCGAATATCGCGTGCCGATCAAGCGCGTGGCCACTGACCGGTTGAGCTACTTTGCGAGCCTGCAGGAAGCCGACATCGGCGACGCGGACTCGGAGCTCGGCACACTGGGCGCCAGTCGTGAAGACAGCTGGCTCGGATTGCGCCGCCAGATCTATCTGCGCTTCGATCGCGAGAATTTCTCGTTCGGCGACGCGCCCGGCGGCAGCGCGACGCTGCTCTATCCCGGCGTCAACCTCGCTTACACGGCAGCCGACGACCCGCTGTTCCCGCGGCGCGGCTTCAGCGCCGCGATCGACGTGCACGGCGGCTCGCAGAACGCGCTTTCCGAAACGTCTTTTGTGCAGAGCACGCTGGGGGCGAAGACGGTATTCCCGCTCGGCGAGCGCGGCCGCCTGCTGCTGCGCGGAGAGATCGGCGCGACCCGCGCGGACGAGTTCTCCATGCTGCCGCCGTCACAGCGCTTTTTCGCCGGCGGGGACCGCAGCGTGCGCGGCTACGGCTACCAGGAGTTATCCCCCGAGAACGCCGCCGGCGATGACGTCGGCGGCCAGTATTTCCTCGCAGGCAGCGTCGAGGTGGATTTTCTCGTCAGGGGCAACTACGGCATCGCGGCGTTCTTCGACACCGGCAATGCCATGAGCAACCTCAACGCCGATCTCGCGAGCGGCGTCGGCGTGGGCTTTCGCTACCGCTCGCCGGTCGGCATGATCCGCGTGGATTTCGCCCACCCGCTCGATGATCCGGATCGCGACTTTCACCTGCACATCAGCGTCGGGCCCGACCTGTGAACCGGCGCGCGATCCTCGTTTCTTTCGCCGTCGCAGGCAGCCTGCTCGTGATCGCGGTCTTCGCGGCGGCGTGGCTGCTCGGCACCGACTCCGGGCTGCGATTCCTGTTCGCGCGCGCCGAGCCGTATTTTCCCGGCGGCCTCGAGATCGGCGCGGTCAGCGGCGACGCAGCCGGCCCGCTGGTCGCCGAGAACCTGCGCTTCGAAACGGAGAACTTCGTCGTCGAGCTGCGCCGGGTCGAGCTCGAATGGCAACTGGCTGCGCTGCTGCGCGCCCGGATCGTGATCGACGACCTCGAGGCCAGCGGCCTGCGCTTCACCGCGCGCCCGGGCCCGCCGCGCGACGACGAGCCCATCGCGCTGCCGGAGCGCATCGACCTGCCGGTGGACATATTGGTGCATCGCGCGCGCCTCGATCAGGCCGAGATACGCCGGGCAGCGGATGCGCAGCCGCTCGTCGTGGACACGGTCCTGCTGGAGGCGCAGTGGACGGAACGCGCGCTCGATATCCGGCGTCTCGAGGTCCGCGCACCGCTCGCCGATCTCGACATGGCGGCTGAGCTCGCGCCCCGCGGCGATTACGCGCTCGATGCCGAGCTCGACTTCACGCTGCGTCTGCAAGGCATGGCCCCGCTGAACGGCCACTCGCGGGCGGCCGGGAGCCTGGCCCGCCTCGAGGTCGAGCAGGCACTGGCGTCACCGTACGGCGTGACGATGCGCGCCACCGTGCGCAACCTGGTCCGCTCGCCACGGTTCGAAGGCCGTCTCGAGATCGATGCAGCCGAGCTCGGCCGTATCCGCGAATCGTTACCGGCAGCGACCCTCGACGCGCGTGCCCGCTTCTCGGGCGATGCTGCCTCGGTCCGGCTCGAGCTGGACGCGGAAGCCGTGGAACCGCGCCTCGGCATCGTGCGCGCCGATTTCAGAGGCGAGATATCGCGCGAGCGCATTGCCGTCGAGCGGCTGCTCGTCGAGCGTGCCGGCGCACCGGCGCGCATCGAAGCACAGGGCCGGATCGAGCTCGCGGCCGCCGAGCCCGTCGTCGACGTGACTGCGCAATGGCAGGCGCTGCAGTGGCCGCTCGGCGACGAACCGCGGCTGGCGAGCGAGCGCGGCGCGCTCACGGTGAAAGGCACGCTCGAAAGCTATCGCGCGGGCGTCGACGCGCAGCTCGAGGTCGCGCATCCGGCGACCCGCAATGCGGAAGGCGCTGCTTCGACGAGCGGTCACGTGCGGCTCACGGGGCGCGGCGATACGACCCGCTTCGATTTGACGAGCGTCGATGTCGAAACACTCGGCGGCACACTCACCGGCAGCGCCGGGATCGCGTGGCGCCCGTCGTTTCAGGTAACCGCGGCCCTCGAGGGCCGCGGCCTCGATCCCTCCGCGCTCGCGCCGGCCTGGCCGGGCCGCATCGATCTCGAGCTGCGCGGTGAGGCGGCCCGGACCGAAGCGGGACTGGCTGCGGACGTCGACAGCCTGCGCGCCTCGGGCCGGCTGCGCGAGCAGCCGCTCGAGCTGCTTGCCAGGGGACAGTACCGGTCGGAAACGCTGCAGCTGGACGAATTCTCGTTGCGCTCGGGGACGACGCGCATCTCGGCCCGCGGACGGGCCGGCGATGAGCTGGACTTCGAGTGGTCCCTGGCGAGCGAGGATCTCGGTAGCCTGCTGCCCGATGCCGGCGGCAACCTGGACGGCAGCGGCCGCGCGACCGGGCCGATGCGCACGCCCCGAATCGCGGCCGAGGTCAGCGGCGAGTCGCTGCGCTACCGGGCATTTCGAGCCGGCTCGCTCGAGCTCGATGCAGACCTGGACCTCGCGGCCGGCGCAGCCTCCACGATCGAGCTCAGCGTGCGTGACGGCGAGGTACCCGGCGCGGGAATCGAAGACCTGCAAGTAAGCGGTGCGGGCAGCCGCGAGGATCACACTCTCGAGCTGAGCGCAGCCACGACTCGCGGGGAGATCGCGCTCGGCATCGGCGGCTCACTGGACGCTGCGGAGCGCTATGCGTTCGTGCTGGAGCGACTCAGCTACCGCTACCGTGAACTCGACCCGTGGACCCTGCGCGAGCCTTCGTCGGGGAGCCTGGCCGCGGGGAGCGCCCGTGTCGAGCCTGCCTGCCTCACCAACGACGGCGCCGTGCTGTGCTTCGAAGGCCGCCGTAGCGAGGCAGGGGCGGCAGCGGCCTTCGAGCTCGACAGCCTGCCCCTGTCGCTGCTTGCGCCGCTGCTGCCGCCCGCGCTCGTGGTCGAAGGCCGGATCGGCGGCACGGGCCGCATCGAGCTCGCGCAGTCCGGTGACTTCGAGGCCGACATCGGGCTGCGCACCAGCACTGTGCGGCTGCTGGCGCCGGCAGGCGACGGCCTGCAGCCGCTGCTCGAGTTTCGGCCCGGCACCGTAAGCCTCGACGGCTCCCCGGCCCGCGGCGCGGAGCTGCGCGTCGATCTGCCGCTCGAGCCGCAAGGCGGCATCGAGGCGCACGCGAGTATTCCGGCCGGTGACGGTCCGCTGCCCGAGCGGCCGCTCACCGGTCAGCTGCGCGCGGATCTGCCGGATATCGCCTTTCTCGGCGACTTCTTACCGCAAGTCACAAGCCTCCGCGGCCGCCTGGCCGGGGACGTGGGCGTGAGCGGCAGTCTCGAGGCGCCGGCCATCGACGGCAGTCTCGGGCTCGAGCAGGGCACGGCCATGCTCGAGGCGCCCAATATACGCCTGAGCGACATCCACGCCTCCGTCCAGGGTCTGGGCCGCGGCGCTCTGGCCGTCGAAGCGCGCGCGACTTCGGGCGGCGGCACGCTCGAGGCGCGCGGCACGGTGGAGCTGCCGGGCGAGCGCATCGGCGGGCGGCTGTCGATCGAGGGCGAGGACTTCCGCGTCATGAACACGGCCGAGGCGGAAGTGTATGCCTCGCCCGATCTCGAGCTCGCGCTCGACGGCGAGCGGCTCGAGGTTACGGGCACCGTCGAAGTGCCGCGCGCCGATATCGAGCTCGAGAAGGCGCCGCAGGCAGCGGTCCGCGTGTCGGACGACCAGGTCATCGTCACCGCGGATGACGCGGACGCGCCGACGGATCGCGCACTGGCGATCGCCGCCCGCATTCGACTTGTGCTCGGCGAGTCGGTCGAGTTCGAGGGTTTCGGGCTCACCGCACGACTGGCAGGCGATATGACGATTATCGAGGAGCCCGGCGAGCCGACCACGGCCACTGGCGAGATCAGTGTCGCCGAGGGACGCTACGAGGCCTACGGCCAGAGCCTCGATATCCGCACCGGCAAGGTCCTGTTCGTCGGCGGACCCATCGACCAGCCGGGCATCGACGTGCGCGCCGTGCGGCGGCCGACGCCGGATATCACCGTCGGGGTCGCCGTGCGCGGCAGCCTGCGGCGGCCGGAGCTCTCGTTGTTCTCGAACCCGTCGATGAGCGAGTCGGAACAATTGTCCTATCTCGTGCTCGGCCGTCCGTTGCAGGCGAGCTCCGCGGCCGAGAGCTCGGCCCTGAACCGCGCCGCGCTCGCGCTCGGCGTCCGCGGCGGCAATTATCTGACCGAGCAGTTCGGCGGCAAGCTCGGCGTCGACCAGATCGGCTTCGAGACGGAGCCCGGCGAGACCAACGAGCAGGCAGCACTCGTCGTCGGCAAGTATCTGTCGCCGCGCCTCTACGTGAGCTACGGCGTCGGGCTGCTCGAGCCGGTGTCCACGCTGCGGCTCGAATACACCTTGAGCAGCCGCTGGCGGCTGGTCACGAAATCCTCGACCCTGCAGAGCGGCGGTGACCTGCTCTACACCATCGAGCGCTGACA
>DATLFD010000069.1:0-31950 GCA_035524935.1 Gammaproteobacteria bacterium | reverse complement strand
TGGTGGCGCCGATGCAGTGCAACTCGCCGCGCGCCAGCATCGGCTTCAAGAGGTTGCCGGCGTCCATGGCCCCTTCCGCCTTGCCGGCGCCGACGACGGTGTGCAGCTCGTCGATGAACAGGATCACGCCACCGGCGGCCTCCTGCGTCTCGCGGAGCACGGCCTTGAGCCGCTCCTCGAATTCGCCGCGGAACTTGGTCCCGGCCACCAGCGCGCCCATGTCCAGGGCGATCAGCCGCTTGTTGCGGAGGCTTTCGGGCACGTCGTTCTGCACGATCCGCAGCGCGATGCCTTCGACGATGGCCGTCTTGCCGACGCCCGGCTCGCCGATCAACACGGGATTGTTCTTGGTCCGCCGCAGCAGCACCTGGATGACGCGGCGGATTTCGTTGTCGCGGCCAATGACCGGATCGAGCTTGCCCTGCTCGGCGCGCTCGGTGAGGTCGATGGTGTATTTCTCCAGCGCCTGGCGGGTCTCCTCGGCGTTCGGATCGTTGACCGGCTGGCCGCCGCGCAGCTCGCCGATGGCCTTCTCGATCGCGCCTTTCACCGCGCCCGATTCGCGCAGCAGGCGACCGACGTCGCCCTTGTCCTCGACCGCGGCCAGCACGAACAGCTCGCTGGAGATGTACTGGTCGTTGCGCTGCTGAGCGAGCTTGTCGGTCTGGTTGAGCAGCCGGTTGAGCTCGTTCGAGATATGCACCTCGCCGGCGGTGCCCTCGACACGGGGCAGCCGGTCGAGCGCCTCGCCGAGCTTCGAGCGCAGCAGGTTGACGTTGACGTCGGCCTTGGCGAGCAGGTGCCGAACGGTGCCGCCCTGCTGGTCGAGCAGGACGATCATGAGGTGCAGTGGCTCGATGAACTGGTGGTCGCGGCCGACAGCGAGCGACTGGGCGTCGGCGAGGGCCATCTGGAATTTGCTGGTGAGTCGATCCATGCGCATGGTCGGACCTTGCCGGGGTGAGCGGAAGGATTAGATGTGGGTTCTACTACGCCATTTCAACGGCTTTCATCGGAACACGCCTCTGTTTCAGCCGTACGCCCGGGCACAGCGACGTCGAACGGGACACCCCTCGTCTCAATGCAGTGTCGAATGCGTCAGCTGCACGACGCCCACGCCCGCGGCTATGAGAGTGAGCTGAGCCACACTGGCGCGTGCGCCCACGCGCCGATGCAGGCCGGGGATCAGGTCTGCCACGGCGACGTACAGGAAGCTCGACGCGGCGATGGCCAGCACATAAGGCAACAGGCTCGAGGCGGCATCGAGCCAGTACCAGGCGAGCAGCCCGCCCAGCACCGCTGCTATGCCCGTCATGAGGTTGCAGGCCAGCGCGCCCACGGGACTCATGCCGCCGTTCAGGAGCACGGCCAGGTCGCCCACCTCCTGCGGGATCTCGTGGGCGATGACCGCAAGTGCCGTGACGATGCCGAGATGGACGTCGGTGAGAAAAGCCGCTGCGATGAGCACGCCATCGAGAAGATTGTGAATGCTGTCGCCGACCAGGATCATCGTGCCCGAGGCCGCGTCGCGGTGCCGCTCCTGCGGTCCGTGCGCTTCGCACTCGTCCAGGTGGCAGTGGCGCCAGAGCACGAGCTTCTCGAGCAGAAAAAACACCAGGATGCCGCCGAGCACCGTAGCGCCCACCGTGTGCATGCGGTCCAGGCCTGCGCCGTCGAGCGCGTGCGGCAGCAGGCCGAGGAAAGCCGCACCGAGCAGGGTGCCCGTGGCGAAGCTGATCAGGTGCGGCAGCAGCCTCGCTCGCGCGTTGGCCGGACTGACGAGGAAAATCGATGCCGCCAGCGTGCTCAGCACACCGCCCAGGAACGTGAAGGTGAGGATCCAGGCCAGCGTGGACATCGCGGCTCATGGTACCCGATCCGCCGCCGGTCACTCGATCCAGACCAAGGTCGCCATCCTGCCGCAGGTGCGCTCGCGGCGACAGGAATAGAAGCGTTCCGGCTCCGCCCAGGTGCATAGATTGTGGCCGCTTACGGCGGGGACGCCCGCGGCGTGCAGGCGCAACCGGGCCAGCGCCCGGAGGTCGGCCTGCCACCGCCCGCGCGGGTTGGCGGTGAACGCCCCGGCTGCGCGCGCATCACCGGCCGTGAACCGCGCGCGCACGTCCTCGCCGACTTCGTACGCGGCCGGCCCGATGGCCGGCCCGAGCCATGCCAGGACCTCGTCCGGCGGGCTCTCGAGGGCTGCGAGCGTGGACTCGATGACGCCGGCGGCGAGCCCGCGCCAGCCCGCATGCACGGCCGCAACACGGTCCCCCGCGCGGGTGCAGAGCAGCACCGGCAGGCAGTCTGCCGTCAACACCGCGCAGACCTGCCCCGGTCCGCGACCGATGCTTGCATCGGCCCGTGGCCGTTCAACGCCCTGGCACGCGTTCACGACCCGGGTGCCGTGCTCCTGCTCGAGCCAGCAGGGCTCCGCCGTCAGCCGCAACGCCTCGCGCACGCGCGCGCGGTTGGAGCGCACCGCCGTCGCGTCGTCGCCCACGTGCAATGCGAGGTTGAGCGAAGCGAACGGCCCCTGGCTCGTTCCACCCGCGCGTGTCGTCGCCACGCCCCGCACGCCGGGCGGCGCGTCCCAGTCCGCTTCAATGAACTCCATCATTCACCGCGTGCCGGACTGCGTCCGCGTCCAGCGCGGCGAGCAGGTCGCGGAAATCGGCCGGCGGGGCAGCCGTGAACTCGAGGGGCTCGCCGGTCAGCGGATGGGCGAGGGACAGGCGCGCGGCATGCAGTGCCTGGCGCCGGAAGCCGCGCAAAACCGCGAGCAGCTCCTCGCCGGCCTCGCGCGGCACGCGCAGCCGTCCGCCGTAAACGGGGTCGCCGAGCAGCGGGTGGCGCAGATGCGCCATATGTACCCGGATCTGGTGGGTACGGCCCGTCTCCAGCCGCAGGCGCAGGTGCGTATGGCCGCGGAAACGGCGGATGACGCGAAAATGCGTGATCGCATGCCGGCCGCCGGACGGTTTCACCGTCATGCGCACGCGATCGACCGGGTGGCGCCCGAGTGGCGCATCGACCCGTCCGCCCGCGGTCAGAACGCCTACGCAGACGGCCTCGTACTCACGTTCGATCTCGCGAGCCTCGAGACGCCGCACCAGCTCGACGTGCGCAGCGGGGACTTTAGCCACGATCATCAACCCGCTCGTGTCCTTGTCGAGGCGATGCACGATGCCCGCGCGCGGCAATTCGGCCAGAGCCGGCGCATGGTTCAGCAGGCCGTTCTGCAGGGTGCCGTCCGCGTGGCCGGCCCCCGGGTGCACGACGAGGCCGGGCGGCTTGTCGAGAACGAGCAGCGCATCGTCCTCGAACACGATCTCGAGCGGCAGCGGCTGGGGCTCAGAATGGACGACGGGCGCGGACTGCGCGGTCACGTCGATCTGCTCTCCGCCCCGGACCTTGTCGCGCGGCCGCGGCACGCGGTCTCCGATCCGCACGCGGCCGTCCTCGATGAGATTCTTGAGGCGCGTGCGCGACAAGTCCGGAAACATTTCCGCGAGCGCCTGGTCCAAACGCTTGCCCGCCAGGCGTTCGGGAACGATTCCGCTGTAGTGTCGTGCAAGAGCCATGCGCTGAGTTTCGCGGTCCGGCCAGCGGCCGGCGCGCCATCGAGTTTACGTTATACTGCCTGCTTTTTACGGTGACCGACCGCGCGCCGCATGCCTGAACGATCGAGCTCCCCTGCCCGTACCCGGCGCCTGCCCGTCGTCGCGCTCGCCGCCGCGCTGCTTGCGGCCTGCGGCGGTAATCCGGAACGCGGCCTCGATCCGGAGGCCGACGCCCAGGCGACGTACGAGCGCGCCCAGAAGAGCCTCCGCTCGGGCAACTATCCGAAGGCGATCGAGCTCCTCGAGGGCCTCACCGGCCGTTTTCCGTTCAGTGATTACACGCGCCAGGCGCAGATCGACCTCATCTACCTGTATTACAAGAGCAACGAGCCGGAATCGGCGATCGACGCCGCGGACCAGTTCATGCGCGAGAATCCCGCGCATGCGCGCGTCGACTACGCGCTGTACATCAAGGGCCTGCTGCATTTCGAGCGACACCGTGGACCGCTCGAGCGCCTGCTGCGCGTCGATCTCGCCAAGCGTCCCTCCGACGAGCTCAAATCCGCGCTGGCGGATTTCGCGCAGCTCGTGCAGCGCTTTCCCGAAAGCCCTTATGCGGCGGACGCGGAACGGCGCATGGTGTACCTGCGCAACCGGCTCGCCGAGCACGAGAATTATGTGGCGGAATACTATCTGGAGCGCGGCGCCTGGGTCGCTGCGGCGCAACGCGCCCAGTATACGCTCGCGACCTACGAGGGCGCGCCTGCCACGCGCAAGTCGCTCGAGATCCTCATCGCGTCTTACCGTGCGCTCGAGCTCGACGAGCTTGCCGACGACGCCGAGCGGGTGCTCGAAGCATCGTTCTCCGACCGCCGCCGCGGCCTTGCGAAGTTCGACGAGGTCCCGCCCCCGGAAGCCGTTCGTCTCGGCGCCGAAACGCCGTCCCCGTAGGGCGGGTTTCAATCCGCCATAGAGGCCGAATGAATTCGGAGACGCCGTAGGGCGGGGTTTCGACCCGCCATAGAGGCCGAATGAATTCGGAGACGCCGTAGGGCGGGGTTTCAACCCGCCAAAGAGGCCGAACGAATTCGCAGACGCCGTACGGCGGGGTTTCAACCCGCCCGAAAGGCCGAATGAATTCGGCCCTACCGCGCCTGGAATCCGGAGGTGATCGGGTAGCGCCAGTCCCTGCCGAATGCGCGCCCGCTGATGCGTATGCCGGGCGGCGCCTGCCGGCGCTTGTACTCGTTGCGTTTGACCATGCCGAGCACCCTGCCGACCATGGCGCGGTCGTAACCGCGTGCGACGATTTCGTCCACGGAGCAGTCGTCCTCGATGAATGCTTCGAGAATGGGGTCGAGCAGCTCGTACGGCGGCAGCGTATCCGAGTCTTTCTGATCGGGCCTGAGCTCTGCGGAGGGCGGCCTGGTGAGGACGCGCTCGGGAATCACCACCGTGAGCGAATTGCGATATCGCGCGAGACGCCGAACCATGGTCTTGCTGCAGTCCTTGATGGGCGCGAATCCTCCCGCCATATCGCCATACAGGGTCGCGTATCCGACCGCCATTTCGCTCTTGTTGCCCGTCGTCAGCAGCATCCAGCCGGTCTTGTTGGAGATCGCCATCAACAGGATGCCGCGGCAGCGCGCCTGGATGTTTTCCTCGGTGGTGTCCGCCGCCAGGCCTTCGAACAGGCCGGAGAGCGCCTGCAGAGTGGCATGCATCATGGGCTCGATGGAGATTACGTCGTAGCGCACGCCGAGCAATTCGACCTGACGTGCAGCGTCCTCGAGGCTCTCCGCAGACGTGTACGGCGACGGCATCATGACCGCGCGCACGCGTTCGCGGCCGAGCGCGTCGACGGCGATGGCCAGCGTCAGCGCCGAGTCGATGCCGCCAGACAGGCCGATGATCACACCCGGGAACGCGTGCTTGTCCACATAATCGCGCACGCCGAGCAGAAGGGCACCGTAAATGCTCTGCTCCGTGCTCTGCATGGGCGCCACGGGGCCCGGCACGGGCTGAGGTACGCCATCGCGCACGGCGATCTCGGTGACGAACACGCCCTCGATGAAAGGCGGGGCGCGCTGCACGACTTCGCCGGCGTCATTCATGACCATGGAGTTGCCATCGAAAATCAATTCGTCCTGGCCGCCGACGAGGTTCACGTAGACGGCCGGCATGCGGGTTTCGGCGATGCGCTGGCGCAGCACCTCCTCGCGCCGCGCCTGGTAGTCGTGCTGATAGGGCGAGCCGTTGATGATCAGCGCGAGCCGCGCGCCCGCCGCCGCGGCGGCGCTGACAGGGTCCGGGTCCCAGATGTCCTCGCAGATCAGCAGCGCGGCGGGCACGCCCCCGATGTCCACGACCGCCGGCGCATCGCCCGGCTGGAAATATCGTCGTTCGTCAAAAACGCGGTAGTTCGGCAGCCGCTGCTTGCGGTAGTTCGCGACCGTGACACCGTCGCGGAACATGATTGCGGCATTGTAGATACCGCCCTCCACGTACTCGGGATAGCCGACCACCACGCCGATGCCGGTTGCCTCGCCGCGCACGCGCTCGAGCGCCTGCGCCACGCGCTTGCGCATGCCTGCATGGTGGAGAAGGTCTTCGGGCGGATAGCCGCAGATGGCCAGCTCGGGGAACAGGATGAGGTCGGCGCCCAGCTCGTCGCGCGCGTGCGCGGCCGCATCGAGTATGCGCGCGGTGTTGCCGTCGACGTCGCCGACCCGCAGGTTGAGCTGTGCGAGCGCGATTTTGACGTTGCCGGCCATGTTTCGAATTCCCCCCTCCCCGAG
The DNA here is from genome assembly GCA_035524935.1 of Gammaproteobacteria bacterium. Taxonomy (GTDB): domain Bacteria; phylum Pseudomonadota; class Gammaproteobacteria; order Steroidobacterales; family JACDCP01; genus JACDCP01. The sequence goes on along the minus strand of DATLFD010000069.1, from coordinate 25,589 downwards.
GGAGGGGGTCATGGGCCCAAGGCGGCCTGCATCGCGCTGCCGAGCTCGGCCGGTGAGCGCACGGTGGTGACGCCGGCGGCGTCGAGCGCCGCGTACTTGTCGGCCGCCGTGCCCTTGCCGCCCGACACGATGGCCCCGGCGTGCCCCATGCGCTTGCCGGGCGGCGCCGTCACTCCCGCAATGTAAGCGACGACCGGTTTGGTGAAATGTCCGCTGATATAGGCCGCGGCCGTTTCCTCGTCCGTGCCGCCGATTTCGCCGACCATGAGAATGCCATCGGTGCCGGTGTCGGTCTCGAACAGCGTGAGGCAGTCGATGAAACTGAGGCCGCGTACCGGGTCGCCCCCGATGCCGACACAGGTTGACTGACCGAGAGCATTGCGCGTGGTCTGGTATACGGCCTCGTATGTCAGCGTGCCCGAGCGCGAAATGATGCCGATGCGCCCGGGCCGGTGGATGAAGCCGGGCATGATGCCGATCTTGCATTCGCCGGGCGTGATGATTCCAGGGCAATTGGGCCCGATGAGTCTGCAGCCGGAACCCGCGATCGCGGCCTTGACGCGCACCATATCGAGCACGGGAATGCCTTCCGTGATGCAAACCACCAGCCGGATGCCGGCATCGGCCGCTTCGAGGATGGCGTCCGCTGCGAACGGCGCCGGGACGTAGATCATGCTGACCTCGGCGCCGGTCTCGGCCACGGCATCGTGCACGGTGTCGAACACCGGCAGGCCCAGATGCGTTTCGCCGCCGCGGAACGGAGTCACGCCCCCGACCAGCCGGGTGCCGTATTCCAGGCACTGCCGCGAATGAAACGTGCCCTGCGTGCCCGTGAATCCCTGGCAGATCACGCGGCTGTTCCTGTCGACCAGAATGCTCATCGCTCGGCCTTTTTCCCGGCGGCGGCGGCGACGACCTTCTTCGCGACGTCGGTCAGATCGGCGGCCGCCACGATCGCGAGATCGCTCGCTGCGAGCAATTCGAGCCCTTTCTCCGCGTTGGTGCCTTCCAGCCGCACGACGACCGGCACGGACACGCCGACCTGGCGGACCGCCTCCATGATGCCCTCGGCAATCAGATCGCAGCGCACGATCCCGCCGAAGATATTGACGAGGATGGCCCGGACCCGGTCGTTCGACAGAATCAGCTTGAAGGCCTCGGTGACCCGCTCACTGGTGGCTCCGCCGCCGACGTCGAGAAAATTAGCCGGAGCGCCGCCATGCAGCTTGATGAGATCCATGGTCGCCATCGCGAGTCCCGCGCCGTTGACCATGCAGGCAATGTCGCCCTCCAGTGAAACGTAGTTGAGATCATGGGCGCTGGCGGCGCGCTCCATCTCATCCTCCTGGCTCGGGTCCCTCCAGGCGACCAGCGCCGGCTGACGGAACAGCGCGTTGTCCTCGATGTTGATCTTCGCGTCGAGCGCGACGAGCCGACCTGCCGAAGTGAGGATCAGCGGATTGACCTCGACGAGGCTCGCATCACGCGATACGAACAAGGCGTAGAGCGACTGCAGGATGCGGGTGAGCTGCCGGACGCCGTCTTTGTCCAGTCCCAGGCCGAAGCCGAGCTGCCGCGCCTGGAAGCCCTGCAGGCCCGCTGCGGGCTCGATCGCGACGCGGACGATTTTTTCGGGCGTCTCGACCGCGACTTCCTCGATATCCATGCCGCCCTCGGCCGAGGCCATGATGGCGACGCGCTCGCGGCCGCGATCGACGAGCAGGCTCAGGTAATATTCGTGCGCGATATCCGAAGCCTCCTCGACCAGCACGGTGTGCACGGGCAGGCCATCCGGTCCGGTCTGGTGAGTGCGGATACGCGTGCCGAGCATCGCCTTCGCGGCAGCCGCGACTGCGTCGAGATTGTCCACCAGCTTGACGCCGCCGGCCTTGCCGCGGCCGCCGGCGTGCACCTGTGCCTTGACCACCCAGCGCTTTCTGCCGATATCCTCCGCTGCCTGCCGCGCTTCTGACGGCGAGCTCGCCGGATGGCCTTCGGGAAGTGGAATGCCGTATTCTGCGAATAGCTGCTTGGCTTGGTATTCGTGCAGGTTCATGCTGGGGGGAGCGGGCGGTGATCGGGCGAAAGCGCGTATTCTGGTACAACAGAAGCCGGTTGGCAAAAACGGGGACATTCCTGATTTTGCACGGCTTCCAGTACCAGATCGGAAGCGCGGGAAATCAGGAATGTCCCCATTTTGGCCGGCATGGCAACGGTTGACACGGCACTGACCGGCGAGCTCGACTCGACAACCCGCGTCCGGGATGCGCCGGAGCTCACCTGGCGCGTGCTGCAGTTTCTCAATGCCTACCGCGTGCTGGTCGCGTTTTTCCTGCTGACGCTGTTCCTGATCAGCGACGAGGCGCGCATCGTCGGTGCACAACGGCCGCTGCTGTTTCTCGCCGTCGCGGCCGGATACGCCGTGTATGGTCTCGCCAATGGCTTCGCGGCAGGCCGGCGCTGGCCGTCCCTCAGCCTGCAGGCGTATATCCAGCTCGGTGTCGACATCCTGGCGATGACGACGCTCGTGCACGCGAGCGGCGGAATCGGCAGCGGGCTCGGCAGCCTGCTGGTCGTGCCGATCGGCGCGGGCAGCCTGGTGCTGCCGAGACGCATCGCATTCCTGTTCGCCGCGCTGGCGACGATCGCCATTCTGCTCGAGCATTCGCTGGCCCAGTTCACCCATGACGCCCGGGCTGCGAGCTACACACCCGCCGGGCTTCTCGGCGCCATACTATTCATCATCGCCTCGGCCGCTTCACCGCTTGCGCGCCGCATCCAGGTCAGCGAGGCGCTGGCCCGCCAGCGTGGCGTCGATCTCGCCAACCTGGCCGAGCTCAATGAGTACATCATCCAGCACCTGCGCGAGAGCATCGTCGTCGTCGACGCGGAATGCAGAATCCGCCTCATCAACGAATCAGCAGCCCGCAAGCTGGGCGCCCCGCACTCGAGCCACGGGCTGCCGCTCCGCGCTGTATCGGAGAAGCTCTACCGACAGCTGCGGGAATGGCAGAACGGCAGCGACGATCCGGCCGCCGGCCAGGCGAGTTTCGTCGCGGCGGACGGTTCGACGCTGGTCAACCCGCATTTCGCGCCACTCGGCAAGACGCGCTCGGGCGCGCTGCTGGTCTTCCTCGAGGACGCGAGCCTTCTCGCCGTGCGCGTGCAGCAGATGAAACTCGCCTCGCTCGGTCGACTGAGTGCGAGCATCGCCCACGAGATCCGCAACCCGGTCGGCGCGATGAGCCATGCCGGGCAGCTCCTCGCCGAATCACCCGCGCTCGGCACCGAAGAACGCCGGCTCACCGACATCATCCACGCCAACTCCGAGCGGGTGAGCGCCATCATCAATAACGTGCTCAAGCTCTCGCGACGCGACTCCACGCGGCCGCAGCAGCTCGACCTTGCCGAGTGGGTGCGCGAATTCACCAGTGAGTTCGCGAGCACGCTCGAGCTCGCGGACGACCGCATTGCAATCAAGGCCACCGATCAGGACATCGAAGTACGCATGGATCCGTCGCATCTTCACCAGATCTTGTGGAATCTCTGCGAGAATTCGCTCAAGTATGCCGGTGACGGGGCGGAGGGGCCGGCGGTCGAGCTGCGCTGCGGCCGCGTGCATCAGGCCGGCCGGCCGTATCTCGAAATCGCCGATCGGGGGCCGGGTATCGCGGCGGACAAGGTGGAGCGCATCTTCGAGCCGTTTTTCACCGATGCCCAGGGCGGCACCGGGCTGGGCCTGTTCATTTCCCGTGAGCTTTGCGAGTGCAATGGAGCGACATTGCTCTACGAGCCGCGCGAGGGCGGCGGCAGCGTCTTCCGCATCATCTTCTCCGATCCGGAGCGCTGGGGCCTCGTCAGTGAACGCTAAATCGTCGGACCTGCAACCCAGGGTGCTCATCGTCGACGACGAGCCGGACCTCTGCGAACTCCTGTCGATCACGCTCGGCCGCATGGACCTGGCGACGCGCACGGCCAACGATCTCGCGGGCGCGCGGCGCGAGCTGGGCAGGAGCCAGTTCGACCTGTGCCTCACCGACATGCGGCTGCCGGACGGCAATGGCCTCGAGCTCGTCGAGTGGATGCAGGACCGCGCATCGGGCACTCCGGTGGCCGTCATCACGGCGCACGGCAATGTCGAATCGGCCGTCAGGGCGCTCAAGCTCGGGGCATTCGATTTCGTGTCCAAGCCCGTCGACGTGCCGCAGCTCCGCAAGCTCGTCAACGCTGCGCTCAAGCTGCGCGGCGAGGTTCGCGGCGGCGACGACGCCAGGCCCGAGGAGCGGCTGCTCGGTGATTCTCAGGCCATGCGTGAGCTGCGCGAGATCGTGTCTCGCGTCGCGCGCAGCCAGGCGCCCGTGCACATCTGCGGCGAATCCGGCACCGGCAAGGAACTGGTCGCGCGGCTGATCCACGACAGTGGCGCCCGCCACGACGGTCCGTTCGTGCCGGTGAACTGCGGCGCCATTCCCACCGAGCTCATGGAGAGCGAATTCTTCGGCCACACCAAGGGCAGCTTCACGGGGGCGGTAGCCGGCAAAGAAGGTCTGTTTCAGGCCGCAGAGGGCGGCACGATGTTGCTCGACGAGATCGCCGACCTGCCTCTGCACATGCAGGTCAAGCTGCTGCGCGTCATCCAGGAGAAGAGTGTGCGACCGGTCGGAGCACCGCGCGAGGTCGCGGTCGACGTGCGGATACTGAGCGCCACGCACCGCAACCTGGCCGACCTCGTCGCAACAGGCAGGTTTCGGGAAGACCTCTTTTACCGGATCAACGTCATCGAGTTGCGCGTCCCGCCATTGCGGGACCGCCTGGCCGACGTGCCTCTGCTGGCGCGGCATATCGTCGCCCGGCTTGCGGCGCGCATGGGCATGCCGGCGCCCGGCCTCGCCGGCGAAGCGCTGCGCCTGCTCGGTCAGTACCATTATCCAGGCAACGTACGCGAGCTCGAGAACGTCCTCGAGCGGGCGCTGGCATTGTCGGGCGGCAAGGACGTCGCTGCGCGTGACATCCAGATCCGCGCCGCCGGCGCACCGCCCGGGCAACCGCGCGATGCCGCTGCCCCGGGTCCGCTCGGCAGTCAGCTCGAAGACGTCGAGCGCGAGGCCATCGTCAAGGCGCTCGAGCAGACCCGTTTCAACAAGACCGCCGCCGCGAAGCTGCTCGGCATATCGTTTCGCGCCCTGCGCTACCGGATAAAGAAACTCGGCCTCGAATAATGGGGACATTCCTGATTTCGGAGAAAATGGGGACATTCCTGATTCGGCGTGAAGTCGCAGCAGGCTGAAAGTGGATGGTGACGAAATCAGGAATGTCCCCATTTTCTCCCGCGAGAAGGATGTGACGCAGCGCGTCACTTTGTGACGCGGCCAGCTGCCCGGCGGCTGGTCGCGGCGCGGCGCCGGCGCGGGCTTTTACGCCGGTATTTCCTTGACGATCAACTGCTTGCAAGCTGCCGCTCGCAATTGGCACAGCGCTTGCTAAGCACTCTACGCAGAGGCGGTCATTACGCCCGCTTTCGAGTACCGATTCTTCACCAGGAGACACGCATGAAAAAGTTTCAACAGGGCTTCACGCTCATCGAGCTGATGATCGTGGTCGCCATCATCGGCATTCTCGCGGCCATCGCGATCCCCGCGTACCAGGACTACACGATACGCTCGCAGGTATCGGAAGGCCCGGCGCTCGCGAGCTCGGTCAAGGCGGCAGTCGCCGAGTCGTTCGCTCAGGGTGGCACCTGGCCCTTGGATCTCGACGACGCTGGCCTGGACGCCGCTAATCCGCCCGAAGGCAAATATGTCAGCGGAATCGCCGTCGCGAATGGAACGATCACGATCACCTACGGGAATGACGTCAATGCGGCCGTGATCGGCGATACCCTGACCCTGCGCCCGGGGCTCAGCCTCAATGACGACATCATCTGGGAGTGCGGTTTCGCGACCGGCGTGACCGGCGTCAACACCTATGCCGACAGCGCGAACACGCCATCCGACGCCACGGCATCGACGATCCAGCCCAAGTACCTGCCCGCTTCATGCCGGTAAGCTCTTCGGCTGCAGCGAAACAACAACCGCTCGCCGATCCGGCGACAGAAAGCCCCTCTCCGGAGGGGCTTTTTTTGAACTGGATCATGGTTCGGGCGGGGCATTTTCGCTATATTCGGACAGGTTGGTCCGCATGAATCCGAATTGACGTCTAAATGGCTGTAATAGCGACGAAATCCGCGTTGACTGGCCTGCCCCGGCGGCTGGTGCAGGACGGCATCATCGACGAGCTCACGCTTCAGGAAGCCGAGGCTGCCGCGCGGGCGCGCAAGACGACTCTGGTCGCCCACCTCATCGCCCACGAGATGGCGAACGCTCACGACGTGGCCGTGGCGGCTTCGCACGAGTTCGGCGTGCCGTTGTTCGATCTGGACGCGGTCGATGTCGATATCGAGGTCGTGCGGTTGGTCAGCGACAAGCTGCTGCACAAGCATCGCGTGCTGCCGCTCCTGATGCGGGGCAAGCGGCTGTTCATCGCCGTCTCCGATCCGACCAACCTCTCCGCGCTGGACGAGATCAAGTTCGCGACCGGCATGAGCACTGATGCGGTCGTCGTCGAGGAGGACAAGCTCGAGCGCCAGGTGACCAAGGCCCTCGAGGCGCTCGACACCTCGATGTCGAGCTTTGCTCATGACGACTTCGACCTCGAGTCGCTCGAGCTCTCGGGCGGCGACGACGAGCTGGAAGACGCCATCACGCGCGACGACATCGAGGACGCGCCGGTCGTCCGCTTCGTCAACAAGATCCTCCTCGATGCCATCAAGCGGGGCGCCTCGGACATCCACTTCGAACCTTACGAGAAGACCTTTCGCGTGCGCACGCGCCTGGACGGCGTGCTCAAGGAGGTAGCGCTGCCGCCCGCGGCGCTCGCCATCAAGGTGGCCGCGCGGCTCAAGGTCATGTCGCGGCTCGACATCGCCGAGCGCCGCGTTCCGCAGGACGGCCGCATCAAGATGCGCCTGTCGAAGAACCGCTCCATCGATTTCCGCGTCAACACCTGCCCGACCCTGTTCGGTGAGAAAATCGTGCTGCGTATCCTCGATGCGAGCAGCGCGAAGCTCGGCATCGACGCGCTCGGATACGAGAGCTTTCAGAAGCAGCTGTACCTCGAAGCACTCAGCAAGCCTTACGGCATGATCCTGGTCACCGGGCCGACCGGCAGCGGCAAGACCGTCTCGCTGTACACGGGGCTCAACATACTCAACACCGAGGACCGCAACATTTCCACTGCCGAGGACCCGGCCGAGATCATGCTGCCCGGCGTCAACCAGGTGAACGTCAACCCGAAAGTGGGCCTGACCTTCGCCTCCGCGCTGCGGGCCTTTCTGCGCCAGGACCCGGACATCATCATGGTCGGCGAGATCCGCGACCTCGAGACCGCGGAGATCGCCATCAAGGCCGCGCAGACAGGGCACCTCGTGCTGTCCACGCTGCACACCAACGACGCGCCGCGCACGCTGACACGCATGGTCGACATGGGGGTCAAGCCCTATGCAATCGCAAGCTCGGTGACCATCATCATCGCCCAGCGACTGACCCGCCGGCTGTGCAATAACTGCAAGGAGCCGAAGAGCATCCCGGCCGAAGCGCTGCTGCAGGAGGGTTTCACGACGGCGGATCTCGATGCCGGCCTCACGGTGCTCGGCCCGGTGGGCTGCAGCCAGTGCGTGGACGGCTACAAGGGCCGCGTGGGCATCTACCAGGTGATGCCGCTCAGCGATGAGATGGGGCGCATCATCATGGAAGGCGGCAATTCCATGCAGATTCAACAGCAGGCGGTCCGCGAGGACGTCTGGGACCTGCGCCGCTCGGGGCTGCAGAAGATCAAGGACGGCATCACGAGCCTCGAGGAAATCAACAGGGTGACGATCGACTGACGGGTCCGTCCCGTCCCCAACCGCCCATCTGAGGATCGACGGCATGGCCGAAAGCGCAGCGCTCAAGCAGATTCCGTTCACCTGGGAAGGCACGGACACGCGGGGCAACCGGGTCAAGGGCAAAAGCCTCGCGGCGAACGAGGCGGCGGTGCGCACCGAGCTTCGCCGTCAGGGCGTCGTGCCGCAGCGGATCCGCAAGCAATCCGCGCTGTTCTCCAGGAAGGGCAAGGTCAGGCCCGCCGACATCGCGATTTTCAGCCGCCAGCTCGCGACCATGCTGTCGGCCGGCATTCCGCTCGTGCAGGCTTTCGAGATCATCGGCAACGGCCACGAGAACCCTGCGATGCAGAAGCTCGTGCTGGCCATCAAGTCCGACGTCGAGGGCGGCACCTCGCTGGCCAACGCACTGTCCAAGCATCCGCTCTACTTCGACGACCTGTTCGTGAACCTGGTGGAGTCCGGCGAGCAGGCCGGCGCCCTCGAAACCCTGCTCGACAAGATCGCGACCTACAAGGAGAAGACGGAAGCGATCAAGAAAAAGATCAAGAAGGCCCTCTTCTATCCCGCGGCGGTGCTGGTGGTCGCGATCATCGTCACCCTGATCCTGCTGTTGTTCGTCATCCCGCAGTTCGAGGACCTGTTCCAGGGCTTCGGCGCCGACCTGCCCGGCTTCACCCGCATGGTCATCGACATGTCCCAGTTCGTGCAGGAGAAGGGCTGGCTGTTGCTCGTCCTCACGGTTGCGGCCATCGCAGCGTTCATATACACGAAAAAGCGCTCCCGCTCTTTCCGCCACTTTCTCGACCGGACGGCGCTCAAGCTGCCGATCGTGGGCCCGATCATCAACAAGGCCGCCATCGCGCGCTATGCACGCACCTTGTCCACCATGTTCAGCGCCGGCGTGCCGCTGGTCGAGGCCCTGGAGTCGGTTTCCGGCGCCACGGGCAACATCGTCTTCGAGCTCGGCGTGCTGCGCATGCGCGACGAGGTCGCCACCGGCCAGCGTCTGCAGCGCGCCATGGAGAATACCGGTCTGTTTCCGAACATGGTGGTGCAGATGGTCGCGGTCGGCGAGGAATCAGGCTCGCTCGACGAGATGTCGGGGAAGGTTGCCGATTTTTACGAGGAAGACGTCGACAATGCCGTGGACAGCATGAGCTCGCTGCTCGAGCCGCTCATCATGGCGGTGCTCGGCGTGCTCGTCGGCGGCCTCGTCATCGCCATGTACCTGCCGATTTTCAAGCTGGGCGCCGTCGTTTAAGGGGATCGCGGCGGAACCTGCGACGTGACCGCGGCTGGCCTCCTCGGCGCCAGCCCGCTCGTGCTCGGCGCGATTGTTTTCGTGCTCGGCCTGCTGGTCGGCAGCTTCCTGAACGTGGTCATACACCGGTTGCCGAGGATGATGGACCGGGCCTGGCGGGAGCACTGCGCCGAGGTGCTCGGCCAGCCGCCGGCCGCCGGGACGACACCTTATAACCTGGTCGCCCCGCGCTCGGCCTGCCCGGCCTGCAATGCGCCGATCCGGGCCTGGCAGAACATCCCCGTCGTCAGTTACCTGTTGCTTCGCGGCCGCTGCGCAGCCTGCGCGGCGCGCATCTCGCCGCGTTATCCTCTGGTGGAATTGTTGACGGCCATCGCCTCGGCAGCCGTCGCATGGCGCTTCGGGCTGTCCTGGGAGATGGCGGCGGCACTCGTTTTCACCTGGGCGTTGATAGCAGCGAGCGGCATCGACATCGACCGGCAGCTGTTGCCGGACGCCATCACACTGCCCTTGCTCTGGCTCGGTCTGATGCTGAGCCTCGGCCATGGCGCTCTCGAGGGTGCCGTGCTGTTCATCGATCCGCGCGACGGCCTGATCGGCGCAGCCGCAGGCTACCTGAGCCTGTGGAGCGTCTACCAGCTGTTCAAGCTGGCGACCGGCCGCGAGGGCATGGGCCACGGCGACTTCAAGCTGCTGGCCGCCATCGGCGCCTGGCTCGGCTGGCGGATGCTGCCGCTCGTGGTGCTGACCTCGGCGCTGGTCGGCGCCCTGGTCGGCATCGCGCTGATCGTGTTCGCGGGGCGCGGTCGACAGCTGCCGATCCCGTTCGGGCCGTATCTCGCCGCCGCCGGCTGGGTGGCGCTGCTCTGGGGCGAGCCGATCGTCTCGGCCTACCTGCGCGTGAGCGGGCTCGGCTGACCCATGCAGGAGCGCGGGCCGATACGCATCGGCCTCACCGGGGGCATCGCGAGCGGCAAATCGCTGGTCGCGGAGGCGTTCGCCGCGCTCGGCGTGCCCGTCATCGACACCGACGTGCTCGCCCGCGATGTCGTGCGACCGGGCAGTGCGGCGCTCGAGCGCGTGGCGGCCGAGTTCGGCGCCGACGTGATCGACACCGGCGGTGCGCTCGATCGCGCCCGTCTGCGCGAGCTCGTGTTCGGCGACGCACGGCGCCGCCGCCGACTGGAGGCCCTGCTGCATCCGGCGATCGTTGCCGAGATGGACCGGCGGGCGGCGGAGTCGACCGCGCCTTACCTGCTGCTCGTCATCCCGCTGCTCGTCGAGACAGGATTCGAGGGGCGCGTCGACCGCGTACTGGTCGTCGACTGCCCGGAGGCCGTGCAGCTCGAGCGGCTCATGGCGCGCGACGGCGAAAGCGCAGCGAGCGCGCAATGCATGCTCGCCGCGCAGGTATCGCGCAGCGAGCGCCTGGCCGCCGCCGACGACGTGATCGACAATTCCGGAACGCGCGAAGCCGCTCGCGCGAACGTCGCCGCGTTGCACGAGCGATACCTGCGTCTGGCCAGCGGCGCCGGTTTGCCGAATCAGGACGGCTGAGCGAGAATGAACCCATGATCCAGGCGCTCAACGTGCCTCCGCAGAGGGAGCGGGCCGAGGAGCTCGTCGTTTACGAGCAGCCGCTCGGCGAGCGCATGCGCACGTTTCTGCGCCTGGATTTCCTTTACGGCCAGGCATTGCACCATCTCGAGGGCACGTCGAGCGCCAGCACGCGCGCGGCGATGCAGAGCCTGATCGACATCATGGCCATCCTCAATCGAGGCGACGTGCGCAGCGACGTTCTCAAGGAGCTCGAGCGTCAGGCCGGCATCCTGGACAGCTATCGAATCCGCTCGGGGGTCGACACTACGCGGCTCAACACGCTGCTCGCGAACATCGTCGCTTTGCGCGACGGGCTGAACGCTGCCGGACCGCAGTTCATCCAGCCGCTCAAGGAATCCGACTTCCTGAGCGCCATTAAGCATCGCAGCGCCATTCCGGGCGGCACCTGCGTGTTCGACCTGCCGGAATACAATCACTGGCTCAGCCGGCCCGTGCAGGAACGGCGGCGCGACTTCCATGCCTGGCTCGGCACGCTGCGCCCGCTGAGCGAAGCCGTCGCGGAGCTGCTCTGGCTCACGCGCGAGAGCGCGCAGCCGCGCGAGGAAATCGCCTACGGCGGCATGTTCCAGCTCGCGCTTGCCGGCAACGACACCTCCAATCTGCTGCGCATTGCGCTGCCGAGGGCGAGCAGCGTCTACCCGGAGATCAGCGGCAGTCACCACCGCTTCACGGTGCGGTTCCTGAGCTGGTCCGACGTGCTCGAACGGCCTGCCCACAGCACCGCCGACACGCGCTTCCTGCTGAGTTGCTGCTGACAGTCAGCTGCCCGACCTGCGGCCGCCCGGTCGAATGGAGCGGGGCATCACCGTGGCGCCCTTTCTGCAGCGAGCGCTGCCGGCTCATCGACCTCGGCGCGTGGTTCAGCGAGGAGCGCGGCATCCCCGGCACGGAAGCGGCCGCGCACACTGCAAAGTCCGACGACGAGTGATAAGGGGCCTGCGGCCGCGGGGGGTTCCGGCCCTCGCCCGGTCAGTCGCGGCCCGCCGGCGGCGCCCACAACGCCCTTATCGCTGCGACCCCCTGCGCGCCGGCGGCCCAGGCTCGCGGCAGATCGTCCTCGCCCAGACCCCCCAGCGCATAGACCGGCAGGCCGGCCTCCGCAACGAGGATGTCGAAGCGGCGCCAGCCGAGGGGAGCGCGCCCGGCATGGCTTGAAGTCCGCCGCACCGGGCCGAGCACGGCGAAGTCTGCGCCAGCCTGAGCCGCGGCCGCGAGCTCGGCGGCGTCGTGGCAGGATGCGCCGATCAGGAGTCCGGCCGCAGCGCCCGGTCGGAGTGCGCCGAGGTAACGCGCCGGAACATGGATGCCGTCCGCTTGCAGCTCGCGCGCGAGGCCTGCGGCTGCGCCGGGCTCACCGTTCAGGAGCAGGCGCGCCCCGGCCTGCCTGCAGCGCTCCGCCGCCTGCGCGGCGAGCGCGCGGAATGCGCCGTCATCGAGCGTCGGCGCGCGCAATTGGACGAGCCGGATGCCCCGCCGGAGCGCAACATCGAGCCGTGCGAAAAACTGCCGCGGCTCACCGGGGCCAGTGACGAGATAAAGCGCCGGCAGCCCGACTGCGCGGACGATGGGCCGGTTCGCGTCGAGCAGATCGAGGTCGCTCAGCTCATCGACGGCGACCCAGCGCAGCGCCTGCCCGAGCCTGCCGCGAGGCTGGCCGGCGAATTCCTCGACTTGCCAGATATCCAGCACGACATCCGGCTGCGCGCCGGCGTGCCGGAAGCGGATCAGCGGCCGTGCGGACAGCAGACTCACGCCGAGCTCCTCCTCGAGCTCGCGGGCGAGGCCCGCCTGTCGCGCCTCGCCGGGCTCGAGCTTGCCGCCCGGGAACTCCCACTTGCCCGGCATCGGCTGGCGGGCAAGGCGCTGGCTGACGAGCACGCGGCCTGCACTGTCGTACAGCACGCCGGCGACGACGTGGATGCTGTGCGGCGGCGCGGAATCCGGCCCGGGCTGAAACGGGGACATTCCTGATTTTCCAATCGTCCGGATCGGCAGCCTCGACCGAAATCAGGAATGTCCCCGTTTCAGCCCAGCTGCCCGTGGCAGCGCTTGAACTTCTTGCCGGAGCCACAGGGGCAGGGCTCATTGCGGCCGACCTTCGGCTGCTCGCGGACGAACGGCGCGGCGGGAGCCGGCGCCGCCCGCCGCCTGGCCGAAGGCAGCGCGGGTGACGGCTGATCGGCAGTGGCCGTCGGCGCGTTTGCGTGCTGAAACTGCATGGACTGCGGGCGCCGACGCTGCTGCTCGACCGCCGCGACGTCCTCTTCGCTGCGCACCTGTACCCGGGACAGGATACTGATCGCGGCATGCTTCACCTGATCGAGCAACGCGCTGAACATCTCGAACGCCTCGCGCTTGTATTCCTGCTTCGGATTCTTCTGCGCGTAGCCGCGCAGGTGGATGCCCTGGCGCAGGTAATCCATGGCTGCGAGATGCTCGCGCCAGTGTGCGTCGAGCTGCTGCAGCATGATCGCCTTCTCCAGATGCCGTACGACCTGCCTGTCGACGGTCGCGATCTTGCTCGCGTACTGCGCTTCCAGTTCATGCGCGATGCGCTCGCGCAGCGCCGCTTCGGTCGTGGACGCGTCCTCGAGCCACTGCTTGAGCGGCAGGCGCGCGGCGAACTCGCGCTCGAGCGCGTGCTCGAGGCCGGCTATGTCCCATTGTTCCTCGATGCTGCCCGGCGGCAGGTAGCCGTCGATGACCGCATTGACGACTTCCTCGCGGATGGCGGCCACCGACTCTGAAATGTCATCGGCGGCCATGAGCTCGGTGCGCTGGTGGTAGACGACCTTGCGCTGGTCGTTAGCCACGTCGTCGTACTCGAGCAGCGACTTGCGCATATCGAAGTTGTGTGCCTCTACCTTGCGTTGGGCACGCTCGATCTGGCGCGACAGCAGCTTGCTCTCTATGGCTTCGCCTTCCTGCATGCCGACCTTCGAGAGCAGCGCCTTGGTGCGGTTCGGGTCACCGAAGATGCGCATCAGGCTGTCTTCCATCGACAGATAGAATCGGCTCGAGCCGGGATCCCCCTGCCGGCCCGAGCGGCCGCGCAGCTGATTGTCGATACGCCGCGACTCGTGGCGCTCCGTGCCGATGATGTGCAGGCCGCCGGCGGCAATGACCTCGTCGTGCCGTTTCCGCCACGCTTCGCGGATCGCACCGCGCGGTGCCTCGTCGGCGTCCGCGTGCTCGGCGAGCTCCGCCTCGAGGTTGCCTCCGAGCACGATGTCCGTGCCGCGGCCGGCCATGTTGGTGGCGATGGTGATGGTGCCGGGCCGTCCCGCCTGCGCGACGACATGCGCCTCCCGGGCGTGCTGCTTCGCATTCAGCACCTGATGGGGGATCTTTTGCTTCTCGAGCAGGCCGGAAAGGAATTCGGAGGTTTCGATCGAGGTCGTGCCGACCAGCGCGGGCTGGCCACGGCTGTGACAGCTCTGTATGTCCTCGATGATGTTGTCGAATTTGTCCTTCTGCGTGAGATAAACCAAATCCGGCGCATCGTCGCGGATCATGGGCATGTGCGTGGGAATGACGACGACCTCCAGCCCGTAGATCTGCTGGAACTCGTAAGCCTCGGTATCGGCCGTGCCGGTCATGCCTGACAGCGTGTGGTAGAGGCGGAAGTAGTTCTGAAAGGTGATGGACGCGATCGTCTGGTTTTCTTCCTTGACCTGCACGCCCTCTTTCGCCTCGATGGCCTGGTGCAGGCCGTCGGACCAGCGCCGGCCCGGCATCGTGCGCCCCGTAAACTCGTCGACGATGACGATTTCGCCGTTCTTGACGATGTATTCCACGTCGCGCTTGAAGATCGCGTGCGCTCGCAGCGCGGCGGTCAGGTGGTGCATGAGGCGGATATTGTGCGCGTCGTACAGGCTCTCGCCCGCCTGGATCATGCCGGCGCGCGCCAGCAGCCCTTCGACCCGCTCGTGTCCCTCTTCCGTAAGCTGGACCTGCTTGGCCTTGAGATCGATGGCGAAATCGCCCGGGCCGTCCTCTTCCTGCTGGGACTTCAGGCTGGGCACCAGCTGGTTCACCTTGAGATAGAGTTCGGTGTTGTCCTCCGCGCGCCCGGAGATGATCAGCGGAGTGCGTGCCTCGTCGATCAGGATGGAATCGACCTCGTCCACTACGGCAAAAGACAGATCGCGCTGCACGCGATCCTCCAGGCGCAGCGCGAGGTTGTCGCGCAGATAATCGAAGCCGAACTCGTTGTTCGTGCCGTATGTCACGCTCGCCCGGTAGGCCGCGCGCTTGTCGTCCTGCGACTGGCCGCTCTTGATGACACCGACCTCGAGGCCGAGAAAGCGATAGACGGGACCCATCCAGTCGGCGTCGCGTTGCGCGAGGTACTCGTTGACGGTGACGATATGCACGCTCTTGCCGCCGAGGGAATTGAGAAATGCGGGCAACGTGGCGACCAGTGTCTTACCCTCGCCGGTGCGCATCTCAGCGATCTTCCCCTCGTGCAGCGCGATGCCACCGACCAGCTGCACGTCGAAATGCCGCATGCCGAGGGTTCGGACCGCCGCCTCCCGCACCACCGCGAACGCTTCCGGCAGCAGGCTGTCGAGCGACTCACCGCCCGCCACGCGCTGCCGCAGCGGCTCCGTGCGCCCGCGCAGCGCGGTATCGTCGAGCGCCTTGATGCCGCTCTCGAGCGCGTTGGCGCTTGCCACCAGCCGCCCGTAACGCTTGAGCAGCCGCTCGTTACGGCTGCCGAATAGTCCCGTCAGAAATCTGGCCAATGCAAAACTGTCCCTTGCCGCGAGAGCGCGGGCGGGCCGCGGTTTCCTCGCCCGGCACGGCAGGCAAAAACGGTTATTGTACGGGGTCGGCAGACCGGGGAGAAACCCGGGCAGGGAGCGGAAGTGCACGGCGAGCGCTGCGGCTCAGGGCCGCAAGCGGCTCAATTCACATCCTGTATGTACTTGAGCGGATTCACCTTCAGGCCGTTGTGCAGCACTTCGAAGTGCAGGTTGGGCCCGGTGGCGCGACCGGTCGAACCCATCAGGGCAACGGGCTGGCCCTGTGCGACCCGGTCGCCGACGGCGACCAGATTGGCGGAATTGTGCGCGTATCGCGTGACATAGCCGTTGCCGTGGCTCACTTCGACCATGTTGCCGTAGCCGTAGCGATCGCGAGACCACGTGACCACGCCGGGGGCCACGGCGATCACCTGCGAGCCTGCGCGCCCCGCGAAATCAACCCCGCTGTGGCGCGCCGGGCGGCCCGTGAACGGGTCCGTGCGCGTGCCGAAATACGACGAGATCCAGCCGGACCTGATCGGCCGGCCTTTCGGCAGAGCCTGCCGGTCGAGATCGCGGTTGAGCATATAGTTCTCGAGCACGTCGAGCTGGCGCTCACGGCTCGCGACCTGGTCGGCCAACCCATCGAGCATATGGGTGAGCGCCGGCAGCGCCACGGGCGGGCTGTCGTAGAGGGACTCCGGACCACCCTGCGCCGGCGCGTTCGCAAAATCGAACTCACCGTCGTCGAGGTCGGCCATCTTCGTCAGCCGCTGGCCGAGCGCGTTGATACGAATGATGTGCGCGTTGAGCTGGCCGACACGCATGGCCAGCGCGTCGACGTTCTCCTCGGAATCCCGGCGCGCCGCATCGATCTCCCGTCGTTGCTCGTCGAGCTCGTCGGCCCATTCGGCGAGCTGCGCATCGGGCGTGACCACAGAATTGCGCGCCGCGTACAGATAGCCGCCGGCAAAGCTGATGCTCAGAAAGGCGGCGATGCCGAGGACCGAAGATGCGATGAATACGGGATGGCGGAGATTGAACTGCCGGGCCTGACCGTGGGGCCTGCTGAATACGATTACGTTCATGGCTTTCGGCTGTTACGCTCCTGCCTGTCGTAACTCCTCGCCGGCAATGAAGACGCGCTGGCCCGACCGCGAGCCGCAGCGACGAGATGATATTTTCTGTTCTTCATTCCGGCAACCCCGCTATCCTAGGTCGGTGCCTCGGACCGGAAGCTTTGCGCCCCCGCCTCGCGACGGGTTTGCCAGTTACGGATGCTTCGACTATGCATAAAAACCTGCGCCCAGGCAACCGCGAAGCATGCAAATTGTGAGCCTGTGCCCACTCCGTGAAGAAAGGTCCACGCAGCCTGCTTGACATAATGACCCAGCCCGGCACGGCGCTCGACGAGCTCGTGCGCCGCGCGGAGAAGGTCGACCGCCTCGGCCGCGCAGTCGCCACTCTGATCGGCGAACCGATCGGCGCGCACGTCGTTTCTGCGAACCTGCGCGACGATGCGCTCACGGTCATCACCGATTCGCCGGTCTGGGCGGCGAGGCTGCGATTCGAGAGCGAGCGATTGCTGAACGGCCTGCGCGAATCCGCCATTGCGGATGTGCACAGCCTGACCGTGAAAGTGCGTGCGCCGGGGGTCGAGTGAAACCGGAAACGGTCAACGCGCCGCGACCGGCGCGACGTAGGCGACAGGCGCCGCCGACACATCCTCGAAGGTCACTTCCTCCCAGGCGTCCGACGTTGCGAGCAGCTTGCGCAACAGGGCATTGTTCAGCGCATGACCGGACTTGTATCCCGTGAATTCGCCGATCAGGCTGCGCCCGAGAAGATAGAGATCGCCGATGGCGTCGAGAATCTTGTGCTTGACGAATTCGTCTTCGTACCGCAGACCATCCTCGTTGAGGACGCGATAGTCGTCGAGAACGATGGCATTGTCCATGTTGCCGCCGAGCGTGAGATTTCTCGCGCGCAGTGCTTCGATGTCGCGCATGAAGCCGAATGTGCGCGCGCGGCTCACCTCCTTGAGGAAGCTGGTCGCCGAAAAGTTCATGGTCGCGGTTTGTGTGTGCTTGCGGAACACCGGATGGTCGAAATCGATGCGAAAATTGATCCGGTACCCGTCATGGGGATCGAAGCGCGCCCACTTGTCCCCCTCTTCGACCTCGACGCGCCTGAGTATGCGCACGAACCGCTTCGGGGCATTCTGTACCTCGAGGCCGGCCGATTGCAGCAGGAACACGAACGGGCCGGCGCTGCCGTCCATGATCGGCACTTCGGGCGCGCTCAGGTCCACGAACGCATTGTCGACGCCGAGCCCGGCGAAAGCGGCCAGCAGGTGCTCCACCGTGGAAACGCGCGCCGTGCCCTGCACCAGGGTCGTGCCGAGCATGGTGTCGCCGACGTTCTCCGCGGTCGCGGGCACGTCGACGGGCTCCTCCAGATCCACGCGCCGGAAAACGATGCCCGTGTTCACGGGTGCCGGCCGCAAGGTCATGAACACCTTCTCGCCGGTGTGCAAACCCACGCCGGTGGCGCGAATGCTGTTCTTGAGCGTTCTCTGTCTTAACATAATCCTGCCCCGTTTTGCGGGCATGCAAGCCTGCCTAAGCTAGCACAGCCCGCCCGCTCCGCCAAATACCGGATGCACCGATTCGACCACATCGTGGCACGCAACGTTGCCAGGGCCGATCCGAGCCCCTGAGCAGCCACCACGGGGACGGCCCGTTCCACCGCGCGCCCGGCCCGGTCCGCACAGCTAATCCGCCTGCCGGCGCAGAAACGCCGGGATATCGAGCAGATCCTCCGCCGAGCTGCGTTGGGTGACACTGTCCCCGACCGCCCTGCGCTGTATGGTCGGCTTGTCCAGAATGGCGTAATTCGGCTCGCCGCCCATGGCGCGCTGCTTGACCACGCGCATCGGCGCGGGCTGCCGCCCGGACGCGGACCGTCCGAGGCCCGTCGCCACGACCGTCACGCGAATCTGGTTGCTCATCTCGGGGTCGATGACGGTGCCGACGACCACGGTCGCGTCGTCGGAGGCGAACTCCTTGACCGTGCTGCCGACTTCCTCGAATTCCCCGATCGACAGGTCCATGCCGGCGGTGACATTGACCAGGATGCCATGTGCGCCGGCGAGGTTGATGTCCTCGAGCAGCGGGCTCGAGATCGCCGCCTCGGCCGCCTCGCGGGCGCGATCCTCTCCGGACGCGGAACCGGAGCCCATCATGGCCATGCCCATTTCCGCCATGACAGTCTTGACGTCCGCAAAATCGACATTGATGAGGCCGGGCCGCGTGATCAGCTCGGCGATGCCCTGCACGGCCCCCTGCAGGACCTGGTTCGCGGCCTTGAACGCATCGAGCAGCGTGGTTTCGCCGCCCAGCACCGTGAGCAGCTTCTGGTTCGGAATCGTGATCAGGGAATCCACGTATTTGGCCAGCTCGGCAATGCCCTGCTGCGCGACCGCGGTGCGCTTGGCGCCTTCCATGTCGAACGGCTTCGTCACCACTGCGACCGTCAGGATGCCGAGCTCCCGTGCGACCTGGGCGACGATCGGCGCCGCACCCGTGCCGGTGCCGCCGCCCATGCCGGCCGTGATGAACAGCATGTCGGTGCCGTCGATGACCTCGTGAATGCGGTCACGATCCTCCATGGCCGCCTGGCGACCGATCTCCGGGTCCGCGCCCGCACCGAGTCCCTTGGTGATATTGCAACCGAGCTGCAAGGCCGTTTTCACACGCGCGCTCTTCAGCGCCTGCGCGTCGGTGTTGGCGCAGATGAACTCCACCCCCTCGATACCGGCGTGGACCATGTGCGCGACGGCGTTGCCGCCGCCGCCGCCCACACCGATGACCTTGATCACGGCGTTCTGGCTGTGCGCATCCATCAGTTCGAACATGTCGCGTCTCCTCACAAACGAACCCTCGATCTAGAAATTCCCCTGAAACCATGCCTTCATGCGGTCCCACACGTCGCGCAGCCCGCCGCTGAAGGCATGCTCGCGCGTGCGCCTGGATAAATGCTCCTGCCCGTAGAGAAGCAGTCCGACGCCGGTCGCGTGTATCGGGTTGCGCACGACGTCGACGAGCCCGTCGACGTGTTGCGGCACGCCGAGGCGCACCGGCATGTGAAAGATTTCCTCGGCCAGCTCCACCGCCCCTTCCATCTTCGAGCTGCCACCGGTGATCACCACGCCCGCGGCGATCAGCTCCTCGAAACCCGAACGCCGGATCTCGTCGCGGATCAGCGTGAACAGCTCCTCGTAGCGCGGCTCGACGACCTCGGCGAGGGTCTGCCGCGCGAGCCTCCGTGGCGGCCGGTCGCCCACGCTGGGCACTTCGATGGTCTCGTCGGGATTGGCGAGCTGCGATAGCGCGCAGGCGTAACGGATCTTGATTTCTTCCGCGTAATGCGTCGGCGTGCGCATGGACACGGCGATGTCGTTCGTGACCTGATCGCCGGCGATGGGGATGACCGCGGTGTGCTGAATGGCGCCGCTCGCGAAAACGGCGATGTCGGTCGTGCCGCCGCCGATATCGACGAGGCACACGCCGAGCTCCTTTTCGTCGTCCGTCAGCACCGAGTAGGCGGATGCGAGCTGCTCGAGAACGATGTCGACGACCTGCAGCCCGCAGCGCTGTACGCACTTTACGATGTTCTGCGCGGCGCTCTCCGCACCGGTGACCATGTGCACGCGCGCCTCGAGGCGCACGCCCGACATCCCCACCGGCTCGCGGATGCCCTCCTGGTGATCGATGATGAATTCCTGGGGCAGGATGTGCAGGATCTTCTGATCGGCCGGGATGGCAACGGCGCGGGCAGCATCGATGACGCGTTCGACGTCGTTCGGCGTGACTTCCTTGTCACGGATGGCGACGATGCCGTGCGAATTCAGGCTGCGCACGTGGCTGCCGGCGATGCCCGTGAACACCGCGTGGATCTCGCAGCCGGCCATGAGCTCCGCCTCCTCGACGGCGCGCTGGATCGACTGCACGGTGGACTCGATGTTCACGACCACGCCTTTCTTGAGGCCGCGCGACGGGTGCCCGCCGATGCCGATCACCTCGAGCTGACCCGATTCGTTGATCTCGCCGACGATCGCGGCGACCTTCGAGGTGCCTATATCGAGACCGACGATCAGGTTGCGGTCGCCCTTTCTAGGCATTGGGTACCGCCTTGCCGGACACGGATCGCTCGGCGTTCATGGACCGGCTCCAGCCCACCGCGAAGCCGTTGCTGTAACGCAAGTCGATGTAGGCGATTTCGCTCGGCCGACTCGCGATCAACACCGTGACGACGGCGACCAGCCGGTCGATGCGCGCGTCGATGTCGTGGCGCCCGAGCTGCACGCCGACCCCGTTGCTGAGCTCCAGGCGCCACGCACCGCGTTCGTCCACGCTCAGGGCCGTGACCCCCATGCCCGCCCGGAGCAGGCGCCGGTGCAGATCGCGATAGCGGTGCGCGACCTCGGCCTCCATGCCGTCCGGCCCGGCGAGCTTCGGCAGCTCGACGGGCACGTGGCGCTCGTCGGCCGTGAACAGCTCGCCGCGCATATTCAGCAGCCCCGACTCGCCCCAGCGCGCGGCCGCGACCTGCTCGGTCAGGGTGATGCGCAGCACGTCCGGCCAGCGCCGCTCGATCTGCACCCGGTCCACCCAGGGGATGCGGGCGACCTCGCCCTGCATCGCAACGAGATCCGCGCTCAGGAACCCGCCCGGCAGCCCGCTCGCGACGGCCGCCTCGATACGGTCGGCGAGCACGCGCCGGAACGGCGCCTCGATCTCGATTGCGCGAATCGGCCGGTCGAGCAGCAGGAACAGCGGCCAGGCGGCGGTCACGAGCGTCGCCAGCAGCGAGCCGGCCAGCAACGGCGCACGCCAGTCGATGCGCGGGCGGGTCATGCGCAGGCGCTTGCGGCGGTTACGGGCCATTGCAGCGCTCTCCGGTGCCGGCTGCGGTCGCGCCGTGCTCGCGGGCGAAGCTCGTTTCGAGAATCCGCCAGCACAGCTCGTCGAAATCGATGCCGGCCTCGCGCGCGGCCATGGGCACCAGGCTGTGGCTGGTCATGCCCGGCACGGTGTTCACCTCGAGAACCAGCGGCCGTCCTTCGCCGTCGACCAGAAAATCGACGCGGCCCCAGCCGCTCGCACCGACCAGACGGAACGCCTCCAGCGCGAGGGCCGCGAAGCGGCGCTCCGTCACTGCCGGCAGCCCGCTCGGGCAGAAGTAGCGCGTCGCGTCCGAGAAGTATTTCGCCTCGTAATCGTAGAAGGTGTTCGGCGTCTCGATACGGATCAGCGGCAGGACACGCTCGTCGAGGATCGCCGCCGTGTACTCGCCACCGGTGATCCAGCTCTCGGCGAGCACGCAATCGTCGAGGCCCGCGGCCATCTGCCAGGCCGCCGGCAGATCTTCGGCGCGCTCCACTTTGGTCATGCCGACGCTCGAGCCCTCGTGCGCAGGCTTGACGATCAACGGCAGGCCCAGAGCGTCCACTGCGGCCGTGAAATCGGCGGGGGCGCGCAGATGCCAGTAGCGCGGCGTGCCTATGCCGGCGGCCGTGAACAGTTGCTTTGTGCGCAGCTTGTCCATGCTGAGCGCGCAGCCGATGACGCCGCTCCCCGTGTACGGCAGCCCGATCGCTTCGAGCGCGCCCTGCATGACACCGTCCTCGCCGCCGCGGCCATGCAGCGCGATCCAGGCCCGGTCGAACGCGCCGCGCAGCAGGGCCGGGATCGGCTCCGATTGCGCGTCCACGGCATGCGCATCGACCCCGCGGCGCAGGAGAGCCGCGAGCACGGCCTCCCCGGTCATCAGGGAGATCTCACGCTCGGCGGAGGTGCCGCCGAGCAGGACCGCGACCCTGCCGAAGCCGGCCGCATCGCTGACCGAAGCCCGCGGGCGCCGCGATGCGCGCCGCCCGCTCATGCCGGCTCGCCCACGATGCGTACCTCGGTCTCGAGCCGGATGCCGTGCACCCGCTCGACGGTCTCGACGACGTGCTCGATCAGCGCCTCGATGTCCGCCGCGCGCGCTGCGCCGCAATTGATGATGAAGTTCGCATGCTTGCCGGACACGGCCGCATCGCCGATGCGATGGCCTTTGAGCCCCGCGGTCTCGATGAGCTCGGCCGCGAACCCGCCCGGCGGATTGCGGAACACCGAGCCGCAACTCGGCGCGCCGATCGGCTGCGAGGCCTTGCGCGCAGCGAGCAGATCGCGGATCGCCTGCGGGCTCGCGCTCGCATCCCGCTCGAAGCGCATGCGCGCCGCGATGAACCACTCGCCGGGCGGCCCTTCCACAGAGCGGTAGCCGATACGATACTCGCCGCAGGCGCGCGTGCGGATTTCGCCGAGCCGGTCGATGACCTCGACCTCGACGACGTGCCGCCAGGTCTCGCCGCCGAATGCCCCGGCGTTCATCGCGAGCGCGCCGCCGACTGTGCCGGGGATGCCGGCGAAGAACGCCGCCGGGCCGAGCCCGGCTCGTGCGCAGAAGCGGGCCAGCTTCGCGCAGGCCACCCCCGCCTCCGCGCGTACGGCGAGATCTCCCGCGCGCTCGATACCGCGCAACAGGCGGTGCGTCTCGATGACGACGCCGCGCATGCCGCCGTCGCGCACGAGCAGGTTGCTGCCGAGGCCGAGCCAGAAAACGGGCTCGTCTTCCGGCAGCCTGCGCAGGAACGAGGCGAGGTCGTCGATGCTGGCGGGGCGAAAGTACAAATCGGCCGGCCCGCCCACGCGCCAGGACGTGTGCTGTGCCATCGGCTCATTCTCGAGCAGGTGGCCGGCGATGCGCGCTTCCGTGACGAGCCCGCCGCTCATGGCCCGACTCGCGCGCTGGCCTTGAAGTGCGACAACGCCGCCGGCAGCTCCGCGGCCACCGCGCCGATGCTGCCCGCCCCCATGGTCACGACGATGTCGCGCGCGCACAGCATCGGCTCGAGGACCGCAGCCAGTTTCTCCACTTCAGGCGCGAACACGGGCTCGACGTCGCCGCGCGTGCGCACTGCGCGCGCGATGGCGCGCCCGTCCGCACCGGCCAGCGGCTCCTCGCCCGCCGCATACACCTCGGTGAGCACGAGCGCATCGGCACTGCTCAGCACGCGGGCGAAATCGTCGAGCAGATCGCGCGTGCGCGAATACCGGTGCGGCTGGAAAACGAGCACCAGCCGCCGGCCCGGCCAGCTCAGCCGGAGCGCCTCGAGGGTGGCGGCGATCTCGGTCGGATGGTGCCCGTAGTCGTCTATGAAGAGCACTTCCCCCGCGGCGGTGACGACCTCCCCGAGCACCTGGCAGCGGCGGTCGATACCGTCGAAGCGGGCGAGCGCGCGCTGCACGGCGCCGTCCTCGACCTCGAGCTCCTGCGCGACGGCCACCGCGGCCAGGGCATTGCGCACGTTGTGCAGGCCCGGCAAGTTCAGGGTCACAGGCAGCGCGCCCTCGCGCCCGGCGCGGGTCACGTCGAAGACGGTGCTCATGCCCTCCGCCCGCACATTTGACGCGCGCACGTCGGCGTGCTCGTCCAGGCCGTAGGTCACGATCGGCCGCGCCACCTGCGGCAGGATCGAACGCACGGCCGGGTCGTCGATGCAGAGCACGGCCAGGCCGTAGAACGGCAGGTTGTGCAGGAAGCCGATAAAGCCCTGCTCGAGGCGGCTGAAGTCGTCTTCATAAGCAGCGAGATGGTCGGCATCGATATTGGTCACGACCGCCAGCATCGGCTGGAAGTGCATGAACGACGCGTCGCTTTCGTCCGCCTCCGCGACCAGGTAGCGTCCCGACCCGAGCCGCGCATTGCTGCCGGCGCTTTTCAGCCGGCCGCCGATGACGAAGGTCGGGTCCTCGCCCGCTTCGGCCAGCACGCTGGCGATCAGGCTCGTGGTCGTGGTCTTGCCGTGCGTGCCGCTGACCGCGATGGAATAGCGGAAGCGCATGAGCTCGGCGAGCATCTCGGCACGCTGCACGATCGGCAGGCGCCGCTCGGCCGCGGCGGCGGCCTCGACGTTGCCGGCGGGCACCGCGCTGGAGACGACCACCACATCGGCGTCGGCAACGTGGGCGGCAGCGTGCCCGATCAGAATGCGCGCGCCGAGCGTGGCCAGGCGCCGCGTCACCGCGCTCTCGCGCAGGTCGGAACCCTGCACCGCGTAGCCGAGATTGAGCAGCACCTCGGCGATGCCGCTCATGCCGGCGCCGCCGATACCGACGAAGTGAATGCAATGGATACGGCGCATGCGGTCGCTCATGCCGCCGCCCTCCCCGCGCCGAGACAGGCGTCCGCCACGCGCTCGGCCGCATCCGGCATGGCCTGCGCGCGTGCCGCGCGCGCCATCGCGAGCAGGCGGCCCCGGTCATCGAGCAGCGCCCCGAGATCCTGCGCGAGCCGCTCGGCCGTGAGCTCAGCCTCGGGGACCAGCAGGCCCGCGCCCGCCGCGACGAGCTGCCGCGCGTTGCTCGTCTGGTGGTCGTCCACGGCCGCCGGAAATGGCACGAGCACGGCGCCCACGCCGGCACTGGCGAGCTCGGAGACGGTCAGCGCGCCGGCGCGGCAGATCACCAGGTCGGCCCAGGCGTAGGCCGCCGCCATGTCGTCGATGAACGCCTCGAGCCGCGCCTCGATCTCGGCCTGGCGGTAGGCCTGCTCGGCGACCGCGAGCGTGCGCGTCCCGGCCTGATGCCAGACCTGCGGCCGCAGGCGGGTCGGCAGGCGGAATACCGCCTCCGGCACCACCTGATTGAGGCGCAATGCGCCCTGGCTGCCGCCCAGCACGAGCAGGCGCAGCGGCCCGGAGCGCCCCGCGAGACGCATATCGGGCGGCGCCAGCGCGCTGATGGCCGCGCGCACCGGATTGCCCGTGTGCCGCGCGCCCGTCGCGGCCCGGAAGCTGCCGGGGAATGCCTCGAGCACGACCCGCGCGACGCGGGCGAGCAGGCGGTTCGTCAGCCCCGGGACCGTGTTCTGCTCGTGGATGATGAGCGGCCGCCGCAGCAGCCATGCGGCGAATCCGCCGGGCCCGGAG
>DATLFD010000068.1:0-88452 GCA_035524935.1 Gammaproteobacteria bacterium | reverse complement strand
GGTCACCATTGAAGATGATGTCGCGCTCCTCGTGGTCGAGCGAGAAGGTGATGTTGCCCTTGCCGGAGCTGATGCCGCCGACAAGACCGTAGCTGTCCTCGTCACCGCCCGAGTTGGTCGGCCGGCCGACGTGGCCGTTCAGCTGCAGACCCTCGAAATCCTTGCGCAGGATGACGTTGATCACGCCGCCGATCGCGTCCGAGCCGTAGATCGCCGAGGCGCCGTCACGCAGCACCTCGATGCGCTCCACTGCCGCGATCGGGATCGTGTTCAGGTTCTGCGCCGAGCCGGCGCCGAAGTTCGGTGCGCCGGAGATGCGGCGGCCGTCGAGCAGCACCAGCGTGCGGGTGGAGCCCAGGCCACGCAGGCTGACCGTGCTCGAGCTCTGCGCCGAGGAGCCGGAGCGGGTCTTGAACGAGCCGAACTGGTTGAAGGTGGAGCCGCGCAGCACCTCGGCCACCGAAATATCACCGGTGGCTTCGATGTCTTCGCGGGAAATGACGGCGACCGGGCTCGGGCCTTCGAGGTCGACGCGCTGAATGCGCGAGCCGGTGACCGTGATGAGGCCCTGGTCGGCGACGTCTTCGTCCTGCGCCGCAGCCATCTGCGGCGCGCCGATAAACGACGCAGCCACACCGGCCGACAGCGCATAACGCACTGCGTCCCGTACGGGGTTTCGATCTTTCATGTAATCCTCCTGCAGGAGAGAGGTTGGCGTTTTTTCGTGGCCGCCCGAAGGCGGACCACTCGACTCAATGGGGGTCAGACAAATACGACCCCCCGGATCGCGAGTGCCCCAGAGCATAGCACCTGAAAATGTGAGGGGGAAGCCTTGTGTTGTAAAAAAATTACAGGATCTCGCGATGCCGGAAGCGCGCCACAAACGGATTCCTGAAATGTGCCGGCGCGGACGAAACGGGCTTATCGGGGGACGAGGTGCCTGAATCGGCTCGCCGGGATGCAACACCCTGGGCCCGCTCTCGTTGCGGAAACGCAACAAACAAGGAATCGACCGGAGGCCAAACCCACTTGTTGCGGAAAACATACAACAAGATCGCTGGCCATATGTGCGCGTCCGGGGACAGGAAGCGCACCGCTCAGCTGCGCCGGACCGCCTCGAGCGTCCAGCCGACCAGCCGGCCGGGCTCATGCAGCAGGGGCGCGGGCGCAGCGGGTTCGAGTCCCGCGGCGGTCATGGCGTCGCCCATGGCGGCCATGCCGTCCGCGTCGCGCGCGGCCTCGAGGAGGTCCCTGAGGCGCGCCTCATTGGCCCGGATATCCGCTTCTGCGGCAGCGAGCTGGGCCAGCGCGCTTTCGCTGCCGCCTTCGTCCAGGCTTCGAAAGGCGCGGCTGATATGCCCCAGCGCCGTGCGCAGCATCTCGGGGTGCGGGGAGCGCTCGATCGCAGCAGTGGCGTCCGCCGCCGCAGCGTTGAGCGATTGTCGCTTCTCTTCCGCGTCGGGGTCGTCGGCCAGGGCGAGTCGCTCTGCCGCAGTGCGCGCGCCCGCCATGCGTTCCATGAGGGCGCGTGCGCGCTCGAACAGCCGCGTTTCCTCGAAAAGCAGACGTGCATGGCGCAGCTCCTCGCGGCCGGTCTCGAGAATGATGGATGTGTCATGGTGCACGACGAACACGCACCGGCCGCCGGGCTTGAGGATGCGGCCGATCTCCCCGCACGTTGCCGGCACGTCCGTGTACTCGAGCGCGTACTGGCCGACGACCGCATCGAACGACCCATCGGCGAAGGGCGTGCGCTCGGCCGGCGTGCGCGCATGAAAGCGGATACCCGCGAGCAGCGCCGGGTCGATCTTGAGCGTGCCGTGCGGATCGATCTGCGCCCGGTCGACGCCGTGGATTTCGAAGCCCTTGCCCGCATCGCGCGAGACCTCGTTCGCAATCACCGCGATGGCGCCGTTGCCCGTGCAGATGTCGAGGATCCGGGCGCCGGGGGCGAGCGCCGTGAAGAACGCATCCCACACGGCACGCATGCGGCCTTCGTAATTCGCCGCGAAGGCCAGCGCGCACGAAGTGACGAAGCCGTGCGCCCAGTAGCGATCCCAGCGATCCGCTCCGTCTGCGGTTGCGGGCGGGGTAGCGGTCGACGGACCGGACGGTTGCGAAGGCTCGTCGTTCATGGTCATGACGCCGGTTGTGACAGGCGCTCCTTATAATGGCCCGATGGCCGCCGATCAAATGAGCCGCCTGCTGGCCGGCGGCCGCGCGCTCGCCGAGAGCGGGGATCTCGACGCCGCCGCGAGCCACTTCGAGCAGGCGCATGAGATCGCCCCGGGCTCGCCGGCCCCCCTGCACGATCTCGGTATCGTGCGCTTGCGGCAGGGTCGGCACGACGACGCGGAACGTTGTTTCCGCCGTGTCGTCGAGCTCGCACCGGAATCCGCCGCCGGTCACACGGGGCTCGGCGCCGTATTCGAATCCCGCGACCGGCTCGCCCAGGCGCACGCCTGCTTTCTGCGCGCGGTCGAGCTCGAACCCGGCTCGGCGGATGCCCGTGCCAACCTGGCTTCCGTGCTGCAAGCGTCAGGCCGCCTCGACGCGGCGGCCAGTGCTTACCGCGCGGCCCTGGAGCGGCAGCCGGATCATGCACGCGCCCTGACCGGGCTCGCCGTGCTGCTCGATCTCGCCGGCCGCCATGCCGAGGGGCTCGAGCTGCTCGCTCGGGCCGCTGGCCGTGCGGACGCCGACCTCGAGCTCGCGCGCGTCCGGCTGCTCGAGCATGCCGGCCGCGGCGCGGAGGCCATCGGCCGAGTGCAGGGCCTGCTGGCTTCGCCGGGATTGCCCAGGCGGGCGGAACGGCATGCCCGCTTCGCGCTGGCCGGCCTGCTCGACGGCGCCGGCCGTTACGCTGAGGCCTTTGCCGAGGCTGCACGCGCCAATGCCCTCGATCCGCCGGAGTTCGAGCGGGCCGCCTGCCGCGACTACGTGACGCGCGCCAGGCAATGCTTCTCGCGTCGAGCCCTCGCGTGCCTGCCGCGCAGTGCAAATCGCTCGGACCGGCCGGTCTTCGTCGTCGGCATGCCGCGCTCGGGCACCACGCTCGTCGAGCAGATACTGGCCAGTCATCCGGAGATTCACGGCGCCGGCGAGCGCAATGAGCTACTGTGGCTGGCCGGGGAGCTCGGCACACGCGCCGGCGGCGATTATCTCGATGCGGTGCCGGACCTCGATGCAGAGGCTCTGGACAATCTTGCCGACCGATATCTCGCCGGCGCGGAGCCCTCCGCCGCCCGGGTGATCGACAAGATGCCGGTCAACTTCAGGCATCTCGGCCTCGTCGCGCTCATGCTGCCGTGCGCCCGGGTCATCCATTGCCGCCGCCACCCGCTGGATACCGCGCTGTCGTGCTTCATGCACGACTTCAGCGGGCCGGAGCTCGCCTTCGCGAGCCGGCTCGACGACATCGCCCTGTACTACGGGGCCTATCGCGAGCTCATGCATCACTGGCTGGCGGTGCTCGATCTGCGCGCGATCGAGGTCGATTATGAATCTCTGGTCGACGACCTCGAAACGCAGGCGCGGCGCCTCGTCGAATTTCTCGGCCTGGACTGGGACGCGCGTTGCCTGCGTTTCAACGAGCTCGAGCGCACGGTCAATACGGCCAGCCAGTCGCAGGTGCGCCGGCCGCTGTATGCGACCGCCGTCGGCAGGCATCGCCACTATGCGCGTGAGCTCGCGCCGCTTGCCGCGGCCTGGGCCGGCGCAGATCAGACAATCCGGCCTTAGCAGCCGAAAATCGTCTTTTGGAGCCTGTGCACCGCTTTGGGGGGTGCGACGGTGGCGGCTTGCGTGACTGCGACGGTGTGGCTTTCGCCGCTGCGGCGGTGACGGTTCATTCGGCGCTGATCGCGAGCTGCCGGAGCCGCTCGTCGAGCTCGGCGCGCGGCAGCCACCGGCCGCGCAGCATGACCCCGGCTATGCGCGAGGCGCTGTCGATATCCTCGAGCGGATTGGCCTCGAGCAAAACGAGGTCGGCTTCACGGCCGGGGGCGACGGTGCCGAACCTGTCCGTGGCGCCGAAGAATCGGGCGGGGGCGGCCGTGCCGGCGCGCAACGCCTCGTAAGGCGTCAGGCCGGAGGCGACCAGCAGGCCGAGCTCACGGTGTGCGGAGAAGCCGGGCACGTTGAACACCTGTGGCGCATCCGAGCCGAGCAGGAGCCCGGCGCCTGACTCATTCAGTGCCCCGATGAGCCGGCGCCGCAACTCGACGAACCGCACCGCGATCGCTGGATCGTAATCAGGCTCGTCGAGCAGCTGCCGCTTGGCCGACGCCCACTGCTCGACGACGTCGCGCGGCATGTAGCGGATCTCGGGCCGTCGGCGCAGCTCCTCGGGATCCTCCGGCAGCACGAAATTCTCGATCAGGGTCTGCGTGGGGACGTTCCATACGCCGGCCCGCGCCGTGTCGCGAGCGAGGGCCGGTATGCGCTCCGGCGTCGCCGAGCGCGTGAGGGCAAGGCCGAAGAAACCGCTCTCTCCGGCTGCGCGGGGCGCGAGCGCCTGCATATAGCTGTCGAGATGATCGATGCTCGCCTGGCCGGACTCGAGCACGCGCTCGAGCCCCACCTCGGTGGACACGTGGCCGGCGAACGGCATGCCGAGCGCACGCGCCTCGGCGGCCAGCGCATCGAACTCGGCCCGCGTCAGGCCCGGGTGAATCTTGAAAAAGTCGTAGCCGGCGCTTTTCTGGGCGCGCGCCAACTCCACGGCCTGTGCGGGACTGCTCACCGAGTTGCCGTTGAACGAAGGCCCGGACGTGTACAGGCGCGGGCCGATGACGCGGCCCTCGGCGATCGCGCGGCGCAGCTCGAGATGCGCCGGCTCGCCGAGCATACCGCGTGCCGTCGTGACGCCGTTCGCGACGTACAGAAACAGGACGCGGTCGCGGTAGTCACGGCCCGCGCCGGCGCCCGGCACGTGTGCGTGCATCTCGGCGAGGCCCGGCATCAGGTAGCGGCCGTCGCCCTCGATGAGAACGGCGTCGCCGCCCGGATCGAGCTCGCCGCGCGGGCCGATCCCGCGAATCCGACCGTTCTCGACGATGACGGTCTGGTTTTCGAGCACTCGCTCGGTATCCATCGGCACGACGTCGACGCCGACGAACGCGATCGCCGTGGCCGCAGCGTCCTGCGCGATGACCAGTGAGCCCGCAAGGGCCAGGCAGAACGGCACGCCGCGGAGCAACTTGATGCTCATTGCCGTCATGTGCAGTTGAAGGCGCCCGAACGTAATCGGCCCCGGCGGGCTAGCCCACCGGGGCCGACGTGCGGGAACCGGCGGGCGAAACGCCGTTACGACTCGCCGAGCACCTCCTTGTTGAGGATGCGCAGGTTCACCCTGCGATTCTCGTCCCGCCCTTCCTCGGTGTCGTTGCTCTCGATGGGCTGCGACTCCCCGTAGCCTTTCGCCGACAGATTACCGGAATCGACGCCCTTGTCGATAAGGTACTGGCGCACCGATTCCGCGCGGCGCTGCGACAGGTCCAGGTTGTAGGCATCGGTGCCCACGCTGTCGGTGTGGCCCGCCACCTCGACGACGAGGTCGGGGTACCTGCGCAGCGTCTCCGCCGAATCATCGAGCACGCGCTCCGCGCCCGGCAGGATCTCCGCCGAATCGAAGGCGAAGAGCACGCCGCGCAGGCGGATCTCCTCGGTCAGCTCGCAGCCGTTGACGTCGACTCTCGCGCCGGGGCGCGTATCCGGGCA
This sequence comes from Gammaproteobacteria bacterium, assembly GCA_035524935.1. Classification (GTDB taxonomy): domain Bacteria; phylum Pseudomonadota; class Gammaproteobacteria; order Steroidobacterales; family JACDCP01; genus JACDCP01. Next base: position 82,731 of record DATLFD010000068.1, on the reverse strand, counting down.
GCGGTCCCTGCTGTTGACGACCCCGTCGCCATCGTCGTCGAGCTCGCAGCCGTCCTCGTCGACCTCGGCGCCGCGCGGCGTGTCGGGGCATTTGTCGCGGCTGTCGGGCACGCCGTCGCCGTCCGAGTCGGGCTCACAGCCGTCCTCGTCGACCTCGGCGCCGCGCGGCGTGTCGGGGCACTTGTCGCGACTGTCGGGCACGCCGTCGCCGTCGCTGTCGCGCTCGCAGCCGTACTCGTCGACGGGCGTGCCGGCCGGGGTGCCCGGGCAGCGGTCGCGCTCGTCGGGCACGCCGTCGCCGTCGCTGTCGGCGGGCGCTGCCTTGGCGCCGAACGGAAAATGCAGGCCGAGGCCGGCGATCAGCTCGTTGCCTTCGCCGAATCCTCCGCGCAGCCGCAATTCCGTGCGCAGCGCGACTGGGCTCGCGCCGAAATCGGTCAGGAAGCCGATTCCGAGCGAGCCCATGATGTTGGAATCGTCGTCGGCGGCGCCCTCGAAATCGATTTCGAGGTGACCGGCGCCGAACAGGAGGTAGGGGGAAATCATCCGCTCGCGATACCAGACACGCATTGCATCGATGCCGACGCCGAAGAAATCCGCATCGTTGGGGCCGTCGTGCTGCGAGCCCGTGATGTTGAGCTCGACGTTCCAGGTCTCGCTGACGGCGCGGCCGATGCCCAGGTGGAAGCCTATCTCATCGTCGAGCACCCGATCGTCGTCGACCCACACTCCGGTGGCCATCGGGACCACGTAATTCTGTCCCTCCTGTTCCTTGGCCGTGGCGGTGCCCGACGCGATCAATGCGGCAACTATGCAAGCCGCCGGCAAAGCGATTCTAAGCATGGCTCGATCTCCCTGAATACGAGGTGCCGGCGTCCCGCAGCTCCCGTGCCGGCCGATGGCATTCTACAGAATCCACTCTTCGCGCGCAGCAGGTGCCGCTGCTATATTGGCCGCCCATAGCCCATGGCGACCCCGAGGTGTCCGGCATGAGGACGCGCCGACTGCTCGCAATGAGCGCGACCTCGCTCGCGCTCGCCGCGTGCGCGGGCTCGGCCGAGAAGGATTACGATCGGCACCGAATGAGCGCCATCGGTGTCTCTGCGGCCGATCCCGGCCTGTATGTATTCGAAGCGAAGACCAGCCCCAAGTATTCTGCCGACAGCGCGGCCGCCGAGGAGATGCGGCTCGAGTGGCTGGATGACTGGATGAAGCGCCGTGATTTCTGCAGCGGCGGCTACGATGTGCTGGAGCGACGGCTGTTCCGCCCGGACGAGCCGAATCCCTACCGCAGCGACCTGCGTTATACCGTCAGGTGCGCCGAGCCGGACTAGGTGCGCGCCGCAACGCGGGCATGCGGGGTTCCTTGTTCAGTCGCTCCACGATATTCGCTTGGTGAAAAAGGAACCCCGCATGCCCGCGACCCGGCACCGGCGTCAGTCCGCGTCGAGATACTTGTTGAGGATCGCGCGGTAGGCATCGCTCGATTTGAACTCGGCGAGACTCGCATTGATGCGCTCCGCGGTCTCCTCCGATACCGACTCCCTGCTGATCATCAGGCTCACCGGGTCCGCCTTGATGACGAACGGGTGGCCCTCGATGTCCCCGGTCAACCCTTTCTTGCGCAGCACGGTGGCTGCGACGTAGGGGTCCTCCAGGAAGCCGTCGATCTCCTCACTGAGCAGCCGCGCATAGTTGACCTCGCCGATCGTGGCGGGCACGAATTGCTCCGCATATTCCGGATTCTGCTCCAGCGCGGCGACTTCGCTGCCGTACAGGTACTCCTGCGTGACGCCGAGCCTGAATCCCTTGTCGAGCAGGTCCTCGAGGCCGGCGGAGGCATGCTCCTCCGCTTCGCCGGCGCGCACGTACAGCCGGAACGACTCGTCCCGATAGGGGTCCGTGAAATACGCAAACTGCTCGCGCTGCTCGTTGCGCGTGGCACCCGTCAGAATATCCACGTCGCCGTGCTGGAGCCGGTCGAGCAGCGTCGCCCAGTCGCTCGAAACGAAGCTCAGCCGGCAACCGCTCATGTCTGCGATCGCGCTCACGATCTCGACGTCGAGGCCGTGTACCTCCCCGCCGACGTCGCGGTACTGATAGGGCTCCCATGGATCCCAGCCCATCGTCAGGTCGCAGGCCGCCGCCGGCTGCGCGACCGGCGCCCGTTCAGGGGTCGCGGGTCCGGGCGCCTCGCCGTCGCCGCAGGCGGCGAGCGCGAGCAGCGCGACGAGAGGCGAGCCCATGCTGATTCGCGAGATCATGACGAGCACCCCCGACGTGCCGTGCGACATCACTGGGAAATTATAGGCCAAATGCGTGTGTCGTGAGCTTCGACACGCGGCGCTCTGCAAGAAGATGTTCGTAGAGGCGCCGTGTCGGGCCCGTTGCCTGAGGATTCAGCGGTCCGATCGGCTGAACCAGGGATGCAGCAGGCGGTCGCCGGCCCGTATGCCGAGCGTCTCCGTGGTGCCGCCGTTGAGCTCGAGGACGGCGCCGACATCGCCGCCGGACTCGTGGCGGCGCTCGGACAGGGGTTCGGCGCGCGCAGCGATGCGTTCGATGATGCCGTCGCTGCGCACGAACAGCACATCGAGAGGTATCAACGTGTTCTTCATCCAAATCGACACGCTTCGCGGTGGATCGTAAGTGAACAGCATGCCCCGGTCAGGCGGTAGCGCCTCGACGAACATGAGGCCGGTGCGCTTCTGCTCGTCCGTTCGCGCTACATAGACGAGCAGCTCGTGCCGGGCGCCTTCCGCCGTCTCGACGGCCAGCGGTTGCAGTTCCAACCCATCGAGCCGATCCACTGCGCAGGCGGGCAGCGCCAGCAGCCAGGCCAATACGCCGGCTGCCGGACGCAGGCGGGCGCGCGCGGCGGGGAGGCGGCGGGAAGCTGCCCGGCGAACGGTGAACTGGCTTAGACTCTGCACTCTTTTATCTCACGCCGACCGACGGGGGGTGCGCAAGCATGCCGGGACATGCGTTCTCGATCGAAGTCCATCCTGTGCTGCCGGAAGCGCTCGCGCGCCTGCCTGAGCTCGCCGGCAACCTGTGGTACGCCTGGCATCGCCCGACGCGCGCACTGTTTGCGCTGCTCGAGCCGGAGCTGTGGAATCGAACTCGCAACAATCCACGCGTGTTCCTCAAGAGCGTCGACCAGGACCGGCTCGAGAGCGCGGCGAAAGATGCCAGCTATCTGCAACGTTACCACGCCGCGCTCGACGCCTTCGATCAATATATCGCGCAGGCCTCACGCAGCTACCGCGGCCCGAAATTCAGCGGCGAGGACCTGATCGCTTATTTCTGCGCCGAGTATGGCTGGCACGAGAGCTTTCCCAACTATTCCGGCGGCCTGGGGGTGCTGGCCGGCGACCACAGCAAGACAGCGAGCGATCTCGCGTTGCCGTTCGTAGCCGTCGGGCTCCTCTATCGCCGGGGCTATTTCAACCAGTCGATCGACAGGGACGGCAACCAGATCGCTCATTACCGCGACTACGATACCGGCGATCTGCCCGTCACGCCCGCGCTCGACCCCGCCGGCCGGGAGGTGCGTGTGTCCTGCGAATTCCCGGGCCGCGAAGTACAGCTCAGGGTCTGGCGCGCGCAGGTCGGCCGTGTGCCCGTGTATCTGCTCGACAGCAATGTGGATGCGAACACGCCCGACGACCGGGAGATCACGCACATCCTTTACGGCGACGGCGAAGAGCTGCGTATGCAGCAGGAGATCTGCCTGGGCATCGGCGGCGTGCGCGCGCTGCGGGCGCTCGGGCTCGCGCCGACGGTGTGGCACATGAACGAGGGGCACGCGGCTTTCCTCGTGCTCGAGCGGCTGCGCGAGGAGGCCGACCGCGGCCTGCCATTCGCCGCGGCGCTCGAGGCGGTCGCGGCAGACAGCGTATTCACTACGCATACGCCGGTGGCCGCCGGCCATGACACGTTCGACAACGCCCTGATCAAGTCTTACTTCCACGAGTTTGCGGCCCGGCTCGGGCTCGACGAAAAGCGTTTTCTCGCGTTCGGGCACGTCGTGCCCAATGCCGCCCGCTTCAGCATGACGACGCTCGCATTGCACGGCTCGCGCCACCAGAACGGCGTGAGCCGCATCCATGGCCGCGTGTCGTCGCGCATCTGCGCCGATCTCTGGCCGGAGGTGCCGCCGGCCGAGAATCCGGTCGGCTACGTCACCAACGGCGTGCATGTCCCCACCTACCTCGACCAGGAGTGGATCAACCTGTTCGACCGGGAGCTCGGCGAAGGCCGGCTCGACCGGCTCGCGGAGGCCGGGACCGCGGAGCGCATCCTGTCCATCGACGACGGCGTGTTCTGGCGCACGCGGCAGACCCTGAAAGCCAGTACGCTCGCCCATCTGCGCACCAGGCTCGAGAGACAATTGCGCAACACGCTGCTCCCCGAGGCGAGAATCCGCAAATTGCTCGAGCTCGTCGATCCCGCCGAGCCGGACGTGCTGACCATCGGCTTCGCGCGGCGCTTCGCCACTTACAAGCGTGCCGCGCTGCTGCTGCGCGACCCGGGGCGTCTGCGCGAGCTGCTCCATCAGGATGGACGCCCGGTGCTGTTCATTTTCGCCGGCAAGGCGCACCCCGCCGATCAGCCCGGGCAGGCGCTCATCCGCCACATCCACGAAGTGAGCAGGCGACCCGAATTCGTCGGGCGCATCCTGCTGGCCGAGGACTACGACCTGGCGCTCGCCCGTCCGCTCGTTGCCGGCGTCGATGTGTGGCTCAATACCCCGATCTTTCCGCTCGAGGCGAGTGGCACGTCGGGCATGAAGGCTGCCATCAACGGCACCGTCAATCTGAGCGTTCTCGACGGCTGGTGGGCCGAGGGCTACGACGGCGCCAACGGCTGGGCGATCGCGCCGCATCCCGAGCAAGGCGACGAGGAACGCCGCGATCGCGACGATGCTGCGGCACTGTATGCCTTGCTCGAGGAGTCCGTGATACCGCTCTATTACACGCGCAACGGCGACGGCTTCCCGCCCGGCTGGGTGCAGATGAGCAAACGGTCAATGGCCACGACGCTGCCGCGTTTCAATATGGTGCGCGTGCTGCACGATTACGCGGAGTGCATCTATCATCCCGCGGCAGCCTGCGGACGCAAGCTGCGCGGCGACGACGCGCGGGGAGCGCGCGAACTCGCAGCCTGGAAACAGCGCGTGCGCGAGTCGTGGCCCGGCGTAGTGCTCCACAGCTCCGGCGAAATGCCGCAGGCGGTGCTGCACGGGCAATCATTCGAAGTGCGGGTGGAGGCTGAGCTCAACGGCCTCGAGCCCGGTGACGTCCAGGTCGAGGTGGTGGCTGAGCCGCAGCAGGGCGCGCCGCCGGAGGAGCGCGCGCCCGACAGTTTCTGTTCCTATGGTCCGGCGCCGATTGCCGAACGGCTGACAGTGGCGCTGATGGCGGCGGGCGCCGCCGCCGCGCCCGGCCGCCACGCGTTTGCCGCGCAGTGCGCCTTGCCCTGGTGTGGCAGATCGACGCTGCAGGCGCGCATCTTTCCGCGTCACACTTTGCTCACGCATCCGCACGAGACCGGCCTCATGAAGTGGCTGTAGGGCGGGCCGCAGGGCGGGGCGTAGGGCGGGCTTCGCCCCGCCATCCCCAGGCCGAATGAATTCGACCCTGCAAGTGCGGCGGGCCGGCCCGAGCCTGTTGTGGCACGGCCGCCCGCGGGCGTAAGGTGTGGGCACCTTCCGTATCCAGCAGCGAGAATCATGCGTACCCGAGGCGCCCCGAAGTCCGGCCGCTTCGTCAGCCGACTGACGCGCGGCACCCTGGCGCTGATCCTCGCCGGCGGGCGAGGCTCGCGTCTCAAGCACCTCACGCTCGGGCGCGCCAAGCCGGCGACGCCGTTCGGCGGCAAGTTCCGCATCATCGATTTTCCCCTGTCGAACTGCGTGAACTCGGGTATCCGCAAGATCTCCGTGCTCACTCAGTACAAGGCGCACTCGCTGATCCAGCACATCCAGCGCGGCTGGGGTTACCTGCGCGGCGAGTTCGGCGAGTTCGTCGAGCTGCTCCCCGCCCAGCAGCAGCTCGGCGAGATGTGGTATCGCGGCACCGCCGACGCCGTGTACCAGAACCTGTCCATCCTCCGCGAGCACCGGCCAAAACACATCGTCATCCTCGCGGGTGATCACATTTATAAAATGGATTACGGCCCGATGGTCGCCTTTCACGTGGAGCAGAACGCCGACATCACGGTCGGCGTCATCGAGGTACCGTGCGAGCGCGCCCGCGAGTTCGGCGTGCTGACGGCCGACGACGACAACCGGGTGATCGAGTTCAACGAGAAGCCCGAGCAACCCAAGCCGGTACCGGGCCGCGACAACGTCGCGCTCGCTTCCATGGGCATCTACGTATTCGACCTGCAATTCCTCGACGACATCCTGCGCGCCGATGCGGCTGACGACAACTCGCATCACGACTTCGGCAAGGACGTCGTGCCGAATTCCATCCACGACTGGCGCGTGTTCGCCTATCCGTTCCAGGACGTCAAGACCCGGGCGCAAAGCTACTGGCGCGACGTGGGCAACGTCGACGCCTACTTCGAGGCCAACATGGAGCTCGTGCACGTGCGGCCGGAGCTCAACATCTACGATGATCGCTGGCCGATCTGGACCTACCAGGAGCAGCTTCCGCCGGCGAAGTTCGTGCTCGACGACGTCGACCGCGTCGGCATGGCAATCAATTCAATGGTTTCCGGCGGCTGCATCATCTCCGGCGCGAAAGTCAGCAATTCATTGCTGTTCTCCAGCGTCACCGTCGACGCCCGCTCGGTGCTGCGCCACGCGGTCGTCCTGCCGGGCGTGCGGATCGGTGAGGGTTGCCGGATCACAAAAGCCGTCATCGACGAGCACTGCGTGCTGCCGGACGGCCTGGTCATCGGCGAGAACCCCGAAGAGGATGCCGGGAAATACCACGTGACGCGGCAGGGCGTCGTGCTCGTGACGCCGGGCATGCTCGGCCAGCAGCCGAAGGGCGCCTGACCGCGGCCTTGGATGCGGAGGGCAGCAACGCCGGATCGCCGTTCGCGAGCCGACGGGCCGGCGTGCTGCTGCACGTCGCTTCGCTTCCCGGCGAGTCGCCGACCGGGACACTCGGCGCCGACGCGCGGCGCTTCGTCGATCTGCTCGCCGCGGCCGGTTTCAGCGTCTGGCAGATGCTGCCCGTCGGCCCCGGTGATTCGCCGTATGGCTCGCGCTCCTCGCACGCCGGCGACCCCCGGCTCCTGGATCCGGGCGAACGGGAGCCGGGCGACGAGGCGGAGGGGCCGGCGCGGGCGGCATTCTGCGCTGCGCAATCGGGCTGGCTCGAGGATTTTGCGCTGTTCACCGCGCTGGCAGAAATGCACGGCGGCAGCGACTGGTGGCGATGGCCGCAGCCACTGCGCGACCGGCAACCGGCGGCCCTTGCGTGGGCGCGGCGCGCGCATGCATCCGTCCTCGAGCGCGTGCGCCGCGAGCAGTACCAATTTCACCGGCAGTGGCAGGCGCTTCGCGACTATGCGCGCATGCGCGGCGTGCTTCTGTTCGGCGACGTGCCGGTGTTCGTCGCGGGGGACAGCGCCGACGTCTGGGTGCACCGGGAATTCTTCAGGCTCGAAAGCGACGGCAGGCCGTGGGTCGTCGCCGGCGTTCCGCCCGATTATTTTTCGGCCGAAGGCCAGCGCTGGGGCAATCCGCTCTACGACTGGGAACGTCTGCGGAACGACGGCTTTTCCTGGTGGATCGAGCGCCTGCGCACGCATCTCGCGCGCTTCGACCTTCTGCGTATCGATCACTTTCGCGGCCTGCAGGCCTTCTGGGAGATACCCCGGGATGCGCCATCGGCGCGTCACGGCCGCTGGGTCGAGGCGCCCGGCCGCGAGCTATTCGAAGTCATCCGCTCGGAGCTCGGTGGCGGCCGCCTGGTCGCCGAGGACCTCGGCACCATCACACCCGAAGTGGTGGCGTTGCGCGAGGAGTTCGTGATTCCGGGTATGCTCGTACTGCAGTTCGCGTTCGACGGCGGGGCGGAAAACCCCTATCTGCCTCACAATCACGTGCGCCGCGCGGTCGTCTACACGGGCACCCACGACAACGACACCACGGCAGGCTGGTGGCGAACGCTCGATCGTGACGGCCGGCAGCGCGTTTGCGCTTACTTCGGCCGCGAGGATCCGCCGATACCGGAGACGCTGGTGCGCGCGGCCTACGCGTCGGTCGCGCAGCTGGCGATCGTTCCGCTGCAGGACCTGCTCGGGCTCGGATCGCAGGCCAGGCTCAACATCCCCGGGAAGGCCGAGGGCAACTGGGGCTGGCGGTTCGCCTGGGGCGACGTGCCCGACGAGCTGGCCGGCGCCCAGCGCCGCCTGCTCGGCATCTATTCGCGCCTGCCGCAAGCCGGTGCTGTTGCTGACGGCCGAAGCGCTCGGCGATAATGCCGCTCGCAGGTCGAAAACCACGAGAGAGGCTCAATACCATGAACAAACTCTGCCTGTTCGTCGCCGCGATGTGCTGCTTCGGCGCCGCTCACGCTCAGGAAGATCCGAAGGAGAGCTGTGACGGCATCGTCAAGCTGTACAACGACGGTGACGTCGACGGGGCGCTCGAGGAAGCGCGCTGGTGCGTAGAGGCGCTCGAGCAGATCAAGCAGGCCAAGGAAGGCGACCTGTTCGCCGCTGACATCGCCGGCTGGAAGCGCCAGTCGATCGAGCAGAACAAGGCGATGGGCGTAGCGCTGACCGAGGCCCGCTATACGAAGGGCGGCCAGACCATCACGGTGAGTCTCATGGGCGGCGCCGGTGGCGGCGATATGGGCTTTCTCGGCGGTCTGGCGCAGATGGGCATGATGTCGGCCGGCAACAAGATCCGGGTCGGCAAGCACACGGGGGTCGCATCCTCCGAGGGCGGCACCAGCACGGTCATGGTGTCACTGGACAGCGGCGGCACGCTGAGCTTCGCCTCCAGCGATGCGGAGATGAATTCCGTGGTCGAATTCGCCAAGGCCTTCCCGGTCGCAGAGATCGACGAATCGCGTAGCTGAAGCAGGCACTACTGCGCGTGGACCTTCACGGTCTCGCCGATGATGTTCATGATCCTGCGCAGCTCGTCGTAGTCGGGATGGCGCACGCGCATCCACGCGTTGGCCATGTAGCCGGCCTCGACGGGTTGCGTGGGCGTGCGCACCGCGGGCAGGTGCGCCGCGACGATACAGTCGCCAAACCTGCGCTGCACCTCGTCGAGGCCTGAATAACCGGCGATGCGCCCGTCGCGATCGGGCCGCAAGGCGATCATGCCGCAGGCGAAACGGCGCGACGGCGCACGTTCCGGCCAGCCGTGCACGATGGCCATGGCCCATTCCCGGTACAGGTCGAAGTCGTTTCCGGCGTTGTAGACGTCCCATTGGCCGACGCCGGGCGGTCGGCAGCCGATCTCCGAGAACTTGAGGCCTTTCGGGCCGTAGAACCATTCCATGTGAGTCGCCGAGGTGCCGATGTCGAACAGCCGGATGACTTCGCGCGTCATCGCCTTCACCTCGTCATAGCCCGGCGAGTCGACCCGGTTGGTCGCCACCATCTGCGGCGATATCCAGCGCGTGCGCATGGCCTCGAGGACGTTCGGGTAATAGTGGGTGATGAACTCGTGCGCCACCTCGCCGCGCACGCTCAGGGTGTCGATGAAACCCTCGTGGCCCTCGATGAACTCCTCGACGGCGATGGAAGTCCCGCTGCCGAGGCCGGAGGCGCGAATGGCCGCTTCGAGCGCGGCCTCGTCGTCGACCCGGAACGTGCCCGACGCGCCGGCCCCGCCGCGCGGCTTGAGGATCAGCGGAAACCCGATGCTTTCGGCAAAGCGCCGGGCTTCGTCCGGCGTATCGGCGCTGGTCGACTGCGCGCAGGGGATGCCCGCTTCGCGCAGCGCCTGCTTCATGGCCGGCTTGTCGCGGCACAGCCAGGCGGTGCGCACCGAAGTGCCGGGGATGCCGCGCGCCTCCCGCACCCGCGCCGCCGGCATGATATGCGCCTCGACGGTGGCTTCGAGGCGGCCCACCCATACGCGTGCCTGGACCCGGCGCACGGCGTCGAGCAGCGACGGCTCGTGCACGACCGATCGCACCTGCTCGTAGGCAGCGAGCCATCCCTTGACCTGATCGTCCAGGTAGTGGACCGGCCGCTCGCCGATGCCGATGACGTTGGCGCCGACTTCGGCGAGCGCGCGCACGAACTCGCGCTGGTTGTGCGGGAACACAGGCTCGATGAAGACGACGTTCATTGGCGGGTCTCAATGTAGGGCCGAATTCATTCGGCCATTGCGATTCGGCGGGTTGACACCCGCCCTACGGGGGTGGGTGGGGCCGCTGCGGTTCGGCGGGTTGAAACCCGCCCGACGGCGCTGCGTAATGCTGAATTCATCCGGTCGCGCGGATCGGCCGATCGGCCAGGCGCAGGTAAAGCTCGACGTATTGTGCGCCCTGTCGTTCCCAGGAAAAATCGCGGGCCATGCCGTTGCGCTGCAGCCGGCGCCAGCGCCGCCGATCGCTGAACAGGGCAAGCGCCGTTCGCAGCGCCCAGCGCAGCGCGCTCGCATCGTAGTCATTGAAGACGATGCCTGTCCCGTTGCCGGTACGCGGATCGAACGGTTCGACCGAGTCGGCGAGACCGCCTGTCCGGCGCACGATCGGCACCGTGCCATAGCGAAGGCTGTACATCTGGTTGAGACCGCAGGGCTCGTACAACGACGGCATCAGGAAGAAGTCGCTGCCGGCCTCGATGAGATGCGACAGTGGCGTGTGGAACCCGCGATAGAAGCACAGCTTGCGGGGAAAACGCCGCTGCAGCGCGGCGAATGCGTGCTCATACCGGCCGTCACCGCTGCCGAGCACAACGAGCGCGATGTCGGCCTGCACGAGCAGGCCCGGCAACACCTCGAGCATGAGATCGATGCCTTTTTGCACCATGAGCCGCGAGACGACGCCGATGACCGGTGCGGTCCTGTCGTACGGAAGGGCCATCCCGGCGAGCAGCGCCTGCTTGTTCCGTTCCTTGCCGGCGAGGTTTTGTGCACTGTAGTGATGCCGGAGATGGCGGTCGGTGCGCGGATCCCACTCGGAATAGTCGACACCGTTCAGGATGCCGACCAGGCTCGCGCGGCGCGCGCGCACGATGTCCTGCAGGCCCATGCCGTGAGTGTCGGTCTGGATTTCCTGCGCATGCGTGGGACTCACGGTGCTCAAGCCGTCGGCGTACAAAAGCCCCGTCTTCATGAAATTGATGCGCCCCGCCGAGAGGTCGTCCTGGTGGAAGAGGTGCGCCGAATCGGCAAGGCCGGTATCGGCGAGGACAGCAGCCGGAAAGATGCCCTGGTAGCCGACGTTGTGCAGGCCGAGCAGGGTGCGCGAGCCGGCGAAGAGCCGATCCCAGGCATACAGCGTGCGCAGGTAGATCGGGACGAGGGCGGTGTGCCAGTCGTTGCAGTGGAAAACGTCGGGCGCCCAGCCCATACGCTGGCAACTCTCGATGACGGCGCGGGTGAGCATCAGAAAACGCCGGTGCTCGTCGCCGGCCTGCGTGTACAGGCCGTCACGGTCGTACAACGCGGGGCAATGCACGAAGAAGATCTCGGGCCCGGCCGGCTCGGGCCGGGCACACAGCAGCGAGAAGCGATACGAATCGCCGAGCACGACCTCGACGTCGCGGACGTTGTCCACGGGCTCGAGGCCGCGGCTCGCGTGCCCGCTTCCGGAGTAAAGCGGCAGGAAAGGCCGCACGTCATGGCCGGCGCCGTGCAGGTAGCGGCACAGCGCCGTTGACACGTCGGCCAGGCCGCCGGTCTGCGCGAACGGCGCGAGCTCCGCGCTCGCATAACAGATTTTGAGGGGCGCCATCGGCGTCGGTTTTTGTTGCCGCCGGCTCCGCGCAGGCGAAAGGTCCTACTATAGCGGCCATGATCGTGCTCATCATCTCGCCCGGCTATCCGGCCGACATGCCCCATTTCACGCGCGGGCTCGCCGAGGTCGGCGCACAGGTGCTGGGGGTGGGCGATCAGCATCCGCAGGCGCTGCCGGAGATGGTGCGCCAGGCGATGAGCGACTACCTGCACGTGCCTTCCCTGTGGGACGAGGCGGCGGTCGCCGCGCAACTGCGGGAGTGGCTCCGCGGCTGCTCCCTCGACCGTATCGAATGCCTCTGGGAACCCGCCATGGTACTCGCCGCCCGTCTGCGGGAGTCGCTCGGCGTGCCGGGGATGCGCGTCGATCAGGTGCTGCCGTTTCGTGACAAGGAGCGCATGAAGCAGGTGCTCGATGGCGCCGGCATCCGCACGCCGCGCCATTTCCCCGCGACCAGCGTGGCCGAGTGCTGGGAAGCGGCGGAGCGGATCGGTTTTCCGCTCATTCTGAAGCCTATCGCCGGCGCCGGCTCCGCCGACACCTATCGCATCGACGACCGCGACCAGCTTCGCGCCGTGCTGCCGCGGCTCCGGCACGTACCGGTAGTCAGCGTCGAGGAATTCGTGGACGGCGAGGAGTACACGTTCGACACCATTACGATCGGCGGCGAGATCGCCTATCACAACATCGCCTGGTACCGGCCGCGGCCGCTCATCGCGCGCTCCAACGAATGGATCAGCCCGCAGGTGATCGCGCTGCGCAGCGTCGACGACGCGGCACTGACCGGCGGCGTGGAGATGGGGCGGCAGGTGATCGCCGCACTGGGCTTCGACACCGGTTTCACGCACATGGAGTGGTACCGAAAGGCGGACGGCGAGGTTGTGTTCGGTGAGATCGGGGCGCGGCCGCCGGGCGCGCACCAGGTCGACCAGATGAACTATGCCTGCGATTTCGACATCTTCCGTGAGTGGGCGCGCGCGGTCACCGCAGGCCGCTTCGACGCCGACATCCGCCGCCTCTACAACGTGGCGACGATCTACAAGCGTGCACGGGGAGTCGGGCGCATCAGCGCCGTCGAGGGCCTTGAGCGCATCCAGACGGAGTATCGCGAGGCGATCGTGTGGAACGCGCTGCTGCCGGTCGGCGCGCAGCGACGCGGCTGGCGTCAGACGCTCGTTTCGGACGGCTTTCTCATGCTGCGCCATCGCGATCTGAAAACCACGCTCCGGATGTCCGACGACGTCGCAACCCATCTCACGCTCCGCGCCGGCTGATGGCCGCGCTGATCCTCGGCCCGCTGCTGCGCTACGCGGGTCCGACAGATGCCACGGTGTGGGTCGAGACGGACGCGGCCTGCGAGGCGACGGTGCTCGGGCACGGCGCGCGGACTTTCTGCGTGGAAGGCCATCATTACGCCATCGTCAGGCTCAAGGATCTCGAGCCCGGCACGTGCACGGAATACACGGTCGAGCTCGACGGCCGCCGTGTCTGGCCGCAAGCCGATGCGCCCTTCCCGCCGAGCGTGATCCGCACGCCGGCGCCGGGCGCGCCATTCCGGCTGGTCTTCGGTTCCTGCCGCGTGTGCGCGCCGCACGAGCCGCCCTGGACGCTCAGGAAGGACGAGGATGAGCGCGGCCGCGAAGTCGATGCGCTGCGTGCGCTCGCCTTGCGCATGCTCGCCGAGGAGCGGCGGCGCTGGCCGGATGCGCTGCTCATGCTCGGCGATCAGATCTACGCCGACGAAGTATCGATCGATACGCGCGAGTTCATCCGGCGGCGGCGCGACGTTACGCAGCCGCCGGGCGAGGAAGTGGCGGACTTTGAAGAGTACACGCATCTGTATCGGGACACATGGGGCGAGCCCGTCACGCGCTGGCTGCTGTCGACCGTGCCGAGCGTCATGATCTTCGACGATCACGACGTCAACGACGACTGGAACATTTCCGCGGCCTGGGTGCGCGATGCGCGAGCGCAGTCCTGGTGGGAGGAACGCATTACGGGCGGCTTCATGTCCTACTGGATCTACCAGCACCTCGGCAACCTGTCGCCGCGCGAGCTGGAGGACGATCCGATGTTTGCCGCGGTGAGGCAACAGGATGACGCAGGCCACCTGCTGCGCGCGTTCGCGCATCGCGCCGATCGCGAGCCCGGGACGTGCCGCTGGAGCGTATATCGCGATTTCGGCCGCACGCGGCTCATCGTCATGGACTCGCGCGCCGGCCGCGTGCTCGAGGAGGGCCGGCGCCGGATGATCGACGCCGACGAATGGGCGTGGATAGAGGATCGCGCGCGCGGCGAGTTCGACCACCTGCTGCTCGGCACGTCGCTGCCGTTCATCATGGGCCCGGGTGTGCACTTTCTGGAAGCGTGGAATGAAGCGGTCTGCGCCGGTGCGTGGGGCCGGCTTGCGGCCAGGCTGGGCGAAAGGCTGCGCCGCAAGCTCGATCTCGAGCACTGGAGCGCGTTCGGCGGGTCATTCGCCGGGCTGCGGCAAATGATCCGTTCAGTGGCGAGCGGCGAGCACTGCAGTGCGCCGGCCTCCATCGTCGTGCTGTCGGGCGACGTGCATCATGCGTACGTCGCCGCGCTCGAATTCTCCGGTGGAGTCACATCGCCCGTCTATCAGTTAACGTGTTCGCCGATGCGCAATTCGCTCGACAGGCTGGAACGGTTCGTCGTGCGGTCCGGCTGGTCGCGCAGCTGGACGCTTGCGTGGCAATGCCTGGCCTGGCTCGCCGGAGTGAGGTCGTCGGGCCTCGACTGGCGGCTGCTGCACGAGGAGCCGTGGTTCGACAACCAGATCGCGACTTTGGAGCTCGACGGTCGAAAGGGAGTGTTTCGGCTCGAAAAGACTGCGCGGGACGCGCACGAGGCGCGCCTCGAGAATGTTTTCTGCGGGTCCATGCCGGATTGACGAAGGTTGAAACGGAGGATCAGAGGCGCTGGGAGCTTTGAAACGGCGGGGCTTGATGCAAGTTTCAGGAATTGCCGGTCGGGGTTTGTACGTCAACTCAGCTCGTCCAGATACTTCGGCAGCATTTCCCGCCACGTCACCCAGTTGTGGTCCCACTGCGGACCCCAGGGATCGACGCGGTTCGGCACGCCCTTCGAGCCGAGCACCTGGGCCATTCGCCAGGACTCGCCGGGATCTTCCCAGCGCCCTTCACCGGTCGGCAGCAGCACGAAGCGCCGGCGCAGCATGTCGAGTTGCGGCCCTTCGAGGCCGGGCAGGTAGTGCAGCGGCGAGGAGAAGTAGAAATCCTGGGTGACGCGGCCCCGCAGGTACTTGGACAGATCGAAGGTGCCGCTCATGCCGATCGCCAGCCGGAACGCATCGGGATGCCGGCAGACGCTGGCCACGGCGTTGAAGGCGCCGATGGACGCGCCGGTGGCGACGACCTCGATGCCCGCGGTTTCGCAGTCGTGCCTGATGAGCGGCAGGACCTCGTGATAGACGAAGGCATCGAACACGTTCTGCAGCCGCGAGCAGTACTCTGGCGATTCGACGCCCGTGAGCCAGGCACGCCCGGCGATACTGTCGATCGAGTAAATCTTGATGCGCCCGGCCTCGATGAGCGGCATCAAGGCGCCGACGAGGTGGAATCGCTCGATCTCTTCGGCATCGCCGCCAGCCGTGGGAAAAATGAGCACCGGCGTGCCGTAATGCCCCCAGCGCACCAGCGACGCCTGCTGCCCGAAGCGCTCGGAGCGCCAGCGGAAGGTCTCCTTCATCGCCGCCCGCTCATTTCGCGGCGACCGCCTGTTCCTCGAGCCAGCGCTGCATGCGGCCGAACAACAGCTCGGTGAACCGGTCGGTCTCATGCGCCGGAAACAGCGCCGTGACTTTCTTGCGCACCGCTTCGCGGGCGGCGTCGGATGCGAAGAATTCCCGCGCCACATCTTCAATATGGCCGAGATGCTCGGCGCAGAACGCCTCGAAGTGGTCGGACTCGAGCCGCTCGCGCGCGACAGCCGCGTAGGCGCGCAGGCTCTCGCGGTAGGGCAGATTGCGCTCGGCGATCTCGAAGTAGGGCGTCCAGTCGTAATTCATGCGCATAGGCCGGCCGGTCGCAGCGCAGAAGATCGACCAGCGCAGGTTAGCGAGGATCAGCCACGGAAAGTGGTAATGCAGCGACGTCACCTGCGAATCCGGGCAGGCGTTGGCGAAATCGATCGGATACCAGACGCCGTTCTTGCGCAACACCTCGCAGGAATTGAAATCCCAGCCGAAGAACGTATTGATCGTCAGCGTCATGTCCTCGAGCAGCGACGCTTCTTCCTCGCTCATGAAGTCGTGGTCGTGGCGGTAGCGGTCGTGCAGCGGCGCGGAGGGATCGTAGTTGATGAAGCGCACCTGCGGCCCGAGGCCCAGGCAGCGCACAAAGCGGTCGTGCGGAAACACCCCGGCCTGGAGGTTCATGACCCGGGTGCCGCTTTCCTCGTAGGCGGCGCGCAGCGCCTTCTCGTCGTCGATCCTGTTGACGCCGACCCAGCCGCCGCCGTCGTAAGGCTTCATGAATAACGGATAGCCGAGCGACCTGCCGATCTGGCCGATGTCGAATAAGCGGGCGTACTGCCGCAGAGTCGGCTGCAGGTCGTCACTGTGCTCGTAGGACTTCGGCGGCACGAGCCAGGTGTCCGGCACGGGCAGGCCGAGCTTCATCATCGCGCAGTAGGTCGTCTGCTTTTCCATGGACTGCAGCGTCCATGGATTGTTGAACACGTACAGGCCGTCGAGAATGACGGCCTTCTTGATCCATTCGCGGCTGGTGTGGTACCAGTGCGTGAGGCGATCGATGACGACGTCGTAACGGCAGACCTGGCGCAGGTCGAACGGCTCGATCGTGACGCGTTCGACTTCGAAGCGCAGCACGTTGCGGCCCGCCGGGATCGCCAGCTCCATCCGCTTGAGCATTTCCTCGTAGCAGATCGGCCAGCAGATATCCGCACCGAGCGACAGGCCGATCCTTTTTGTTATGTCCGCCACGGCCCGATTATGCACGGTTCACTCATAGACCATCCACAGTGGCCCCGGAAACAGCCAGGTGAGCCCTGCCTGCAGGCGGTCGCGCCAGTTTTCCCAGTTGTGCGCGTCGCGCACCTCTTCGTAGCGCACCTGCATGCCATGCTCCTGGAGAAGCGGCACCAGCGAGCGGTTCTCGTAGATCAATGACTCATAGATTCCGCAGCAGATGAACAGGCGCTCGGCGGGCCGGCCCGGAGAGTTGCGGAATTCGTTCACGAATGCGGCCACCGGGTCGAACACCGGCCCGCGCTTGTGAGCGCCGATGTCGCTGAAGGCGAACGAGCCGGAGGCCAGCATCAGGCGGTCGAACAGGCCCGGGTGCCGCCATGCCGCGTGCAGCGAGGCCACCCCACCGAAGCTCGCGCCCATGAGGGCGCGCGAGGCCGGCTCACCGAGCAGTGGAAACTCCTTCTCGAGCTCGGGGAGGAGCTCGGTGGCGAGCCAGTCCGCGTGGCGGTCATTAGCCGCGTATTCCACCAGGCGATCGCCGGCCTGGGTGAGCGCGACGATCATCGGCGGGATCTCGAGGCGGTGAATGAGATTGTCGAGCACAACCTTGATGTCCGCATAGCGCAGGAAATCTTCACCGTCATGCACGATCAGCAGCGGATAGCGCCGCAAGCGCCGGAAGCGGGCCGGCAGATAAACGGTCGTGCGGCGCGGAGCGTCGAAAAGCTTGCTCGGCACCTCCACGCCGACCAGCGATCCCGGCCGCGCGGCCGCGTCGGGCAGCGTCCAGGCCGGCCGCTCATAGCCGAAGCTGCGCAACACCGAATTCGCCCCGTAAGGGTCGGTCGCGACATGCGGATTCAGCGGATCGACGATCCACTGATTCTCGCCTTGTTGCCTGACCTCGAATTTGTATTCGATGCGGGAGTTCCGGGGCAGGTCCAGAAACAGGGTCCAGAGATCGCTGTCGTCCATGCGCTCCAGCGGCTGCCGCGCCGGCAGACCCTGAATGAAAATACGCAGGGCGACTTCCTCGGCTTCCCCGCGGTAGACGAAGGTGACTCCCTGCCTCTCGACGAGCGGGAAGCTGTTCGATGCGATGAACTCGTCGATGTCCTGCGCCGTCGGGGGCGCAGCCTGCTCGAGCTTGCGCAGGGCCCCGTTCAAGCGGCGAGCTCGCGCACCTTGCCGCGGTATTGCAGCCGCGTCGCTGCCTGGGCCTCGGTAAGAGCGCCGTTGCGCCAGCGCAGCATCGTGCCGGGCTCGAGCGGCAGGCACAGGGAAGGCGCGAAGCGTCGCGCGAACAACGCGACGCGGCGTGCGTCGTCGAGGCGCAATCGCACTGCCGCATGTGGCAGCGGCACGACGCCGCGCACGAGGGCGAAGCCCGCATCGAGCACTTCGGGATCGCCCGCACCCTGCGGAGGGTGATCGTGAAACAGCACCACGCGCTCGGCCAGCGCCATCGCGCCGGCGGACCACGCAATCACGCGCGTGTCGCCGAGTAGAGCGGGCACGCCGAGCAGGCGCATGCGATTCAGCAGTACGCCCACGTGGCCGCCCGCGACCAGCACCGCCGAGGCGCGGGCAACCAGCGCGGCGAGCTCGGCGGCATGCGCGGCGATCGCCGGCCGCGCCGCCGGCTGCCATTCCTTTTCGAAGCTGTCGTGGATCCGGCGGATGCGCCGCAGATGGTGCGCGTCGAGGGCGCGCAGCGCAGCCATGGCTGCGCGCCGTTCCGCGGCGAGCAGGTCGCCGTCGTCACTGGCGAACAGCTCGCGCGCCGCGCGCAGCGCATGCCCCAGTCGCAGCCTGTACAACCGCTGCGCCTCCTTGAGCCGGTTCTGCCGCCGGCGGTGAGCTTCGAACAGCTCGGTATCGCGGCCGAAAGCATCATCGACCCGCCTGTAGAGCGCCAGATCGAGCACCTCCCGGCCGGCCATGCCTTCCAGCCGTTCGAGCTCGTCGAGCTCGCCCTCCCGCTCGCGCCAGCCGGCGGAGATCATGCAGAGGACGCGTTCCTGCGGGCCGAGCAGCGATTGCACCGTCGGCCGCGGGCTCTGGGGACCGAGAAAGACGATGTCGCGATGGGGGCTGTGCATGGGTGTGCGCAGTGCGCGCGGCATTATCGCACTGCGCCGCGCGCATCGCACAAGTGGCGCGGAGCGGCCGGAGGGCCGCAGCCAAATCCGCCGGAACTCCGGCTTGCCGGCGCAGTCTGGATGGATGAGCCCCGGCATGCGCGGAGGTGGTTCGGATGACTCGCATCTACTGGTGCCTGGTCGTGGCGGGTTCGCTGCTCGTCGGAGGCGCATTCATGCACGAGGGTCTGCCGAAGCAGCCACTGTACGAAGACATGCAATACAGCTGCGAGGACAGCGCGCAGGAGCGGCGGCGCACCTGATCTTAGCCGTGCACCGTCGCCTCCGGGCTGATAGCGCATGCCGTCTGCGGCCGCGCTACAATCCGCGCCCACCCCATCGAGCGCCGGAAGACGGCGAAGGAACTCCGCTCATGAGAACGCTGATCAGCTGCGTGCTGCTCGGAGCCGCTGCGCAGGCGGCTGCCGATTCGGGCTACGAGGAGCAGCGCGCGGAGTTCCTCGATGAGGAACGCGCGATCGCGCGCAATACGGAGGGCCTGAGCGCAGCGGAGCAACTCGAAGCGCTTACCGATCTGTATTACGACTACGTGGTGCTTGAGTTCCCGGTGTTCGCGACCTATGTGGGCGATACGCGCAACCAGGACCGATGGGGCGACAATTCCCTCGCGGCGATCGAGCGCCGCGACGAGGACAACACGCGCGCGCTCGGCATCGTGCGCGCGCTCGACCGCGATGCGCTCGGCGCGGCGGAAAAGCTCAATTACGATCTCTTGTTGCGCCAGCTCCAGGATGGCGAGGATCTGCGGCCGTTTCCCGCGGAATTTCTCGTCCTCAATCAGCTCGGCGGTGTGCAGCAGTTCGTGGCGCAGGCGATCGCGCTGATGCCCGCCACCAACGTGCGCGAATACGAGAATATTCTCGCGCGCCTGCGTGGCATACCCGAGCAGGTCGATCAGACGCTCGTATTGCTCGAGGAGGGTCTCGAGCGCGGCGTCACGCCGCCGGCGATCACGCTGCGCGAAGTCCCGCAGCAAGTCGCCAATCTGCTCGTCGACGACCCCTCCGAAAGCGCGCTGCTCGCAGCCTTCAAGAACATGCCTGCGGACGTAGCGGCCGCGGAGCAGGAGCGACTGCGTGAGACCGCCGCGAAGGTCTTCGCCACGGAGGTCAAGCCCGCTTTCGCGCGGCTCAAGAGCTATCTCGAGAAGACCTACCTGCCGCAGGCGCGCGACACGATCGCGATGAAAGACCTGCCCGAGGGCAGCGACTGGTATGTCGTGCTGGCGCGCCAGTCGACGACCACGGACATGACACCGGCGGAAATCCACGAACTGGGCTTGCGCGAGGTCGAGCGCATCCGCGCCGCAATGGACGAAGTCATCGTAAAAAGCGGTTTCGACGGCAGCTTCGAGGAATTCAAGACCTTCCTGCGTACCGACCCTCGATTCTTCTTCGACGACCCTGAATCGCTGCTCGTGGCCTACCGCGATATCGCCAAGCGCGCCGACCCGCAGCTCGTCAAGCTGTTCGGACGCCTGCCGCGGCTGCCCTACGGCGTCGTGCCGGTCCCGGCGTACGCGGAGAAGTCGCAGACGACCGCTTACTATCAGGGAGGTTCCCTCGAAGCCGGCAGGCCGGGCGAGTTCTTTGCAAACACCTACGCGCTCGAGACGCGGCCGAAGTGGGAGATGGAGGCGCTCACACTGCACGAGGCCGTGCCGGGCCACCATCTGCAGATTTCAATCCAGCAGGAGCTCGATGATCTGCCGTGGTTCCGACGCTTCGGCGGCTTCACGGCTTATGTGGAGGGCTGGGGCCTGTACGCGGAAAGCCTGGGGAGCGAGATGGGCTTCTACACCGACCCGTATTCCAAGTTCGGCCAGCTCACTTACGAGATGTGGCGGGCGATCCGCCTCGTGGTGGACACCGGCATTCATTCGCTGGGCTGGAGCCGCCAGCAGGCGATCGATTTCTTCGAGGAACACTCCCCGAAAAGCGAGCACGACATCATCGTCGAGGTGGATCGCTATATAGTCAGCCCAGGTCAGGCGCTCGCCTACAAGATCGGGGAGCTCAAGATCAAGGCGCTGCGCGAGCTCGCCCGCTCGGAGCTCGGCGAAGACTTCGACATTCGCGCCTTCCACGACGTAGTGCTCGGCAGCGGCGCGCTGCCGCTCAACGTGCTGGAAGCACGGGTCGAGGAATGGATTGCCGGACAGGAACGCGTCGCCAACCGGCAGGCGGGGTTGCGCCGGCAGTGATCGGTTGATGCGGCACGGCGTGCTGCGCCGCGCTACGCCCGCCGCCGCGATGGGGAAGTTTCATCGTGCGCCTTTCCAGGGCGCACCGGCTTGCGGCCGTTGGCGGCACGGCCGCCCGGCCGCTACGACAGCGATCACCAGGCGGCGGGATCGAGCCCGTACAGGTCCGACAGCTCGGCATAGAGCGCCGGCCGGACCCGACGCAGTCTTCGGGAATCGATGAAGAAAGACTCGGTGGCGACGGCGAAGAACTCGGCCGGGTCAGAAGCGCCGTATTCGTCCATCCATGGCGGCTCGCCACGATCGATCTGTGCCTGCAGCGCGTCATAGGCCTCCTGCATCACCGCGGACCATCGTGCAAAGCGCGCGCTGCTGCCGAGCGCGGGCGCGCCATCGGCCGGACCGCCCGACTGGTCGAGCTGATGGGCGAACTCATGCAGCACGACGTTCTGCTCAGCGTCCTCGGACGTGCTGTCATCGAGGACGTCCTCCCACGACAGGATGATCTGGTGCGCATCCCATGCCCGCCCGAGCAGCTCGTGGCGTGCACTGGTCACGATGCCGGCATCGTCGGCATATTCCTCGTCGACCAGAATCGAGGACGGATACACCAGTATCGCCTCGAGCTCGTCGAAAAGTCCCCGTCCACCGTTGAGCACGAGCAGGCAGGCCTGGGCTGCGATCAGCAGGCGAACCTCGTCATCTATCACCTGCCCCGCGCAGCCGACGAAATTCTTCTCCGCGATGAAGGCATTGATGAGGCCGTGCAGGCGCGGCCTGACGTGCACCGGCATGCGCGCGTAGAGCGGCAGTCTGCGCTCGAGCAGCACACGCCAGCGCGCAGGAAACTCGGCGCTCAACTGTCGCCGCCGGCGGCGCGAGCGCAGCAGCGGACCGCCGATCAGCCAGCCGATGACGGCCGCGGCCACGGCGAGAGCGAGCCAGTACAAAGCCGGTATGTCGTTCACTTCGCGGCGCCGGATCGCGTGCGCTCATTTATGAAAACCGTGATAACGTTCACAGTCAACGAGCCGGCAATCCGATTGATAATCGGTACAAGGTGATCAACGCTTGCGCTTGAGCTGAGCAGCCGGGTCCGTTCGGCAGGAATTTTCGGGCGCCGCCGGCATCCAAGGCAGCAAGGACAGCGGACACGGGAGCAGAGTACAGATGGGAGTCGATACCCGCAACGAGCGTGTCATTCCGATCGCAAACCTGCGCGAATTCTTCCGCGATTCCATCGACGACGCCCTCGCCAACCAGCAGGTCAAAATCGACGACCAGACGGCGCACTACGTCGTCAACATGCTGACGCTGTTCGCCCGCTCCGAGGAGCTCTATGAGCGCAGGCCGGAAGGCGTGCGCCTGCGGCCGCTCGCGGCCATGCTCAGCGATGCGCTCGAGTCGCGCACTGCCCGCGAGCGTGACGCGGTGCTCCAACGCATCGGCGACGTCGCGCTGTTCATCGCCGGTTTCTTCGCCGAAAGCCTGGCACGACGCAGTGTGCCCGTAGATTACTACATCGCCATGGGCGGCAACGCTTACGGTTCGCTGCATGAGAGCGTGCGCAACACGGCGCGCGGACGCGCGATCGGGCAGGTATTCGAGGAGCTCGCGCACAAGTTCCAACTGATCGTGCGCGTGCTCGGCGAGGTCAGCGACGCGGCGCGCACTGCCTCGGATCAGGATCTCCTTCGCCTCTACGAGGTCTGGCTGCGGACGGGCAGCCGTCGCGCGGCGCAGCGCCTGCGCAAGCTCGGCGTGTATCCGCTCGAGTCCCTCGCGGCGCGGCAAACCCATTGATGATACTGGGCAAGCTGCAAGGCCTGCTCGAGCGCATCTACGAGATTGAGGCGGCGCTGCGTGTCGAGGATTTCCTGATCACCGACGCGGGACTCGCGCGGAGTCTCGATCCTGCCCGGCCCGCACGCGAGAAGCTGCTCGTGGCGGAGTCCGCTGACGGGCTCGATCTCGCGCTGTACGTGGATCAGGGCGTGCTCGATGAGCTTGCGGCCGACGATCCCACGGAGAAGCTGCACGACGGCAATCTCGCCAGCTTCTGGATCGCGCTCGAGGGGGTCAGCCATTTTCTGTATCTCACGCGCAGCGCGACTTACGGGCGCAGCGTAAGCCTGCTCGAGCTCGAGATGCAGGCGGAGATCGACAAGTATGTGACGACCCTGTTTCTGCTGGCGCGCCAGGCCGGCGCCGGTGTGCCGGCGCGGCTGCATGCCTGGCTGTTCGAGCGGCCTGCCTTCGATGCTTCGCTTGACGGCGAAGGCCTCGAGCGCTACCGGCGCGCGAACCGTTATGCAGGCCGCTATTGCCGCCATCTCAACCGTCACTTTTTCAGTGCGCGGCGCAGCGGCGGGCTGATGGCCGAGCTGCGTCGCTTCTACCGGCTGCCCTGGCACCGTAAGATACGTCACATCGACACCTCGACCCGACTGTTCGCCTGATCGTTGGTGGCCCGGCCGAATCCGCGGCACGGCCGCGATCTCATTCTGTTCGTACCCGGGCAGGGCCCCAAGCCACCTGCGGAGACCTACCGCGCGGCGCTTTGGCGGTGCCTTGTCGAGGGCGTGCGGCGCGCAGAGGCGCCGCTCGCCGCCGAGCTCGGTGCGCGGGCGGACTGTTTCCGCCTGATAGCGTGGAACCATTCCTATTACGGCGTCCATGCGGACATTGAGCGCGACCGCCGCTCGATCGATCGGATGCTGGCAGCGCCGGGGCCGACGGCACTCGACATCCGCGAGGCGCAGTCATTGCGTGTCCGGCTCGCCTGGCTCGTCTATTCGCTCGCCGATCTGCTGCCGTTCCTCGTTCACTTCCTGCCCGACCCGGAGATCAGGGCCACGCTCGAGGCATCGCGGCGCTACTTCGAAAACGACGAGCGCATCGGCGATCGCGTGCGCGAGCTCCTGTGCCGGGCGCTGGACGAGGCCGCCGCGGCCGACACGCGCGTCCTGCTCATCGGACACAGCCTCGGCTCGGTCGTCGCCTATGACACGCTCTGGGAGCGGGGCGGCGGTTGGCGGGTGGACCTGTTCCTGACCCTCGGCAGCCCGCTCGGCGTGCGCTTCGTTCAGCGCCGGCTGCGCGGCGCGCACGCCGCGGGACGCGATCGCTACCCGGTCAACGTGCGTCGCTGGGTCAATATCGCCGCGGTTGGCGAGTTGCGTGCCCTCGACCGGCGCCTGCGCGGCGATTACGCGGAGATGCTCGGGCTCGGTCTGCTCGAGGCGCTGCGCGACGAGACCGAAGGCGTGTACAACAATTTCCGCGAGGGCGACAGGCTCAACGTCCACCGCGACTACGGCTATCTCGTCAATCCCGTCACCGGCCGCGCGATCGCGGACTGGTGGCGCGAGTGAAAATAGGGAGAGCGGAAATAGGGAAGCGGAAATAGGGACATTCCTGATTTTCAAAGAAAATCAGGAATGTCCCTATTTCCCTATTTCCCGGGGGAAGTGAGACAATGGCCGCCGCATGAGCGAGCCGCCGACAGTGAGCGAATTCAAAGGCATCCCCATCGTGCAGGCCGTCAGGAGCGGAGAGAAATTCCGCAATGACGCCGGCGTCACGGCCATCAAGAACGGCATCAAGCGTGACCGGCATGCCGTGCGTCCGCCGCCCGGCCGCAAGCCGCCGTGGCTCAAGGCGCGCATGCCCGGGGGCGCGGCTTACAACGCGGTCAGGAACAATGTTCGCGAGCACCGGCTCGCCACAGTGTGCGAAGAGTCGATGTGCCCCAACATCGGCGAGTGCTGGGCGAATGGCACGGCGACCATCATGCTCATGGGTTCCGTCTGCACGCGCGCCTGCCGGTTCTGCGCCGTCGATACGGGCAACCCCCACGGCCTGCTCGATTCTGCCGAGTCGGCTCAGACCGCCGAGGCGGTGCGGCTCATGGGTCTCAAGTACGTGGTGCTGACGTCGGTCGACCGGGACGATCTGCCGGACGGCGGCGCCGGCCACTATGCGGCGTGCGTGCAAGCCGTGAAGCAGCTCAACCCGGACACCGCGGTCGAGGCGCTCACCCCGGATTTCCGCGGCGATCCGGCCGCTGTCGAGCGCGTGATCGACTCGGGCATCGAGGTTTTTGCGCAGAACGTTGAGACGGTGCGCAGGCTGACGCACCCGGTGCGCGATCCGCGCGCCGGCTACGCGCAGACCCTGGGGGTGCTGGCGCACGCGAAACGGCATCGGCCGGACGTGCTCACCAAGACAAGCCTGATGCTCGGGCTCGGCGAGACCGAGGCGGAAATCGACGAGACCCTCGACGACCTGCGTGCGCACTCGGTCGACATCGTCACCTTCGGGCAGTACCTGCAGCCGACCCTCAATCACCTGCCCGTGCAGCGGTTCGTGCCGCCCGCGGAGTTCGCGGCCTTGCGCGAGCGCGGGCTGGCGCGCGGTTTTCTGGAAGTCGTCTCGGGGCCGCTGGTGAGGTCGAGCTACCGCGCCGACCGCGTGCTCGCGAAGAACAACGTCGGCCTGAGCGCCGCCTAGCTGCCCCGCACGCTCATGAGCGCCGGCGCCGGTCCCGGCCGCGGCGTTCCTGCTCCTGCTGTGGAACGATGCCGCCGAAACGGCTGAACGGATCGCGCCGGTCGTCGGCGCGCCGGTCGGAATGGTGTACATACCGGCATGCGCATTGCTTTTCGTCGCAGGTCGCCAAGGGCAGGGCCGGCGCCTCGCGTGGCAGGAACCGGCGCCCGGTCAGGCGGTGCGCGGCGCGGCAGGCGTTCAGGCCTGCGTCGATGGACACGCACTGGTAGCCGGTGCCGGCCTGCGCGGGCGGCATTGCGCTCCGCTTGCGAGCGGGCCGCGCCTTACCGTTCGAGAACCGCCGCCACAAGACTGCAGCGAGCACGAGGATGAGAATAGCGAGCAGGGCGGCGGTCATTGTATTCTGGCGGTCAGATCGGACGATATTTAGCACATCGACACGGCATTTCCAACGTCACCCGGCGCATTGACCGGCACCAGGCCGCAGCGTACGCTGCCGGTTCAGTGCGTCGGGCGCCGCGCGCGCGATCGAATCTGTCAGGGCTGATATATGGAAAGGCGCCGACCCGGATCCCGGATGCCTCTGGATCTCCACTTTCAGCTCCGCGACGAGCACCTCGAGTATTTCCGCCACATCATGCGGGAGACACGCGAGCGGGCGCGATCCCGCTCGTATAACGAGATCCTGCATGCCGCCGAGGAGCTGCTGGCCCGGGCGCAGTCGCAAAACGTGCCGGAGTTCGTGGCGCGAACCCTCGAGAAGCTCGGCGTCATGCTGGCCATGGTCCGCGACAAGGAATGGCGGTTGCCGGACGATGAGATCTCGCGGGTCATGAACGCGCTCGCCTATTTCGCCGACCCCGAGGATCTCATACCCGATCATATCCCCGGCATCGGCCAGCTCGACGACGCCATCATGGTCGAGCTCGTCGCCCGCGAGCTCAAGGGCGAGCTCGACGCCTATGCGGATTTCTGCGCGTTCCGCGCCGGGCAGGAGGAAAAGGGGCAGGCCGACGGCAAGCCCGGAACGGTCACCCGCGACGACTGGCTGGCGATGAAGCGCGCGGAGGTCGACAGCAAACGCCGGCGGGGCGGAAAGTGATCGCCATCGCTGGCCTGCCCGGCAGCCTCCGGGCGGGCTCCCTGAACGCCCGGCTGCTCGCGGCCGCGCGTGCGCTCGCGCCGGAAGGGTGCTCGGTGGAGGCACTGTCGCTGCGCGGCGTGCCACTCTATGACGCCGATGTAGAGGCGGCCGAAGGCCTGCCCGCGGCCGTCGTGTCGCTCAAGGCACGGATCGTCGCGGCCGACTCCCTGCTGCTCGTCACACCCGAGTACAACAACTCACTGCCCGGCGTGTTCAAGAACACCATCGACTGGCTGTCGCGGCCGCCGGCCGACATCGTGCGCGTGTTCGGGGAAAGGCCAGTGGGGCTGATCGGCGCGACACCCGGCGTGGCCGGCACGCGGCTCGCGCAGTCCGCATGGCTGCCGGTGCTGCGTACCCTCGGCATGCGGCCCTGGTTCGGCCGCCAGCTCTATGTGACCGGCGCGCACAAGCTGTTCGACGAGTCCGGTGAGCTGACCGACGAGGACACGCGCGACCGGCTCAGCACTTATATGCAAGAGTTCGCCGCTTTCGTCGCCGCCTGCCGCGCCTGATGCGCGAGCTGCCCGGCGACGACGAGCTGCGCCGCCTGCTCGCGGGCCGCGTGGACCCGGCCCACATCGATGCGCGGCTCGCTCTGGAGGCGCGCGGGCCGCAGCCGGCGCTCGGCACCCGGCTGTTCCTCGAGCCGCTCGAGAGGTGGCTATTTTCCGACACCGTCCTGCGCGGGGCGCTTACGCTGCTGGGCCTTTATCATGCCGGGCGGCGCAACGCCCTCGACATCCGCGTGACCTCGAACCGGCTCGCGCTGCGCGGGCTTCCGCCGGCATTTCGCGGTTACAAGCTGCTGCAGCTCAGCGACCTGCACCTGGACATGAACGAGGAGCTGCCGGCCGCGATCATGCGGCGCGTCGCGGGGATCGAGTATGACGCGGCCGTGCTGACCGGCGATTACCGGTACGCGACCTACGGACCGTCGGAGCCCAGCCTGCGCGCACTGGCGCGCGTACGCGCAGCCCTCGCAGGCCCCGTTTATGCCGTGCTCGGCAATCACGACTCGCTGCGCATCGTGCCGTTGCTCGAGGACATGGGCATGCGCGTGCTGCTCAACGAGTCGACCGTCCTCGAGCGCTCCGGCGAGCGGCTGTTTCTGGCCGGCGTGGACGATCCGCACTTTTTCCGGCTCGCCGACCCGCGGCGGGCGCGCGCGGGCATCCCCGCCACTGCGCCATCGATCCTGCTCGCGCACTCGCCGGAGATTTACGTCGAAGCCGCCGCGGCCGGCTTCGACGCGCTGCTGTGCGGCCACACGCACGGCGGTCAGATCCGATTGCCCGGCGAAATTCCGCTCCTATACAATGCCCGATGCCCGCGCCGGATCTGCGCCGGCGGATGGACCCACGACGGGCTCGCCGGCTACACATCGGTGGGCGCAGGCGCCTCGCTGATCGACGTGCGGCTCAATTGCCCGCCCGAGGTCGTGCTGCACACGCTCGCACCCGCCTGAGGAGTGCCGTTCACATGAGAACCAGGCTCGCCACACTGCTCGCCGCTTCGTTGCTCGCGGCCTGCGCGACCTCGCCCCTCGGTCGCAATCAGCTCATCCTCTTTCCTGACGAGCAGCTCGACCAGATGGGGGTCACGGCCTGGCAGCAGATCAAGCAGGAGACCCCGGTCGACCGTGACCGCTCGATCAATCGCTATGTGAACTGCGTCGCGCTCGCCCTCACCCGGGAGCTGCCGGGTGGCGGCCCGGACGCCTGGGAAGTCAGCGTGTTCAAGGGCGAGGAGGCGAACGCGTTTGCCCTGCCGGGCCGCAAGATCGGCGTCTTCGAAGGCTTGCTCGACGTCGCCAGAAACCAGGATCAGCTGGCCGCGGTCATCGGCCACGAGATCGCGCACGTCGAGTCGCAGCACGCCAACGAGCGGGTTTCCACGGCCTTCGCCGCCGAGACCGGCCTGCAGCTCGCGCAGATCGCGGCCGGCGCTTCGACGCCGGCCCAGCAGCAGCTCTTCGGCCTGCTCGGCCTCGGCACCCAGGTCGGGATCCTGTTGCCCTTCAACCGCAGGCAGGAAAGCGAAGCAGACCTGATCGGCCTCGATCTCATGGCAAAAGCCGGCTTCGATCCGCGCGCGAGCGTCGAGCTGTGGAAAAACATGGCGGCAGCGGGCGGCGGCTCCCCGCCCGAGTTCCTGTCGACCCACCCTTCGGGTGACCGGCGCATCCGTGAGCTGTCGGCGCGGATGCCGCAGGCGATACAGGCCTACGAGCGCGCGCGCGCGCAGGGCAAATCACCGCGATGCGGTTCGCCTTGAGACGCGGGCGAACAGACTCGGCTGTCGCAACGGCCAGGACCGGGTGAGTCCGGTCCCGCGCCGGATCGATTCGGCGCTACGTCACCACGCCGGCGAAGGCGTCGTCGATGGCCTCGAGCGTCGCCCGGTCGAGCGTGACGGTCGAGGCCTGCGCGTTTTCTGCGACCTGCCCGGGCCGGGTCGCGCCGATGATGGCCGACGCGACGTTCGGCTCGCGCAGCACCCAGGCCAGCGCGAGCTGTGCCATCGTCAGGCCGGCGGCGGCGGCGACCGGCGTAAGCTTCTGCACCGTGCAAAGCACCGCGTCGCTCGCGTGGCGGCCCATGTACCTGCCCATGCGCTCGCTGGCCGCGCGCGAATCCGCCGGCGGCGGCTCGCCGGGGCGGTATTTGCCGGTCAGCACGCCCTGCGCGAGCGGCGACCAGACGATCTGGCCGATGCCGTTGCGCGCGCACAGCGGCATGATCTCCTTCTCCGGCCGCCGCCAGAGCAGGGAATATTGCGGCTGGCTGGACACGAAGCGCACGACGCCGGGCACGGCGAGGCTCGCGGCGATCTGGGCGGCGTTCCACTCGCTGAAGCCGATATATCGCGCTTTGCCCTGCTCGACAACGCGGGTCAATGCCTCCATGGTTTCTTCGAGCGGCGTTTCCTCGTCGTAGCGATGGCACTGGTAAAGATCGACATGGTCGGTGCGCAGGCGCGCGAGCGAAGCATCGATCTGTTTGGCGATCTGGGCGCGCGACAGCCCGCGGTCGGCCGCGGACATGGGAAAGTAGAGCTTGGTCGCCAGCACGTACGAGCTGCGCGCGTGATCGGCGAGGAGCTCGCCCAGCATCTTCTCGGCCGCGCCCTCACCGTACACGTTCGCCGTGTCGAAGAAGTTGATGCCCGAGTCGAAGGCTTGGCGCACGCACTCGCGGGCGCGGCGGCGCCCGACCGCGGCGCCGTAGGTAAGCCAGGAGCCCAGCGCGATTTCGGAGACCTCGAGGTCGCTGGCGCCGAGCTTGCGGTATTGCATGGACGTCCTCGCGCGAGTGCCGATACGGCGAATTGTGGAGCGGCTCACAGATTTGAGCGCCGGCCGGCTCTAGGCTCAGGTCGTGAGCATCAAGTATTACACGCAATTCCTCGTCGCCGAAGCAAACGCCGCCACCCCTTGCGAGTACAGCGGCGTCGTCGAAGTGACCCAGCGCAGCGAGCGCGCGCTCGGCATGCAGGAGATCGAGCAGCTGCTGGCGCGGAATTTCGACCTCGACGCGAAGGCAGTCACCGTGCTGCACTGGTCGCGGTTGCACTGAAGCCCGGCGCGGGGCTGCATGCGCCCGGTGTGTTGCCTCGGGACGCGGCGCCCGATACAGGCGGGCGCGCCGAACCCACCGGCGCGCGTACGGTCAAAGGCCCGGCATGTCTACGCGTTCCGCCATAGCGGCCCTCGCTCTGCTCGTGGCCCTGCCGGCCGCGACCGCCGCAGCCCGTGAATCCTGCTCCGCGAGCTGGGTCTGCATCGAGGCGATCGAGCGTGACGACGTCGTCGATCTTTTCGCGCGCAATCTCAAGCCTCATGCGGTCACGGTCAGCCTGCGCGCGCGCGCGCGCAACCTGAAGGCGGACGGCCGGAATCCCGCCACGCGGACGATCAGCGGCCACAGCCGGGTGCGGCTGCTGCGCCTGTCCGCGATCGACGAAAGCCGCGACTGGGAATACCGCTATTTCTACGATTGGGCCGTCGGCAGCCTGTCGCCCGAGCACGACGCGACCTATCTCTACCGTCTGCCATTCGCGGCGGGCGGCAGTTATCGCGTCGTGCAGGGATTCGGCACGAGCTTCACGCACAACGGGCTCGAAGAGTTCACCGTGGATTTCGACGTGCCTGAAGGCACGCCCGTGCACGCGGCGCGCGAGGGCGTGGTCGCGCGCGTCGAGGAGGGGAACGACCGGTCATGCTTCGGCGACGGCTGTGGCCGTTTCGCGAACTACGTCGTCATCGTGCATCCGGACGGCACGACCGGCGAGTACTACCATCTGCAGAAAGCCGGCGCGCTCGTCGAGGCCGGCCAGCCGGTGCGCCGCGGACAGCGCATCGGCCTGTCGGGCAACACGGGCAACTCGACCATGCCGCATCTGCATTTCGGGGTCTATCGGGCCGACACCTGGGGCCGCACGCAGTCGCTGCCTTTCAGATTCGTGACCCGCGACGGCATCGTCGAGCGGCCGCGCAGCGGGCGGCGTTACGGCGTCGGCTGAACGCGCACATCGCGATTCCTGGGGAATGCGCGAACGCACCACGCCCGGCGATCGATGCTGAGTCGCCGTCACCAGCTGGGGACACCGGCGCGTCGATACTGTGATACGTCGTGACCGGCTTCAGCGACCATTTCTCGGGCCACGCGGCGAGCTATACGCAGTTTCGCCCGGGTTATCCGCCCGCGTTGTTCGATTTCCTCGCCGACTCGAGCCCCGCGCGCACGCGCGCCTGGGACTGCGCGACGGGCGGCGGGCAGGCGGCGCATCCGCTCGCCGGACGCTTCGACCGCGTCCTGGCCACGGATGCGAGCTACGCGCAGCTCGCGCACGCCGTGAAGCATCCGCGCGTGACCTACGCCGTCTCCCTCGCCGAGCATGCGGCGCTGCGCGGGTCGTGCGTCGATCTCGTGACCGTCGCCCAGGCGTTGCACTGGTTCGATCTGGACGCCTTCTACGGGGAGGTGCTGCGCGTGCTGCGGCCGAACGGCGTGATCGCCGCGTGGTGTTACGGGCTGATGCGCATCACGCCGGCCGTCGACGCGGTGGTCGAGCATCTGTATGACGACGTGCTGGGGACGTGGTGGCCCGAAGAACGCCGTCACATCGACGCCGGATATCGCGATCTCCAGTTTCCCTTTACCGAGGTGCGTGTTCCCGCGCTGGACATGCGCGCGCGCTGGACGCTCGGTGCGGTCATCGGCTACCTCGCCACCTGGTCTGCCGTGCAACGATTCATCGCAGCCGTTGGCAGCGATCCACTGGCGGCAGCCGCAGAACGCATTGCCGAAGTGTGGGGCGCACGGGACGATGCGCGCGACGTGACATGGCCGCTCGCCCTGCGTGCGGGCATCGTCCCGGGGGGCGGGGGATGAGCTGTCTGCCAATGCAGACAGGACAGGCCCGCGGGCAGCGGAGCCGCGCACGGGAATTGAACTATACTGGCCCGCCTGTATCGGAGCAGGCACGGCTCCCTGACCCGCAATTGACGAGGATCAACATGCGTAAGATCGTACCCGGCGTGCTGAGCGCCTTCCTGATCGCCGGCTGCGGTCAGCAGGAGGAGCCGACGGCCGCGACCGACTCCGCCGCCGCGCAACGCGACGAGCCGCTCGGTCTAGGCATCGAGGTCGAAAATTTCGACGCCTCGGTGGCGCCACAGGACAACTTTTATCTGTACATCAACGGCAAATGGCTGGAGAACACTGCCATTCCTGCCGACAAGTCGAACTATGGTGCATTCACCGAGCTGCAGGACCAGGCGGAGGCGAGCCAGCGCGAGATCATCGAGACCGCGGCCGCCCCGTACATGCAGGACGAGCAGGCCGCTGCCGACGAGCCGCAGACCGCGGCAGAGGCCATCGCCCGGGCCGAGCAGGCGGAGGACGAGAGCGAGTCCGCGGCGGACGACGACGAGGAGGCGAAAATCGGCAAGTTCTACGCGAGCTTCATGAACACCACGGCGGTCGAGGAGAAAGGCCTCGAGCCATTGCAAGCGGAGCTCGAGAAGATCGCCGCGCTCAAAACCCCGGCGGACGTGGCTGCTTACGCCGGTTACAGTCAGCAACTCGGCGTAGCGAGGCCGTTCGTGCTGTTCGTGAATCAGGACGCCAAGAACTCGCTCGCCTACATCGGTTACGCGTATCAGAACGGTCTCGGCTTGCCGGATCGCGATTACTACACCGACCCGGGCGAGCGCTTCGCCCAGATCCGCGCAGACTATCTCGCCTATATCGAGCGTCTGCTGTCGATGGCCGGCCATGAGACCGCCGCGGCCGGGGCGAAGACGATCATGGAACTCGAGACGCGCCTCGCGGACGCGAGCTGGACGCAGATCGCGAATCGCGATCGCGACAAGACCTACAACAAACACACGATCGAGAGCGCGAAGGCGCTGGCGCCGGGCTTCGACTGGGAGCGGTTCAACGAGTCGGCAGGCGTCGCCGATGTCGAGGAGATCATCGTCAGCCAGCCCAGCTACTTCGAGGCGCTGGGAAAAACGGTGCAGGACGTGCCGATCGGCGACTGGCAGACATACTTCACCTTCCACCTGCTGGACACCTATGCGCCGTATCTCAGCGAGCCGTTCGTCACCGCGAACTTCGAATTCCGCAGCCGCACCCTCAGCGGCATCGAAGAGAACCAGCCGCGCTGGAAGCGGGGCGTGCAGGCAGCCAACGCAGTGCTCGGCGACGCCATCGGCAAGTTGTATGTGAAAGAGCATTTCAAGCCGGAAGCGAAGGCGCGCATGGACGAGATGGTCGAGAACCTGCGGCGGGCCTTCGAAATGTCGATCGCGGAGCTCGAGTGGATGAGCGATGAAACGAAGCAGGAAGCGCAGGCGAAGCTCGCCAAGTTCACGCCCAAGATCGGTTACCCGACGAAGTGGGACGACTATTCCAAGCTGGCCGTCGCAGACGACGACCTCGCCGGCAATATGCTTCGCTCGAATGCCGTCGAGTATCACCGCATGATCGACAAGCTCGGCAATCCCGTTGACCGCGAGGAATGGTTCATGACTCCGCAGACGGTGAATGCTTATTATAATTCGGGCATGAACGAGATCGTATTCCCGGCCGCCATCCTGCAGCCGCCGTTCTTCAATGTCGAAGCGGACGACGCCGTCAATTACGGCGGCATCGGCGCGGTGATAGGCCACGAGTTCAGCCATGGATTCGACGATCAGGGCAGTAAGTCCGACGGCGATGGTAATCTGCGCAACTGGTGGACGCCGGAGGACCTCGAGGAATTCAAGAAACGGTCCCAGGGCCTCGTTGCACAGTACGATGCCTTCGCGCCCATCGACGGCATGAACGTGCAGGGCGAGCTGACCCTCGGCGAGAACATCGGCGACCTTGCCGGTCTGACGATGGCGCATCGCGCCTGGAAGCTGTCGCTCGAAGGCGGCGAAGCGCCGGTCATCGAAGGCTTCACGGGGGATCAACGGTTCTTCATGGGCTGGGCGCAGGTCTGGCGGCGCAAGTATCGCGACGACGAGCTGCGCCAGCGGCTGCTCACCGATCCTCATTCGCCCAGCGAATATCGCGTCAACGGCGTGCTGCCGAACATGCCGCAGTTCCAGGACGCGTTCGACATGCAGCCGGAGCAGGGCATGTATCTCCCGCCCGAAGAGCGGGTCAGCATCTGGTGACGGGATGGGGCCGGATCGCGATATCGGACACTTCCTTCCCGGCAATGGGTCCCGTGCGCCGACAAGTTAAGCGCCTGCCCGGCATCAGGACCCGAAGTCATGACCTGATCCCGCTGGTCGTGCTGACCCTGCTGTCCGGCTGCGGCATGCTCGAGGGGCTGCGACCGGAACCCGCGGACGCGCTTCCGCAGGCTCCGCTGGCACGATCGGCGCCGCTGATCACCGACCGGTTCGAGCTCGGACCCGGCGCGGGCGACGTGGTCGGCACCATACAGATCGTCGAGGCGCGCCACGAGGACACGCTGCTCGATCTCGCGCGCGCCTATGGTCTCGGCTACGACGAGATCGTCGCCGCGAACCCGGGGGTGAACCCGTGGCTGCCGGGCGAAGGCACGACGATCGTCCTGCCGACGCAGTTCGTGCTGCCCCAGGGCGAGCGCGAAGGCATCGTCCTCAATGTTGCGACCAGGCGACTGTTCTATTTTCCGCAGTCCGAGCCGGGCGCGGTGCCGGTCGTCCTGACCCATCCCGTCGGCATCGGGCGGGTCGGCTGGAACACGCCGGTCGGCACGACAGAGGTCGTCGCGAAGGCCCGCGATCCGATCTGGTGGGTGCCGGCCTCGGTGCGCAAGGAACATGCCGAGATGGGTGACCCGTTGCCGGCACGCGTGCCACCGGGCCCCGACAATCCGCTCGGTCATCGGGTCCTTCAGCTCGGCATGCCCGGTTACCTGATTCACGGCACCAATCGCCCCGACGGTATCGGCATGCGCGTCAGCCACGGCTGCATGCAGCTGTTTCCCGAGGACATCGAGCGACTCTACGAGATCACGCCGGTCGGTACGCCTGTGCGCATCATCAATGATCCGTATCCGACCGGCTGGCAGGACGGCCGGCTGTATCTCGATGCGCATCCGCCGCTCGAGGATGACCCCAGCGATCACGGCGGCCGCCTCAGGCCTCTGCTCAACGCCATGGCTGCCGCCGCGGCGGACGCCCCCGCCGAAATCGACTGGGACCGGGTGGCCGCACTGCTCGAGGATGCGCGAGGCTTCCCCGTCCCGGTCACCGGCCCGGAGACGGATGCCGAGGCAGTGCTCGCGCGCGCGCAGCCGGTCGACAACATCGTGATCCATGCGCCGCCTGACTTGCCGTCAGGCGGTGGAACTGCCGTGGCGCACTGACCTTCGCTGCCCCGCGTTGCGATGCATTCGACCCGTTCCGGCCGCCGCGTGCTCGCGGCGTTATGCCTGGCCCTCGGTGCCTGCATGAGCCGGCCGCCAGAGCCCGCTGTCGAGCGCATCGCGGAAGCCGCTGCCGACCCGCACTCGTTCTCGAACCCGCACGCCCTGCGCGTGAGCCACCTGGAGCTCGAGCTCGACGTCGATTTCGCGCAGCGTGTCCTGAACGGGACGGCCGTCCTCGACATCGAGCGCGTCGACTCTCGCGCGACCCGGCTCGTGCTCGACACGCGCGCACTGGACGTCACGAGCACCGAGGCACGCATCCCGGATGCCGGCTGGAGGCGGGTCGACTTCGAACTCGGAGAGGAGGTCGAGTTCCTCGGTCGTCCCCTCGTGGTCGATTTTCCAGCCGGGGCGCGCGCCGTGCGCGTGCGGTATCGCACGGCGCCGGAGGCGTCCGGCCTGCAGTGGTTGACCCCGGAACAGACGGCGGCCGGCGCGCATCCCTTCCTGTTCACACAGTCCCAGGCCATCCATGCACGAAGCTGGATCCCCCTGCAGGACACGCCGGGGGTGCGCATGACCTATGCGGCGACGGTGCGCACGCCGCCCGGCATGCTGGCGGTGATGAGCGCAAAAAATGACCCCGGCGACGCTCGCGACGGCGTGTACCGCTTCGAGATGCCGCAGCCGATCCCCGCCTACCTGATCGCGCTCGGCGTGGGCCATCTCGCTTTCGAGCCGATGGGCGCGCGCACCGGCGTGTACGCTGAGCCGCCGGTCGTTGCGGCCGCTGCTGCGGAATTTTCCGATACCGAGCGCATGCTGGAGATCACGGAGCGACTGTTCGGGCCCTATCGCTGGGGCCGCTACGACCTGCTGATACTGCCGCCGAGCTTTCCGTTCGGCGGCATGGAAAACCCGCGACTGTCGTTCATCACGCCGACGGTCATCGCCGGAGACAAGAGCCTGGTCGCGCTGATCGCGCATGAGCTCGCACACTCGTGGTCCGGCAACCTGGTGACCAACGCCACCTGGCGCGACCTGTGGCTCAACGAAGGATTCACCGTATACGTCGAGTCGCGCATCATGGAATCGGTTTATGGACTCGAGCGCAGGAACATGGAGGACGCGCTCGGCCTGCACTCGCTGCGCGAGGAGCTCGCGGAGCTCGACGACCCCGACGAGATCCTGGCCATCGAGCTGCGCGGACGCGATCCCGACGACGTGTTCACCGACGTGCCGTACGAGAAAGGCCGACTATTCCTGGTCTGGCTCGAGGACCGCTTCGGCCGCGACAGGTTCGACAGGTTCCTGCGCGGCTACTTCGACCGGTTCGCGTTCGAGAGCATCACCACCGAGCAGTTCCTGGCTTATCTCGAGGCGGAGCTGCTCGAGTCCCATCCCGGGACCGTCACGATGGCGGCGGTCAGGGCGTGGGTGTACGAGCCGGGGTTGCCTGCTGAAGCCGTGCTGCCGCAATCGGACGCTTTCGACGTCATCGATGCCGCGCGCGAGCGCTGGCTCGATGGCCGGATCGCCGCGGGCGACATCGACACGTCGGTCTGGACGGTGCACGAATGGCTGCGTTTTCTCGAAGAGCTGCCGGACGAGCTCGATCGCGAGCGGCTGGCAGCGCTCGACGCTGCGTTCGCTCTCACCCCTTCATCAAATGCCGAGATCGCGAGCACGTGGCTCGAGATCGCCATTCGCAACCAATACCGGCCGGCTTATGCGCGACTCGAGGAATTCCTGGTCGGCATCGGGCGCCGCAAGCTGATCGAAGACCTGTACAAGGCGCTCGTCGAGACCGGCGACGGCCGCGAATTCGCCTTGCGCGTCTACGCGCGGGCGAAGCCCGGCTATCACCCGCTGATGATTGCGACCGCGGAGAAGATCCTGTTTCCAAAGAACCACCAGGAACCCTGAAGTCGCACTCCGGCCGGCGCCGAGCGACGAGGGCGGACTTCGTCGCCCCGGCACGCAACCCCGCGAACGTGGTGCGACAAATTTTTCAGAGCTTCCCTGGGCCGCCTGCGCCGTCAGCGCTGCGTGCTTGGAATCTCGTAGTCCGTGATATCGCCCTGTGCGTAGACGACTGGACGCCATTCGCCAGGCTGGCCGGGTTCGAGCGCGGCGCCGATATAATAGATCTTGCCTTCGCCGACGTTGAGCTCCACGGTGCCGATATCGTCGGCGGTATAGGTGCGCGTGTAGTACGTGGAATCCGGCGCTACGGGTTGATAGCGCTCATCGATGATGGCCGCTGCCCGCACGATGTGCCGCCCCGGGCTCACGATGAAGGTGTTCGTGTAGTCGAGCGTGGCGCGCTGGTCGCGTGCATCCCGGTCGTGGACGTGGGCAGGCCCTGAATAGGTGCTCTGCAGGTCCTCGTCGTCGATCGAGATCAGCACCACTGCGCCGACGCGATCGTCCTCGGGGGCGCTCGGCGCAGCAATGGCGCCGTGCGGGCGGTCGGCTCGAACCAGCGTGGGGGTTTCCGCGCAGGCTGCGAGCAGCAGAACGCCGGCGATGGCGAGAGCAGTAAATCTGAGCTGACTTTCCATAGACTGAGGTCTCCTTAGATTGGCGTGGGCCGCCCTGGCCGGGCCGGGCGGTTCGTCTTCAGCATCGTCGCTGGCAAGCTTACCGGAGCGCCCCGCGGACTGCCCGGATTTGCGTGCTGCGCTGCAGCAAGCCTAGCGGTCCTCGAAGCCGGACTCGTAGCCCGCTATGTCCTGCACGGCGTACACCGTGGGTTGCCAGTGCTCTGGCCGTGCGCTGTCCAGCTTCGCGCCGATCAGGTAGCGGCGGCCTTCGGCGACGTTGAGCTTGAGGAGTCCCGCGCCGCGATCCGAGAAGCGCTGCACAGGCGGCAGGGTCAGCGCGAGATCGTCCCGAATGACGGCGGTCAGGCGCAGCACGTGCGGGCCGGGGCTCAGGTAGAACGCGTTCTGCGGCGGCAGGCGAAAACCGCCGTCGACGATGACCGCCGACGCGTTGGGTGGAACGTCGTCGAAGACGGTGCCGGGTACCTGGCGGCCGTCGATCTCCCGCAATATTACCGGGTGAATGTCCTTCGCGATCTGCGAGTTTCCGACCTGAACGATGCCGTGCGGATCGCTCGCGCTGACCGTGGTACGTTCGAGCGCGCACGCGGCCAGCACGGCGGCGGTCGCGGCGAAACAGGTCAGGAAATTTTTCATGCTTACTGCGACCTCCTGTGCATCTGATTGCCGGTGAGGTTTGCCGGCGCTCAAACGCCGGGCGGCGCGAATCGTTCTGTGTTGCCGGCCACACCTTCGATCTCGACTGCCGAAGTTGCGACCGAGACGATGCCGCTTGCTATGGCGCAAAGCCGGCCGTTCGAGTATAGCTCGCTGTCGGCGAACGCGAGCTGCGTCGCTTTCTTGAGGATGACGGCATAGGCCGTCACCGTCGGGCCGGAGACCGGCCGCATGAACTTGATGGACAGCTCGCAAGTGGCAGAGCGCCGGCCGGGAAACTGCAGCGCGCCGGCGACGCCGAGCGCGCAGTCAAACAGCGCGGCGAGCACGGCGCCGTTTACGGCCGCAGTGCCCAGGCCGCCGCGATGCCGGTCCTCGATCGTATCGAGAGCCACGCGGATGACGCGGGAATCGGCGAGATCGATGCGCGCGCCGAAACCTCTGATCGCGGGCGCACGGTTGAAGCGGTGCTGCCATTCGGCCCGCTCCGCCGCGTCGAGCGGCACGGTCTGACCGCGGCGGCCGAGTGCCACCACGCCGTCTTGTTCTTCTTCATGCATAGCCGACGTATCATGGCCGAATGAATTCGGCCCTACAATGCCGATCGCGGCCGGTTCCGAAGGCCGAATGAATTCGGCCCTACAATGCCGATCGCGGCCGGTTCCGAAGCGGCCGCGCATCATCGTCGCGGTGCCGCTCGCCTGGCTGCTGATCTGCGGCTCGAGCTTCGTGAGCTGCAGCAGCGGCAGCGGCGAGGGCATATTCGATCCGCGGCCCGACAACCGCGCGCCGGTCGCATTCGACAGCTCGCTGACGGCCACCGCCAACACGGCCATGAGCGGCTTCATGCAAGCCGTCGACGACGACGGCGATCCGTTGTCGTTCGGCATCGTGACCGGCCCGGATTCCGGCACCGTGCGCATCGACAATGCGGCCACCGGCGCCTTCACGTACACGGGCAGCGCGGCCGGCACGGATCGATTCTCGTTTCAGGCGGACGACGGCCTGGCGCGGTCCAATATCGCCACGGTCACCGTGACCGTGCATGCAGCGCGGCTGGCGCACGGCGACGGGCGCGCGCGACTCTGATATCGTAGCCACTGTTTGTGGCTCGGGCCGCCCGCTTCCGCTTGAACGCGCCGGAACAAAAAAAAGTCGGCATCTGGACCTGCGCCGCGCTCGTCATCGGCAACATGATCGGTTCGGGCATCTTTCTACTGCCCGCCTCGCTGGCCGCCTTCGGCGCGATCAGCATCCTCGGCTGGCTGTTCACCGCTACCGGCGCCATGCTGATTGCTCTGGTATTCGCCCGCCTGAGTCGCATGGTGCCCCAGGCCGGCGGCCCGTATGCCTACACGCGCCGCGGCTTCGGTGAACTGGCCGGTTTTCTCATCGCCTGGGGCTACTGGATCTCGATACTGTGCGGGAACGCCGCCATCGCGGTCGCCATGATCAGTTATCTCGGCGTGTTCGTGCCCGCGCTCGGGAGCAACGGCGCGCTGGCGGGCGGCACAGCGGTGGCGGTGATCTGGTTGCTGTCGCTGGTCAATGCGCGCGGCGTGCGCACGGCCGGTTACGTGCAGATCGTGACCACCGTGCTCAAGCTGCTACCGCTGGTTCTGCTCGGCACGCTCGGCTTCGCCTGGTTCAACGCCGACAATTTCCTGCCGTTCAACGTGAGTGGACGCTCGGACTTCTCCGCCATCACGGCGACCGCGGCGCTTACGCTGTGGGCATTCCTCGGTCTCGAGTCGGCGACTGTCCCGGCGGGCGATGTCGAGGATCCGGAGCGCACCATACCGCGCGCCACCGTGCTCGGCACGCTGATCGCGGCAGTGATCTATATCTCAACGACGGCGGCCGTCATGGGTATCATTGCGCCATCCACGCTCGCCGAATCACAGGCGCCGTTCGCCGAGGCGGCGAGCCGGATCTGGGGAAGCTGGGCCGGCTACGCGGTCGCGGCCGGCGCAGTGATCTCCTGTTTCGGCGCACTCAACGGCTGGATCCTCAACGCCGGACAGATTCCGCTCGCCGCAGCGCGCGACGATCTGTTTCCGCGCCAGTTCGCGCGTGTCACCCTGCGCGGCGCACCGACGTTCAGCATCGCCGTTTCGGCGGTTCTGGTTACGCTGCTCGTGGCCACCAATTACACGCGCGGGCTGGTAGGCCTGTTCACGTTCGCTATCCTGCTCTCGACCCTGACGGCGCTGGTGCCGTACGCGTTTTCCGCAATGGCCGAGCTCATGATCTTCGTGCGCGAGCGCGAACGGTTCCGCGGCGCGAGTCTGGCGCGAGACTCGATCATCGCGGTGCTCGCCTTTGCCTATTCCTTGTGGGCGATCTCGGGCGCGGGGCACGAGCCAGTCTTCTGGGGATTTCTGTTGCTGCTTGCCGGGCTGCCGGTGTACGTATGGATCGTCTGGCGCCGCGCGCGGGGGGCGCCGCCTGCCGACCCGGTCATGCCGCACGTCTGAGCGACAGTCGCACCGGCTGCGACCCGATGGCCTTCAGTCCCGGCCGGCAGTGACGGGCTCACGCCGGCCGCGCAGCAGCCACACGGCCCCGATCAGCAGGCAGCCGAGCTGTGCGCCGAGGCTCTGCACGGTCGGATAGACGCCGAGCAGGTCGATGCGCGGAAAATCGACGAGGCGCGCCGGGAACATGCCCGCTTCCTGCAGGGCGGCCACGCCCTTGCCGGTGAAGATCACCGCGAGGGCGAACATCAGCACACCGTTCACGCGAAAAAACTGGCGCAGCGGCAGGCGCGCGCCGATGCGGAATACCAGCCAGGCGATGACGGCAAGCGCGATCGAGGCACTCGCCGCGCCCGCCAGCAGCGGTCCCGGCCGCGCGGCCTGCAGCCACAGCGCCTGGTAGAAGAGCAGGGTCTCGAAAACTTCCCGGTAGACTGCGATGAAGGCCAGCCCGGCGATGCCCCACAACGTGCCGGCCGACAGATGCCTGCCGATGCGCTGTTGCAGAAAGGCCTGCCAGCGCGCCGCGAGGCTGTGCCGGTGCAGCCACATGCCGACGTAGAGAAGCACGGCGGCCGCGAGCAGGGCCGCGAAACCTTCGACTGCCTCGCGTTGCGCCCCGCTAAGGTCGATCAGTGTCAGCGCGGCGAGCCAGGTCAGCAGTCCGGCAGCCAGAGCGCCGACCCAGCCGACATGCAGAAAGGCCATGCCGCGCGCGTGCCCGGTGCGCTTCAGGTACATCGCGATGGCAGCGAGAAGGAGTATCGCCTCGAGGCCCTCGCGGAGCAGTATGAGCAGGCCGCTCACGAATACGGTGAGCGCTGAGAGCCCTTCGTCGTCGAGCCGGGCCGCGGCCGCCGCCAGGCGTCCCTCCAGCGCCTCCGCCGCCGCGGCGACGGTCGCCGTCGGCGCGCCCTCGCTAATCAGGGTGCGGAATGCCTGCATGTCGCGTTCGATGCCCAGTGCCAGGTCCGAGTCCAGCGCGCGCAGCGGCGCCTCGACGAGCTCATAGCCTTCGAGATAGGCCGTCAGCGCGAGTTGGGCCGCCGCCCCGGGGCGTCCGTGCGCGTACGCCTCGCCGGCCTGCGCGATTTCGTTTCGCGCGCGCTCGAGCGGCTCGGATTGCATTTCGGCGAGTACCTCGGGGTGATGGCGGAGAAACGCCATCATGTCGGCGGCGTCGCCGCCGCGCGTCGCCTCCATCTCGGCGGGGGTGCGTGACGAAAGCGCGGCCAGCGTGCCCAGCGCATCGCGGTATTTGCCGGCATTCCACAGCTCGCGGCCGCGGGCGACGCGGGCGCGTTCGTCGCCGAGGCCGGCGACATAAAAAGCCAGATTCCAGCGTTCCGCAGGGGCGAGGCGCGAGAAAGACACCATGCCCGTGCCCTCTACGCCGAGCGTGATGGTCGAGAAAAGGCCGTAGAGGCTGCGCTGCCGCGCGCGAGCGGCATCGTGAAAATCGGTCGGCGGCGGCTCCAGTGTCGCCGCGACCGGGCCGCCGCCGCGGCCGTCCAGTCCGTGGCAGCTGGAGCATTCCCGGACGTAGAGCGCCTGCGCTGATTGCGGCTCGGGCGGAGCGGACGGCGCGACGTTGATGGCGTAGGCGGCGATGACGTCGGCGCCGAGCTGCCGGCAGAGACCCGCAACCTCGTCCGCCGGCGCGCGCCGCTCGATCGCCGCGGCCAGCCTCCGGGCCTGGTCGCCGAGGGCGTCGCGGCCGGGCTTCGCGGGCAGCGTCTGCAGCAGATTGCGCACCGTCGCCGCGAACTCGAGCTGCTCGGCATATTCGTCGACATTGACGATCTCGCCGGCCTGCACGGCTTCCGGATAATCGATTGCCACGTAATCGAGCGCGCTGACGATCGACTGGGCGCGTGCCTGCCAGCTTGCGGCCGGGGCCTCCTGCGCACGCGTGCCGGCTGAGAGGCCGCAGGCCAGCGCGACGATAATGAGAACCATTCGCATTGGTGAATGCTATGCGTTTAGCACGCGGCGAACAAGCCGCCGGCCCCGAAACCGGCTTACCATCCATGCCGGCCATGAGCGAAGCCGCGTACACCTGCCAGTCCGAGACCGCGCCGCTCGCGAGCGTCGCGGTCAAGCGCCCCCGCGAGGCATGGCGCGACCAGGCCACCGTGGACAGGGAATGGCTCGCGCTCGGCTATCTCGACCGCCCGGACTTTGTCAGCGCTGTGGGGCAGCACGAGGCGTTCCTCGAGCGGCTCGGCGAAGGGTGCGAACTCGTCCGGTTGCCGGCCGATGCGCGCACCGGGCTGGATTCCATATACGCCCGCGATGCCAGCATTGCCACGGATAGCGGCCTCATTCTGTGCAACATGGGCAAGCACGCACGCCGCGGCGAGCCGTCCGCGCAGGCGGACGCCTTCGCCGCAGCCGGAATCCCGGTGCTGGGCGCGATCGGCGGCACGGGTACGCTCGAGGCGGGCGACGTGGCCTGGCTCGGACCCGCCCTGCTGGCGGTGGGGCGCAGCTACCGGAGCAACGATGCAGGCATCAGCCAGCTGCGCGAACTGCTCGGCGACTGCGTCGAGATCGTCGTCGTCGACCTGCCGCACTGGCACGGCAGCGGCGCCCTCCTGCACTTGATGTCGATTCTCAGTCCGCTGGACGACGATCTGGCACTGGTTCATTCGCCGCTCATGCCGGTGCGTTTCCGCGAACTGCTTCTCGAGCGCGGCATGGGCCTCGTCGAAGCGGCGGTGGAGGAAATCGCGACGCAGGCCTGCAATGTGCTGGCGCTCGCGCCGCGCGAGGTCATGGCCGTCGCAGGCAATCCGCGCACGCGGGCGCGGCTCGAGGACGCCGGCGTACGTGTCGCCGAGTTTCCCGGCGCCGACATCTGCGTGAAAGGCGGCGGCGGCCCGACCTGTCTGACGCGGCCGCTCAAGCGCCGGCTGCGTGTCCGCCGGCAAGCGCTCTGACCCCTGGGCGTCAGGGGCAGGATGCAACGTCAAGGCGACGCGGGGTCGGGCTTCTTTGTTTCTCCGGGCTTGGGACGTCGCCAGTCCCATTCGCGGATCCAGCGCGTCGCCAGCCATTTCTCGCCGGCCAGCACGGGCTCGCCCGCATGCTGCGTGAGCGGCTCGACCTCGCCGTCGGCACGGGAGTTGCGGAACAACAGCGCCTTGCCCTTCTCGGCTTTGACGCGCAGCCCGATTTTCGGGAAAG
The DNA here is from genome assembly GCA_035524935.1 of Gammaproteobacteria bacterium. Lineage (GTDB taxonomy): Bacteria > Pseudomonadota > Gammaproteobacteria > Steroidobacterales > JACDCP01 > JACDCP01. The sequence goes on along the minus strand of DATLFD010000068.1, from coordinate 38,095 downwards.
ACGTTGCGCCGCCGTCCTCGACGTCGCTCAGATAGGTGAGCACCGTCACGATGCGCTGGCCGGCCCGGGCGAGCTGCACCGCGTTCGACTGGATGCGCGGGTCGAAGTAATCCACGTGCGGCCGGTATTCGTCGCCGCGCCCGTAGTGCAGGATCATGAGCGGCTCGCCATGCTCGACAGGCAGGCAGGCGAAATCCGCCAGCCGCTGCTCGACGTTCCACACGACGACGTCCTTGATCTGCTCCTGCACGGCCATTTCCTCGCTCGTGCGCTCATGAAGGCGCCGCTCCATTTGGCCGCTGTTGGTGATCACCTTCGACGGTGCGAGAAATGGCCGGGCCAGCGCGACGAGATGATCGCATTCCTCCGGCGTGAGGAACCCTGCGCAGACCTGCACGAGCGGTGCTTCGCTCAGCGTCTCGGGCTCGCGCGGGGCATGCGGCGCGGCCGCGACCGGCTTATCGGCGGGGATGTCGCCGGCGGCCATCCGCGCGGCTTCGCGCCGCACGGTCTCGTCCGCCGCCGCCATGGTTCGCGCGACCTCGAGCGCCGCCCCCGGGTAGTCCTGCGCTGCGGCCTTCATCTGCCAGGCGAGCGTCTTCGCAGGATCGCGGGGCAGGGTGCGGCCTTCGGCGTAACGCCGGCCGACACAGCTCTGGGCACGCGCATCGCCGCTGCGGGCCGCCGCGAGATAAAGCGCGGTGGCCGCTGCCGCATCGGCGGCCCGGCCGATGCCGTGCTCGAGGCAGTAGGCGAGCTGCACCCGGGCCTGCGTGTGGCCCTGCCGCGCCGACTGCTCGAGCCAGCCGACGCCGAGTGCTGAGTCCTGCTCGCCGGCAAGGCCGGCGGTCGCCACCTCGCCGAGCCGGTATTGCGCCTCGGCGTCGCCCGCCGCGGCTGCGCGCTCGAACCAGTGGCGCGCATGCCGGGGACGCTGCTCGGCGCCGTCGAGCTTGAACAGCAGCTTGCCGAGCAGAGTCTGCGCCGGCACAAAATCCTGCTTCGCGGCTGCGAGCAGAAGCTCGCGAGCCTCCGCCGGCACGCTGCCGGGCGGGGCCTGGCGCAGGTGCCAGAGGCCGAGATTGAACTGCGCGACGGGATGCCCCGCCGCGGCTGCGCGGCGGAATTTCTCGAGGTCGACACTGTCCGCCATGGGGCCGTATTCTAGTGTCCTGTCCCGCAAATAGGTGGCTTGATTCGCGAGCGGATTTTCGTGACTGGCAAGGCGCGGCGACGAGGCATAGTCACGGACTATGGCGAGGAGCCGCAACGACGCCAGGCGCGAAAAGACGCCGCGAAGCGAGTCAGGTATTTGCGGGACAGGACACCAGGACACCGGCTCGTCATATTCGCTCGCCGCCGCTGCACCACTCGAGACCACCGATGCGCATGTCCCCGCCGGCCCTGCTCGTCATGCTGGCCGCCTGGCCGGGTGCGCCCGCGCAGGCCGAGGTTTCGGCCATCGAGATCGAAAAGCGCTCGGTCGTGCTCGACGGCCGCGGGTTCGGCGCCGCCGGCGCCTACGAGAAGCTTGCCGGCAGCCTCGTTTTCAGTCTCGATCCATCGCAGCCCGCGAATGCCGCCATCGTCGATCTGGCACGCGGTCCGCGCGATGCGGACGGCCGCGTGAGCGCGCGCGCCGATTTCATGGTCCTGCAGCCGGTCGACTCGAAGCGCCGGCGCGGCGTCGGCCTGCTCGAGGTCAGCAATCGCGGCGGCAAGGCGTCGCTGCCTTATTTCAACGACGGGCGCCGTTCGGTGCCGGACCCGGCGACCGCCGAGGATTTCGGCGACGGGCTGCTGATGCGCGAGGGCCTGACGGTGATCTGGGTCGGCTGGCAACACGACGTGCCCGACCGGCCGGAGCTGCTCAGGCTCGAGGTCCCGGTGGCGACCGGAGACGACGGAGCACTTACCGGCCTTGTGCGCAGCGACTGGGTCGTGGACGAGCGCGTGAGCACGCTCGCGCTCGGTCATCGTGGTCATCGGCCGTACCCCGCGGCCGCGCCGGACGACCTGCGCAACATACTGACCGCGCGCAGCGGCCGCGAGGCTCCGCGGCGCGTCGTGCCCCGCAGCGATTGGCGGTTCGCGAACGCCGACGGAGCAGCGGCCGCCGACGGCGGCACGCACATCCACGCGACCGCCGGGTTCGAGCCGGGCAACATCTATGAGCTCGTATACGTCGCCCGCGACCCGCGCATCGCCGGCATCGGGCTCGCCGCCGTGCGCGACGCCATGGCCTACGCGAAGCACGACCCGTCGAGCCCGTTTCCCGTCGAGCACGGCATCGCGTTCGGCGTCTCGCAGACGGGCCGTTTCCTGAGGCATTTTCTCTATCAGGGCTTCAACGCGGACGAGCAAGGTCGCCGGGTTTTCGACGGAATGCTGATCCACAGCGCGGGCGCGGGGCGCGGAAGTTTCAATCACCGCTTCGCCCAGCCCTCGCGCGACGCGCATCGTTACTCGGCATTCTTCTACCCCACCGACCTGTTCCCGTTCTCGAGCCATACTCAGAGTGACGCGCAGAGCGGGCTTCGTGACGGCCTCGTCGCGACCTACCGGGGCCGGCTGCTGCCCCGCATCTTCTACGTCAACACAGGCTACGAATACTGGGGCCGCGCGGCGTCGCTCATCCATATGCGCGTCGACGGGCGCCGCGATCTGCCGCCCATGCGCAACGAGCGGATCTATCACCTCGCCAGCGCCCAGCATTACGTCGCTGCCTGGCCGCCCGCGGAACGCCATGCGCTGGAACGCACGCCGGCATGGAGCGGAAATCCGCTCGACTTCCTCGTCAACCTACGCGCTTTGCTCGTGCGCCTTGTCGACTGGGTGGCTGACGATCGGTCCCCGCCGGCGAGCGAGTATCCGACCATCGGCCGCGGCACCCTGGTCATGCCGGCGGAGCTCGCGCTGCCGGGGCTGCCGGGGCTCGAGAAGCCGGTTTCGCCGCACGTCGCCTATCGCGCCGACTATGGAACCGAATGGGACGAGGGCATCATCACGCGCGAGCCGCCGCACATCGACTCGGCGTTTCCGATTCGGGTGCCGCAGGTCGACGCGCTCGGCAACGAGCTCGGCGGCATTCGCAACGTCGACATCGCCGTGCCGCTCGCCAGCTATCTGCCGTGGAGCCTGCGGCGCGGTCTGCCGAACCCGGAAGAGATGGCCGATTTCCGCGGCACGCTGATCCCGCTTCCCGTCACCGATGCGGATGCGGAGCGCAATGCCGATCCGCGGCCGAGCATCGAATCGCTCTATCCGGGCCGCGATGTCTACATCGATGACGTGCGGGTGGCTGCGCGCGCGCTCGTCGAGCGCGGCTATCTGCTCGAGGAAGACGTCGAGCGCGTCAGCGCGCGTGCCGCCGAGCGCTGGCGATGGGCGGTCGGTTACGCGCAACGGCCGGTGATGAGTGAAGGAGACAGCCGATGATCCCGCTGAGCGACGATAACCCGTCGAGCACGACGCCTTACGTGAGCTACACCATTCTCGGTGCCTGTGTGCTCGTATTTCTCTGGCAGCTGTCGCTCGGCGCCAATGCGCAGGCCGCGGTCTATGCCTTCGGCGTCATCCCCGCCGTGCTGCTCGGCCCCGCGCAGTTGCCCGCCGGCCTCGACGTCGTGCCGCCGGTCGTGACCGTGTTCACGTCCATGTTCATGCATGGCGGGTTCATGCACCTGGCCGGCAATCTGCTCTATCTCTGGATCTTCGCCGACAACGTCGAGGACACCATGGGACACGGCCGGTTCGTTGTCTTCTACCTGCTGTGCGGGGTAGCCGCCGTGCTCGCGCAGGCACTGCCGGATCCTGCCTCGCAGGTGCCGATGATCGGCGCCAGCGGCGCCATTTCCGGGGTGCTCGGCGCCTACATCCTGCTGTTTCCGCACGCGCACGTGCTCGTGGGCGTGCCGCTCGGCTTCTACCTGCACACCATGCGCCTGCCCGCTGTGCTCGTGCTCGGCCTGTGGTTTCTGATCCAGCTCGTGAGCTCCGCGGCCGATGACGGCGGTGCGGGCGTCGCATTTCGAGCCCACATCGGCGGCTTCGTCGCCGGCATGCTGCTGATTCCCCTGTTCGCGCGCCGGCGCCTGCGGCTGCCCGGCCGGCGGTAAGGCCGCCGCGAGGCGCCGGTCACGGCAGCGGTGAGAGCCCGCGCCCCGATTCCGCGCCGGCGTCGAGCGGCTGCACCGGCTCTTCGAAGTACCGGTGCAGCGCCGGTGGCAGGCGCCGATAGTCGTCGTGCATGAGATCGGCGGGAAACGGCACCGAATTCACGGTGTTCCAGAACAGAACCGTGCCCGCGCGCAGTTCCTGCGAGCGCTGCGCGTCGTCGAGCAGCGCGGCCAGGGCCTTGCCCGTGTACGTGCCCTCCAGCGCCATGTCCTCGTACTCGCGCGCCAGCGCGACCGCGTGCATGCCCTCCGCCGTGAAACGCGCATATTGATCGCCGAAGAACCCGTCGCGGAACTCGACGCCGGCGGGCGGGGTGTCGGGAAAAGACGGCTCCAGACGCCGCAGCAGGCGTCCTGTATTGCGGTGGAGGCGGGCGAATTTCTGCGGGCTCGCCACGTGCGGCGGCACGACGCGCACGGCGACCAGAGTGGATCGGAGCCCGGCCGCGCGCAGCCCGAGCAACAGGCCCACGGCCGTGCCCATGGTGCCGAGCGCGACATAGACGCGCGCCGGCTCGGGGAACTCGCCGCGGCGCACCTGTGCGGCGAGCTCCAGGCCGGCATTGACGAAACCGATCGTGCCGAGCGTCGATGAGCCGCCCATCGGAATGTTGAACACCCCGCGCGGGCGCTGGGCCGCGGCGGCGCGGTCGCTCCCGGCGAGCTCGAGTCTGGCGCCGTGGCGCCGGCCCATGAGCAGATTGCGCGCGACGTAGCCGGCGTTCGGCTGATGGTAGAGCAGCAGTGTGCTCGCCAGTCCGAGCTGCCGGGCGTAGATCGCAGTCGCGAGCGCATGATTCGAGCCGGTCGCGCCGACGGTCTGCACGCGCTCCGCGCCGCAGGCCACGGCGCGACCGAGCAGGAATTCGAGCTTCCGTACCTTGTTGCCGCCATAAGGACGCGCGCTCGCGTCGTCCTCTTTCACGTATAGTCCGGGCACCCCGATCTCCGCGCCGAGGCGCGTCAAAGGCCGCACCGGCGTGGGAAGGTCGGCGAGAGGCGAATGAGGCAGACGCCGCGCCAGCGCCGGCCAGGTTGCGAACAGCTCGATCATGACGGGCGGTGTCTTCTGCCTTTTATGATACCTTTACGCCCGTCAACACGGAGACCTGCGTGCCAGAGCCGACCGCTCCGGGCGTCTGCCTGGAGGAGAATCCGGATTACGAGCGATCCATCCCGGCAGCTCCGGCGTCCATCACCGCTTTCATCGGGCGCACGCGGCGCGGTCCCGTCAACCGGCCAGTCTTCATATACAGCCTGCATTCCTTCCAGCGTTTCTTCGGGGGCGTCTGGCGCGAAAGTCCGCTGAGCCACGCGGTACAGCAGTATTTCGAGAACGGCGGTCACGTCGCGGTTATCGTGCGCGTCAGCAACGGCGGCAACCGCACCACGATCGACCTGCCCTCCGGGGCGGACGTGCTCGTGCTCGAGGCGAATTCGCCGGGCTCGGACGAGAACCTGCGCGTATCGGTAGATTACGACGGCATCGGCGATCAGGAGACCGACCGCTTCAACATGGTCGTGCAGCGGGTCAGGCACGCCGGATCCGAGCTCGTCGAGGACCAGGAGTTTTTCACCCGGCTGTCGATCAGGCCCGAGTCGAAACGCTACGTCGCCGATCTCCTGCTCGGCTCGCAGCTTCTGCGCGTTCGCGGCGACGTGCCGGCCGCGCGTCCGGACAGGACCCTGAGCGGCCGCCCGGGCGCGGCCGTCGCCTATATCGATGCCAATGCCGACGGCAGCGACGGCGAGCCGCTCACCGATTATGACGTCATCGGCTCGGCAACCGACGCGACTGGCCTGTTCGCACTTTCGGACATCGAGCAATTCAATCTGCTCTGTATTCCGGCGCTTTCGCCCGACCGGGACGCCGGCCCCATGACGTTGCTCGCCGCAGCACGCTATTGCGTGCAGCGAAAAGCGATGCTGATCGTCGATCCGCCTGCTGACTGGCACACGGCGGACGAGGCGTGCAACGGCCTGCGACGCCTCAACTTCGCCTCCGAGAACGCCGCGCTGTTCTACCCGCGGGTGTTTGCGACCGATCCGGAGACCGCTCAGAAGTTTCCGATCGGCCCCTGCGGCGTGGTGGCCGGCATGATCGCGCGCGGCGACGAGCGCGCGTCACTGTGGCAGGCGCTGACCGGCGAGGGGACGCCGCTGCGCGGCACACGCCCGGTCACGACGCTCGAGTCGGAGGAAGTCGACATGCTCGGCAGCGCCGGGATCAATGCCATCGCGCCCTGCCGCACGAGCTTCGCGGTGGCCGGCCGTGCCCGCACCCTGGCGCCGGAGGACTGGTGCCGCAGCGGCTGGAGCGACTTCGCCGCCCGGCGCACGGCCCTGTACATCATCGGCAGCCTCGAGCGCGGCACTCGCTGGGTCGTGTTCGAGAAAAATGAGGCGCGCGTTTGGGCGCGCGTCCACAACCAGGTCACCGAATTCCTGCATGAGCTGTACAAGGAAGGCGCGTTTCTCGGCGATACGCCGGAGCAGGCCTACTTCGTCAAATGCGACGCCGACACGACCACGGCCTCTGACGTCGAGCGCGAGATCGTGCACTTCGTCGTCGGCTTCGCGCTGGCGAGCCCCGGCCATTACTTCGTCTTCAATATTGCCCAGGGCGTCGGTGAGAGCCGGGTCACGCCGGTCGGTCTCGATGTCAGTCGCTACCACGGCTCAGGGTCCGGGCAGCGTTGAGCAGAAGCCGCCGGCGCGCCGAAGCCTCCGCCGCCCGGCGTTTCGATGACAAACACGTCGCCTGCCTGCATGCGCACGGCCGCCGTCGGCCCGAGCACCTCGCGCGAGCCGTCGGCGCGTTCTATCGAGTTGCGGCCGCACCGCCCGGGGCCGCCGCCCTTGAGCCCGAAGGGCGCCACCCGGCGATGATTCGACAGGATCGCCGCCGACATCGACTCGAGAAAGCGCAGGCGGCGCACGACCCCGTCGCCGCCGCGCCAACGGCCTGTCCCGCCTGAGCCGCAGCGTACCGCGAACTGCTCCAGCCGCACGGGGAATCGCCACTCGAGCACTTCCGGGTCGGTCATCCGCGAATTGGTCATATGCGTGTGCACCGCGTCGGTGCCGTGGAAATCTGGTCCCGCACCTGATCCGCCGCAGATGGTCTCGTAATACTGGTGACGCTCGTCGCCGAACGTGAAATTGTTCATGGTCCCCTGCGCGGCGGCGAGCACGCCGAGTGCGCCGTACAGCGCGTCGGTCACACACTGGGACGTCTCCACGTTGCCGGCGACCACGGCGGCCGGCGGCTCGGGGCTCAACAGGCTGCGGGGAGGGATGAGGATTTCGAGCGGCTCCAGGCAGCCGGCGTTGAGCGGAATCGGGCGATCGACGAGCGTGCGGAACACGTACAGCACGGCGGCTTTGCACACGGCGGACGGCGCGTTGAAATTATCGCCGCTCTGCGCCGAAGTGCCGGTGAAGTCGATGGTAGCGCTGCGCCGTTGTCGGTCGACGCCGATGCGCACACGGATGCGCGCGCCGTTGTCGAGCGCGTATTCGAAACGCCCGTCGCCGAGCGCGTCAAGCACCCGGCGCACGGATTCGGCTGCGTTGACCTGGACGTGCCGCATGTAGGCGCGCACCACGTCGGCCCCGAAATGCGCCACTACCCGTTCCAGCTCGTGGATTCCGCGGGTATTCGCAGCGATCTGGGCCTTGATGTCGGCGATATTCTGATCGGGGTTGCGCGCCGGCCAGGGACCGGCGGCGAGCCGCGCACGAATCGCAATTTCGTCGAGCCTGCCGCCGCGCACGATGCGCAGGTTGTCGAACAGGATGCCCTCCTCGTCGATGCTGCGGCTGTGCGGCGGCATCGATCCCGGCGAGATGCCGCCGATGTCGGCATGGTGCGCGCGCGAAGCGACGCAGAAGCGCAGGTGCGTGCCGGTTTCGTCGAAGACGGGTGACACGACGGTCACGTCGGGCAGGTGAGTGCCGCCGTTGTAGGGCGCGTTGAGCATCCAGGCGTCTCCGGGCTCGAGATTTCCCGGGTTCTGCCCGAGCACAACACGCACCGAATCGCCCATGGAGCCGAGATGGATCGGAATGTGCGGCGCATTCGCCACCAGCCCGCCGTCGGCGTCGAATACGGCGCAGGAGAAATCCAGCCGCTCCTTGATGTTCACCGAGTGGGCGGTGTTCTCGAGCACGGCCCCCATCTGCTCGGCGATGTGCATGAATAGGTTGTTGAACACCTCGAGCATCACCGGATCGGGGGCCGTGCCGACGGCGCCATTGCGGCGCGGTGCGCGGGCGCGTTCGAGGACCAGCTGGCGAAACGCGTCGACGACCAGCCGCCAGCCGGGTTCGAGCACGGTCGTCGCATTGTCCTCGACGATCAGCGCCGGACCCTCGACCTGCGCGCCGGGCCCGAGGTCCGTGCGCACATGCACCGGCACGTCGTGCCAGGCGCCGTCCGCGTACAGGCGCGCGCGGCCGACCGGCGCCGCCGCGGGCTGCAACCCGCCCGGCGGGCACGGCGTCTCCGCGAACGCGTCCGACTCGCCGATCGCTTCGACCCCCGCCGCCGCGACGATCAGGGGAGTATCGGCCGCAGCGAAACCGAACCGGCCACGATGTCGGCGCTCGAAATCGGCGCGCATCTGCTCGCCGGGCGCGGCCTCGACGGCGATCTGGGTGTCGGAGCCGGCGTAGCGGAGGTAGGCGCGCCGCACGACGCGCACGCGCGATTCCTCGATGCCCTGGGCCGCGAGCTCCGCGCGTGCTTCGCTCTCGAGCGCCCCGAGTGCGCTTTCGAGCTTCGTCTCGCCGGCACTGTCGAGCGGCGCCTCGACCGTGCGCTCGCGCAGCACGCGCAGGTCGGCGAGCCCCATGCCGTAGGCCGACAGCACCCCGGCGTGCGGGTGGACGAGAATGCTGCGCACGCCGAGCGTGTCCGCCACGCGGCAGGCGTGCTGGCCGGCCGCGCCGCCGAAGCAGCAAAGCACGAACTCCGCCGTGTCGAGGCCGCGCTGAATGGTGATCTGCTTGATCGCATTCGCCATTTTTTCCACTGCGATGCGCAGGAAGCCTTCGGCGACGTCCTCGGGCCGCTGCGGCGCGCCGGTTTCCTCGCCGACGTGTTGCGCGAGGCGGCGGAAGGACCGCTGCACGACTTCCGCGTCGAGCCGCCGGTCCGCGCCGGGGCCGAAGGTGCACGGAAAAAATCCCGGCTGGATGCGCCCCAGCAGCACGTTCGCGTCGGTCACCGTCAACGGCCCGCCGCGCCGGTAGCTGGCCGGGCCGGGGTTCGCGCCCGCCGAGCCGGGGCCGACCTGCAGTCGGCCCGATTCGAAGGCCAGCACCGAGCCGCCTCCGGCGGCGATAGTGTGAATTTTCATGACCGGCGCGCGAACCCGAACGCCCGCGATCTCGCTGTCGAGGCTGCGCTCATATTCGCCCGTGAAGACGGAGACATCCGTCGAGGTGCCGCCCATGTCGAAGCCGATGAGCCTGCGGTAGCCCGCCGCACCGGCAGTGCACACCATGCCGACGACGCCGCCGGCCGGGCCGGACAGGATCGCGTCCTTGCCGCGGAATCGCGCTGCGTCGGCAAGCCCGCCGTGACTCTGCATGAACAGCAGCCGCGCGCTGCGCGCGGGCGCGCAGAGCTCGCGGCCGAGCGTGCGCACGTAGCGCCCGAGCAGCGGCGAGAGATAAGCGTCGACGACGGCTGTATCCCCGCGCCCGACCAGTCGGATGAGGGGGCTCACTTCGTGCGACGCGGACACCTGGCCGAAGCCCATGTCGCGCGCCGCTGCGGCCGCCTGCCGCTCATGCGCGGGAAACCGGTATCCATGCATGAAGACGATCGCCAGCGCGTGGATGCCGTCCGCCGCGAGTGCCGCGAGCTCCCGCCGCAGCGCGGCCTCGTCGAGTGCCTCGACGATTTCTCCATGCGCGCCGACCCGTTCCCGTGCCTCGATGACGCGCGAGTAGAGCATCTCAGGCAGCACGATGCGCCGCGCGAATATATCCGGGCGGTTCTGGTAGCCGATGCGCAGCGCGTCGGCAAAGCCGCGCGTGATGACGAGCGCCGTCGGCTCGCCCTTGCGCTCGAGCAGCGCGTTCGTCGCGACCGTCGTGCCCATTCTGATCACGTCGACGCGCGGCGCGTCACCGCCGTGCTCGACGAGGATCTGCTCGATGGCATGCGCTGCCGCGTCGCGGTAGCGCTCCGGATCATCCGACAGCAGCTTGTGCGTGAGCAGTCGCCCGTCGGGCCGCCGCGCAACCACGTCTGTGAAAGTACCGCCGCGATCGATCCAGAATTGCCAGCCCGCGCCCATCGCCGGATTGTAGTGTCGTGTCGCGCAAGTACGCATCAATTCTCGCTCGAGTCCGCCATCCGGCGTTGCTCGTCGTCGCCAATGCATGCGTTATGATCGCCGCCATGATTGCATGCGGCCGCGGCGATTCCCCGGACACCAGATGAGCGCTGACGCCCGGGCCGTGCTCGTCACGCTGCTGATCTACAAGGTCTTGCTGATCGCGATCGGCCTCTGGGCGAGCCGGCGCACGACCGACACACTTGATTTCTTTCTCGGCGGGCGCAGGCTCGGCGGGCTCGTCGCCGGCATCAGCGGGTCGGCCAGCTCGTCGTCGGCCTGGACCTTGCTCGGGGTCAGCGGCGCCGCCTGCGCCTGGGGCCTGCCCGCGCTGTGGCTGTTTCCCGCGACCCTGCTCGGATTTCTCGTCAACTGGCTGTGGGTGGCGCCGCGGCTCATGGAATTGAGCCGCCGCGAGAATGCCGTGACGCTGACCGACGTCATCGCCGGGCCCGGCGGAGCGGCCCGGCCGTGGATCGTCGGCTTGAGCTCGTGCATCATCGTTTTCTCGTTTCTGTTCTATATCGCTGCGCAGTTCCAGGCCGCCGGCCACGCCTTCGTCAGCAGCTTCGAGATGTCGATGAGCGCCAGCGTGCTGGTCGGCGCCGGCATCATCGTGCTCTACACGCTGCTCGGCGGTTTCTGGGCGGTCAGCGTCACCGATACCCTGCAGGGCCTGCTCATGGCGGCGACCGCAATCGTGCTGCCGCTGGTGGCATTGTTCGCGGTCGGCGGAATCGGCGGTCTGGCAAGCGGACTCGACGCTGCACGCGCGCCGGCGGACCTGCCTTATCCTGCGGGCAGCTTCGTGGGCGCAGCCGGCTTCGTGCTCGGCACGCTCGGCATCGGCCTGGGCTATCCCGGCCAGCCGCACGTCGTCAACCGATTCATGGCCCTGGGCAACCGCCGCGCGCTCACGCGCGGGCGCGTCATCGCCATCGGCTGGGCGCTGGTCGTCTACGCGGGCATGCTCCTGGTCGGCCTGTCCGGCAGGGTGCTTTACGGTGCCGTGACGGACAGCGAGCAGATTTTCTTCGAGATGGCGCACAGCCTGCTGCCGCCGGTCGCGAGCGGTATCATGCTCGCGGCCGTGCTCTCGGCCATCATGTCGACCGCCGACAGCCAGCTGCTCGTGGCCGGCTCTGCGGTGACGCACGACTGGCGCCCGGTCGAATCGAATCCACGCCGGGCCCTGCTCGTCTCACGCATCGTCGTGTTCGCGATCAGCGGCGTTGCCGTGGCGCTCGCGCTGTACGCGCCGCAGGCGATTTTCTCGCGTGTGCTCTTCGCCTGGCACGCCGTGGGCTCGGCATTCGGGCCGGTTCTCGTGTTGCGCCTGCTCGGCATGCGGATCCGACCGCCGGCGATCCTCGGATCGCTCGCCGCGGGCTTCGGGCTGACCGTCGTCCTGCATGCGTTCCCGGACGCGCCCGGCGACGCCGCAGAGCGGCTGCTGCCGCTCGCGTTCGCGTTTGCGATCGCCTGGCTCGGGCGGGTGAAGCCGGCCGCCGGGCCCGGCATCTGAGCCATGCGCGTCGACCGCCTGGTTCGCGTGCTGCTGGCGCTGGTGATCGCATTGGTGCTGCTCGCCGTGATCGCCACGGCGCTTTTCGTCACCGAGTCGGCATTCGCCGTCTGGGACCGGTTGCGCGCCGCGCCGCGCTGGTTGTTCTGGTTCTACGTGAGCGCGCTCGGCGCCGCCGTGATCGGGAGCGGCTGGCTGATCTGGCGCCTGCTGCGGCCGCATCGCTCCGGTGCCAGTGTGACGTCCGCGCGTCCGCCCGGGGAGTCCGAGCTGCACGCGCGCATCGCCGCCGCGGAGGCGGCGGGGCTCGACGTCGGCAGCGTGCGCGCGGAGCTCGCAGCGCTCGGCGAGCGGCGCGAATCCGGACGGGTTTATGCCGCATTTTTCGGCGAGATCAGCACGGGCAAGAGCGCGCTTATCCGCGCGCTGGTGCCCGGCGCGGAGCCGGATGTCGATGTGCGCGGCGGGTCGACGCGCAGCGTGGGCCATTATCGCTGGCGCAGTCCCGCGGGCGACGAGCTGATCCTCGCCGACGTGCCGGGCAGCAACGAGCCCGGTGGTGCACTCGAGGCGGCGGCGCAGGAGGAGGCCCAGCGCGCCCATGTCGTCGTGTACGTCTGCGACGGCGATCTGACCCGCGACCAGCTACAGCGTCTCGAGGCCCTGAGGCGCCTCGGCAAACCTGTCGTGCTCGCGCTCAACAAGAGCGATCGCTACACCGCGGACGAGCTCGAGACGCTGCGCGAGCGGCTCGCCGCGCAGACCGCCCTCGGCAACGGTGAGCCGCTCGACGTCGCCATCGTTTCGGCGGGCGGCACCGGGAAGGTCGTCGAGCGCCACGCCGACGGCAGTGAGCGGACTGTCGAGCGGGCGCGCGAGCCCGAGGTCGCGGCGTTGCTCGCCGCGCTGCAACGCCGGCTCGATGCCGACCCCCGCGCGCTCGAGACCTTGCGCGACACGGCCGTGTTTCTGCTCGCTGCACGCAAGCTCGAGGCCGTCGAGGCCCACTACCGGCGCGCGCGAGCGGGCGACATCGTGCGGAGCTATACGAAGAAGGCCGTCGTCGGTGCGTTGGCGGCCGTGACGCCGGGCACCGACGTGCTGATACAGGGCTTTCTCGGCACGAGCCTCGTGCGCGAGCTGTGCGCGCTCTACAATGCGCCGGCGCGCAACCTCGATATCGAGCAGTTTCTCGACTTGAGCCGGAGCAAGGTGGGCAAGGCCCTGCCGATCCTGCTGGCGATCGCGGGCAACGGTTTCAAGGCATTCCCGGGCGTCGGCACCGTAGCGGGCGGCCTCGTGCACGCCGTCGCCTATGGCCTGATCTTCGACGCGCTGGGCGCAAGTCTCGTCGACACGCTCGAGGTTCGCGGCGAGCTCAAGCCCGCGCCCGCCGCCGCGCGGTTCGAGGAAAACCTGCATGAAGATTTTTCCACGCGTGCGCGAGCTCTGGTCAAGATTGCGCTCGCCGCGAACAAGGATCGCCCACGAAGCGACTGACCCGGCGCGCGGCGACCGGCATCTCACGCTCGCGCGCGAGAGTCTCCGCGAGCTGGTCGACGACCCGCGCGTGCCGCAGGCGGTGCGCTCGACGCTCGCCGCCGACTACGCCGACATCGAGCGCATGCTCGACAAGCTCGAGCACGGACACGTGCATATTGCGGCATTCGGGCGCGTCGGTGTCGGCAAATCATCCCTGCTGAACGCGCTGCTCGGCAGCGAGGCTTTCTCCGTGAGCCCGCTGCACGGCGAGACGCGTGCGAGCGCGCACGGCCGCTGGCGGCAGTATGAGTCCGGCGGAGTGTTTCTCATCGATACGCCGGGCATCAACGAGATCGGCGGCGAGGAGCGCGAGCGCATTGCGCGCGAGGCCGCATTACGCGCGGATCTGATCCTGTTCGTCGTCGAGGCCGACCTGACTGCGACCGAGCTCGACGCCCTGCGCTGGCTCAAAGCTTGCGGGCGTCCGCTGATCCTGGTGCTCAACAAGGCGGATCGTTACACCGGTGAAGAGCAGGCGCGGCTCCTCGAGACCCTTGCACACCGCGCAGCCGGCCTGGTCGAGCCGCGTGATCTCGTCGCCGCGGCGGCCCGGCCAGCGCCCGAGACCGTGATCGCCACTGATGCCGGGGGGGCGGAAACACGCAGCCGGCGCCAGCCGGCACCGGACGTCGAGCCGTTGCGCGCGCGCTTGTGGGACATCCTCGAGCGGGAAGGCAAGACCCTGGCAGCGCTCAACGCAAGCCTGTTTGCCGGTACCCTCAGCCGGCAGGTGTCCGAGCGCATAGTCGCCGCGCGCTGCGGCCTCGCCGAAAAGATCATCACGACCTACTGCATCGCGAAAGGCGTGGCGGTGGCGCTCAATCCGATCCCGGTCGCCGATCTCGCCGCCGCGGCCATGATTGACCTGACCCTGGTCGTGCATCTGTCGAGGCTCCACCAGCTGCCCCTCAATCGCGCGGAGGCCGGCTCGCTGATCGCGACCATACTCAAGCACCTGACCGCGCTCATGGGCACGGTCTGGGCCGTGCACGCAGTGTCCACCGCGCTCAAGCTCGGCACCGGCGGGCTGTCGATCCTGGTGACGGCCGGCGCGCAGGGCGCGGTCGCCTATTACGGCACCTATGTCGTCGGCCGCGTCGCCGAGCGCTACCTCGCGCTCGGCAAGTCCTGGGGCGAGGCAGGTCCCAAGCGCGTCGTCACCGACATCCTGAACTCGCTGGATCGCGACTCCGTGCTCGAGCGCGCCCGCGCGGACATTCTCGCTTACCTGCGGTCGAGTTGACGCGGCCGTGGCTCGCGCGAACGACAACTATGCCCGCATCTGGAAAGTCGTTGCGCAGATTCCCCGGGGCCGCGTATCGACCTACGGCCGCGTTGCAGAGCGCGCCGGATTTCCGCGAGGCGCACGCCTGACGGCCCGGGCGCTGCGCGCGGCGCCGAAGAAAGCGAGGCTGCCGTGGCACCGGGTGATCAATGCGCAAGGCAGGATCGCGATACCGAAGGGCTCACGATCACGGGCGCGGCAACGGGAGCTGCTCGAGCGCGAGGGGGTCGCGTTCGTCAACGGGCGCGTGAACCTCGAACGTTTCGGCTGGCAGACCTCGCTCGATGCGATGTTGTGGCAGCCGGACGATTGACGAGCCTTTAGGAATCCGCAGGCTACGCCGGAGTTGCACGGGTCAGCCAGCGGGCAGGCCTTCGGTCTCCCTGCCTGCCAGGCCATAACCTCCCGGTCACAGGTATCCAGAGCGAAGGTCACTCGCACCGTGCGTGCCCGGACTATCCAGTGCCGCCAGGCTGCGGCATGTTACATTCGAATCTATCGTCATGGCTCTCGGCAAGGCCCTATGCCATCTTTCGTCGCGTTTTTGCATCACGTCGCGGCCTTCGCGCTCGTCGCAGCGCTCGTCCTCGAGTTCGTGCTGGTCAGGGATGAGCTGACACTCGCCAGTGCACGCAGGTTGCGTGCCACGGATGCCGTCTTTGGACTCTCCGCCGGCCTCGTGCTCGTAGTCGGCCTGCTGCGGGTGTTTTATTTCGACAAAGGCGTCGATTACTATCTGCACAGCGTGCCTTTCCACGCCAAGGTCTCGCTGTTCCTCCTGATCGCGATACTGTCCATCTATCCCACCATAGTGTTCTTCACCTGGAAGCGCCCGCTCGCGCAAGGACAGATTCCCCACGTGGCGCCCGCAAAGCTGCGTTCGATCCGCGCCCTCCTGCATTTCGAGCTGGTCGCCGTCGTGTTGCTGATTCTCTGCGCCGCCCTCATGGCGCGAGGGGTCGGCTACTCCGGCTGAGCGCGTGACGGCATCGTGCGCTCGTCGCAATACCCCGCCGCGGTCTGGACCATCGGGCATTCGTCACGGACCATCGGTGAATTCGTAGCGCTGCTCGCGGCAGCACGGCTCGAAACCGTCGCCGACGTTCGGCGTCACGCGGGATCGCGCGCGCACCCGCATTTCTATCCCGGGCCGCTCACGCAGGCGCTCGCCCGCATGGCATCGACTACACGGCCATTCCCGCGCTCGGCGGGCGTCGCAGCCCGCGCGCGGATTCGAACAACACAGTCTGGCGCAACAAATCCTTCAGAGGCTACGCGGACTACATGGAGACGTCTGACTATCGGGACGCGGTCGATCGCCTGCTCGGGATCGCTGCCGGCAGGCGCACGGCGCTCATGTGCGCCGAGGCGCTGTGGTGGCAATGCCACCGGGCGCTGATCGCGGACGATCTCAAGTCTCGCGGTATCGAAGTGTTTCATATCATGGGCATCTCGAAGGCCGTCGAGCATCCGTATACATCGGCCGCGAGGCGGGTCGACGGCCGGCTCGTGTATGGGCCGATCAGTGCCGCCACCGGCGATCTTTTCGCCGCGGGCAACGATAACGAATAACATCCGGTTCACGATTCGACCTGGGGGAGGTCACGATGAGGAAAGCGCTCAAGTGGATCGGCGTGATCTTCGGTTCGTTTCTGCTGCTGGTGATCGTCGTCGCGGGCGCAATCTTCCTGCGCGGCAAGCACAAGCTGGAACAGACCTACGAAGTCACCGCGCCCGCAGTCGCAGTGCCCGCGGGGCCGGAAGCGGTCGCCCGGGGCGAGCACATCATGAGTATTCACGCCTGTCGCGAGTGTCACGGCCCGGACCTCGGCGGGGGCGTGTTTCTCGACATTCCGCCCGGCCTCATTGTCGCCACCAACCTGACCGCGGGGGAAGGCGGCATCGGCGACCGGTACGGCGATGCGGACTGGGATCACGCCATACGCTACGGCGTGGATCCGGACGGCCGCTGGCTGCTGCCGTTCATGCTCTACGACGTCTATCACTTCATCGGTGACGAGGACATGGGCGCGCTGATCGCCTATCTGAAAAGCCTGCCGCCCGTGGACAACGAGCTGCCGGAATCGCGGCTCAGGCTGCCCGGCTACCTCATGGCCGGCATCGCCGGGCTGGACCGGCATGTCCGAACCGCGTCGGAACGGCCACCGACGCCGCCGCGCGGGCCGACGGCCGCGTACGGCGCCTATATTGCCTCGTCGATCTGTGTCGGCTGCCACGGCAGCGATCTGCGCGGTGGACCGCACCCGGCGCCCGGCGCGCCGCCGGGGCCCGATCTGGCGGGCGCGGGCGTGTGGCCGTTCGAGGATTTCGCGCGGGCGGTGCGCGAAGGCATCGGCCCGGGCGGCAGGCCACTCGACCCGGCGATGCCCTCGGCGTACTTCACCGACATGACGGACGAGGAGCTGCGCGCGTTGCAGGCGCAATTCGAGGAGATTCTGCAGGCGCAGAGCGCCGGGACGACTGCCGTGCCCTGAGCCGGCGGAACCTTCCACGCAGGCGACGGTCCCTTGCACGGCCAGCCTCACGATGAAAACAACGATCGGCCGCCCGGCGGCAGTGAGGTGCGCGGTGCCAGAGTCGAGGCAATTGTGGATGGCGGCCAGCCTGGCGATCGCGGCCTCCCTGAGCGGGCCGGTTGCGTCCGGGGACGAGCCGGCGCCGAAGGCATACGACGTCGTGCGTCTGGCCGAGGGGGTGCACGGCATCGTCTGGCAGGAGCCGTTGCGCGATCCGATCGAGGGCAACGCGCTCATCGTCATCAACGACGAGGACGTGCTCGTCGTCGACACCGCGCTGTTCCCGTCCACGGCCCGGCGCATGGCCGCCGAAGTGCAGAAGCTGACCCGCAAGCCGGTGCGCTACGTCGTCAACACCCACTGGCACGACGATCACCACGGCGGCAACCAGGTCTATCGCGAGCTGTGGCCAGGCGTGCAGTTCATCTCGCATCGCCATACCCGGGGCGATGCGATCGAGCAGTCGCACGATCCGCGGCCGCAGAACATCGACCGGCTGCGCAAGACGATCCCCGATCTCGAGCGCTGGCTCGAGACCGGCGAAGACGACGACGGCAAGGTGATCGATGACGCCAGGCGCGGGCGCATCGAGAACGCCATCGCGTTCTACCGGACCGCGATAGAGGAGCTCGAGAGCATCGAGGCGACGCCGGCGGACCTGACCTTCGAGGACGCCATCGTGCTCCATCGCGGCGACCGGACCATCGAGATCCGCTGGCTCGGGCTTGCCAACACGCGCGGCGACGTTGTCGTGCACCTGCCGCGCGAGCGCATCGTGGCGACCGGCGACATCATCGTGCATCCGATTCCGTTCGGCTTCGGTTCCTATTACTCGGACTGGATCGAGACGCTCGCCAGGATCGACGGCCTCGGGGCCGACGTCACCTTTCCCGGCCACGGCGAAGTGCAGCGCGATCCCGATTACCTGCGCAGTCTGCAGGCGCTGTTGCGTGACCTCGTCGAGCAGGTCGAGGCGGCGGTCGCGGAAGGCGCGACCCTCGAGGAAACGCAGGAGCGGGTGACCCTGGCGGACTGGAAGGAGCGGTTCGCCGGCGATGACGACCAGAAGCAGCGATCCTTTGCCGCATTCTGGGTGACGCCGGCTGTGGAGCGTGCCTGGCGCCAGGCCATGGGCGAGCCGGACACGCAGAAGGTGAATTGATGGGCGCCGTGCTTCGTCCGGGCGCCTTGTTTGCCTGCCTGCTCGCCGCCTGCGCGCAGCCGGCAGCCCCGCCGCCCGCGGCGGCGACTTTCGCCTACGACACGTCCCGCGGCCTCGATCTTCGCGAAGCTTCGGTCGAGAGCGACGGGAGCATCGCCGTGCGCGACCTGAGCTTCGCCGCCTACGACCCGCGGCACGGGCGCATCAAGGCCTGGCTCGTCGAGCCCGGGGGTGCCGGCCCGTTTGCGGCGGTGCTCTATTTCCACTGGCTCGGCGAAGTCGACGGCAACCGTGATCAATTCCTGCCCGAGGCGCGCGCGCTCGCTGAACAGGGCGTTGTGTCGCTGTTGATACAAGGCTATTTTCCGTGGTCGGAGCCGCCGGTGTCGGGGCCGGCGGACCGCCGGCAAATCGAGGATCAGACCATCGACCTGCGCCGCTCGCTGGATCTGCTGCTGGCGAGGCCCGGCGTGGACGCGAGTCGCGTCGCCTTCGTCGGCCACGACTACGGCGCCATGTTCGGCGCCCTGGCGGCCGGCAGCGAATCCCGGGTGAAAGCTTATGTGCTCATCGCCGCCATCGGCAGCTTCAGCGACTGGTCGCTCGCCTACTGGCCCGAAACGGCGGTCGCCGGAGAAGATGCATACCGCGTTGCGATCCGCGACGTCGAGCCCATCGACCATATCTCGCGCGCCGCACCGGCCGCTCTCTTTTTTCAGTTTGCCGAGACGGACGCGTACATCAGCGACGATGCGGCGCGCCGTTTCTACGAATCGGCGAGCAATCCCAAGCGGATTCGGTGGTACCCGGCGGACCATCACATGGACAACGAACAAGCGCGGGCCGACCGCCGCGAGTGGCTGTCGCAGCAGCTCGGCCTGCGAGGAGGTGCATGAGTCATCGAGGCGGCTGACCGTGCAGCCGCCGCAGTGCTTCATTGAATGACGGCCTGGACGCTCAAGACCCAGAGCCTCGGAAACGGGCGCGTGCTCAGGCACACGGTCGTTCGAGGCGGCCGGGCGTTGTCGCGAGCGGATGTCATCGAGGCCTGGCGGCAGGACGAGCGCTTCCGCGCCTGGTTCATGGCCGTGCTCGCCGGCGCGCCGTTCTCCGCCTTTTTCTGGGAGACGCCGCCGGCCACTGTGTCGAGCCTTGAGCAGGCGTTCGAGTTCGTGCTCGTGAACAGCCCGGCACTGGACGGCCTGCGGGCCGATCCGCGCGACTTCGCCGAGCATTTCGCTGCCGCCGGAACCGGCGAGGAAGTCGTGACATTCCCCAATCTGGGCGACGACGCCTTCCTGGTCGCGCCTTGCCCGCGCGCACCGCTCTGCGCTTATCCGCACCTCGCCGCCTTCGCGCGCCATGCCCCGGCCGCGCAGCAACACGCGCTCTGGCAGGCCGTGTCGGGGGCGTTGTCGCGCCGGCTCGACGAGAGGCCGCTCTGGCTCAGCACTTCCGGGCTCGGCGTGGCCTGGCTGCACGTCCGGCTCGATCTGCGCCCGAAGTACTATACTTTCGATCCCTATCGCCAAAGCGAATGACCTGCGGACAGCGGCCAATGGCAGAGCACCCGTTCCGACATCTCGATCGTCGCGCGTTTCTGAAAGGGGCGGTGCTCGGCGCCGCCGCCCTTGCCGCGCGCGGCGCGCTCGCGGCCAAACTCGTGCCGACACCGCCGCAGACCGCGGGGCCGTTCTATCCCGACCGCCTGCCCCTGGACACCGACAACGACCTGCTGCTCCTCAACTATGCCGACCGGCCTGCCGCGGGAGAAATCACGTGGCTGTCCGGCCGCATCATGGATACGCGCGGCGATCCGCTGCGCGCCGCGGTCGTCGAGATCTGGCAGGTCGACGGCAATGGTGTGTATCTGCATGCCGGCAGCGGAAACCGCAAAAAGCGTGACGCAAGGTTTCAGGGCTACGGCCGCTTCCTGACCGGTCAGGACGGCGCATACCTGTTCCGCACCATCAAGCCGGTGCCCTACGGCAGCCGCACGCCCCATATTCACTTCGCCGTGCGCATGCCGGGCATGGAAACGTTCACCACCCAGTGCTACGTCGAGGGCGAGCCGCTCAACGAGCGCGACGGCGTGCTCGGCCGCATCGTGGACGCCGCCGAGCGGCGCTCCGTCGTCGTGCCGTTCCAGGCCCTGCAGGGATCGCGGACGGACGAGCTCGAGGCCCGTTTCGATATCGTGCTCGGATTCACGCCCCGGGCCTGAGGGATTCATGAGTGTGCGCCAACCGGGAAAAACGAAGGAGAAGCTGACATGAGCAGACTGATTGCTGGCCTTTTCATGGCCGCATGGGTATTCGCGGCCGCGCCTTGCGGAGCCGAAGATGTGGAGTCCGCTATAGCGGCGCGCGCGACCGCCTGGGAGAAGGCCTTCAACGCGGGCGACGCGGCAGGGATTGCCGCGCTCTACACCCGCGACGCCCTGCTGTTGCCGCCGAACGCGCAATCGATCACAGGCCGGGCGGCGATCGAGGCGTTCTGGTCGGGCGCGCTCGAGGATCCGCATACCGCCACGCTCGAAAGCCGGGAGATCGAACCCGCCGGTGACGGCGTGGCGTACGAAATCGGCGCCTTCACGGTCTCTGACCCGGCAGGCAAAACGCTCGAAACCGGCAAATACATGGTCATCTGGCAGCGCGAAGGGGGCGACTGGTTCATGAGCAAGGACATCTGGAACAGCGACCAGGCGCTTGAGCCGCCCACGACCGGCGGATGAAGCCTTGCGGTGGCTCGAGCGGCTGGCGCCGTTCCCGGCAGGCGGAATCCGCTCGCGAAGGTTCCCATGGCGTGGCTTAACCTGGCAGTGGCCGGCCTGTTCGAGATCGGCTGGGCGGTCGGCCTCAAGTACACCAACGGGTTCAGCCGGCTCTGGCCGAGCGTGCTGACGGTCGCGGCCATGGTTGCGAGCTTCGTTTTCCTCGCCCAGGCCTTGAAGGAAATCCCCGTCGGGACCGGTTATGCGGTATGGACAGGCATCGGCGCGACTGGTACGGCCATATTCGGCATCGTGCTGTTTGCGGAATCCGCCGCGCTGCCGCGGCTGGCCTGCATCGGCCTGATCGTGGCCGGTATTGCGGGGCTCAAGCTCACGGCGGAGGCCTGAGCGATCGCGCCGACGGATCCGTCAGGACTCAGCGCCGGCCTTCGATGGCTTTGCGCGCCAGCCGGTCGAGCAGGGCCGGCGCGAGCAGCTTGAGCCAGGGCAAAGCGCGGCCGCGCCACGAGATAACGAGCCGTCGCTGGCGCCGCGCCATGGCGCGCGCGATCAGCGCGGCGCAGGCCTTGGCGCTCATGATGCGGCGGTCCTGGAGCGGGCTTGCGCCGAGCGGGCTGCCGTCCGGGCCGAGCGCGCGGCGGTGGATCTCCGTGCGCACGAACCCCGGTGCGATCAGGGTGACCGACACCCCGCTGCCGTCCAGCTCGATGCGCAGCGAGTCGAAGAATCCGAACACCGCGTGCTTGCTCGCGGCGTAGCCGCTGCGCGTCGGCACGCCCGTCATGCCCGCCAGGCTGGACACGGCCACGATCCGGCCGCGCGTCTCCCTGAGGTGAGGCAGCGCGTAATACGTGCACCAGACGCTGCTCAGGTAGTTGATGCGCAGCACGCGCTCGAACACGGTGGTATCGACCACGTCTTCCACCCTCGCCCACATGGTGGCGCCCGCGTTGTTGACCAGCGCGTCGATGCGGCCGAACCGCTCGATCGCGCGCAGCACGAGCTGCCGGCAGCGCATTTCATCGGTGAGGTCGGCGCGCACCGTCGATGCCTCGGCGCCGGCGCTCACGCATTCGACGGCGAGGGTGGCCAGCCGCTCCTCATTGCGTGCGGCCAGCACCAGCTTCGGCCGCTGCGGCGCGAGCTCGAGCGCGAGCGCGCGGCCGATGCCTTCGGAAGCGCCGGTCACGATGATCACCTTGTCCGTGAAGGTTGCCACGCCGCTCCCCGCTCGCCGGCCCGCTGCGATCATAGCAGGGGAAAAAAGATAGACTGGCCGCTCGTTTCGACCGGAGACTCACCCGGATGCGCGCGCTTTTCGCTTTGCTGATGACCGCGACTGGCTGCGTGGCATGCGGGGAGGGCGGCGGCGAGTCCACGGAACCCGAAACCGCGTTCGACCCGATGACCGAGACCCTCGACCGCGCCCGCGAGGTCGACGACATTGCCCGCTCGCGCGTCGATGTGCTCGAAGAGCAGATCGAGGCATCGGAGGCCGCGGGCGACCCGTGAGCCCCCCGTCGGCGCGGGCGCGGTGCTGGCCGGCAGCCCTCGTGCGGAACTATCGCCGCGCCCGGTTCGACGTGCTTTTCGGCACCGAAACGGTGACTCTCTGCGGGCGCGGTGTGATCGTCGGCGACCCGCTGCGGGTCAGTGAAAGCCTGGCGGTGGTCACGGCCTGGAACCCCGGCGTGTCGCGGCCGGGGCGCGTCGCGAACGAGCGCGCGAACGCGAGGCTCGCGGAGCAACTAAGAAGCGAGCGCAGACGCTGGCTGCCGGCAGTGGGGCGCTCCGCGGACGGTGAGCACCGGGAACCGTCGTTCGCCGTCCTCGGCATCAGCGCGGAGGAAGCCCGCGCGCTCGCCGAGCAGTTCGGACAGGCGGCCGCGTTCCACTGGGACGGGCGCTCCGGACGCCTGGTGTGGTGCCGGCGAAAGGCCGTCCGACAGCGCTGACGGGTTCAGTCTCCCGCGCGCGGTCCGCTCGAGGCGAGCAGACGTTGCAGCCCGAGCAGGGCGGGATGCTCGGCGGTGATCAACCGGGTGGGGATAGCCGCGAGATAGCCGCTGTAACGGCCCTTGTCCTCGAAGCGCGCGCGAAACGGAGATGACAGCAGGGCGTCCGCAATGCGCGGCAGGATGCCGCCGCTCAGGTAGACACCGCCAAGTGCGCCGAGCGTCAACGCGACGTTTCCCGCGACCGTGCCCAGGAAGGCGAAGAAAAGCTCCAGGCAGCGCGCAGCCAGCGCGTCGCCCGCCCCTGCGCGGCGCGTGATG
Organism: Gammaproteobacteria bacterium; assembly: GCA_035524935.1. Lineage (GTDB taxonomy): Bacteria > Pseudomonadota > Gammaproteobacteria > Steroidobacterales > JACDCP01 > JACDCP01. The sequence goes on along the minus strand of DATLFD010000068.1, from coordinate 14,506 downwards.
TCCTCCGGCGAAACCTCCTCGTGGGGGGCGCCGGTTTCGGCCGCCACGACCTCGAACAGATTCGTGAGGCCGGGGCCCGACAGGACGCGTTCCGCGGAGCAATGACCGAATCGCCCGCGCAGGCGTGTGATGAGGCGTGCCTCGAAGTCGTCGGTCGCCGCCAGTGTCACGTGACCGCCTTCCCCCGGCACGGCGACCCAGCGGCCGCCGGCCGGGACCAGACCGGCGATGCCGAGGCCCGTGCCGGGACCGAGCACGGCGCGCGTCGCGCCGGGCAGCGCACTGCCACCGCCGATGGCCAGCGTGTCGCCCTCGCGCAGCGCGGGCAGCGACAGGGCCTGGGCCGCGAAATCGTTGATGACGTCCAGCCGCTCGAGCCCGAGCTCGCGCGCGAGGGCCTGCACCGAGAACTGCCAGCGCAGGTTCGTGAACCTGACCTCGTCACCGACTATGGGCGCGGCCACGGCGAACGCGCCCAGCACCGGCACTCCCGCACGGTGATCGGCCAGGTACGCGCCGATGACGTGACGCAGGCTGTCGAAGCGCTCGTTGCTGTAGCTCACGGGTGACGACCGCACGCCGTCCGCGCCGACGAGGGCCAGGCGCGTGTTGGTCGCGCCGATATCGGCGATCACCGCCGCCGCGTCGGCGGTCATGCAGCGGCGGCCTCGAGGGTCTCGATGAAACGCTTGCGCCAGCGCGTGATGTCGTTGCGCTCGAGCGCCGCGAGCATTGCCCTGTACCGCTCGCGGCGCTCGTCGAGCGGCATCTCGATGGCCTGGAGGATGCCCTCGGCGACTTGCTCGATGTCGTAGGGATTGACGAGGATGGCCGCGTCGAGCTCGCGGGCTGCGCCCGCCAGGGTCGACAGCACCAGCGATCCGGGGTCGCCGGGATCCTGGGCTGCGACGTATTCCTTGGCGACCAGGTTCATGCCGTCGCGCAGCGGCGTCACGACGGCGACCCGGGAAATGCGTAACAGGCCCATGAGCGTGCGCCGCGCGTAGTTGCGATTGAGATAGCGGATCGGCACCCAGTCCATTTCCGCATAGCGGCCGTTTATATTGCCTGCAGTCTGCTCGAGCTGCTGCCGGATCTCGACGTAGGCGCGCACGCCGGTCCGCGACGGCGGTGCGATCTGCATGAACACGAGCTGCCCGCGCAGCTTCTCGTGCTCCTCGAGCACGCGCTCGTAGGCACGGAAACGCTCGGGCAGGCCCTTGCTGTAGTCCAGCCGGTCGACGCCGATGACCAGCCGCCGGCCGCGCAGGCTCTTGTGCATTCGCTTGATGGGGGTGGTACCGACGGCTTCACCCGCGAGCTCGCCGATGCCGCCCACATCGATGCCTATCGGAAACACGTCGGCGCGTACGGAGCGTCCCTGCGAGCGTGTGCGGCGGTCGCTGATGAGAACTCCGCCGAAATCCTGCTGCGCGAGGTTTTCCTCGAACGAGCGCAGGTCTCTCTGCGTCTGGAAGCCGACGACGTCGTAGGCGCATAGCGCGCGGAGCAGCGATTCGTAAGGCGGCAGCGCACGCAGCACGTCCACGCCCGGAAACGGCACGTGCAGAAAAAATCCGATCGGCTGCTCGATCCCGAGCCGGCGCAGCTCGGCGGCCAGCGGGATCAGGTGGTAGTCGTGCACCCAGATGAGATCGCCGGGCTCCAGCAGCGGCGCAAGCCTGCGCGCGAACAACGTGTTGACCCTGCAGTAGGCGTCGAATTGCCTGCGGTCGTAGCGGAACATGCCGAGCTGGAAATGAAACAGCGGCCAGAGGATATTGTTGCTGAAGCCGTTATAGTAGTCGTCGAAGTCCTGCTGGTTGAGCGGCATGGTCGCGTAGGTCACCTTGCCGCACCGCTCGATGCGCGGGTCCGGGACATCGCCCTCCACGACCTCGCCATCCCAGCCGAACCAGACGCCGCCGTACTCCTCGAGTGCCGCGAGCACGCCGACGGCGAGCCCCCCGGACGAACTGGCGCCAACGGCAACGCGGTTGGACACGGCGACGACACGGCTCAAAACGCGCTCTCCCAGGAAGTGCTCAGCCGGCTGGCCGAATTGATGATACCGACCAGGCTGTAGGTCTGCGGAAAATTCCCCCACAGCTCGCGGCTTGCGGGATCGATGTCCTCGGACAGCAGGCCGAGCGGGTTGCGGCAGGCGAGCATGTTATCGAAGAGCTCGCGGGCCTCGTCCCGGCGCCCCAGGGCCGCCAGGGCGTCGATGTACCAGAACGTGCAAACGCTGAACGCCGTTTCCGGCTCGCCGAAATCGTCCGGTGTGACATAGCGGAACATGAACGGCCCGCGCCTGAGCTCCTTCTCGATCGCCGCGACGGTGCCGGCAAACCGCGGATCGGCGGGGTCGACGAAGCCGAGCTCGTGCAACAGCAGCAGACTCGCGTCCAGATCGGTGCGGCCGAAACTGGTCGTGAACGACCGGAGCGAATCGTTCCACGCTTCGCGCACGATGCTTTGCCGCAGGCGGTCCGCGCGTGCCCGCCAGTGGCGGGCCTTTTTCGAAACGCCGAGTCTCGTCGCGATCCGCGCGAGCCGGTCGCAAGCGGCCCAGCACATCACACTCGAGAAGGTGTGCACGCGCTCGCGGTCGCGATATTCCCACAAGCCGGCATCGGGCTGATCATAGAGCTGCTCGGCCCGCCTGCCGTGCGCCTCGAGGCGCTCGAACAGCGAAAGATCCCCGGGACGTGTCAGCCTGCGGTCGAAGAAGGTCTGGGTCGAGGCCAGCACCGCCGCGCCATACACGTCATTCTGCACCTGATCGTAAGCAAGATTGCCGACGCGCACCGGCCCCATCGAGCGGTAGCCACGCAGGCTGCCCACCTCGATCTCGGCGAGATTGGTGTCACCCGTGATTCCGTATACGGGCTGCAGATGGTCGTCGTCGGTGTTCGCGGAAACGTTGATGATGTAGCGCAGGAACGCCTCCATGGTCCTGGTCGCACCGAGCCTGTTCAACGCATGGACGACGAAATAGGCATCTCGCAGCCAGCAGTAGCGATAATCCCAGTTGCGGCCGCTGTGGCGTGCCTCGGGAATCGAGGTCGTCATCGCGGCCACCACTGCGCCGGTATCCTCGTAGGCGCACATCTTGAGCGTGATCGCGGCACGGATCACCGGTTCCTGCCATTCGAAGGGGATACTGAGGCCGCGCGCCCATCCGCGCCAGTAATCGCAGGTCTCCTCGAAAAACAGGCGCCCCACGCGATGAACCGAGTCCGCGACCGTCTCATCGGGGCCGAGCAGCAACGTCAGCGCCCTCTCGAGCAGGAATTCGTGCTCCTCCAGCACGTCGCTGATGCTTGCGTCCGTGGTCAGTCGCAGCGCCTGGCCGGGACCGACGTAGCGAATATGATTGCTGCCGAAAGTACGAGTCGGGCTCGCGCTGCCGTAACCGAAGGATGGGCGCAGACGGATGCGCACCCGCGGGCTGCCTTGAAGCGGCTCGAGCATGCGTGCCAGCATGACCGGTCGGAACGTGCGTCCGAACTGATTGAAGCGCGGCGCGAAATCGAGCAGCCTGACGATCGCGCCGCCGCTGTCGTGCAGCAGAGTCTCAACGACCGGCGTGTTCTCCAGGTAACGCTGTTCGGCGTGCACGCAGTCGGTGAGCTGGACGGCGAAAAAACCGTCGCCCGCCGCGTCCGCATCGCCGGCCAGCAGGGCATTGAACACGGGATCGCCGTCGAAACGCGGCAGGCAGCTCCAGACAATACGCCCGCGCGCGTCCAGCAGTGCCGAGATCTGGCAGTTGCCGATGACTGCAAGATTGAGGTCAGACACCGGCGGGTCCCGTTACCGCCTCGCGGAAAGCGGGGTTCGGGAGGCGCGGCGGGGCGTGCCTCAATGCGTCCTATCCAGCCGCGGCGCGGGTGCTCGCGTCGAGCCAGGATGCGAGCCAGTCCAGCACGCCCCTGACTTCGGCGATGCGCAGCATCGCGTTCGAATGCGTGCCGATGCCGACCCCGACGGAGTAGCCGCCGAGGCCGTTGACCACGGCGAAGCCGGCTTCGTCGGTGACGTCGTCGCCAATGAACACCGGCACGCGCCCGGCAAACGGCGCCTCGCGCATGAACTCTGCGATCGCGGTGCCCTTGTTGCGCCCCGTGGGCTTGATCTCGAGAACCTTCTTGCCGGGCTGCAGGCACCAGCCTGAGCCGAGCCGTCCCGCGATCGGCTCGAGCGTCGCACGCACGGCCGGCTCGAGTTCCGGCGCGGCGCGGAAGTGCACCGCGACCGCCGATCCCTTGTCCTCGACGAGCAGGCCCGCGTGTCGCTCGGCAAACTGCCAGAGCTCGTGCTTCGCTTCATGCAGCCGATCCTCGTCGGCGACGGCATGATGCACGTAGCCCGAGGCATCGCGCCGCTCGAGGCCGTGCAGGCCGGCGACCGGCAGCTCGAGGGGCGCCAGCAGCACGTCCAGACTGGCGATGGAGCGTCCGCTGACGAGGGCCAGCGCGCCGCCGAGCCGGGGCGGCAGGCGTGAAAGCAGGTCGATGAGCACGGGCGGCGCCTGCGCCAGGTCGGGCCGCGCGGCGATCTCGACGAGCGTGCCGTCCACATCGAGGAAAACAGCCCAGCGCGGATCCCAGGCAGGCAGGCTCGGCGGTCGCATCGGCCGAACATACCTGCTTATGTGCGAAAGGCCAAGCTTGGTCGCCGCGGCCGACTCGGGCAATATCGGACCCTCGATTCCGGAAGGGCAGCGCCCCTGCCTGCCCGCAAAGCTCGGGCCCGCCTATGAATCTCACGCGCGGATTGACGTCGCTCTGCGTGCGGCCACGCATGCAGCCCGACGACTACGATGTCGCCGTCCTGCGCGGCGAGGCGCCGTTGTTCTACGTCCTGGAGAACAGCGGTGCCGCCGACCGCGAGGCCCTCGATGCCCTGTGCAGGTCGCGCGGCCTGCCGCGGGCCAACCGCAGCGTGCGGGGGCCGGGTATCGCCGAGCGCCGCGCAGTGCTCTATCTGAGCCATCTTCGGGGATTGCTGGTCCAGAGGCCGAGCCGAAAACTTTCCGACCGGCTGGCGCGACTCGTCGCCGCACTCAAAAAGCACCCCGATCTCGATGTCCGCATCGTGCCGGTGGCGGTCTTCTGGGGGCGAGCGCCGGAACGCGAGGCGTCCTGGCTCAAGCTCATGCTGGCCGAAAGCTGGAGCGTCGGCGGCCGCCTGCGCAAGCTCCTGATCATGCTCGTCAACGGGCGCGAAGTCGTGATCCATGTCGGCGCTCCCATGGGCTTGCGGCCCATCGTGGACGCAGAGCCGGATGCGGCCCGCGCCGTGCGCAAGATCGCCCGCGTCCTGCGCGCGCAATTCCGCCGGCAGCGGGCAGCCACAATCGGCCCCGACCTCTCCCACCGCCGCACGCTGGTCCGCCAGGTGCTCGGCAGCCAGCCCGTGCGCCGCGCAATCGAGGAGACGTCGCGCCGGGAGAAAATTTCCGGCGCGCAGGCCACGGCAAGGGCGCGCCGCTATGCGAACGAGATCGCAGCCGACTATTCGCACGCATTCGTGCGATTCATGGACCGCGTCTTCGGCTGGCTGTGGAATCGTCTCTACGACGGCATCGAGCTCGGCCACGGCAGCAACCTGGCCGAGCTCGCCAGGGGAAACGAGCTGGTTTACGTGCCTTCGCACCGCAGCCACATGGATTACCTGCTACTGCCGTATATCCTCTACAATCGCGGTCTCGTGGTGCCGCATGTCGCGGCCGGACTCAATCTGAACCTGCCCGTGCTCGGCCGCTTCCTGCGCCGGGGCGGCGCTTTCTTCCTGCGCCGCAGCTTCAAGGGCGACCGCCTGTATGCGGCCGTGTTCGAGCAATATCTGGCCTGGAATCTGCGCAAGGGCTTTCCGATCGAGTATTACGTCGAGGGCGGGCGCAGCCGCACCGGCCGCCTGTTGCAGCCGCGGCCCGGACTGCTCGCCATGACTGCGGCCAGTTACCGCGAAAAATCGCGGCGGCCGATCGTGTTCGTGCCGGTGTACTTCGGCTACGAAAAGCTGGTCGAGGGCCCTTCTTTCCTCGACGAGCTCTCGGGCACGCCGAAGCGCAGGGAGACACTGCGCGGCGCGCTGCGCTCGGTCACGGCGCTGCGCGGCCGGTTTGGGCGCGTGCACGTGAACATCGGCCAACCGATCTACCTTGCGCAGGTGCTCAGCGAGCAGGCGAGCGGCCGGCGCAAGGCCGGCGACGGCGTAAACGGTCGGCCCGAGTGGCTCGATGCGGCCGTGAGCGTGCTTGCACGACGCATCATGACGGGCATCAACAGTGCCGCGGCGGTCGGGCCGGTCAATCTGCTGGCGATGATTCTGCTCGCCACGCCACGGCGATCGATGACCCAGAGCGCGCTCATCGGACAGCTCGACCTGTCTGCGACGCTGTTGCGCAAGGCACCCTATTCGCCGCTGGTCACGGTCACCCGGTTGTCCGGCACCGAGATCATCGGCTACGGCGAGCGGCTCGGCGTGCTCGAGCGGCAGGTACATCCGCTCGGCGACGTCATCAGCCTGACGGCGGAGCGCGCCCCGCTGATGGCCTACTTCCGCAACAACATTCTGCACCTGTTCGCCCTGCCGTCGCTGATCGCCTGTTGCTTCCGCAACACGCCGATGCTGACGACCGCGCGGCTGCTGGAGCTCGTGCGGCTCGCTTATCCCTACATGCGCGCAGAGCTGTTCCTGCGCTGGACGGACGAGGAGCTCGAGCGGAGCATGCAACGCGTGATCAGGGTGCTCGTCGATCGCGGGCTGCTCGAGCACCAGGCGGACGAGGACCATTTGATCCGCCCGGGCTCGGGCAGCAACGAGGCATCGCAGCTTTCGGTGCTCGCCCGCGCCGCCCTCGACATGCTGGAGCGCTTCTACATGACTATTGCGCTGCTGCTCGGCGAAGCCCCGGGGCGGATGACGCGCGCAGATCTCGAGCAGCAATGCAGGCTTACCGCGGAGCAACTCGCGCTCCTGTACGGGCGGGTCTCACCGGATTTCTTCGACCCGACCCTGTTCACGCACTTCATCGACCGCCTGCTCGAGCGGGGTGTCGTCTGGCCTACCGCGGAGGGGCGCCTCGCCTACGACGAGTCCCTGCGTGTGGTCGACGAGGACGCAAAGCTCGTGCTCAGCGATCAGATCCGCCGCAGCATTCTGCAGGCGACCCAGGCGACCCAGGCGACCCAGGCGGCCGACCCGGCGCCCGGTGCTCCGCCGGCCCCGCCGGCCGGATGACCTGTCGCGGCCCGGTCCCGGCCGGTCGGTGCGGACAGCGGCCGCTTGTTGTTTTTCTTCACGCATTTCGGTATTAACCAAGACCAACGGGCCGCGCCCGGGTGAACAATACCGGAAGAGCCGGCCGGTTCCCGGAAACGAGGATCCCCAGTCGCCGAGGCAGCACCCTATGAGCAACAAGCCGGATCCGCATCGCGCCCTACTGCGCGCCGCCCTCGCCGCCATGCTGGCGCCAGGTACTGCGTTCGCCATCGACTTCAGCGGCGAAGGCGGTGATTTTTACGGAAGCTGGGACACGACCGTGACGTTCGGACAGGCATGGCGCGTGCAGAGCGCCGACGAGGACATCGTTGCGACCAGTGCAGGCGGCAATGCGCGCGGGGCGAACGACGACGACGGCACGCTGAATTTCGAGACTGGCACAGTAAGCCGGTTGTTGAAGTTGACGAGCGAAGTGGAGCTGAACTACAAGCGGGTCGGGGCTTTCGTCCGCGGTTCGGGCTTCTACGACGAGGAGATCGAGGACCACGAGCGCGCGCGCACTCCGCTCGGTAAAGCTGCCGAGGATCTCGTCGGCAGCCGCCTGGAGCTGCTCGACGCCTTCGTATGGGGGAATTTCGATCTCGGGACCATGCCGGCGGAAATTCGCGCGGGCGAGCAGGTGTTGAGCTGGGGCGAAAGTACGTTCATCCAGAACAGCATCAACGTCATCAATCACGTCGACGTGAGCGCGATCCGGGTGCCGGGCGCCGAGCTGCGCGAGGCCCTGCTGCCGCAGGGACTGCTGTCGTTCTCGCTCGGTACTACCGAGAACACGTCCGTCGAGGCATTTTATCAGTACGACTGGGACGATACAGAACCCGAGCCCGTCGGCTCCTACTTCAGCAGCAACGATCTCGCGCCGGACGGCGGCGAGTTCGTCACGCTGGGCTTCGGTGCGGTTTCCGATCTCGGCACCGATTTCTCGACTCTAGGCGGCAGCTTCTTTCCGCACTTCCGCCAGGTCGGCCGCGATCCGACCCGTCATCCGGACGCCGGCGGCCAGTACGGCCTCGCGTTTCGGCTGTTCGCGCCCGACTTGAGCAACGGCACGGACTTCGGCTTTTATTTCATCAACTATCACAGCCGGTTGCCGCTGATCAGCGGGCGTACCGGCACGCAGGCCGGCATCGGCAACGCGGCAGGCGCCGCCACCGCCGTCGGCGGCGCCGCGCAGGGCCTGGCGGCCGGCCTGAGCTTCGATTCGGCCGTGGCAGCCGCCGCACAGGCCGCGGTCGGCACAGCGGCAAGCCTCGGCGGCAATCTAAGCCTCGAGGATGCCACCGAACGGGCAACCATCGGCGCCAACGCCGCGCTCGCCGGCGGCAACGTGGCGGGCATTGCGGGGGACTTCGCGCAACACGAGTACGCGCAGACGGCCGGCTATTTCACCGAATTTCCCGAGGACATCGAGCTGTATGGCATGAGCTTCAACACTCAGATCGGCACCACCGGCATCGCCCTGCAGGGCGAGGTGTCCTACCGCGACGACGTGCCGCTGCAGTTCGACGACGTCGAGTTGCTGTTCGCCGCGCTGTCGCCGCTCGACTCGGCAATCGGCGGCGGCAGCCTGGCGGCCTTCGGCCAGCTCGGCGGCTACGGAGTCGACCAGATCGTGACCGGCTGGGATCGTTTCAACGTCTACCAGGCGCAGGCCACGGCGACCAAGGTGTTCGGCCCGGTCCTGTGGGCCAACCAGGGCGCGCTGGTTGCGGAAAGCGCCATCACCCACGTGCAGGACTTTCCCGATCAGGACGCGGGCGGCCCGAACGGGCAGGGTTTGCGCTTCAACGGCCCCGGCACACCCGTAAGCGGCAATCTGCCGCTCGCCGGGCTGCATTTCGGCGAGACAGAGCCCACCGACCGGTTCGGGACCCGCTCATCATGGGGCTACCGGATCGCGGGCCGCCTCGATTACTTCAATGCCGTCGGGCCCTGGACCGTGTCGCCGCGCTTTTCGTTCCAGCACGATGTCAACGGCACCTCGCCCGGGCCGGGCGGCAATTTCGTCGAAGACCTGAAGGCGGTCACGGTGGGCATCAACGGCAACCTGCAGAACCGTTTTCAGCTCGATCTGAGCTACACGGAATTCTACGGCGCCGGCCGCTACAACCTGCTCAATGATCGCGATTTCATCGCCTTCAGCGCCCAGTATTCGTTCTGATGTCGTCGGGATGCCGTTTTTTGTAGGGCGGATTTCAATCCGCCATATTGCGGCCGAATGAATTCGGCCTGCGTCGGGCACCTAGGGCGGATTTCAATCCGCCATATTGCGGCCGAATGAATTCGCCCGCGTCGGGCACGGAGTGAACAGACATGCCTAAGATCGTCTTGACCTGCACGGCCGCGGCGCTGGCCCTTGCCGGCCTGCCCGGCAGCGCGCTCGCCGCGCTGTCGGAGGATGAGGCGGATCGCCTCGGTGACGAGCTGACCCCGATGGGCGCCGAGAGCGGCGCCAATGCCGACGGGTCGATCCCGGCCTGGGAAGGCGGTATTCGATCCCCGGCGGAGGCCGGCTTCCCGGACTTCGAGACAGGCGGGCACCATCCGGACCCCTTTGCAGGCGACGAGATCCAGTTCCGCATCGAAGCGGCGGGCATGGACCGGTACGCCGAGCAGCTTACGCCGGGACAGAAGGCGATGCTCGCGGCCTATCCGAGCTTCCATCTCAACGTCTATCCGACGCGCCGCAGCGCTGCCTTTCCCGAGCGCATCTACGAAGCCACGCGCCAGATCGCGACCCGGGCAGCGCTGACCGGCACCGGCAACGGCGTGGAGAATGCCATCATCGGCGTGCCGTTTCCGATCCCCGAGAACGGGCTCGAGGCGATCTGGAACCACATCCTGCGCTACCGCGCCGAGTCGGCTTCGCGCCACATCGCGCAGGCGCCGGTGACGCGCTCCGGCGGGTACACGCTGGTCAAGTTCCAGGACCAGTTCCTGTTTCCCTACAGCCTGGCCGGAGCCACGGTGGAGGGCCTCGGCAACGTCATCATTTATTTCATTCAGAAGGTCACCGCGCCGCCGCGGCTGGCCGGTGAAATCCTGCTCGTGCACGAGACGCTGGACCAGTCCAGGGAACATCGCAAGGCCTGGCTCTACAACCCCGGACAGCGCCGCGTGCGGCGCGCCCCCAACGTAGCCTTCGACAACCCCGGCACGGCCGCCGACGGCCTGCGGACTTCCGACCAGTTCGACATGTACAACGGCAGCCCCGAGCGTTACGACTGGCAGCTCGTCGGCAAGCGCGAAATATACGTGCCCTACAACTCCTACAAGCTGCACAGCGATTCGCTGAAATACCGCGACATCCTCAAGCCGCTGCACATGAATCCCGATCACCTGCGCTACGAAAAGCACCGTGTATGGGTCGTCGATTCGACCTTGAAGCCGGGCACGAGCCATATCTACAAGCGCCGCACGTTCTATATCGACGAGGATTCCTGGCAGATTCTGCTCGTCGACTGCTATGACAATCGCGACCAGATCTGGCGGGTGCAGGAAGGCCACGTCATCAACTACTATGACATGCCGAACCTGTGGACGACGGTCGAGGCAACCTACGATCTCCAGTCGGGGCGTTACCTGACTTTGAACATGAACAACGAAGAGCCGATCACCTACGATTTCAACGTGCGCTACACGGTCGAGGATTTCTCGCCGTCCGCTCTCAGGCGGGCCGGCACGCGCTAGACGAAACTCCAGTCCAGCATTCCGTGCCGCAACGCGACGTCAATAGAGCCGGGACGGCGCCGGCCCTGGCTGCCGTGTCGGTCTTTGCGGCCTGTGGCGCGGCAGTTGCCATCGCAGCTTCGCAGGCAGCGCCGGATACGGGCGAGCATGCCGTTATCGCCCCGCTCGCAGTCCGATCGCTGCTGCTCGACGGGGCGAGCCTCGACGGCTTCAAGGTCGCGGTCGGCGAGCGCGGCCACGTGCTGCTCAGCGACGACAACGGCGACAGCTGGCGGCAGGTCAGCGTGCCGGCCACGGCGACCCTCACCGGCGTGTATTTCGCGGATCGGCGACACGGCTGGGCGGTAGGGCACGATGCCGTCATCCTGCGCACCGTCGACGGCGGCGAGAGCTGGCAACGCGTGCACTACGCGCCGCACGAGGAGCGTCCGCTGCTCGACCTGTGGTTCGGCGATGCGCGCGCCGGCTATGCCGTCGGCGCCTACAGTTACGTGCTCGCTACCGCGGACGGCGGCGAGAGCTGGGAGGAGCGCACGTTCGAAGCCGAGCCCTGGCCGACCGACGACGCGGCGGCCGAAACCGGTGATACGGGTGCTTACGACCCCGGCCTCGACGTCCATTTCAACGATATCGAAGCGACCGGCAGCGGGCGGCTGTACATCGCGGCCGAGGCCGGGCGCATTTTCCGCTCCGACGACCGCGGCGCGACCTGGCGGTCGATGCCTTCCCCCTACGCGGGTTCCTTTTTCGGCGTGCTTCCGCTCGACGGCGACAGCGTGCTCGTGTTCGGACTGCGCGGCCATCTCTATCGCAGCGACGACGGCGCCGTCACGTGGCGGCGCATCGAGGTCGGCACCGAAGCCATGCTCACGGACGGCTTCAGGCTTGCCGACGGCCGCGTGGTTCTGACGGGCCTCGCGGGCACGCTGCTCGTCAGCCGCGATGGCGCGCGAAGCTTCGAACTGTTGCAACTGCCCGACCGGCAGGGCATCGCGACGGCGCTCGCGAAAGACCACGATACGCTGCTGCTGATCGGGGAACACGGGCTCGAGGAGTTCACGCTTCCGCGTCGCTTCGCACCAGGGGTCGCATCCTGTGTATCCAGGCGTGCCAGGTAACGTGACAAGTCGTGGCGGCAAGTGGGATCCGACTCCTCTTCTCGAGCGGGGGATCTTCGGCGCACGACCGTGGATCATCGGCCTGTTCGGCGCCCTGACCGTGCTCATGCTGGTCGCGGCGGCGCAGCTCCGGATAGACGCAGGCTTCAGCAAGCTCCTGCCGCTCGAGCACGAGTACATGCGCACCTATCTCGAGCATCGCGACGAGTTCGGCGGCGCAAACCGGGTTCTCATCGCGCTGATCGCCGAAGACGGTGATATGTTCACGCCGGAATTCTTCGCCGCGCTCGAGCGCGCCACCGACGAAGTGTTCTTCATTCCGGGCGTCGATCGCGCCCGGGTCAGCTCCCTGTTCACGCCGAACGTCCGCTTCACCGAAGTAGTCGAAGACGGCATCGCCGGCGGCAATGTCGTGCCCGCCGACTTCGAGCCGACTCCCCAGGGCCTCGAGCAGGTCCGCAAGAACATCCTGAAGGCGGGCATCGTCGGCCGCCTCGTCGCGAACGACTTTTCCGGCGCAATCGTCAGCGCCCAGCTGCTCGAGATCAATCCCGAAACCGGAAAGCCCGTCGACTACGTGAACGTCGCCCACCAGCTCGAGGAAAAGATTCGCGAGCCGCTCGAGAGCGAAGACATCGGCGTGCACATCATCGGTTTCGCCAAGGTCATCGGAGACATTTCTGACGGCGCGGCGCGCGTCGTGCTGTTTTTCGCAATCGCGTTCTTCGTGACCGCGCTGCTCGTTTCTTTCTATTGCCAGTCCGTGAAAATTGCAGTCGTTCTGCTTGGCTGCTCACTGATTGCGGTCATCTGGCAGCTCGGTCTTCTGTCGCTGCTCGGCTACGGCATCGACCCGATGGGCATCCTCGTGCCTTTTCTGGTATTCGCCATCGGCGTGAGCCACGGTGTGCAGGTTGTCAGCGCCACGCGTGCGGAAGTCTTCGAAGGACAGGACAGCGAGTCGGCCGCGCGCGCGAGCTTCCGCCGGCTGCTGGTTCCCGGGGGTATCGCGCTCGCGAGCGATACCGTCGGATTCATCACTATCCTGCTCATCGACATCCGCATCATTCAGGAAATGGCCGTCGCCGCGAGCCTCGGCGTCGCAGTCATCATACTGACCAATCTTGTGTTGCTCCCGCTGCTGTTGTCTTACGTCAGCTACGACGAGCGATACCGCGAGCGCCTGCTCAGCCGTGCACGGGCCCTCGAGCCGCTGTGGCAGCGGCTGGCGGCGGTTTCCCGCCGCGGTCCGGCGGCGGCGATCATCGTTGTCGCCGCGCTGTTGCTGGTGATCGGGGCCTGGCAAGCGCAGAACGTGCGCATCGGGGATCTGCACCGCGGCGTGCCGGAGCTGCGCGCCGATTCGCGCTACAACCTCGACAGCCAGCTCATCAGCGAACGTTTCTCGATCGGCGTCGATGTCCTGTCGGTCATCGTCGAGACGGTGCCGAACGGGTGCATCGACCATGAGGTCATGCAGGCGATAGACGATTTCGCCTGGCACATGGCAAACGTGGAGGGCGTGCAGAGCGTGGTGGCGCTGCCGGCCGTGGCGAAAGTCATCAGCTCCGGCTGGAACGAAGGCAGTCTCAAGTGGCGCGTGCTGTCGCGCAATCCGCAGGTGCTCGTGCAGGCGGTCAACTACATCGAGACGAGCACCGGGCTGCTCAACCAGGACTGCAGCGTGATACCGGTGATGCTGTTCACCGAGGACCACAAGGCGGGCACGATTTCCGGGATCGTGGCCGCCGTAAAAGCCTTTCGCGAGGCGCATCCGTCCGACAAGCTCGAGTTCCGGCTTGCGACCGGCAACGTCGGCGTTATGGCGGCCACCAACGAGGAGGTCGAAGCGTCGCAGTTTCCGATACTGGCAGGCGTCTTCTCGGCGGTGATCCTGCTCTGCTGGGTCACTTTCCGCTCGCTGCGAGCGGTGCTGTGCATCATCCTGCCGCTGGGGCTCGTATCCCTGCTCGCGTATGCCCTGATGGCATGGCTCGAGATCGGGCTCAAGGTCAATACGCTGCCGGTGGTCGCGCTCGGGGTCGGGATCGGCGTCGACTACGGCATCTATATCTACAGCCGGTTCCGGGGACTGCTCGCCGAGGCCGGCTCCGTGCATGAAGCCTTCCTGCGCACCCTGAAAACCACCGGCTTCGGCGTGCTGTTCACCGGCATCACGCTGGCCATCGGCGTGGCGACCTGGATATTCGCGCCGCTCAAGTTCCAGGCGGACATGGGCATACTGCTGACCTTCATGTTCCTGGTGAACATGCTCGGCGCGATCCTGCTGCTGCCGGCGCTGGCCGCCTGGCTCTTCAGTCCGGCGTCGAAATAATTCGCACGTCGCGCTGGGGAAAGGGAATGGTGATGCCATTTTCCTGGAACAGGCGCCAGATCGCGCG
>DATLFD010000067.1:0-24875 GCA_035524935.1 Gammaproteobacteria bacterium | reverse complement strand
CCGGGAAAAAGAAGCGACCCATGCGAGGGACGCGCTCGCCGCCGAACGCCGCCGGCTGCCGATGGTGAAGGTCGACAAGGAATACGTCTTCGAAGGCCCGGACGGCAAGGCGAGCCTGGCCGAACTCTTCGATGGACGCCGCCAGCTCATTCTCTACCACTTCATGTTCGCCCCCGACGTCGACGGTTGGCCGTCGGCGGGCTGCCCCGGCTGTTCCATGGTCGTCGACAACATCGGTCACCTCGCCCATCTGCACGCGCGGGATACCTCTCTCGTGCTGGTCTCCCGCGCGCCCCTGGCGAATATCGAGACCTACAAAGGGCGTATGGGTTGGAGCGTTCCGTGGTTCTCGTCCTCCGGCAGCGACTTCAACGTGGATTTCGGAGTCACGACCGACGAAGGCGAAACGTTCGGCCTGAGCGTCTTCCTCCGCGATGGCGACAGCGTTTTTCGCAGCTACTTCACAGCCGGTCGCGGGGTCGAAGCGCTCGGCAGCAATTGGACCTTTCTCGATCTGACGCCATTCGGCCGGCAGGAGGACTGGGAAGATTCACCCGACGGGAGGCCGCAAACGCCGCCCTATGAGTGGTGGCACCGCCACGACGAGTACGATGAAGTCCCGAACTGCGGCGTTAGCGCCGCGAAGGAGAACATATGAGTTACGTCGATGGTTATGTGCTGGCGGTCCCGAAGAAAAAGGTGGCGGCGTATCGCCGGATGGCGATGAAAGCCGGAAAGATCTGGCGCGAGCACGGTGCGCTCGAGTTTCGGGAATGCGTCGCCGACGATGTGAAGCCGGGCAAGCTCACCTCGTTCCCGCAGAGCGTCAAGCTCAAGACCAACGAGGTCGTCGTGTTTTCCTGGATTGTCTTCAAGTCGCGGGCGCAGCGCGATCGCGTCAATAAGAAGGTCATGGAAGATCCACGCCTGAAAGACATGATGGATGTCAAGGCGATGCCGTTCGACGCCAAGCGGATGATCTACGGCGGATTCAAGGCGATTGTCGAGCTCTGAGCATAGAGGTGATTGCGCCCATCGCCACGAGCGCTTGGCGTAGATCGTTTCACGCGCGAAGGAGACACCGCAATGCGCGTCGATCCCGAACCCGAAATCGAAATCAGCGCCTTCGCCTGGGTGCCTCCCTTCGCCCAAGGGTTGGTGCGCGACCTGCGCGTCCGCTGGGTGCTAGAGGAAGCGGGCGTTCCCTATCGCGTGCGGCTGCTCGACGCGATGAACGAACGCCCTGCGAGCTATCTTCGCGAACAGCCCTTCGGCCAAGTACCGATCTACAACGAAGGCGACATCCATATGTTCGAGACGGGTGCGATCGTGCTCCACATCGCCGATCGCTCTGAGCGGCTGATGCCGCGCGATCCGGCCGGGCGGGCGCGGACGATGTCGTGGGTCGTCGCGGCGCTAAACAGCCTCGAGCCGATGATCATAGAGCTCGTCAGTATCGACATTTTCAACCCCGATGCAGAGTGGGCGAAGCTGCGCCGGCCGGAAGCGGAAAAGATCGTGAAGCAAAGACTTGGTCGCGTATCTGACTGGCTCGGTGGGCGGGATTATCTGGAAGACCGCTTCACCGCGGGCGACCTGATGATGACGACGGTGCTGCGTATCCTGCGCCATACCGATCTCGTCGCCGACTATCCCAATGTCGAAGCCTACCAGGCGCGCTGCGAAGCGCGTCCCGCCTTTCAGCGCGCGCTGGACGCACAGCTCGCCGCATTCGCCAAACACCAACCCGCCAAAACGGTTCAACCCGCACCAAGACAGGAAGGAGAACAGTCATGACCTATGTTGAAGGATTTGTCGCCGCGGTTCCTGCCACGAACAAGGAAGCCTATCGCAAGCATGCCGCGGAGGCCGCGCCGCTTTTCAAGCAGTTCGGCGCGACCCGCGTGGTAGAAGCCTGGGGTGACGACGTGCCCGACGGCAAGGTCACCGACTTCAAGGGCGCAGTGAAAGCGAAGGACGACGAGGTTGTCGTTTTCGGGTGGCTGGAATATCCATCGAAGGAGGCGCGCGACGCCGCCAACGAGAAGATGAGGAGCGATCCGCGCATGAAGGAGATGGGCGCTTCGATGCCGTTCGACGGCAAGCGGATGATCTTCGGCGGCTTCATACCCATCGTTGACGAGAGTGCCGAGGGCAAGATGGGCTATGCCGATGGCTACCTGGTGCCGGTTCCGGCCGGCAACAAGGAAGCTTACCGTGACCTGGCGGGCAAGGCCGCAGCGATATTCAAGGAGTACGGTGCCACGCGAGTCGTCGAAGCGTGGGGAGACGACGTCCCCGACGGCAAGGTCACCGACTATAAGAGTGCAGTGAAGGCCACGGCCGACGAGAAGGTCGTCTATTCCTGGGTCGAATGGCCGTCGAAAGGAGCCCGCGACGAAGGATGGAAGAAGGTGATGGCCGACCCGCGCATGCAGCCGGACAAGGAAAATATGCCCTTTGACGGCAAGCGCATGATCTATGGCGGCTTCACCCCGATCCTCGACGCCTAGCAGCCTGTCGGATTCAATTAGCGATTATCGATCCGCATTTCCCGACTGTTACCCGTATAGGCGAGAAAGCGCGGGAAAAACGGGACAGCCCCGAGCCCGGCCCGCGGGTCCGGCGACAGTCATTCAATAACCGCTGGCGCGCAGCTCGGCCTGCACTTCGTCGTGGGTGGCCTGGACATGCGCCGGCGGCGGACGATCGAACAGGCTGCCCAGCACGATTGCGATCGCCGCGAACGCTACGCCCGGCACCATCTCGTAGAGCGCGCTGCCGGACATCGGCCAGAGCACAACGGTCAGCGCGCCGACCACGATGCCGGCCAGCGCGCCGAGCCGGGTCATGCGCTTCCAGAACAGCGAGAGCAGCACGACCGGCCCGAACGCGGCGCCGAACCCGGCCCAGGCATAGGCGACCAGGCCGAGCACCCGGCTGTCCGGATCGCGCGCGATCGCGATGGCGCCGAGCGCCACCCCCAGCACCATCGCCCGACCGAACCACACCAGCTCGCGCTGGCCGGCCTGCGGACGCACGAAGCCGCGATAGAAATCCTCGGTCAGGGCGCTCGAGCACACCAGGAGCTGGCAGGAGAGCGTGCTCATGATGGCGGCGAGGATCGCCGACAGCAGCACGCCGGCAATCCACGGGTTGAATAGCGTCTCGGCGAGCGCGATGAACACGCGTTCCGGATTGTCGTGCACCATTGCGCCCTGTTCCGGATGCGCGGCGAACCAGGCGAAGCCGAAAAAGCCGACGGCCATTGACCCGAACAGGCACAGCACCATCCAGGTCATGCCGATCCGCCGCGCCGCGGGGATCGCGCGCAAGCCGTCGGCGGCCATGAACCTCGCCAGGATATGCGGCTGTCCGAAATAACCCAGCCCCCAGGCCAGCAGCGAAATGATGCCGACCGCGCCCAGCGTGCCGCCGGCGAACCAGTCCAGCCGCGCCGGGTCGACCTGCTCGATCAGGCCGAGGCTCGCCGGGAGTCCGCCGCTGCTCAACAGCACCGCGACGGGGGTGACGATCAGCGCGAAGATCATCAGGGTCGCCTGCACGGTGTCGGTCCAGCTCACGGCGAGGAAGCCGCCGACCAGGGTGTAGATGATCGTCGCCGCCGCCCCCCACCACAGCGCCTGGCCATAGGGCAGGCCGAACACACTTTCGAACAGGCGCGCGCCGGCGACGATGCCGGATGCGGCGTAGACCGCGAAGAACACCAGGATGACGAGCGCCGACAGCACCCGCAGCAGCCGCCCGCCGTCGGCAAAGCGGGTCGTGAAATAGTCCGGCAGCGTGAGCGCATTGCGCGTGCGCTCGGTATAGACACGCAGCGGCCCGGCCACGAATTTCCAGTTGCACCAGGCGCCGAGGATCAGTCCCAGGGCGATCCAGGCTTCGGACAGGCCGCGCGCGAACAGGGCGCCGGGCAGGCCGAGCAGCAGCCAGCCGCTCATGTCCGAGGCGCCCGCGGACAATGCGGTCACATAGCTGCCCAGCGAGCGGCCACCGAGTATGTAATCGTCGAAGGTCCGGGTCGAGCGCCAGGCGACGAAGCCGATGACGATCATGGCCAGCAGGTAGAGCGCGAACGTGACGAGCAGCGGCGTGCTGGCAGTCATGCGATACGTTTCCCCCTGCCCCGGCGCGCGGCCAGTTCCCGCGCAAGCTTAGCGTGTCGGCCGCGGCCGCGTATGCTGGGCCCTCCTGGAGTGACGTATTCGCCGGATTTTCATCTGCATCCAATGGAGAGGGCCATGTCGGAACACAAAGCGACAATCGAATGGCAGCTCAACGACGGCGGCGATTTTCTCAAAAGCCGCTTCTCGCGCGAGCACACCTGGACCTTCGACGGGGGCCTGAGCGTGCCGGCTTCGGCGACCCCGGCGGTGGTGCCGCCTCCCTTGTCCAATCCGGCCGGCGTGGATCCCGAGGAGGCTTTTGTCGCTTCCCTCGCCAGCTGTCACATGCTCACCTTTCTTTTCCTGGCGTCGCGCAGCGGATTCGCGGTGCAGAGCTACCGGGACGATGCCGTCGGGACCTTGAGCAAGGGCGAAGGGGGCAGGCAATGGATCAGCACGGTGGTCCTCAAACCCCGCGTCAATTTCAGCGGCGACCGCATGCCGACCCCCGAAGAGCAGGACAAGCTGCATCACGACGCCCACGAGCAATGCTTCATCGCCAATTCGGTCAAGACACAAGTGACGGTCCAGGCGTCCGCTTAACCGAAAATCCGGAACCCGGCACCGGGGTGTTCGGTTATGCGAGGGGGAGCTCGAGGCGCGCGATGCAGCCGGGGCCGTCGTCGCGGTTTTCGAGCGCGAGCGCGCCATCGTGCGCCTCGGCGATCTGGCGGCACAGCACCAGGCCGATGCCCGTGCCGCCCGGCTTGGTGGTGAAGAAGGGCACGAACAGGTTGTCGCTGCCGGACAGTCCCGGTCCGGAGTCGAGCACCTCGAGGCGCAGCAGATCGCCGTCCCGCGCCCAGCGCACCTGCACCGTGCCGTCGGGACCGCCGGCATCGGCGGCGTTCTTGACCAGATTGATGATGAGCTGCTCGAGCTGATCGGGATCGACCGGTATCGAGGTATCGTCGCCTTCGATCGCCACCCGCAGGCGCGTATCGATTGCGGCGGCACGTTCGACCAGCGCGCGCAGGCGGACGGTCCTGCGCCGCGGCGCCGGCAGCCTGGCCAGCATGGTGTAGCCGGTCATGAACCGGCCGAGCGCTTCCGCGCGCGAGGCGATGATGTCGAGGCTCGCGCGCAGGTCCTCGCGCAGCGAATCGACCGACGCGCCTTCGTCGAGGCGCGTGTGCAGGGTGGATGCCATGGATTTGATCGGCGTCAGCGAATTGTTGAGCTCGTGACCCATGACGCGCACCAGCCGCTGCCACGCTTTGCGCTCTTCCTCGCGCAAGGCGCGCGACAGGTCCGAGACCACCAGCAGGTAGTGCGGCAGACCGGCCTGCCGAAACCTGCCCGTCCACACGTCCCAGCGCCCGCTGCCCCCCGGAAAGCGCCGCGCGACGATCTGCCGGCCTTCCGCCACCAGCAGGTCGTCCAGTTTCATGGCCGGCGCGGTATCACCGAGGTTCGCCGAGTCGTGCATCAGGCGCTCGCCGGCACGATTCACCAGCATGAGGCGCTGCGTGCCGTCGAACGCGAACACTGCGATGTCGATCTCGGCGAGCACCTTGCGCAGCAAAGCGCTCGCTTCGCGCGCCTGCACACGCTGTTCGCGCAAGGTTTTCGACAGGAAGTTGACTTCCCTGAAGACGTCACCGAGCGCGCCGTGTTCACGCGCCCGGCGGCTGCGCAACGAATAGTCCTCTTCCCGCAGCGCCTCCAGGAGGTTCGACAGGGTGTTGAGGTGATAGGTGAGCCGGCTTTTCAGATGCAGGCTGAAACCCAGCCAGGCCGCCAGGGCAAATGAAAGGCACATCATGGCCAGCCCGAAGGGCAGATCGCCGGTCAGCAACAACCATCCCGCCAGGATCAGCGCCGGCGCGCCTCCGGCCAGCGCCACGAATGCGAGACGGGATTCGAAGCTCAGGTGTTTCACGTTTCGAGAGGGATTGGCCCGGTATCAACCGTAGCAGGCGGCCGATTCGCGCATCCTCAGGGTAAATTGACGGGATCGGCCGGGTTCCGGAAACCGTGTTTCTCCATGCGTCGATACATCGCGCTGCGGCTCAGGCCGAGCTGCTCGGCCGCCAGCTGGACGTTCCCCCGGCAGCGATTGAGCGCGCTGCGAATCATCAACTGCTCTGCCTCATCGAGAGTGAGCTGCTCGAGCGACGCCCTGCCGCTATCCGTGCGCCGCACCAGCATGAGATCGGCCGCCTGCACCTGCGGATCGTCGCCGATCAACAAGGCGCGTTCGATGACGTGCGACAGCTCGCGCAAGTTGCCGGGCCACGCGTATGCCAGCAGCGCCTGCACCGCGTCGCGCGCGAAGCGGCCCGTCTCGCGGCCGTACTTTCGAGCATATATTTCCAGGAACCGGGTGGCCAGCGGCATGATGTCCTCGCGGCGCTCACGCAGCGGCGGCGATTCGATTTCCAGGGTATTGAGACGGAACAGCAGATCGGCGCGGAACTCGCCCGCGGCGATCATGGCGCGGAGGTCGCCGTTCGTGGCGGAAATTACGCGCACGTCTGCGTGCCGCGTTCGAGAGGACCCGACCGGCTCGTAGTCGCCGGATTCCAGCACGCGAAGCAACTTGCCCTGCTGGTTGAGGGGCAGGCAGGCGACCTCGTCCAGGAACAGCGTGCCGCCGTCCGCCAGCTCGAAGCGGCCGATGCGATCGGCTTTGGCATCCGTGAACGCGCCGCGAACGTGACCGAACATCTCGGATTCGAAAATGCTGTCGGCGATTCCGCCCATGTTCACGTCGATGAATGCCTGACTCGCCCGTTTCGACCGGGCGTGAACCAGGCGGGCGAGCTCGCCCTTGCCGGTGCCGGCTTCGCCGGTAATCAGGATGTTGGCATCGGAGGCGGCGACGCGGCCGACGAGCTGCAGCACGGGCTGCATGGCGACCGATTCGGCGATGAAGTCGCCGCCATCCGCATGCAGCAGGTCGTTCTCCGCCTGCAACCGGCGCGTCGCACGCAGCGCGCGACCCAGCTCCACCTGGTTGCGCAGCACCGACAACAGCCGCTGGTTGTCCCAGGGTTTCTCGATGAAGTCGCTGGCGCCCTCGCGCATCGCCTCGACGGCAACGTCCACGGTGCCCCACGCGGTCATGACGATCACCGGCAATTCGGGCTCGAGCTCACGGACCGCGCGCAGGAGCTCGAGGCCTTCGCGTCCGGAGGTGGTGTCCCGCGTGTAATTGAGGTCGATCAGCACCGCATCGAAACCGGACGCCGAGAGGCGAGCCAGCGCTGCCGCGGGTGAGCCCGCCGTCTCGACGGCGAACGGCTCGCCCTTCAGCAGCAGCCGCAACGCCTCGAGCACGTCATGCTGATCGTCGACGATCAGAATACGGGAGACTCGCGGAGCGCGCCGGCTTTCAGTCATGTTTACGATGGGCGGGCTGGACCGGGAATTCCCAGCTTAGCACGCGCGCTCAATCCGACAGCCAGCCGTCGAACAGTTGCAGCGTGCGATTGCCATACGCCGCATTGTCCTCGTTGTGCGTGACCTGAATCACGGTCGTGCCCTCGGCGTTCAGGTCCTTGAGCAGTGCCATGATTATTTTTCCCTGGCTGGAATGCAGCGCGCCGGTGGGTTCGTCGGCCAGAATGAGACTCGGCTGCGTGATCACCGCGCGTCCCACCGCGACGAGCTGCTGCTGACCCCCGGAAAGTTGCCGGGGATACAGGTCCTTCTTGCCGACGATATTGAACCGGTCGAGGATGTCCGCAACCCGCGATTGCCTGTCACCTGTTTTCGTGTCGCGGTAAGTGAGCGGCAGCTCCAGGTTCTCGTAGACCGTCATGTCGTCGAGCAGGTGGTAATGCTGGAAAATGAACCCGATGCGGTCGCGCGTCAGCGACTGGCGCTTGCGCTGCGGCAGCGCGTGCACCGCATTTCCCGCCAGGTAATATTCGCCGTTCCAGTCGGCGTCGAGCAGGCCGAGGATCGACAGCAGCGTGCTCTTGCCCGCGCCGGACGGCCCCATGAGCGTGACGAAATCGCCGTCGGGAACGGTGAGCGAGATCTGGCGCAGCAGGAACAGCCGGTTCTCGCCCTGCGGCACGGATTTCTCGACGTTCTGCATGTCGATCAACGCAGCCATGAACTCAATTCCCGGTTGTCGATGCGATTGCGTGCCGCGACGGCTTCATTCCTGTCTCAAGGCAGTCATGGGATCGACTTTCGCGGCCCGGCGCGCGGGGAAGTAGCAAGCCAGCATCGCGACGGCGAAAACGCCGGCCGCCACGGCGGCGAAAGTGGCCGGATCGGTGCTCGTCACTCCGTACAGCAGGCTGCTGAGCAGCCGTGTCGCCGCGAAAGCGCCCGCCAGGCCCAGTGCGAGCCCGGCGACCGCCAGCCGCGCCCCCTCCCCTGCGATCATGCCCAGCACGACGCCGCGGCGTGCGCCGAGGGCCATGCGTATGCCGATCTCGGGCGTGCGCCGGGCGACCAGGTAGCTCAGCACACCGTGGATGCCGATGACCGACAGGGCGACGGCGACCGCGGCGAAGACGCCGAGCAGCAGCATCGTGAACCGTTCCTGGGCGACGCTTCGGCCGACCGTATCGCGCAGCGGCTCGATGCCGAAAACCGCGAGCTCGGGATCGATGTCGCGAATCGCGGCACGCACGCCGGTCGCCAGCGTTTCAGGCTCGCTGGCGCTGCGCACGAGCAGCACCTCGGCGCCGCTCGCTGGCGGCGTCTGCGCCAGCGGCGTGTACACGGCCATCGGCGACTCCGCGGTCAGGCCGTGGAATTTCTCGTTGGCGACGACGCCCGCGATGCGCCTTTCCGCGCCCCAGAACGCAATCCGCTGGCCGATCGGATTCACATTCGCGAACAAACGGCGGGCGGCGGCTTCGTTGATCAGCGCGACGGCCGGCGCCAGCGTGCCGTCGCGGGCGTCGAAGGCCCGGCCTTGCCGGACGGCGAGGCCGACCGTGTCGAAGTAGCCGGGCGTCACGAAGCGGATCGGGATTTCGGGCAGGTTCGCCGATTGCGCCTCGCGGCCCACGATCTCGAACGAGTTCGTGAAGCCGCGGTCCAGGGGATGGCTGGCTGCGAGCGCGACGGCCTCGACGCCCGGCAGACCGCGCGTGCGCTCGAGCAGCGCGGCGTTGAAGCGGTGGATCTCTGCGAAGTCCGGCCAGACCGAAAAATCCGCCGGGTATCGGCTCGCGGGGAGGTGGAATTCCGCCTTGAGCACACCGTCGGCGCGGAAGCCCGGCTCGACCTGCTGGATCTGCCAGAAACTCTTGAGCAACAGCCCGGCGCCGACGACCAGCATGACGGCGAAGGCAAGCTCCGAGACCACCAAGCCGGATTGAAGCAGGCCGCGCCGCGCGCCACCCGCCAGGCCCGACTCCGAACGCAGCGCGGTCTGGACGTCCACACGCCGCGCCTGCAGCGTCGGCACCAGCCCGAAGACGATGCCGACGAGCACCGACGCTGCCAGCGTGACCGCGAGCACCCGGCCGTCGACTCTGACCGCATCCAGCCGCGGGATGCCGCCGGGGGCGAGCGCGAGCAGGATGTCCGTGCCGATGACGGCGAGCGCGACACCGGCCGCGCCGCCGAGCAGCGCGAGCAGCACGCCCTCAGCCAGGAATTGCCGGGCGAGGCGCCGGCCGTCGGCGCCCAGCGAGGCGCGCACTGCGATCTCGCGCCCGCGGTTCGTGCCCCGCGCCAGCAGAAGGTTCGCCACGTTGGCGCAGGCCACCAGCAGTACCAGGGCCACGGCGGCGAGCAGGAGAAACAGCGCGGGACGCACGTCGTCGAAGACGACGTCGCGCAGGGACTCGACGTAAACGCCGCGCCCCGTGTTCTCGGACCAGGATGCTTCGAGGTGCGCGGCGATGGCCGTCATCTCCTGCTGCGCGGCCGCCGGGCTCACTCCGGCCGCGAGCCGGCCGAGCACGAACAGCGGATGCCTGCTGCGGGGCCACTGCTCTATGTCGGCCTGGAGCGGAAGCCAGACCTCCACATCGGCATGACCGCCGTGCTGCGTCGATCCCTGGGCATAGGCGGCTGAGCCGAGGATCTGACGCATACCGAAGCCGGCGTGGTCCGGAATGACGCCGATGACGGTGTGCTCGTCCTCGTCCAGCCGCAAGCTACGGCCCAGCACGTCCGGATCGCGCGCGTAAAGTCGTTCCCACAGCCCCTCGGCGATCATCACGACGCGGTCGCCGCCCGGCCGGCTCTCGGCGGCCGTGAACGTGCGGCCGAGCAGGGGCTCGAGTCCCGTGAGGGGCAGCAGCTCGTGCGTGGACGAGACCACGGGCAGCCGGAGCGGCTCTGCATCCGCGCGCGACAGGTTGACGTTGCCGGCCGTGAATCCTGCCAGCATCGAGAACGTCGCGCTCCGCGCCCTGAAATCGAGATAGTCCGGCAGTGAGGCCGGCTCGCGCGTGGTCCCGCTGCTCCGGTCCGTCTCCCACACCATCATCAGCCGGTCCATGTCGTCGAAAGGCATGGGGCGCAGCAGCACGCCGTCGACCACACTGAAGACCGCCGTGTTGGCGCCGATGCCGAGCGCCAGCGTAAGCACGGCTGCCAGCGCGTACCCCGGATTTCTCTGAAGCGTCCGGGCCGCGAAACGAAATTCGGAAGCAATCGCCATTTTTCTCGTTCCTTCGGGGTTCCGGTTCAATCCTGCCGCAACGCCTGCATCGGCTCGATGCGGGTTGCACGATAAGCGGGAATGGAGGCGGCGAGCAGGGTTACCGCCGTGAGCATCAGACCGGCGCCGACGACACTTGCCATCGGGTTCATTCGTCGCGCAGCGCCACGGCCGGCTCGACGCGCGCGGCGCGCAGGGCCGGCAATGAGGCCGCGACGGCGGCCGCAGCCCACAGCAGGGCAGCGGGCCAGAGGACGGCCGACGTCTCCCCGAAGCTCACGCCATAGAAGTAGGAATCGAGCAGCACGAGCAGGAGCGCGAGCAACGGCAGCCCGGCGATGAGCCCGAGACCTCCGGTGAGCAGCGAGCCACGCAGAACGCCGGCCGCCACCGTCCGCGGCGATGCGCCCAGCGCGACGCGCAGGCCGAATTCCCGCCGGCGCAGCAGGGTGACGAAATTCAGCGCGCTGTACAGGCCGGTGACGGCGATCACGCAGGCCGTGACGGCGAACAGCGCGAACAGGAACCGGCTGAATCGCTCGCGGCTGTAGGTTTCCGCCAGCCGGTCGCTCATCGACATCAGGGCGAAAGGCGCCAGGTCGGGATCCAGTTCCTGCACAAGGCTGCGCACGGCAGCCGGCAACTGCGCATGCCCGCCGCGCACGGCGATCGTGATCGCGCTGGCGTCGTAGTCCGTTCCCATCGACAACGGCAGATACCAGGTTCGCGTCTCTGTCCAATCCTGCGACTGCTCGGCTTCACTGACGTCGCCGGCGACGCCGATGATCTGCAGCTCGAGGCGCCGTTCACCGGTGACCCGCGACAGCGTACGGCCGAGCGCCTCCTGAATGCCGCCCCAGTACGCCTCGGCGAACTCGCGGCTGACGATCACGGCGCTCGCGTCGCGGGCCGTATTGCGGCCATCGAAGTCGCGGCCGGCGAGCAGCGGGATGCCCAGGGTGTCGAGGTAACCCGGACTGGCCAGGCGATGATTGGTGAGCTCATAACCGGGCGGGTCCGGCGGCTCGTAACCCGGCACAACGAAGCCTCCGCCCCAGGAACCTGGATAATCCGGGGTGACGGTCGCCGCCCCTGCCGCCGAGATCCCCGGCAGTGCGCGCAGGCGTTCCAGCAACCGCGAGACGAGCGCTTCGCGCGGCGCGATCTCCGGATAGCCGTCTTCCGGAAAGGCAAGGTCGAAAAGCGTCACGTCGTTCGGGTCATAGCCGCGATCGCCCGTTACCAGACGCTCATAACCGGCGGCGACGAGCGAAGCCGAGCCCGCCAGCGCAAACGACAGCGCGAACTGCAGCACGACCAGGCCCGCCAGCCGAGCTCTCAGGTTGACGCTAATGCCGCCGTCCTTGCTGCGCCCGAGTGCGTTGGCGGGCGCGGCCCCGCTTGCGCCGCGCGCTTCCAGAAATGCAAGCAGAACGGCGACCAGCAGCGCGACGACGAATCCGTAGGCCGCCGTGCCCATGTCGAGCCGCGCAGCCGCGTCAAACTCGTCGATGCTTGCCGCGGCCGACAGTCCCAGCAAAGGTTCTAAGGTCAGGTTGCAGAGCGCGAGTCCCGCCAGCCATGCACCGATTACCAGCAGGGTGTGGCGCAGGAATGCACGCCGGAACAGATCGGCTTTCCGGGCGCCCAGGGCAACGCGCACGGCATTCTCGTGCTGCTCGCTGACGCCGCGCGCATACAGGAGATTGACGACGTTCAGCACGGCCAGGCCGAGCACCAACAGCGAGGCCGCGAGCAGCACGAATATGACCGGACGCAAGGTGCCGAGCAGCTCATCGCGAAGCGGCACGAGACGGCTGGCGTTGGTGTTGCCGAGCTCGGGCCGCTCGGCATGCAGGGTTGCCGCCAGGCGGTCCAGCTCGCGGCGGGCGTTATCGATATCGACGCCCGGTTTCAGCCGTGCGGGCACGTACAGGAAATTGCCCCGCGGCGCCCGCAGCACCTCGTCGAACGCGAATGGTATCCAGGCCTCTGCCTCATACGGGTGATGCAGACCGGGTGGCATCACCCCGACCACGGTGCGCGGCCGCCCGTCGACCACGATGGCGCGGCCGACGATGCCGGCCTGTCCGTCGAATCGTCGCTGCCACAGTTCGTGGCTCAACAGCAGCACGTCGTTAGAGCCCGACAGGTCTTCCCCAGCTGCGAAAGTTCTGCCGATCACGCTGCCGATGCCCAGCACGTCGAAGAAATCGGCGGTCACGACGCCGGCCTGCAGACGCTCGGCGCCGTCGCCATCCGTCAATGTGACCGCCTGCCCGGTCGCGGCCGCCATGCCGGCAAACACCGTGTTGCTTTCGCGCCAGGCCGCGAACGCCGCAGGGGACATGTTGAAGATCTGCTCCGCTCCGCTGCCGCGCGCGACTTCGCGGACACGGACGACCGAATCGATGTCGTCGACCGGCAGCGGCCGTAACAGGAAGCCGTTGACTACGCTGAACATGGCCGTGTTGAGCGCGATGCCGAGCGCCAGTGCGAGCCAGGCCGCAATGCTGATGCCGGGACGCCGAACCAGCTCGCGCCCGGCAATGCCGAGCGCTGTGCCAAACGATTTGAGGTCAGTCATGCCGCAATGCCTCCGAGGGCTCGACGCGCGCCGCGCGGCGCGCGGGCAGCCAGCAGGCGGCCAGCCCGGTCAGCAGCAGCACGGCACCTGCGACGGCGAATGCCAGTGGATCGTATACACCGACGCCGTGCAGCATGCTTCCGAGCACCTGCGCGAACGCGAGCGAGGCCACGGCGCCGCCGAGCAGCCCGGTGACCACCGTCCGCAAGCCGCGCAGGATCACGTCACGCTGTATGCGCCCACTGGTCGCGCCCAGCGACTTGCGAATGCCGATTTCGCCGGTCGCTCGCACCACCTGCTGTGAGAGCACCGCGTAAAGGCCTACCAGCGCAAGCAGGAGCGCGCTGCTGCTGAACGCGGCGATTACGGCGAGCCGGAATGCGCTGTCCCGGTACAGCCAGGCAATGAAGGTATCGAGAGGATCCACCCAGTCGACCGCGGAAGCAGGCGCCAGGCGCGCCAGCGACAGCTTCAGCGGCTCGGCGAAATCCGCGGGATCGCCGTCGACATGCACGATCGGCGAAACGATTCTCTGTGGCACCTGGCGCAGCGACAGGTACATTTCGTGCCGGTGCAGCTCGTCTTCCAGGGGTCCGCCGATCTTCGCGTCCCCGGTCACGCCGATGATGCGGAATTCCGCGCCGTTGAGCCGCACGATCTGGTTGATTGCCCGTTGCGGCCCCCCGAGCAAGCCCGCCAGCGATTCGCTGAGGACCGCGCTCGGAGTTTCGTCACGGCTTTGTGCTGCATCGAAGGCCCGGCCGGCCAGCAGCGGCATATCTAGCGCGGTGAAAAACCGGTCGCCTACCGCGTAATTGCTGACCCTCAGGCCTTCCGGCTCGACGCTCTGGATGGCCGCGTGTTCGAGCCGGCCGATGATCGGCGCGAGAATCGGCAGCGTCGGCCACACCAGCGCGACGTCCCGCACGCCGGGCTGTGCGCGGAGCTGTTCCTCCAGTCGGGCGTAAAAGGCGGGCAGCGCCGCGTCGTCGGCGACGTCGGCGGTATTGATGAACAGGCCTATGCGCAGGCGATCCTCGGTCGCGAATCCCAGCTCGGTGCTGCCGAGTTGCAGATACGAACGCCCGAGCAGCGCCGCGGAGCATATGAGCACCAGTGTCAGCGCGAGCTCGAACGCGACCAGTCTCGCGCCACGGCGGCTCGCCCGGGCCGAGCCGGCGAACCTCGCGTTACCCTCGCGCAACGATTCCGCGGCATCGACGCGCGTGGCATGCCATGCGGGCAAAAACGCGGCTGCACACCCGGCGATCAGCAGGACCGCGAACGACAGCGCCAGCGCGGCAGCACCGGGTTTCGGGTCGAGATACTCGGGCACGTTGACGTCCCCGAGCTGCAGAAAGAAGTGCAGCAGCGGCGCCGCGAACAGCATGCCGATGATGCCCCCGCAAACGACCAGCAGCAGGGTCTCCAGAAGAACCTGCCCCACCAGCTGGATGCGCCCGGCGCCGAGGGCGGCGCGGACGGCGAGCTCATGGCGCCGCTCGAGCGTCTGCGCCAGCAGCAGCAGCGCGACGTTGACCACTGCGATCGCCAGCAGGAGCAAGGCAGCGACGGCGAACGCAGCGCCGGCGTCGCGGAACGGCTCGCGCCAGTTTGCGCCGAAGGCTTCGACGTTGAACGTATGCCCATTCGCGAAGGCGTCGTATTCGCCGGCGAGCGCCGCGTTCAATGCATCCGCCTGCTGTTGCGCCTGCGCGACCGTGGCGTCCGGCGTAAGCCTGCCCACTGCAACCATCGCCCGCACCGAGCGCGCTTCGAGCTGGTCGTCCAGCAGGTAATTCCGCAGGGGGATCCAGAATTCGAGATCCGGCATATCGTTTTCGGTAGTGCCGAAAAAATCCGGCGGCAGCACGCCGATGACCGTGTACACGGCATCCTCGCCCTGGTTTTGATAACTCACGCGCAACGGTCGGCCGAGAACGCCATCGTCGTACGAGAACTCGCGACCCCAGGTGTCGTAGGAGAGCAGGATCACGTCGTCGCCGCGCGCTTGCTCGTCCGGCGTCATCATGCGGCCTATGTAAGGCGCGACGTCGAGCAGATCGAAATAGCCGGCGGTGACGGCTTCGCCCTCGACCCGCCTGCCCGGTTGGTCCGCGCGGTGCCAGACGAGACGCGCGCGGGCCGCGCCCTCGAGCGCATCCAGCGCCGTCAGCCGTTCACGCAGGTCGGCGAAATCCCTGTAGGAGAGTCCCTCGCGCTGCGGGCCGCCCTGCTCCGCGTTCCAGATACGCACCAGGCGATCTGCCTGCGGGAACGGCGGTTCGCGAAAGGCGGTGAGGTCAATGAGCGTGGCGACGGTCGCAGTCGCCGCCATGCCGAGCGCAATGCAGAACATCACGGCAAGACTCAGTCGCGGGCTGCGGCGCAAACCTCGCAGCAGGACTTTCGCATTCACGCGGGCATCTCCTGTTCGTGATGGCCGGGGTCGGCTGCAACGCTCATTCGTAGCGCAACGCCTGCATGGGATTTACCCGCAATGCGCGCAGCGCGGGCAGAAGGGATGCGATCAGGGCAACCGCGAACAGCAGCAATGCCACGGCCGCCAGCGTGACCGGATCGAACGGGGTGACCCCGTGCAGCATGCTCGACAACAAGCGGGCGAAACCGACCGCGCAGAGCAGCCCGGCAGCCAGGCCGATGCCGAGCTGGGCCAGTCCCTGGCCCAGCACCATTCTCAGGATGCGGCCGTCGATGGCGCCCATCGCCCGGCGCACGCCGATCTCGCGGGTGCGCTGGCTGACCGAGTAGGCGAGAACGCCATAGATCCCGGCTGCGGCCAGCACGACCGCAATGATGGCGAAAATGCCGAACAGCGTGGAAACGATGCGCGACGTGAAGTTGCCCGCCCAGACCCAGTTGTCCAGCGTGCGCAGCCAGTAGACCGGGATGTCGGTATCGATCGAGCGCACCGTCTCTCGCAAGGTCTGCGCGAGTGCCATGGGATTGCCGCGCGTATGCGCGGCCACGGTGATGAAGCGTTGCGGATCCTGCGCCGAGGGCACGAAAGCCGCACCGCGCGGGACGTCATCACGTTCGTCCAGCAGCACGTTGTTCACCACTCCGATCACGGTGCGCCAGGGGGCGTCTGCGTCATCCGGGTCGCCGATATTGATCTGTCTGCCGACCGGATCGACGCCTGCAAACGCTTCCTCCGCGAGCCTGGCGTCAATCACCGTGACGGGCTCGCCGTCGGCGTGATCGCGGCCATCGAACCAGCGGCCCTGCACGAGTTGCATGCCGAGCGTGTCGGCATAGTTGTCCATCGCGCCCGCGTAATTCGTGAACGGCAACTGCCCGCTTTCAGGCTGCGACATTTCACGTGTGCGATACGGAAAGGTCCACGCATCCATGCCGGGATAGGAGTACGCCGCCGTGGCGCCCAGCACCCCCGGATCGGATTCCAGTCGCTCGACGAGCTGCTCGAAGAACCGGTGCTGCGCGGCCGGATCGCCGTACTGCGCCTCCGGCAGTCCGATGCGGCCCGTCAGCAGATTGGTGTGCTCGATACCGAGCGGCTGGCCGTTCAGGTTCACGACACTGCGGATCATGAGCCCGGCACTGACCAGGAGGATGCACGACAGGGCGATTTCGAAGGTGACCAGCGTACGGCTCAGGCGTGACGCCGAGGCACCGCTTCCCTTGGCGCCTTCCTTCAGGTATTCGTTGACATCCGTGCGGATCGCGCGCAACGCCGGCATGATTCCGGCGATGACGCCGGCGATAAGCGCTGCGCCGGCCGCGAACAGCAACACCCTCCAGTCGATGGCCAGATCGATCCAGAACGGTTCCTGGATATCCGCCGCGACGAACGCGCGATCGGTGACATCGAGGCCGATATCCGCGAGGAAGTAGGCGACTACTGAGCCGGCGAGCGCCAGCACGACGCCTTCCGTCAGCACGTGCACGAGGATCCGCCCCCGGCTGGCGCCCAGTGCAGCGCGCAGCGCGATGTCTTTCCGTCGCGCCACAGTGCGCGCGAGAATCAGGTTGGCAACGTTCGCGCACGCAATCATCAATACGAACAGCACGGCGACGAACATCGTCGCGATCATTGCGCGCGCCTCCGGTTGGATGTACTCGTCCTGGTAAGGCTTGATTACAGTGGTGATGTTCTCGTTTTCCGGATATTGTGCGGCGAGCGCGGCTGCAATGTTCGCGAACTCGCTCCGCGCCTGTTCCTGCGTCACGCCTGCCTTCAGGCGACCGAAGACTTCGACCGTCTGCCCCTGCCCGCGCGCGAATTGCGTCAGGTCGATCTTGAGCGGTACCCAGACGGCTTCCTGGAGCGGGAAGCGAAAGCCGGCGGGCATGACGCCGACCACGACCGATTCGATGCCGTTGACCCGGATGCTGTCGCCAAGCACCTCCGGATCGCCGTTGTAGCGGTTCATCCACACGTCGAAGCCGAGCACGACGACAGCGGGTGCGCCCTGTTCGGCGTCGGACGGCTCCAATACCCGGCCGAGCAGCGGCGCGACGTCGGTCACATCGAAGGCCGACGGCGCGATGAACGCGCCGTCGTATCGTTCCGGCAGGTCGCCGCCGGAGATGTTCACCGTGCCCGGGTAGAAGGCGGCCAGCTCCTCGAAACTCCGCTGCGCATGTCGCCACTCGACGAAATCGTGCTGCGTGACTTCCAGGCTGTCGAAGCCGTGCAGCGGATTGGCACGCTCGATGTGCATGATACGAGCGGCGTCCGGATACGGCAGCGGCGTCAGCATGTAAGCCTTGACGACGGTGAACATGTAGATCGTCGCACCGAGGCCGAGCCCCAGAATGGCCACCGCGAGCGCCGTGAAGCCCGGACTCTGCCGGAGCTGCGCTACGGCTTGTCGCATTTCGTGGACGATAGCGTGCATCACATCTACGCCTCTGGCTTCGACATTCAATTTGCGCCGGCGCGGGTTTGTGCCTGCGCGTGCAGCGCCTCGAGCGTCTCTTCATCGACGACCTGGCCGTCGAATAATGCGATCCTCCGCTGGGCGCATTCGGCGAAACGCGGATCATGCGTGACCATGCAGATGGTCGCGCCGCCGGCATGGAGATCGTCGAGGAGCTTCATCACCGCGTCTCCGTTCCTGGAGTCGAGGTTGCCGGTCGGCTCATCTGCGAGCAGGATGGAAGGCTGTCCCACCAGCGCGCGCGCCACCGCGACCCGTTGTTGCTGGCCGCCCGAAAGCTGTGCGGGATAATGCTTGACCCTGTGCGACATGCCGACGCGCTCCAGGGAAGCCACCACGTGTTCCTTGCGCTCGCTCCGTGACATGCCCTCGCGATAAGTCAGCGGCAGCTCGACGTTCTCGAAAACGGTCAGGTCGCCGATGAGGTTGAATGCCTGGAAAATGAAGCCGATTTCCTTGTTGCGTATGCGCGCGCGCGTGCCGGCATTGATGTCTTCCACTGCGGTGCCGTTCAGGGTGTAGTTGCCGTCGCTCGGCGTGTCGAGCAGGCCGAGAATGCTGAGCAGCGTGGACTTGCCGCAACCGGAGGGACCCGTGATCGCGACATATTCGCCGCTGTGTATCTCCGCGTGCACTCCGGCGAGCGCGTGGGTTTCCACCTCGTCCGTGTAGAAGATCTTCTTCACTCCGTCGAGGCGGATCAGCACCTGCTGCGTGTCGCTCATCGTCTTTTCCCCTGTCGATTCAGTTCAGTTCGATGCGGTCGTGGTCGTCCCACTGGGAGGTATCGGACAGGACGACACGGTCACCTTCATTCAATCCTGTCAGCACCTGCACGCGGTTGACGGATACTTTGCCGAGCGTCACCGGCACGCGCAGGGCAACCCCGGCATCCGGCTGCTCGCGGAATAGACGCAATGTCGAGCCTTGCTGGCCGTAGGCCGGGCGGCCGACATGCAGCACGTCGTCGAGGCGCTCGATGAGAATGGTGCCGTCCACGGAAAGATCCGGGCGCGCGCCCGGGGGCAGGTCGCCGACGATGTCGACGTCCACCTGCACGGTGCCGTCGCGCACGGCCGGATCGATGCGGATCACGCGGCCCTCGACGATGCCGTTGCGGGTGTCGATCGCGACCGGCTGCTCGAGGCGGATGTCCTTGGCCTGGGTCTCGGCGACACGCAGCTCGGCCATGAGCTCGTCGGGACGGGCGATCCGCGCGATGTTCGTGCCCGACGTCACGCGCTGGCCCGCCTCGACCTCCAAGGCCTGGAGCACCCCGTCGATGCCGGCGCGGACCTCCAGGTTGGCGTACTGTTCCTCGCGCAGCGTCAGATTCTGCCGCTGCTGCTCCAGCCGCGCGCGCGCCGCGCGCAGTTGCGCGGTCACCGAGTCCTGTATGTACTGGACGCGCTCGCGCTCCACGTCCAGACGGACGCCGAGCTGCTCGGCCGCGAGCTCGTCGCGGCGGAACTCGATGGCCGGAATGATCCCCGCGCCGGCGAGCTCGGCCTGTGCCTCGGCCTGCAGGCGCGCACCCTCGTAATCGGAATTCGCGGCGGCGAGCGTGGCGCGCTGATCGAGCACCTGCGACTGGAGCTGCACCTGCAGCGCCGCGTAGTCGGCCTCCGCCGCTGTCACCTCGGCGCGCGCTTCTGCAACGTCCTGCGCGAGCTCGGGATTGCTCATCTCGACGAGCGCCGTATCGGCCGTGACCACGGCGCCCGGCTTGACCAGCACTCGGTCCACCCGCGCCTCGCTGGCCACGGCGATCCAGCGGATCTCGCGCGGCACCAGCACGCCGGGCCCGCGCACTTCGAGCAGCATGTCGCCGCGCTCGACCGTGTCGATATAGAGCGCGGTGCGCTCCACGGACGGCGCCGCGGGCTCGAGCATCGCCAGGAACAGGCCGAGCGCCGCCACGGCGCCGGCCACGCCGGCCGAATAGCTCCAGCGCTGCCGCCGGCGCTTGCGTTTCAGGTCGTCCCGGACGATGTCCATGCCTCGCCACATTGCAGGGCGCGTGCCAGGCACCAGACCCAGCGAATCCGGGCCTTCCAGGCGCAACCGACCCTTATGCAGTGTCCGGAAACGAAACCCCGTGTCCGGAATCGGAATAACCGAACTACCGGTGCCGGGGTTCGAAAATTCGGTTAAGGAATGTCCAGGGGCCTGGTGAACAGCGCGGGCTCGGTGCGGCGGTAGTGACCCAGGGTTTCCGAGAGTGTCGAGGCGCTGCGGCCGAAGTGGCGGGCCAGCTCGCGGAGCGTGGCAATGCGCCGGTCGAGAGCGTGATGAATCACCAGCGCGCGCAACCTGGCGGGCTGTCGCCGGCGGCCCGGTTGGATGAGCGCGGCCGGATCGGCGCCGTGCAGCCGGCATATCTTTTCGGTGAGCGCTTCAATCGAATATCCGCCGGCCGGACGCGAATGCATCAGCACGCCGGCCATGAATCGATCGTCTCCCAGCACTCTGGGCTCGTCGATCCGACCCCGGGACAATTCTTCGCCGGCGTCAATGCCGAGGCCTGACAGCACGAAGCAGCGATATGCCTGGCGGGCGCTGGCCAGGTCGACGCCGAAGTAATCGAGGGCGAAGTGCGTCGTCAGCCAGGGCGTCGATTCCAGGCCTAGCAAGGTTCGATGCCCGCTCCACCTGTAGTTTTCCGGGTCCGCGACCAGGCCAGCGCGCACCGGATTGAGATGAATGTATCGAATCAGCTCCAGGAAATAACAGTCGGCGTCGACGAGTATCGCCCGATATCGGCGCTCGAACAGATGTCCGGTAGTTACCCGTCGGCGCTGCGCCTCGCGAGCATATCGGCTGGCGATACGCAGCAATGCCCGGCCGAGCGGAATTTCGCCGACCTGCATCAGCAAGTGGACGTGATTGGTCATCCAGCAGTAAGCATGGACGCGCATGCGGAAGCGATCGATCGTCTCTGCAACGAGTTGAGCGAACCGTTGGCGGTCGGAGGCTGAGAAAAAAATATCCTCGCGATGATTGCCGCGAAGTATGACGTGGTAAAAACCGCCATCGACGTGAATCCGCGGGGGTCTGGGCATCCTTGCCCTCCTGCGCTGGAACTTGTCCTATAATTTGCCGCCCTTGCGACGAGCCCGAACTGTCCGGTTGAGCGTCTTTCCAACCCGAACATCGCCGAATCGCGGTTTGATTGCCATTGGCATTTCTCCTCGAACCGGCCTCAAATAACCGAAATATCGAAACCCGGCACCTTGGCTGGAAATAACCGAAATGCCGGAATCCGGCACCTTGAAGCGGTAGCGCGCAGGCTCGATCCCGATGCGGCGCAGCGCGCGCGGTGGCACGAGGCCGTGCACGCCTACGCGGAGCAGTTTCTGGAACGCCTGGGCGAGCTGCCGGCCTATCGGCCCGGGTTCGGGGATCGCGCGGGCGCGCTTGCGCAGGCTTTTGCCGAGCAGCCGACCGACATCGGGGACGTGCTGACGATCCTGGCGCGGGAAGTCGATACGCCGGGCATCAACCCCGCCTCGCCGGGCGCCTTCGGCTATATACCGGGCGGCGGTCTCTATCCGTCGGCGCTGGGCGACTTTCTCGCCGACGTGACCAATCGTTACGCCGGCGTGTTTTTCGCCGCGCCGGGCGCGGTGCGCCTCGAGGTGCAGATCCTCGACTGGCTGGCGGCGCTCGTCGGCTACCCCGCCGAAACCAGCGGCGGCGACCTGACCTCCGGCGGCAGTATCGCCACCCTGAGCGCCATCGTCGCAGCACGCGACGCGCGCGGTGTGCGGGCCGCCGATCTGCCGCGCCACGTCGTCTACCTCAGCCAGCAGTCGCATCATTCCGTGCACAAAGCGCTCAGGATCGCCGGCCTCGAGGAATGCGTGCATCGCATCGTCGCGGTCGATGGCCACCGACGCATGGACGCAGACGCGCTGGCTGCCGGGATCGTGGCCGACCGCCGCGCCGGGCTCGAGCCCTGGTTCGTGGTCGCCACGGCCGGCAGCACCGACGTCGGCGCCGTCGATCCGCTCGGCGCCCTGGCCGAGATCGCCGCGGCCGAAGGGTTGTGGCTCCACGTCGACGCAGCTTACGGCGGCGCGTTCCTGCTTTGCGAGCCGGGCCGGCGGCGGCTCGCCGGCATTGCGCATTCGGATTCGACGGTGATCGATCCGCACAAGGGACTGTTTCTGCCTTTCGGCAGCGGCGCGCTGCTGGTGCGCGACCGCGAACACCTCGCCGCGGCGAACCGCTATCGCGCGGACTACATGCAGGATGCAAAGCGCTCGGACGTCGAGCTCTCGCCGGCCGATCTTTCGCCCGAGCTGAGCCGCCCGTTTCGCGGTCTGCGGCTGTGGCTGCCGCTCAAGCTGTTCGGGCTCGCGCCATTTCGCGCCGCGCTCGAGGAAAAGCTGCTGCTCGCCCGTCACTTCCACGCGCGCCTCGGCGAGCGGCCGGAGTGGGAAGTCGGGCCGGCGCCCGACCTCTCCGTCGTCACCTATCGCTACCGGCCCGCGCGAGGCGATCCCGACGCGTTCAATCGCAGGCTCGTCGCCGCCATGCAGAAGGACGGCAGGGTTTTCATCTCCTCGACGCAGCTCGACGCCCGGTTCACGTTGCGTCTCGCCGTGCTGAACTTTCGCACCCACCTCGAGGAGGTCGAGCTCGCGCTCGAGTTGCTCGACCACCACGCGCGGCGCCTGGTGCACAATGTGTGAAGCGGCGTCGCTCGCCCGAGGACTGCGCCAATAACCGAACAAATTAAACCCGGCACCAGAACCGAAAAACCGAAACCCGGGAGCGAGGCGGTGGATGCGGTCTATCGGGCCGAATCGCGCCGCGTGTTCGCGACGCTGGTCCGCCTGCTCGGTGATTTCGACCTCGCCGAAGAGGCCTTGCACGACGCATTCGCCGCGGCGCTGGAGCAATGGCCGCGGGACGGCATGCCGCACAGCCCGCGCGCCTGGCTGGTGTCGGCGGGCCGCTTCAAGGCCATCGACGGCCTGCGCCGGCGCGCGCGCTTCGACGCCGCGCAGGCCGAGCTCGCCGATCATTTGTACGCCAGTGCGGGCGATCCCGCAGCAGCGGACGACGAGGGCCTGGAGGACGACCGGCTGCGGCTGATCTTC
This sequence comes from Gammaproteobacteria bacterium, assembly GCA_035524935.1. Classification (GTDB taxonomy): domain Bacteria; phylum Pseudomonadota; class Gammaproteobacteria; order Steroidobacterales; family JACDCP01; genus JACDCP01. The sequence continues at coordinate 1,479 of DATLFD010000067.1, read as the reverse complement.
ACCTGCTGCCATCCGGCTCTGCCGCCGGATGCCCAGATGGCGATGACCCTGCGCGAGGTCTGCGGCCTCACCACGGAGGAAATCGCTCGCGCGTTCCTGACTGCCGCGCCGACCCTGGCCCAGCGCATCGTGCGCGCCAAAACGAAGATCCGCGACGCCGGAATCCCGTACGAAGTGCCTCCGCGGGCGCAGTTGCTCGATCGGCTCGACGTCGTGCTGCACGTCGTCTATCTCGTGTTCAACGAGGGATACTCGCCCTCATCGGGCGCGGCAGTGACGCGGCATGATCTTTCCGGCGAGGCGATACGCTTGGGCAGGCTGCTCGTCGAGCTGCTGCCGGAGCCCGAGGCGATCGGTCTGCTCGCGCTGATGCTGTTGCACGAATCGCGGCGCGCGGCGCGCACTTCGCGGGACGGCGAACTCGTCCTGCTGAACGAGCAGGATCGCTCGCTCTGGGATCGGGACCGGATCGCGGAGGGCACCGCGCTGCTCGAGCGCGCGCTGTCGTCGCGCAGTATCGGGCCCTACGCGTTGCAGGCGGCGATCGCGGCGGTGCATGCCGGGGCGCCCGACGAGACGGCGACCGACTGGGCGGAAATTGTCGGCCTCTACGACCTGCTCGTGCGGGCAGAACCATCGCCGGTCGTCGAGCTGAACCGGGCCGCGGCGGTGGCGATGCGTGACGGCCCGGAAGCCGGCCTCGCTCTCGTCGAGGCGATCCTCGCCCGCGGCGATCTCGGCGACTATCACCTCGCGCACTCTGCGCGCGCCGAGCTCTGCCGGCGTCTGGGCCGAACGGCGGACGCGCGAGCGTCCTATCAGCGCGCCCTCGACCTCACGCGGCAGGAGCCCGAGCGACGGTTCATCGAGCGGCGGCTGCGCGAGCTGGCGGGATGAGCCTGCGCTCGAATGCGCGCCGAATGACATTCGCGCGGCCCCGGGTCACGGAATCGCGGTCGGATGCCAGCCCCAGACCGCGAGCAGCACGAAGAAGCCGATGGCATACCCGACCGCGACATGCCAGCCCCGCCGGATCCAGGCGCCGACCGACCGGGCCTCGGGGAATATGACGGACAGCGCAACTCCCGCCGAGGAGCCGAACCAGATCATCGACCCGCCGAAGCCGACGGCATAAGCGAGCACACCCCAGTCGTATCCCTCCTGGTCCAGCGCCAGCTTGGTCAGCGGAATATTGTCGAACACCGCCGACACCCAGCCCAGGCCGAACGCCGTCTGCCAGGACGGCGCCGGCAGGGTTTCGACGGGCATCAGCGAGGCGCAGGTCACGAGCGTGATCAGAAACAGGCTACCCTTGAGCGAGGCCGGCACCACTTTCCAGTCAGTCCGCGTGAAGAAGGCGGCGACGACGATCGCCAGCCACAGTCCGGCGGCCGGGAATGCGATCAGTATGTTGGCCGCGATCGCTCCGGCAAGGATCAGGCCCACGGCGACGATGCGCTTCCACTGCACCGTGTGATG
>DATLFD010000066.1:0-5637 GCA_035524935.1 Gammaproteobacteria bacterium | reverse complement strand
TGCACGCTGCCTCGACTTCGCGACAGCAAGAAACATGCCTCCGGGTGGCACATGGCTTGCATGGGGCAACAGAAAGGCGGCAGCCGCCGTGGCGCGGGCAGCGCACGAACATGACCCTCGACACCTATCGCGCCAAGCGCGATTTCAAGCGCACCAAAGAGCCTTCGGGCAAGAAAGGGCGGGGTCGCGGCAAATTCCGGTTCGTGATCCAGAAGCACGCCGCCCGCCGCCTGCACTACGATTTCCGGCTCGAGCTGGACGGCGTGCTCAAGAGCTGGGCGGTGCCGAAAGGTCCGAGCACCGATCCCGCCGAGAAGCGCCTCGCCGTGCACGTCGAGGACCACCCGCTGAGCTACGGGGATTTCGAGGGCGAGATTCCCGAGGGCGAATACGGAGGTGGCCAGGTGATGCTGTGGGACCGCGGCACCTGGATACCCGAGGGCGATCCTCGCGAGGGTTACGCTGAGGGGAAGCTGAGCTTCGAGCTGCACGGCGAGAAGCTGCGGGGCGCATGGTCGCTCGTGCGCATGAAGGGGCGCGGCGACGAGAACTGGCTGCTCATCAAGAAAGGCGACGAGCATGCCTCGACCGACGATATCGTCGCGCTCGCTCCGCACGGGGTCGGCGAGATCGAGTCCATCGAAGAGCGCCGGCCCAGGCGTGCAGCGAAGGGCGCCCGGAGGCCGGTGCGAAAGAAAGCCGCAGCGAAGAAAAGCGCGCCCAAGAAGCCGGCTCGCGGCAAGGCTTCGGCCCAAAAAACTGCGCGCGGCCGCAATGCAGGCACTCACCGGCCTGAAGCGGCGGCGGCAGGCATCGAAGGCGCACGGCCGGGCAAGCCGCCGGCGTCATTCACCCCGCAGCTCGCCACGCTGCGGGCGCAGGTGCCCACCTCCGCGGACTGGCTGCATGAAATCAAGTTCGACGGCTACCGGCTGCTGGCGCGCAAGTCCGGGGGCAGCGTGCGGCTGCTGTCCCGCAACGGCAAGGACTGGACGAAGCGGCTGCCGGCCCTGGCGGAGGCGATCGGTGCCCTGGACACGGAACATGCGCTGGTCGACGGCGAGCTCGTCGCCCTCCACGGCAGCGGGGTCAGCGATTTCCAGGCGCTGCAGAATGCGCTGCACGAGCAGGACACGTCGGCGCTCGTGCTCTATGCCTTCGATCTCCCGTTCGCAGACGGCGCGGACCTGCGCGGCGCGCGGCTCATCGACCGCAAGCTCTGGCTGGCTGGCCTGCTTGCAGAGCGGCCGAGCGATTCGCTGCGCTACAGCGATCACATCGTGGGCCACGGCGACGAGTGCCTGGCGCAGGCGTGCAAGCTCGGCCTGGAAGGCATCGTTTCGAAGCGTGTCCATGCGACCTATCAGTCGCGACGCAACCGGGACTGGCTGAAAATCAAGTGCTCACTGCGCCAGGAGTTCGTCATCGGCGGGTTCACCGATCCGCAAGGCTCGCGGCAGGGCTTCGGCGCGCTCCTGCTCGGCTATTACGAGGGTGACGACCTGATCTACTCGGGGCGAGTCGGCACCGGTTTCACCGACAGCTCGCTCGCCGAGCTCAAATCCAGACTCGCCAGGCTCGAGGCGAAAAAAAGCGCGTTCAGGCAGCCGCCGCGGGGCCGCGAGATCCACTGGTGCCGCCCTGAGCTGGTCTGCGAAGTGAGCTTCTCGGGCTGGACCCGCGACGGGCATCTGCGTCACCCGGTGTTTCATGGTTTGCGCGAGGACAAGCCTGCGGCGCAGGTGGTGCGCGAAACGGCGAAACCCGCCGCCAATGCGCAGGCCGCGAAAGCGCCGGCTGTGGCGAAGAAGGGTAGGGCGGCGAAGGGCAGGGCGGCGAAGGGCCAGGCGGTCGTCGCGGGCGTCAGGCTCAGCAACCCCGAGCGGGTGATCTTTCCGGAGCAGGGGGTCACGAAGAAAGAGCTCGCGGAATATTACGTGAGCGTCGCCGACTGGATCCTGCCCTGGCTCGCGGGCCGGCCGCTGTCGATCGTGAGATGCCCGCAAGGGCGGGCAAAACAGTGCTTCTATCAGAAACACCTGACGGAGGGCCTGCCGCCGGCCGTGCATGGCGTGCAGATCAAGGAAAAATCCGCCACCAAGACCTATCTCGTCATCCACGACCTCGCCGGCCTGATTTCGCTCATTCAGTTCGGCACCCTGGAGCTGCATCCCTGGCCCGCGCGCGAGCAGAGCCTGGACACGCCCGACTATGTCGTATTCGATCTCGATCCGGCCCCGGACGTCGCCTGGCAGCGCGTCATCGCCGCCGCACGGCACGTGCGCAAGCGCCTGAAGGCACTCGAGCTCGAAAGCTATGTCCGCACGAGCGGCGGCAAGGGCTTGCACGTGGTGGTGCCGATCGAGCCGCGATACAGCTGGGATCGGATGCGCGGCTTCGCAAAGGACTTCGCCGGACGCATCGCGGCGGACGACCCGGCGGGCTATGTGGCGACCATGACCAAGGCCAAACGGCACGGCAAGATTTTCATCGATCACTTCCGCAACGCGCGCGGCGCGACCAGCATCGTCAATTATTCGTCACGCGCGCGCCCAGGCGCGCCGGTCGCCGTGCCGCTGCGCTGGAGCGAGCTGTCCGGCCTGAAATCGAGCAGCGCCTACGACATACGCACGGTGCCGAAACGTCTGGCCGCTCTCAAGAACGATCCCTGGGCGGGCTTCCTCGAGAAGCCGCAACGGCTGCCCGAGCCGGATTGATGGGCGACGGCGCGCCGCGCGCACGCCTGACGACCCTGTAGAATCGCGCGACATGCCCCGGATCATGTGCCGCCGCGGTCTGTATTCTGTTGCCGCATGTTTCTTCGCCTCGCTGTCCGCCCCGGCGGGCGCCGATAGCGTCCACCCGACCGTGCAGCAGACGAGAGCCGAGTTCGAAGCGGTCTGCCGTGCGTTGCGCAACAGCGACCAGGAATACTACGGGCAACAACCCCTGCGGAACGCGCGCGCGGCGTTACAGGAGCCCGGCCTGCCGCCGCAGCGTCGGAGCGCGCTCAAGACCGCGGAAGGCGTCGCGCTGCTGAAGGCCGGCGAAGCGTTGGACGCCGTTGCGGCGTTCGACGAATCGCTCGCGCTCATGGCAGGCCTGGCAGGGCCGAAACCCGAACGCGATACGGCCGCCGCGCGGGCGCGCGCCGCAACGCTGAAGCTCGTCATGGTGGCACACCTGCAGGCCGCTGAGGATCAGAATTGCATCATGCATCCGGGCGCGGACATGTGCCTGCTGCCGCTCAAGCCGGCCGGTGTGCATAAGCTCCCCGCCGAGGCGCGCAAGGCGGGCGACGCCGCGCTGGAAATCCTCGAGCTCGAGCAGCCGACGCCTGCCGTCGTATGGCTGCTCAACCTCGCCCGCATGATTTCCGGCGATCACCCGCAGGGGGTGCCGGAGTATTTCCGTCTCCCCGAAGATGCGCTGACGTCGCCCGGCGAAATGATCCCCTGGCGGGACAGGGCGGCGGATCTCGGCGTCAATGCGGTGGATCTCGCCGGCGCCGCGATCATGGACGATTTCGACGGCGACGGCTTCCTCGATCTGGTCAGCACGACCGCCCATCCCTGCGGCGAGATGAAGGCGTTTCGAAACGACGGCCGGGGCGGCTTCGAGAATGTCACCAGGCGCTGGGGCCTCGACGGCCAGCTCGGCGGGCTCAACGCCGTGCACGCGGATTTCGACAATGACGGCGATCTCGACATACTGGTGCTGCGCGGCGGCTGGCTGCTCGACGACGGCGAGATCCGCAGTTCCCTGCTGCGCAACGACCTGAACGCGGAAGCGGGCCGGTTCGTCGATGTGACACGTGCGGCGGGCCTGGCCGACGTGTCGTATCCAACGCAGGCCGCTGCGTGGGCAGATTACGACAACGACGGTGATCTCGACGTGTTCGTCGCCAACGAAGGCAACGGCGTCGACGCGCATCCGTCGCAGCTCTTTCGCAACAACGGCGATGGCACGTTCACGGACGTCGCGGCGGCTGCCGGCGTGGCGAACCATCGCTATTCGAAGGGTGCCGCGTGGGGCGACTACAACAACGATGGCCGCGTAGATCTGTATGTCTCGACTCACAATGCTGCCAACCGTCTGTATCGCAATGACGGGAACGGCAAGTTCACCGACGTGGCGCCCGAGCTCGGCGTGACCGAGCCCGAGTTACGCAGCTTCGCGACCTGGTTTTTCGACTACAACAACGACGGCTGGCTGGACATCTTCGCCGCCGACTTCAGCAATGCACCCGCCCGCGTCATGGCCTCGTTTTTCAATCCGCAGTCGGCGCCGTGGGAAGCCATGGTGTATCGCAACGACGGCGGCACGTTCACCGAGGTGTCCGGCGAACTCGGCCTGCGGCGGCCTCACCTGCCGATGGGCGCCAATTACGGCGACCTGGACAACGACGGCTGGCCCGATTTCTTTCTGGGCACCGGCGAGCCCGGGCTCGAATCTCAGGTGCCGAACGCGATGTACCGTAACGACCAGGGCAAGCGGTTCGTCGATGTGACGTTTTCCGGTGGCTTCGGCCACCTGCAGAAGGGACATGGCGTGGCCTTCGGAGACATCGACAACGACGGCGACATTGACCTTTTTCACCAGCTCGGCGGGTTCTTTCCGGGCGACGATGCGCCGAACGCCCTGCTGGAGAATCCCGGCAACGACGCCGGCTGGGTCGTGCTCAGGCTTCGGGGCGACAAGGCCAACCGTTTCGGCGTCGGGGCGCGCATCGAATTGCAGATCAGCGAGGGAAACACGCGCCGGTCGGTGTTCCTGCTGGCCGGCAGCGGTGGCTCGTTCGGCGGCTCGAGCCTGCAGCAGGAAGCCGGGGTTGGACAGGCTGCGCGAATCGATCGACTGATCATCGACTGGCCGGGAAGCGGCACGCGGCAGGAATTTACGGACGTGGCCATCAATCGGGCGTACCAGTTATCGGAGAACAGCCCCGAGCTGAGGCCGATCGAATATACGCGAGTGAGGCTGGGCGGCGAGGCTCACCGGGCAGGCGATTGAAGCGCCGGAGCGGTAGCCAGAAAAAACCTGAATAAAAACGCGTAGCCTATTGTTTTAAAATAATTTCTCCGGCACGCTGGTCGCCCCAGGCGCGTGCAGCCTCCTCGCCGTCGTTGACGAACAACGTGAAATATTCGTTCCAGAATCGATCGTTCTCGAGCAGAGAGTCAATCGACTCAGTCACGCGGTCATAGGTGCGAGAGTGCGCGCGCCGCGCCTCCCTGCGCGCCCGCGCTTCGGCGAGCGCGTCCGTGTCGCGGCCCAGCTCGAGCATGGCCACCTGCATGGCCAGGCCAAGAAGGCTCGTCATCTCGGTTCGGGCATGGCGTTCCATGGCCGATCCGAATTGCAGGCACTGGTGACGCCACTCGAGGTCCGATGCCCCGCGTTGCCGACAGGTTGCCAGGATATCGACGTTCTGGGCCGCCACGCCGGCAGCGAATCCGATCGTCATGACGAAGCGCTCGGGGGTCGATTGCTGCGGCCACGCGCGCAGAGCCTGATCGAAGAGGATCATATGGCGCATGAAATAAGCGTCGAAGTCCTTTGAAGTCGCAGCCCGGCGCAGATGATCGACCGCTTCCGTGCGATTTCCGGTGCGGTCGCTTTGCAGGGCGCGCAGAG
>DATLFD010000065.1:0-3696 GCA_035524935.1 Gammaproteobacteria bacterium | reverse complement strand
GCCATTCCGCCAACGCAGCCGGAATCGCCGTCATCGGCGCCTGCAGATTGAGCGTCAGCTGTTTCTTGCCGAGCTTTTTCATGAGCTCGGTCTTCTCCTCGACGAGGATCAGCTCACCCTTGTTGATCACCCCCACCCGGTCGGCCATTTCTTCGGCCTCATCGATGTAGTGCGTGGTCAGGATGATAGTCACGCCGTTCTCGCGCAGGCCGCGGACCAGCGCCCACATGTCGCGGCGCAACTCCACGTCCACGCCGGCCGTCGGCTCGTCGAGAAACAGGATCTCGGGTTCGTGCGAAAGCGCTTTCGCGATCATCACGCGGCGCTTCATGCCACCAGACAGGGTCATGATCCGGCTGTTGCGCTTGTCCCACAGCGACAGGTCGCGGAGCAGCCTCTCGATCAGGGCCGGATCCGGCGCGCGGCCGAACAGGCCGCGGCTGAAGGTCACCGTCGCCCATACGGTCTCGAACGCATCGGTGGTCAACTCCTGCGGCACGAGCCCGATTTTCGAGCGCGCCGCGCGATAGTCGCGCACGATGTCGTGACCGTCGGCGATCACCGTCCCTTCCGTTGCCATGACGATTCCGCAGACGATGCTGATCAGCGTCGTCTTGCCGGCCCCGTTGGGTCCGAGCAGCGCGAAGATCTCTCCCTTGCGAATTTCGAGGTCGACCGATTTCAACGCCTGCAGGCCCGAGGCATAGGTCTTGGTCAGATTGGAGATCGATATGACCGGCGGCATGGGCGCGAAGCATATCGCAATCGCGTGTCGATTCGCGCGCGCCGTCAGCCGCGGGGCCGCGCCGCTAATGGCTCACAAGCCCCGGTCAGCCGTTGGCGAGATAGCGATGCACGAATGCCACCGCCATGGCGCCTTCGCCGACCGCGGAGGCGCATCGCTTCACCGAGCCGTGGCGGACATCTCCCGCCGCAAAGAGGCCGGGAAAGTTCGTTTGCAGATTATAGGGATTCCGGTCGAGCGGCCAATTGGCCGGCCGCTGCACTCCACACCACAGGTCGGGACCGGTCTTGATATAGCCGCCCTCGTCACGCATGACGCCGACCTCTTCCGCCCAATCCGATTGCGGCTCCCCGCCGATGCAGATGAACAGCCAGTCGGCGACCGTGCGTGCGTCATCGTCGTTCCCGAGTTCGACCCATTTGAATGGCACGTCGCTGCGAAAGGAAATCGCGGATTGCCGAGGCCTCGGCCGAACCACGCCGTCCGATGACCTTGACGAGCGGGGGAGCATTTTGCGTCGCTGGCGCCATTGTTCTTCTCCGTCGCGATCGAGGCCGCGTGCGCCAGCCACTCCGCGCGGCGCGGTAAGACTGCCCGCCGCCATGCACTTCGCCCGAGTCAGCTCGACGTTTTCTTCTGCTCCGCGAGCGCGCGCTTCACGCCTTCGTCGGCATCCAGCCGCGCTTTGAACTTCGACAGCCCGGGATACTTGTCGATTTTCTTCGGCGTCTTGCCGGCCCAGCTCGCCAATACGTAAAGATACGGATCCGCCACCGTGCGATGGTCGAGAATCCAGTCGCGTCCCGCCATCCTTTTATTGAAGCGCCGATATTGCTCGTCGATGCGCTTGAAGGCGGCCTGTTTCGCGTCGTCGTGCAGGGCATCCCGGGTCACGAAGCGCCCGGGATTGTAAACCGGCGCGAATGCCTTGTGAAACTCACTGACCAGCTCGGCCATGACCTCGTTGAGCATTGCGCGTTCATAGATATCGCCGGCGCCGCCGAGCCGGCCCTGCGGGAAGCGCTCGGCGATATAGAGAAGCACGGCCAGCGATTCGGTGATGACCCGGCCGTCGTCGAGCACCAGAGTCGGCACGACGCCTTTGGGATTGAGCTTCAAATAGGCCTCGCTCTTGGTCTGGCCGCGGTCCAGCACCTCGAGCTCATACGAGGCGTCCGCCCAGATCAGGGCGATATGTGAGGCCAGTGAGCACGCGCCCGGCATGGTGTAGAGCTTCAGCATGTCGTTCCTCTCCGGCACGTGAAAGCGCGAACATTGCTGATCCGTTCGCGCGCCAACGTGACCGCCCGGCATTCATGCAACTTTCAGGCCGGGACCGCACACGGCCCGGCCGGTCAGCGGCAGCAGCAGTGCACGCATCCACAGGCGCAGTATCATGGCGCCGTGCCCCATTCCGCGCCGACCTGAGCCCGCCTCTCGCAAGATGACTCGCGACGAATACGACTGCATCGTCATCGGCCTCGGCGGGCTCGGCAGCGCCGCGGCTTACTGGTTCGCGCGCGACGGCGGTGGCCGCGTGCTCGGGCTCGAGCAATTCGAGCTCGGCCACTCGCGCGGCAGCTCTGAAGACCATTCGCGCATCATCCGGCACTCCTACCATACGCCCGCCTACGTGCGGCTCACGCGCGACGCCTACGCCACCTGGACGCTCGTGGAGGAGGATGCGCGCGAGGCGCTCGTGCTCGTCACCGGCGGCCTCGACTTCGCGCCCCAGGACAGCACGACCGGGATCGAGCCGCACCGTGAGAGCATGCGCAGCGCGGGCATCGAATTCGAGTACCTCGATGCCGGCGGCATCATGCGCCGCTGGCCGCAATTCCGTCTCGGCGAGGACGTGCACGGGCTCTATCAGCCGCAGGGCGGACTGGTCATGGCGTCGAAAGCCAATGCGGCCCACCGGCGCATGGCACGCACGCACGGTGCGGAGCTGCGCGAAAACACCCCGGTGCAATCGATCGAGGCTCGCGACGGCGAAGTGCGCGTGCGCGCGGATACCACGTGGTTCGCCGCCCGTTCCCTGGTGCTCGCGGCGGGACCGTGGTGCAACGGCCTGCTCGGCCATCTGGGCGTCAACCTGCCGCTGGAGGTGACGCAGGAGCAGGTCAGCTATTACATGACGTTCAACGCCGCGGCGTTCGCCCCCGGCTGCTTCCCGATCTGGATCTGGCTGGACGATCCCTGCTTCTACGGTTTCCCCGTGTTCGGCGACCACGGCCTCAAGGCCGCGCAGGACGCCGGCGGCCGCCGGGTGACGGCGGACTCGCGCGGCTTCGAGCCCGACCGTGACATGGAGCGCAGGCTGAGCCGGTTCCTGGCGCATTGCCTGCCCGGCGCGGTGGGCCCCATCCTGCAGACGCGTACCTGCCTGTACACGCTGCCCCCGGACCGGGATTTCATCGTCGGCGCCGTGCCCGGACACGACAACGTCTTCATGACCGTGGGTGCCGGCCATGCCTTCAAATTCGCCTCCTGGATCGGCCGCATGCTGGCAGGCCTGGCCGCCGGGCGGGCACCGGCCCCGGAGCTCGCGCCCTTTGCCGCCGACCGGCCGGTGCTGCAGGCGAAGGACCCGCCCCGTCATTACCGACTCTGAGCTGTCCACGATACGGAAATGACGTGCATATCGTGGTAAAAAGGCACGCAGCCGGGCGCCCGCCCGGGTCTAGTCGGCAGGAAAGCGCTGCATGTCTTTCGAATCCGAGTTGCCGCTCGCGGGGAGTCTCGACCCGACCCGCCTCGAGCGCGCCCGTGCACGCGCGCTGCCGGCCGCGTTCTATACGTCGCAGGCGCTGCATGCGCTCGAGCAGTCCGAGCTGTTCGCCCGTCACTGGCTATGCATCGGCCGCGACGAAGACCTGCCCGAGCCGGGCTCGTTTCTCACCCGGGAGATCGGCCGCGAGCGCATTCTGATCGTGCGCGATCGCGACGGC
>DATLFD010000064.1:0-14983 GCA_035524935.1 Gammaproteobacteria bacterium | reverse complement strand
GTCGCGGCCGAATGAATTCGGCGCTGCGGTTTCCCGCCGTGGGATCGTGTGCTTCAATGGGCGCCTCGCCCAAACCGCTCCGCACGCCATGTTCGAGAACCTCAGTGGGCGGCTGAGCCAAGCCGCACAATCCTTGCGCGGACGCGGCCGCCTGACCGAAGACAACATCCGCGACACCCTGCGCCAGATCCGCATGGCGCTGCTCGAGGCCGACGTCGCGCTGCCGGTCGTCAAGTCGTTCATCGAGGACGTGCGCACGCGGGCGCTGGGCGACGAGGTGGCGCGCAGCCTGACTCCTGGGCAGGCGCTCGTGAAAATCGTCCACGACGAGCTCGTGCGCGTCATGGGCGAGGCATCGAGCGGGCTCGATCTGCGCGCGCAGCCGCCCGCCGTGATCCTGCTCGCCGGGCTGCAGGGCTCGGGCAAGACCACCACGGCCGCCAAGCTCGCGCGGCGGCTCATCGAGCGCGAGCGAAAGCGCGTTTTCCTCGCCAGTGTCGACATCTACCGTCCTGCGGCGATCGACCAGCTCGAAACCCTCGCCGGCCAGGTCGGCGCCGCGTTCGTCCCGGGCGCGCCGGGTGCGAAGCCCGCCGAGCTCGCGCGCGCCGCCGTCGCCGAGAGCCGGCGGCGGCTCGCCGACGTGCTCATCATCGACACCGCCGGCCGCCTGCACGTCGACAGCGCCATGATGCAGGAGGTGCGCGAGGTGCACGCGGCCGCGGCGCCGGTCGAGACCCTGTTCGTCATCGACAGCATGGCCGGCCAGGACGCGATCAACGCTGCGCGCGCCTTCGGCGAAGCGCTGCCGCTGACCGGCGTCGTGCTCACCAAGGCTGACGGCGATGCGCGCGGCGGCGCGGCGCTGTCCGTGCGCGCCGTGACCGGCAAGCCGATCAAGTTTCTCGGCGTCGGCGAGAAGACCGACGCGCTCGAGGCCTTCCATCCCGAGCGCATGGCCTCGCGCATCCTCGGCATGGGCGACGTGCTGAGCCTCGTCGAGGACGTGCAGCAGAAGGTCGATCGCGAGCAGGCCGACCGGCTCGCCGGCAAGCTGCGCACCGGCAAGGGCTTCGATTTCGACGACCTCAAGTGCCAGCTCGAGCAGATGCTCGCGATGGGGGGCTTAAGCGCGCTGCTCGACAAGCTGCCGGCCGGCATGCAGCTTCCGCAAGGCGCACAGCGGCAACCCGACGACCGCGAGGTCGTGCGCCAGATCGCGATCATCAATTCGATGACCCGCGGCGAGCGTCGCTTTCCGAAAACCATCAACGGCTCGCGGCGGCGCCGGATCGCGGCGGGCTCCGGCACGCAGGTGCAGGACGTCAACCGCCTGCTCAAGCAATTCCTCGGCATGCAGAAGTTGATGAAGAAGGCCTCGCGGGGCGGCATGGCGCAGCTCATGCGCACCCTCGGCGGGGGAAAAAGGGGACATTCCTAATTTCCACCGAAGCGGTCTGAGCGCGCGCCGGCGCGGCCGGAAATCAGGAATGTCCCTTTTTCCTCGCCGGCGGAAATCAGGAATGTCCCCCTTTTTCCCGTTCACTTTAGAAAGATTTCCAGTAAAATGCGCGGTTTGCTTCGCCCGGCCGGCGCCCAGGACAGCTCACGACCATGGTCACGATTCGTCTTTCCCGCGGCGGCGCACGCGGATACCCGTTCTATCACCTCGTGGTGACCGACAGCCGCAACCGCCGCGACGGCCGCTACATCGAGCGGCTCGGCTTCTTCCGGCCCGTCGCCGTCCCCGGCGAGGAGAGCCTGCGCATCGACGTCGCCCGCGCGGACTACTGGATCGGTCAGGGCGCGCGGCCGTCCGAGCGGGTTGCCAAGCTGCTGGACAGCGCGCGCAAGGGCGACACCGCGTCCGCGAAACCGGCCCGAAGCCGGCGTTCGGCCGCTGACCAGGGGCCGCCGGCCGACGCGGATCCTGGCGCCGAGCCGAGCCCGGCCCAGGATGTGAAAGCCGGCCCGGCACAGGCGGAAAGCCCGAAGCAGGACGCGGAAGCAAGTCCTGAGCAGGGCGCAGACGACGGCGACAGCAGCGAGAAGCCCGCCGGGGCCTCGTAACGCGGCCCGGCCGGCCGCGGCGGAGCGCCGGTGGCGGACACGGAGCGGCGAGTGGTGCTGGGGACGATCGCCGGCGTTTACGGTGTGAAGGGCTGGATCAGGGTCCACTCCGCCACCGAGCCCCGCGAGCGCATCCTCGATTACGGGCCCTGGCAGATCGGCCGCCGCGGCAGCTGGCGCGAGCAGGCGCTGGAGGCGGGGCGCCGCCACGGCGGCGGGGTCATCGCCAAGCTCGCCGGCGTCGATGACCGCGACGCGGCCGCGGCGCTGGTCGGCGCCGAAATCGCCGTGCCGCGCTCGCGCCTGCCGGCGGGCGGGGCGGACGAGTATTACTGGGTCGACCTGGTCGGCCTCGAGGTCGTGACGGCGCAGGGCGTGGCGCTCGGACATGTCGACCGCCTGCTGGCGACGGGCGCCAACGACGTGCTGGTGGTGAAGAACGGCCGGGAGCGCCTGATTCCGTTCCTGCGCGGCAGCGTGATCCGCTCCGTCGATCTCGAGGCGGGCGTGATCGAGGTCGACTGGGACCCGGATTTCTGAGCGGGGACGCATGCAGATCGCGGTCGTCACCCTGTTCCCCCGCATGATCGAGGCGGTGCTCGAGTGGGGGGTCATCGGCCGCGCCGTGCAGCGCGGTCTGTTGCGGCTCACGACCATCGATCCGCGCGAGTTCGCGCAGGATGCGCACCGCACCGTGGACGACCGGCCTTACGGCGGCGGGCCGGGCATGGTGATGAAGGTCGCGCCGCTGCGCGAGGCTCTGGGTCGCGCGCGCGAGGCGCTGCCGGCAGGCAGCCCCGTGGTCGTTCTGAGCCCGCAGGGGCGGCTGTTCGACCAGGACACGGCGCGCGATCTGGCCGGGCGGCCGGGGCTCGTGCTGCTGGCCGGCCGTTACGAGGGCATCGACGAGCGGCTCATGGAGCGCGACGTGGATATCGAGGTGTCGATCGGCGACTACGTGCTGTCAGGGGGCGAGATTCCCGCGCTCGCGGTCATCGATGCGGTGACGCGGCTGCTGCCCGGCGTGCTCGGCCACCCGGCCTCGGCCGGGCAGGACTCGTTCGCCGGCGGGCTGCTCGATTGCCCGCACTACACGCGGCCCGAGGAGATCGACGGCCAGCGCGTGCCGGAGGTGCTGCTCGGCGGCGACCACCGGGCGGTGCGGCGCTGGCGTCTCGCCAAGGCGCTCGAGCGCACCTGGCGCCGGCGGCCGGAGCTGATCGACGAGAAGGCATTGACCGAGGAGCAGCGTATGCTCCTCGATGAGGTCAGGAGACAAGAGACATGAGCAAGATCATCGACGCCCTCGAGCAGGAGCAGATGAGCCGCAAGATCCCCGACTTCGCCCCGGGCGACACGGTGGTCGTGCATGTCAAGGTGACGGAAGCCAACCGCGAGCGGCTGCAGGCGTACGAAGGCATCGTCATCGCCAGGCGCAACCGCGGCATCAATTCCTCGTTCACGGTGCGCAAGCGCTCGCACGGCGAAGGGGTCGAGCGCGTGTTCCAGACCTACAGCCCGTCCATCGGCGAGATCCAGATCAAGCGCCGCGGCGACGTGCGGCGCGCGAAGCTCTATTACCTGCGCGAGCTGAGCGGCAAGGCCGCCCGCATCAAGGAAAAGATCTGACGGCATGGTTGCGTCATTCCGGCGCAACCCGGAACCTTCGTCATTCCGGCGCGGCATGAGCCGGACATTCCGGCGCGCCGGCAGGTCGACCCTGTCCGCCTGCGCCGCCTGTCTGCTCGCCGGCTGCGCATCGATCGCCGGCAACGCGGCCGGCGGCTTCGCCGACAATCTGGGCGCTGCGATCCGCAACCAGACCGACCCCGAGACCGTGCGCGCGGGCGCGCCCGCGTTCCTGCTGCTCATGGACAGCCTGCTCGAGGGCAACGCGGACAGCGCCGAGCTGCTCGGCACGGCCGCCAGGTTCTACGCCTTCTACGGTATCGTCTTCGTCGCCGAGCCCGAGCGCGTCAAGGTGGTGACCGAGCGCGCCCGCGATTACGGCAACCGCGCGCTCTGCGCGCGCGACGAGGCGACCTGCGGCTGGCGCAGCATGTCCCACGACGAGTTCGTCGCCGTGCTCGCGCGATTGGACAGGAAAGACGTGCCGGTGATCTACAGTTTCGCGCTCAGCGAGCTCGCCTACCTGCGCGCGCATCCTGACGATTACTCGGCGCTCGCCGAGCTGCCGAACGTCGAAGCCGCGCTGGAGCGGCTGATCGCGCTCGACGAGACCTGGGAAGGCGGCAGCGCGCACGTGTTCCTCGGCATCCTGAACACGCTGCGCCCGCCGTCGCTCGGCGGCCGTCCGGAGGTCGCACGCGAGCACTTCGAGCGCGCCATCGAGCTTTCGAACGGGCGCGATCTCGGCGCCAAGGTGGAATATGCGCGCTCGTACGCGCGCCTGCTCTACGACCGCGAGCTGCACGACCGCCTGCTGCAGGACGTGCTCGCGGCCGATCCGAACGTGCCGGGTCTCGTGCTGTCGAACACGCTCGCGCAAACCGAAGCGCGCAGGCTGCTCGCGTCCTCCGACGCCTACTTCTGACGGAAAAACGCATGTCGAAGAAAAGGGGACTGTCCCTATTTATTGCCGCATCGGTGCTTGGGTTTGCGCCGGCGTTTGCCCAGGCTGCCACGCTCAAAATCGCCACGCTCGCGCCCGAGGCGTCGGGCTGGATGCAGGACATGCGCGCCGGCGGCGAGGAGATCGCGAAGCGCACGGACGGGCGGGTCAACTTCAAATTCTACGGCGGCGGCGTCATGGGCAACGACCGCCAGGTGCTGCGCAAGATGCGCGCCGGCCAGCTGCAGGGCGCGGCCTTCACCCAGACCTCGCTCGCCGAGCGCTATCCCGACATGAACCTGTACAGCCTGCCGTTGCTGTTCGAGTCCCTCGAGGAAGTCGACCACGTGCGCGCACGCATGGACGCGAAGCTCATGCAGGGGCTCGAGCGCGCCGGCCTGGTCGGCTTCGGCCTCGCCGAGGGGGGCTTCGCGCTGCTAATGTCGAACACGCCGGTGCGCAGCCTGGCCGATCTCGAGCGCCGGAAGATGTGGGTGCCCGAGGGCGACGACGTGAGCTACGCGGCCATGAACGCGCTCGGCGTGGCGCCGGTCACGTTGCCGATCACCGACGTGCTCACCGGGCTGCAGACCCGGCTCATCGACATCATCGCGAGCTCGCCGATCGCCGCCCTCGTGCTGCAGTGGCACACCAAGGTCAGGTACATGACCGACCTGCCCTTGAGCTACATCGCCGCGGCGCTGGTGATCGAGAAGCGCGCCTTCGACCGGCTGCGCGAGAGCGACCAGGCGGTCGTCCGCGAGGTCATGGGCGGCATCTATGCCGAGCTCGACCGCAAGAACCGCGTCGACAATGAGCGCGCGCGCGAGGCTTTGCTCGCCGACGGTCTCGAGCTCGTCGAGCCCGTGCGCGGCGAGGTTCCCGAATGGCGCCGCGCCATCGCCCCGACCCTGCGCGAGCTCGGCGCGCGCGGTGAGTTCTCGCCCGAGAAATACGCCGAGGTCCAGCGGCTGCTGCGCGAATTCCGCGGTGAATAACCGAATCACCCGGTGCCCGGCACCGTGGCCTTCGGTTAATAACCGAACAGCCGGGTGCCGGGCACCGGTTACTGCGGCATGAACGGGCTGCTCGAGCGCCTCGACCGCACGGGCCGGGCCCTCGAGAACGCTTCCCTCGTGATCCTGCTCGGTGCGCTGATCGCGCTCGCCGCGACCCAGATCGTGATGCGCAACGTCTTCGACAGTGGTCTCGCCTGGGCCGACGAGCTCTTGCGCATCCTCGTGCTCTGGGTGGCGATGCTCGGCGCCGTCGCCGCGAGCCGTGACCGCCACCACATCACGATCGACATCCTGTCGCGCGTTCTGCCCGGCCGCCTGCGGCTCGCCGCCGAGGCGCTCGTCGACCTCTTCACCTGCGCGATCGCGGCGCTGCTCGCCTGGCACTCGGCGCGCTTCGTCGCCGAGACTTACGCCTACGGCGACCGCATCATCGGCAACCTGCCGGCCTGGGCCTTCCAGGCGATCCTGCCGGTCGCCTTCGGGCTCATCGCCTGGCGCTATCTCGTGCTCTCGCTCGCGCGCATCCGCGACCTGGCCGTCTCCGCTCCGGGCCCCGAATGATCCTGGTCGGCCTCGCGCTGGTCCTGCTTGCGCTGCTCGGCGCGCCGCTGTTCGCGGTCATCGGCGCGAGCGCGCTGTGGGGCTTCCACCGCTCCGGCATCGACCTGTCGGTGGTGGCCATCGAGGTCTTCGGCATCGCCGAGACGCCGATCCTGCTGGCCATTCCGCTCTTCACCTTCGCCGGCTATCTGCTCAGCGAAAGCGGCGCGCCGAAGCGCCTGGTGCGCGTGACCGGCGCGCTGCTCGGCTGGATGCCGGGCGGCCTCGCCATCGTCTCGCTGGCCGCCTGCGCGTTCTTCACCGCCTTCACGGGCGCCTCCGGCGTGACCATCATCGCGCTCGGCGCGCTGCTCTACCCGGCGCTCAACCAGGCGGGCTACCCCGAGCGCTTCAACTTAGGATTGGTCACCTCGGCGGGCAGCCTGGGGCTCCTGTTCGCGCCCTCGCTGCCGCTGATCCTCTACGGGGTCATCGCCGAGGTACCGGTCGATCAGCTCTTTCTCGCCGGCGTATTTCCCGGGCTGGTCATGCTCGTCATGCTGTCCGGCTACAGCGTCTGGATCAACCGCCACAACCGCGTGCCGTTGAGCCGCTTCTCGTGGGGCGAGGTCGCCGCGGCGCTGCGCGAGGCGATCTGGGAGCTGCCGCTGCCGTTCGTCGTGCTGGGCGGCATCTACAGCGGCTATTTCGCCGTCTCCGAGGCCGCCGCCGTCACCGCGCTCTACGTGCTCGTCGTCGACGTGCTGGTGCTGCGCGAAATCCCGCTGCGCGAGCTGCCGCGCATCATGCGCGAGGCCATGGTGCTGGTCGGCGGCATCTTCATCATCCTCGGGCTGTCGCTCGCCTCGACGAGCTACATGATCGACGCCGAGGTGCCGCAGAAGCTCCTCGCCGCGATCGGGGATTACGTGGCCGGCCCGCAGAGCTTCCTGCTGCTGCTGCTCGTGTTCCTGCTGATCCTCGGCTGCTTCCTGGACATCTTCTCGGCGCTGGTGCTGGTCGTGCCGCTGATCCTGCCGATCGGCCTGCAGTACGGCATCCATCCCGTGCATCTGGGCATCGTGTTCCTGGCCACCATGCAGCTCGGCTACCTGACCCCGCCGGTCGGTCTCAACCTCTTCATCACCAGCTACCGCTTCAAGCGCCCGATCGTCGACGTCTACCTGGCGACGCTGCCGTTCCTGCTGATTCTGCTCGTGTCCGTGCTGCTGATCACCTTCTGGCCGGCCCTCTCGCTCGCCTTGCTCGGCGCCGAATGAGCCGGCCGAGGGCCGGAATGAGCGATAATGTGCCAAAACCGGGGTCGAACCCCCTGAACGAACCCGGACTGCAACCGCCCCGGACACCGAGGCCCACATGAGCAATCACCCGATCGTCAATTTCCTGCGCGGAGTCTGGCGGACCCTGGACGGCCTGCGGCGCGTGCTGCACCTGTTGCTGCTGCTGGTGCTGGTGCTGTTCCTCCTCGCGGTGCTGACCCCGCATGCGCCCGCCATCCCGCGCACGGCGGCGCTGGTCGTCGCGCCGCGCGGGGTCATCGTCGAGCAGCTCACCGGCGACCCGCTCGAGCGCGCCTTCGCGGAACTGACCGGCGACGAAGAGCAGCAGACCCTGCTGCGCGACCTGCTCGAGGCTGTCGAGGCGGCGAAGGACGACGATCGCATCCAGGCGCTGGTGCTCGACCTCGAGGAGCTGACGGGCGCAGGCCTCAGCAAGCTGCAGGCGCTCGCCGCGGCGGTCGATGAATTCAAGGCTGCGGGCAAGCGGGTGGTCGCCGTCAGCGGCTTCTACGGCCAGCAGCAGTACCTGCTCGCCGCGCATGCCGACGAGGTCTACGTGCATCCCTACGGCGTCGTCTTCCTCGACGGCTACGGCTATTACCGCACCTATTACAAGTCCGCGATCGACAAGCTGCTCATCGACTGGAACGTGTTCAAGGTCGGCGAGTACAAGTCCTATGCCGAGCCTTTCCTGCGCGACGACATGTCGCCCGAGGACGAGCAGGCGAGCCGGGTGTGGCTCGAGGACCTGTGGTCCTCCTACCAGGAGGACGTGACCGGCGCGCGCGAGCTCGCGCCCGGCGCGCTCGCCGGCTATGTCGCCGGCATGGTGCCGCGACTGCGCGAGCACGACGGCGACATGGCGCGGCTCGCGCTCGACGCCGACCTCGTCGACGGCGTCTGGCACTACGACGAGGTGCGCACGCGGCTCATCGAGCTGGTCGGCGAGGACACCGAGCTCGGCAGCTTCAACCAGGTGTCGCACGCCGACTATCTGAGGGCCGTGCGCACGAAACATGCGGTCACCCCCGGCGACGGCGACCAGGTCGGCGTCATCGTCGCCGCGGGCACGATCCTCGAGGGCGAGCAGCCGCCGGGCACGATCGGCAGCGACACGATAGTCGAGCTAATCCGCGAGGCGCGCGACGACGAGGCCGTCAAGGCCGTCGTGCTGCGCATCGACAGCGGCGGCGGCAGCGTGTTCGCCTCCGAGGTGATCCGCCGCGAGCTCGAGATCCTGCGCGGCGCCGGCAAGCCCGTGATCGCCTCGATGAGCAGCGTGGCCGCTTCGGGTGGCTACTGGATCGCCATGCCTGCCGACGAGATCCTCGCCGCGGATACGACGCTCACCGGCTCGATCGGCATCGTCGCCATGTTCCCGACCGTGCAGCGCACGCTCGACAGGATCGGCCTCAACGTCGACGGGGTCGGCACCACGCCGCTGAGCGGCCAGTTCCGCTTCGACCGCGAGCTCAACGAGCCCGCGCGCGACATCCTCACCCTGAGCATCGAGAACGGCTACCGCGAGTTCATCACGAAGGTCGCCGAGGCGCGCGGCAAGCCGGTCGAGGACGTGGACGAGGTCGCCGGCGGCCGCGTCTGGAGCGGCGAGGACGCGCTCGAGCTCGGCCTCGTCGACCGTCTCGGCGATCTCGACGCCGCGCTCGACGCGGCCGCGGACCTCGCGGGCCTCGGCGATGACTATGCGGTGCGCTACATCGAGCCCGAGCTCAGCATCGGCGAGATGATCGCGGTCAAGCTCGCCGGCACGGCGCGCGGTGCGTTCGGCAGCCGGCCGCTCGCGCGACCGTCCGGCGCCGTCGCCCGGGCGCTCGACTCGCTGCTCGATAACGTCGCGATGTTCGAGCGCCTGAACGACCCGCGCAACGTCTATTCACTGTGCTTCTGCACCATCGAATAAGAGGAGACCGCTCATGGCAGTCAAGCCCAAGCCCGAAGGCTATCACACCGCCACCCCCTACCTGATCGTCGCCGGCGCCGCAAAGGCGCTCGACTTCTACACCAAGGTGTTCGGTGCGACCGAGCTCATGCGCATGGAGGCCCCCGGCGGCAAGATCGGGCACGCGGAGATCCGGATCGGAGACTCGGTCATCATGCTCGCCGACGAGCACCCGGACATGGGCATCAAGGGTCCGCGCACGCTCGGCGGCACCCCGGTCAGCATCATGCTCTACGTCGCCGACGTCGACACCCTGTACAACAAGGCCATCGAGGCAGGCGCCAGGGAGCTCAAGCCGCTCGAGGACCAGTTCTACGGCGACCGCTCCGGCACCGTGACGGACCCGTTCGGCCACGTATGGACCATCGCCACCCACGTCAAGGACATCCCACCCGACGAAATGCGCAAGCTCGTCGAAGCAGCCATGAAGTAGGGCGGGTTTCAACCCGCCAAAAATGGGGACATTCCTGATTTTGGAACAAAATCAGGAATGTCCCCATTTTCCGCCATGATCCACGTTGACCGCCGCAAGTCGCTTCTCCGGCGTCAGCCCTCCCAGTCCAGGATCACCTTGCCCGATTCCCCGGACTTGAGCGTGTCGAAGGCCTGCGCGAAATCGCCGGCCGCCATCCGGTGGGTGATGACGGCCGACACGTCGAGCCCGCTCTGCAGCATGGCGATCATCTTGTACCAGGTCTCGAACATCTCGCGGCCGTAGATGCCCTTGAGGGTCAGCCCCTTGAAGATGACCTCGTTCCAGTCGATGGCGACTTCCTTCGGTGGAATGCCGAGCAGCGCGATGTGGCCGCCGTGGTGCATGGTGGCGAGCATCTGCCGGAACGCATCGCCGTTGCCCGACATCTCGAGGCCGACGTCGAAGCCCTCGAGCATGCCGAGCTCACGCATGGTGTTCCTGAGGCTCTCGCGCTCCACATTGAGCGCGCGGCTCGCGCCCATCTGCTTCGCGAGCCCGAGCCGGTAATCGTTGACGTCGGTAACGACCACGTGGCGCGCGCCCGCGTGGCGCGCGATGGCCGTGGCCATGACCCCGATCGGCCCGGCCCCGGTGATGAGCACGTCCTCGCCGACCAGGTCGAACGACAGCGCCGCGTGCGTCGCGTTGCCGAGCGGGTCGAGTATCGAGGCGATGTCGTCGCCGATGTCGTTCGGCAGCAGGAACGCGTTGCCCGCCGGGATGACCACGTACTCGGCGAAGCAGCCCGGCCGGTTGACCCCGACCCCGAGGGTGTTGCGGCACAAGTGACGCTTGCCGGCGCGGCAGTTGCGGCAGTGCCCGCAGGTGATATGACCTTCGCCGGCGACGCGGTCGCCGGGCTTGAGTCCCGTGACCTCGCTGCCAGCCTCGACGACCTCGCCGGTGAACTCGTGGCCGACCGTCATCGGCACGGGGATCGTCTTGCTGGCCCACGCGTCCCAGTTGAAGATGTGCAGGTCGGTGCCGCAGATCGCCGTCTTGCGCACGCGAATGAGCACGTCGTTGTGCCCGACGGGAGGCACGTCGACCTCGTCCATCCAGATGCCGGGCTCGGCCTTGAGCTTGCGCAGCGCCTTCAAGATGTTCCCCCGTCGTCAACGTCCGGCCGAATGAATTCGGCCCTACGCGCATCTCCTGCTTGCGTCCGGCCGAATGAATTCGGCCCTACGCGCATCCCCGCTTGAGTCCGGCCGAATGAATTCGGCCCTACGCGCATCCCTGCTTGCGTCCGGCCGAATGACGTGCATCCCCGTAGGGCCGGTTTCAACCGGCCATCCCGCGCACATCATCAAATAACGCCGAGCTCGCGTCCGACCTTGCCGAACGCCTCGAGCGCGCTGTCGAGATGGCGCTGCTCGTGCGCCGCCGACATCTGCGTGCGGATGCGCGCCTTGCCCTCGGGCACGACCGGGAATGCGAAGCCGATCACGTAGATGCCTTCCTCGAGCAGCCGGTCGGCCATGCGGGTCGCGAGCCGGGCGTCGCCGAGCATCACCGGGATGATCGGGTGCTCGCCGGGCACCAGGTCGAAGCCGAGCGCCGTCATTTCCCTGCGGAAATAGCGGCTGTTCGCGTGCAGCCTGTCGCGCAGCTCGCTCGAGGACCCGAGCATGTCGAGAACCTCGATCGAGTTGGACGCCACCACCGGCGCCAGCGTGTTCGAAAAGAGATACGGCCGTGAGCGCTGCCTGAGCCACTGGACCATCTCGCGGCGTCCGGACGTGTAGCCGCCCGACGCGCCGCCGAGCGCCTTGCCCAGGGTGCCCGTGATGATGTCCGGCCGGCCCATGACGCCGCGGTATTCGTGCGTGCCGCGGCCGGTCTCGCCCATGAAGCCCGTCGCATGCGCGTCGTCGAACATCACCAGCGCGCCGTGCTCGTCGGCGAGATCGCAGATCGCGCCGAGGTCGGCGATCGTGCCGTCCATCGAGAACACGCCGTCGGTTGCGATGAGCTTCGTGCGGCAGCCGTCGGCCTCGCGCAGCTTCGCCGCGAGGTCGTCCATGTCGTTGTTCCGGTAACGGAAGCGCTTCGCCTTGCAGAGTCGGATGCCGTCGATGATGCTCGCGTGATTGAGCGCATCGCTGATGACCGCGTCCTCCTCGCCGAGCAGGGTCTCGAAAAGACCGCCGTTGGCGTCGAAGCAGGACGGGTAAAGGATGGTGTCCTCGGTGCCGAGGAACTCGGTGAGCCGCTCCTCGAGCTCCTTGTGCACGGTCTGGGTGCCGCAGATGAAGCGCACCGAGGCCATGCCGTAGCCGTGCTCGCGGAGCGCGCGGCAGGCGGCCTCGATGAGCCGCGGATGATTGGCCAGGCCTAAATAATTGTTGGCGCAGAAGTTGATGACCTCGCCGCCGCCGGCGACGGTGATGTCCGCCTGCTGCTGCGAGGTGATCAGCCGCTCGCGCTTGTAGAGTCCCTGTTCCTCGAGCGCCGCGGTCTGCTCCGCGAGGCGCTCGAGGAAGGCCTCATCCACGATGTCGGCTCGGTTCCATGCGGCGGCGATTATAACAGCCCGTCCAATGCCGTCCCCTGCGGTAAACTGTCGCTCGTAGGGCGGGTTTCAACCGCCACCTTGCTGTCGGCCGTCGGGCGGGTTTCAACCCGCCACCTGGCGAAAATACAATTACGCACGAAGGGGCCCGACCCCTCGGCGAACAACAATGACAAACTCCAACGCCCGTCTGCGCATCGACAAATGGCTCTGGGCCGCGCGCTTCTTCAAGACACGCGGCCTCGCCGCATCGGCGGTCAACGGCGGCAAGGTGCGCGTGAACGGCGAGCGAACGAAATCGGCGAAGCGCATCACCACGGGTGACGAAATCGCCATCACGCGCGGCCCTTACGAGCACCGCGTGCGCGTGCTCGGCCTCTGCGCCCGTCGCGGTTCCGCCGATGAGGCCGCCGAGCTCTACGCCGAGGACGCCGCGAGCCTCGACAAGCGCCGCCTGCTCGCCGCGCAGCTCAAGCTCGAGCGCGCCGCCGGCCAGCGCCCGGCCGGCCGCCCCGACAAGCGCCAGCGCCGCCACATCATCCGCTTCACCCGCGCATCGGGGCCGCAGTGAGGGGTCAGACCCGCGTGAAGGCGTGAGGGGTCGGACCCCTTCCGTATAAGATAACGCGACAGCCCACGCAACGAGGGCTCTGCCCCCTGGTGTATTAAAGGACTAAACCCCAACGCAAAGGACACACATGCCCCGACCCGAAACCCCGCCCGTCACCGTCGACGTCATCATCGAAATGATCGACCGCCCGGATCGTCCCGTTGTCATCGTCGAGCGCGACGGCAAGCCCAAGGGCTGGGCCCTGCCCGGCGGCTTCGTCGACATGGGCGAGACCGTCGAGGCCGCGGCCGTGCGCGAGGCGCGCGAGGAGACCGGCCTCGACGTCGAGATCGTCGACCTGCTCGGCGTCTATTCCGAGCCCGATCGCGACCCGCGCGGCCACACGGTCAGCATCGTCTTCATCGCGCAGGCGAGGGGCGAGCCGAGCGGCGGCGACGATGCCGCGCTCGCCACGGTCTGCGATCCCGAGAACCCGCCGAAGCTCCAGTTCGACCACCCGAAAATGCTGCGCGATTATTGCGCGAGGCGCGAGGGCCGCAGGCGCAAATGCCATGGCGACTGAACCGAAAATGAAATCCGCCTCTCCCCGCGCGCGGGGAGAGGGCCGGGGTGAGGGGGCTCCCGCCGGCCTGATCTTTTCCAACGACCGTCCGCCCGCCGCGTCCGCCGGCGCCGCCGTCAACCGCTGGTATCTCACCGGCGAGGCCGAATGCATGCGCGCGCTGCTCGACATCGCGCGCCTGCCGGACCCGCAGCGCGTCGCGATCCAGGACACCGCCGCCAGGCTCGTGCATGCCGTGCGCGACAACCGCGCGCGCAAAAGCGGTCTCGACGCCTTCCTGCAGAAGTACGACCTGTCCTCGCAGGAAGGCGTCGTGCTCATGTGCCTGGCCGAGGCGCTGCTCCGGATCCCGGACGCCGATACCGCCGACCGCCTGATCGCCGACAAGCTCTCGTCCGCGAACTGGCAGGCGCACGTCGGCACCAGCGAATCGCTGTTCGTCAATGCCTCGACCTGGGGCCTCATGCTGACCGGCCGGCTGATCCGCCCCGATGCCGAGCTCATCGCCAATCCCGCGTCGTTCCTCGCCCGGCTCGCCTCGCGCGTCGGCGAGCCCGTGGTGCGCGGCGCGCTGCGCCAGGCGATGCGCATCATGGGCCGCCAGTTCGTCATGGGCCGCGACATCCGCGAGGCGCTCGAACGCTCGCGCGCCGGCGACGACCGCGCCTATCGCTATTCGTTCGACATGCTCGGCGAGGCTTCGCTGACCGAAAGAGATGCCGAGCGCTACCTGGACGCCTACGCCGACGCCATCGACACACTCGGCGAAGCGGTAGAGCAGGGCGGCGTGGCCGAGGAGGCGCCGAGCATCTCGGTCAAACTCTCGGCGCTGCATCCACGCTACGAGTTCGCCAAGCGCGCGCGCGTGCTCGACGAGCTGGCGGCGCGGCTGCTCGAGCTGACCGAGCAGGCGAAGTCGCGCGGCGTCGCGCTCACCGTCGATGCCGAGGAGGCCGACCGCCTCGAGCTCTCGATCGAGGTCTTCGAGGCCGTGTATCGCTCGCCCGCGCTCGACGGCTGGACCGGCTTCGGCCTCGCCGTGCAGGCCTATCAGAAGCGCGCGCTTTACGTGCTGCGCTGGCTCGCCGGCCTGGCAGCTGAGGTCGGCCGGCGCGTGCCCGTGCGCCTGGTCAAGGGCGCCTACTGGGACACCGAGATCAAGCGCGCCCAGGAGGCGGGGCTCGCCGGCTACCCGGTGTTCACGCGCAAGACCAACACCGACGTGTCCTATCTCGCCTGCGCGCGCGAGATGCTCGGCGCCGGCGAGACGCTCTTCCCGCAGTTCGCCACCCACAATGCGCACACGGTCGCAAGCATCCTGTCGATGGCCGGCAAGCACCGCGGCTTCGAGCTCCAGCGCCTGCACGGCATGGGCGAGGAGCTCTACGACGAGGTCGT
>DATLFD010000063.1:0-17816 GCA_035524935.1 Gammaproteobacteria bacterium | reverse complement strand
CCCGGCCGTGATGCGCGGGCCGAAGCTCGCGGAATCGAGCAGGAGCTGCGCTATCTTGCCGCCCGGCATCGCCAGCGTGGCCGTGCGCACTTCCGCGTTGACGGCAAGATAAGGCGTGCCGACGATGCCGCCCAGCGAGTGGCCGACGAAGTGGATGCGGTCGCCGTCGAGGTCCGCCGCCTGGTCGCCGTCGAGGTCGATGACCGGCACTGTCCGAGTCAGGCTGATGAGGTCGGCCGCCGCCTGACGCAGGTTGTCGCGGCTGGTCAGCGTGCTCGAGAGATTGATGAAATGGGTCCCCGACGGGTCGATCATGCCGTCCGGCCCGGGCGAGCTGTCGGCGTTGTTGACGACGTCGAGATCGAAGGTACGCTCGTTGCCCGCCTGGTAGAGCGGGCTCATGGTGTCGGTCAGCCCGTGCAGCGGCTGGTCTATCGCGATGACCGCCCAGCCGGCATCGGCGAAGGCATCGGCCAGAGCGAACATGTCGGTGCGGTTGCGCGTGATGCCGTGCTGGAACACGATCACCGGCCAACCCTCGAGCGGCTTGCTGCCGCCGGCCATGACGAACGCCGAGCTCGCATTCGGCAGGGTCAGCAACGCCGGGATGGTCAAGGTCTCGGTCGCCACGGGCACCGGGTTGTAACGGGTCAGGAAATCGCTCGACGGGTCTAGCGGCGACGGGCCGCCGCGCCAGAAGCCGGTGAGCGGCTCCGTGCGACTCAGGTAATAGGGCACGCCGACGACTCCGGCATAGACGTCCGCGCTGCCGGTGAGCAGCGGATTGATCTGGCTCGTGTTCAGCCCTGTGAACTGCAGCGCCGCGGTCTGCGCGGTCGCGCCGGCATCTACCGCGAGCATCACGTCGCTGATCGACTGTGTGGAGAAGCTGAAGCTCGAGACGATGGTCGCGGGATCGATGCCGACCGCCGAGGCGATGGCGAAGTGCGCGCCGATGAGTTGCCTGATGCCCTCGAGGGTCGCGTCAGGCAGGGTCGTGCCGGTGGCGATCGCTTCCTTGATGGTGCGGAACACCGTGTCCGGCGAGGCCGCATCGCCGCCGGCGCTGCGGATGCCATTTGTCAGCACGACGAGATAGCCGCTCTTCTCGTTGAGCGGGGCGAGCGGTGTGATCTCGACGATGCTGCCGTTCGCGTCGATGTCCGGCGCGATGCCGACGGAATAATCCACGCCGGGCAGGAGTGCGCCGACGAAGCCGACCGTGGCGGTCGTCGCGGGGTCGATCACGACCTCGAACACGTGCACGGTCTCACCGCCGATGAGCGTGGCGTCATCGACGCGTTCGCTGAAGCGCGCGCGTATGCCCGCAGTGGTCGAATAGCCGTCGAGGGTATTGAGGGCCGTCGCGTTGGGAGTGAAAGCGGTAACCGGCAGGTTCAGCGTGCCGTCCGTGCTGCCGTTGAAGAAGAGGTCGTTCGGGAACGGCACGACACCGCCCTGCGGCACGAACAGCGCGCGAAACTCGGTGCTCGGCGCCGGCGCCGGAGGCGGCTGCTGCGGCGGGGGCTCTGGGGCGTTGCTGGACGAGTCGGAGAAACAGCCGCCGAGCAGAAGCGCGGTGGCGGCGAGGACCGCTGCTGATAACCTGATCATGGATGAACGCTCCTGGACGACCCGCGCGTCTTGTGTCTCTTGGAACGGGAGGCGCGCTTCGCGACCGGGCTTAAGCCTAAACTCAAGTTTCGGTTCACTGCAAGGAGCGCGCCGTGAATGCCGCGAGCCCGCCCGGCAATTTCCGCGTCATCGCCGGTCGCTGGCGCGGACGGCGCCTGCCCATTGCCGCCCGCGAGGGAGTGCGGCCGACCCCGGATCGCGTCCGCGAAACCCTGTTCAACTGGCTCGAGCCCGTCATTTCGGGCGCGCGCTGCCTCGACCTGTTCGCCGGCAGCGGCGCGCTCGGCATCGAGTCGCTGTCCCGCGGCGCGGCGCGCGTGGTCTTCGTCGAGCGCGATGCCGCAGCCGCGCAGGTCTTGCGCGCGGCGCTCGCAGGCCTCGGCGCGGCCGGCGCCGAGGTGGTGCGCGCCGACGCCTGGCAGTGGCTGGACGGGCCTGCCGAGCCGTTCGACGTCGTGTTTCTCGACCCCCCGTTCGCGAGCGGCTTTCCGCCGCGATTGTGTACACTGTTGGAAACCCGCGGCTGGCTCGCGGACGGCGCGCGCATCTACATCGAGCATGCGCGCCGCGCGGCCCCGCCCGCGCTGCCCGCGAACTGGACGCTTCATCGCAGCCGCCGTGCCGGGCAGGTGGCATTCCATCTGGCGCTGCGCGATCCGCCGGGCGTCTCGAACGAGGAATAACAGTGAACATCGGCGCCATGTACCCGGGCACGTTCGATCCCGTCACCAACGGCCACTACGATCTCGTGCGCCGCGCCACTGGCATCTTTGACCGCGTGGTCGTTGCCATCGCCGCGAATCCGGGCAAGGCGCCGATGTTCACGCTCGACGAGCGTGTCGCGCTCGCCAGGTCCGTGCTCGGCGATCTCGAGCGGGTCGAGGTGCTCGGCTACGAAGGCCTGACCGTCGAGTTCGCCCGCAGCCACGGCCTCAAGGTCATGCTGCGCGGCCTGCGCGCCGTATCGGATTTCGAGTTCGAGTTCCAACTTGCGACCATGAGCCGGCAGCTCAACGCCGAGGTGGAGACGGTTTTCCTCACGCCGACCGAGGAATACGCCTACATTTCCTCGGGCCTCGTGCGCGAGATCGCGCTGCTGGGCGGCGACGTGTCGAAATTCGTGCACCCGGAGGTTGAGGCCGAGCTCTACCGGCGGCGCAAGACCGCGCCCGCGCGGAACGATCGATGATGCGACGCGCGCTCTGCGTGCTGGTCCTGCTGCTGCCGCTCACGGCCGCGGCTGACCGGCGCGTGCCCGACGATGCGGCGATCGCGAGCGCCCACCCGCTCGCCACCGAGGCCGGCATCGAGATACTCGGCAAGGGCGGCAACGCCTTCGACGCCGCGGTCGCAGTGAGCGCCGCGCTCGCCGTGGTCGAGCCCTATTCGTCGGGCATCGGCGGCGGTGGCTTCTGGCTGCTGCAGCGCGCGGACGGCTTCGAGACCTTCGTCGACGGGCGCGAAGTGGCGCCTGCGGCAGCAACGGCCGACATGTACCTGGACGAGCACGGCGCGCCAGTGCCGAAGCGCTCGCTCGAGGGCCCGCTCGCGGCCGGCATCCCCGGCCAGCCGGCAGCGCTCGCGCACATTGCCGCGAAGTACGGGCGCCTGACGCTGGCACAGAACCTCGCGCCCGCCGTGCGGCTCGCCGAGGACGGCTTCCCGGTCTACGAGCGCCTGCGCGGCGGCCTGCGCGCGAAGCACTTGCTCATGCGCCGCTGGCCCGGCGCGGAGCGCGTGTTTCTGCCGGACGGCGGACTGCCCGCGGTGGGCACGGTGCTGCGCCAGCCGGACCTCGCCGCGACCCTGCGCGCTATGGCCGAGAACGGACACGAAGGCTTCTACGCGGGCCCGGTGGCGGAGCAACTCGTCGCCGGGGTGCGCGCCAACGGGGGCATCTGGACGGCCGCCGATCTCGAGTCCTACCGGGTGCGCGAGCGCGAGCCGCTGCGCGCGGAGTACCGCGGGGTCAGCATCACGACAGCGCCGCCCCCGTCAGCCGGCGGCGTGGCGTTGATCGAGATTCTGAACGTGCTGTCAGGTTTCGATCTCGGCGCGCTCGACGGGGCTGCGCGCAAGCACCTCGTTGTCGAGGCGATGCGCCGCGCCTATCGCGACCGGGCGGAGTTTCTCGGCGATCCGGACTTCGTTGACGTGCCGGTCGAGCGGCTCACGCACCCGTACTATGCCGCCGGCCTGCGTGCCGCCATCCACACCGACCGCGCCATGCCGAGCGTGCTCCTGCCGGGCATCCAGCCGGCGGAAGCCGGCACGCAGACCACGCACCTGTCGGTGCTCGACGGCGAGGGCAACCGCGTCGCGGCGACGCTGTCGATCAATTTCTGGTTCGGCTCCGGGTTCATGCCCGAGCGCACCGGCGTGCTGCTCAACAACGAGATGAACGACTTCTCCCTCAAGCCCGGCGTGCCCGACGGCTACCAGCTCGTCGGCGCGGACGCGAACGCCATAGCGCCGGGCAAGCGCATGGTCTCGAGCATGACGCCGACAATCCTCGAGTCTTCGGAAGGCCTGGCCATTCTCGGCACGCCGGGCGGCAGCCGCATCATCAGCATGGTGCTGCTCGGCGCGCTCGCCTGGATGGACGGGGCCGATGCCGCTGAGATGGCGGCCCTGCCGCGCTATCACCACCAGTACCTGCCGGACCGCGTCTCGCACGAAACCGAGGCGCTCAGCGCCGGGGAGCGCAATGCGCTCGAATCGATGGGCCACGAGCTCGCCGCCACCGAAGACGGCTACGGCAACATGCAGGTCGTCACCTGGGATTTCGCCAGCGGCGAGGTCGCCGCCGCCTCCGATCCGCGCGGAGTCGGAGCGGGCTACGTGTATTGACCCTCCCCCTTTCCCCCTCCCCACCGGGGAGGGGGCTGGGGGAGGGGCTACCGCTGACAGCGCGCGCAATAATAGGTCGACCGCTGCCCGAGCACGATCGCGCGCAGCGGCGCCCCGCAGCGCAGGCACGGCAGCCCCTCGCGGCCATACACGCGCAGATCCTGCGCGAAATATCCGGGCGCGCCCTCGACGTCGGAATAATCGCGCAGGGTCGTGCCGCCGGCGCGCAGTGCGTCTTCGAGCACGTCGCGCACGGCTTCGGCGAGCCGCTCCATGCGCGCGAGCGAGATGCGGCCGGCCGCGCGGGCCGGGTGGATGCCGGCACGGAACAGCGCCTCGCTCGCATAGATGTTGCCGACCCCGACAACGGTGCGGCTGTCCATGAGGAACGGCTTGATCGCAACGCGCCGGCGGCGCGCGCGGGCGTGCAGGCCGGCGCCGTCGAAGCCCGCGCCGAGCGGCTCGGGCCCCAGGCCGGCTAACAGCGGATGCTCGAGCGGGTCGCCGCGCGTCCAGAGCAGCGAGCCGAAGCGGCGGGGGTCGGTCAGCCGCAGGCTCCGGCCGCTGTCGAGCACGATGTCGACGTGATCGTGAGGCCCGGCCGGCATAGCCTCGCGCACCAGACGCAGGCTGCCCGACATGCCCAGGTGCAGGAGCGCGCTGCCCGCGCCCGTGTCGAGCAGCAGGTATTTCGCGCGCCGGCGCACGGCATCGATACGCTGGCCGGGCAGCTCGCGGGACAGGGCCGGCGGCACGCGCCAGCGCAGCCGCGGCTCGCGCACGCGCACGCGCGCGACCAGGCGGCCGCACAGATGCGGCTCGATGCCGCGCCGCGTCGTTTCGACCTCAGGCAGCTCGGGCATGACGGCTGTGCGGCACGCAGGCCGCGCCGGACGGCGGGTCTTTATGTATAATGCCTGCTCGCCATAGGGGGGACTGTGACACGGCTCGACGCATGCCGCGGCGTCGTCGGGCACGATAGGCTATAGCGCAACGCCGCCTTGCTCAATAATGAGGAACCCTTAGTGGTCGATTATCTCTACGGAATTGTGGACATGAGCTTTTGGGGCTATGTCCTGGTGACCTTCATCATGGTGGAGCTCACCATCCTCGGCGTCACCCTCTATCTGCACCGCGATCAGTGCCATCGCGGCCTCGAGCTGCACCCGGCGTTGCGTCATTTTTTCCGCTTCTGGAACTACCTGACCACGGGCATGGGCACGCGGGACTGGGTATCGGTGCACCGCAAGCATCATGCGCTGTGCGAGACCGAGCAGGACCCGCACAGCCCGAAGATTCTCGGGCTGAGGAAAGTGCTGCTCGAGGGTGCGGAGCTTTACAAGGCCGAGGCAGCCAAGCCGGAGACGCTGGAGAAATACGGCCGCGGCTGCCCCGACGACTGGCTGGAGCGCAACGTCTACGGCCGCATAACCTTCGGCGGCATCACCGTGCTCGTGATCGCGGAGCTCGTGCTGTTCGGCGTGCCCGGCATCATCATGATTGCCGTGCAGATGATGGCTATCCCGTTTCTTGCTGCCGGCATCATCAACGGCGTCGGCCATCATTCGGGCTACCGCAATTTCGAGTGCGACGACGCCGCGACGAACATCGTGCCCTGGGGCGTGCTGCTGGGCGGCGAGGAGCTGCACAACAACCACCACGCGTTTCCGAGCTCGGCGAAGTTCTCCGCGCAGCCCTGGGAGTTCGACATCGGCTGGGCGGTGATTCGCGTGTTCGAGTTCCTGGGTCTGGCGCGCGTCAAGAAAGTGCTGCCGCGGCCGGCCGTTTCGGAAGTGCCGAGGCACATCGACCTGGAAACGGCCCGCGCCGTCATAGTCAATCGCATGCACGTCCTGCGCGACTACACGCGCAAAGTCACGCTGCCGGTGTTTCGCATGGAGCGCATGTCGGCGGGCACGAGCAACCTGATGCGCAGGGCCCGCAAGCTGGTCGTCCGCCCGCCGGGCCTGCTCGACGAGGCGGGGCGTGCGCGGCTGAGCGAGCTGCTCGATGCGAGCCACGCGCTCAAGACCGTGTACGATTTTCGCGAGAGTCTGCGCGCCCTTTGGGCCGGCCGGCACGTCAGCAACGACCGGCTGCTCGCCGACCTCAGGGACTGGTGCGCGCGCGCGGAGGCGAGCGGCATCCAGGCCCTTGAGGATTTCGCGCTGCGGCTGCGCGGCTATACGCTGGCGCCGGTCGCGGCCTGACGACTTCCGCACGGCGGGTTGAAATCCGCCATGTGATATGGCCGGTTGAAACCGGCCCTACGAGCAAGACCCCGCCGGACCGGCGGGGTTTTTATTTGATCTTCGCTTCCTTGTAGGCCACGTGCTTGCGGGCCTTGGGATCGTACTTGCGCACTTCCATCTTCTCCGGATGGAGCCGCTTGTTCTTGGTCGTGGTATAGAAATGGCCGGTGCCGGCCGAGGACACCAGGCGGATTTTCTCGCGGATCGCCTTGGCCATTGCTCAGACCCTCTCGCCGCGCGCGCGCAGGTTCGCGACGACCTTGTCGATGCCGAGCTTGTCGATGGTGCGCAGCCCGCGGGTCGAGACCCGCAGCCGCACGAAGCGCTTTTCGCTTTCCATCCAGAAGCGGTGCGTGTGCAGGTTCGGCAGGAAGCGCCGCCGAGTCTTGTTGTTCGCGTGCGACACGTTGTTGCCCGTCACGGGACGTTTGCCGGTGATCTGACAGACCCTGGACATGGCCCTGTTTCCTCGAGAATTCGCTTGAAAATCCGGCCGGATCGGCGCGGAAAGCCCGTCTTTATACCAGCAACGACGGGAACGGGCAAGGCGCCGCCGGTCAGAGCAGCCCGCGTTCCGCGAACGACACGCAGACGCCGTCGCCGACCACGAGGTGGTCGAGCACGCGGATGTCGACAAGGCCCAGCGCGTCCTTGAGGCGGCGGGTGATGCACTCGTCGGCCTGGCTCGGCTCGGCGACGCCGGACGGGTGATTGTGCGCGAAGATGACCGCGGCGGCATTGCGCGCGAGCGCGTGCTTGACGACCTCGCGCGGATAGACGCTGGTGCCGTCGATCGTGCCGCGGAACAGCTCCTCGAAGTGGATGACCCGGTTGCGGTTGTCGAGGAACAGGCAGCAGAACACCTCGTGGCCGAGATCGCGCAGCCGGGCGAGCAGGAACTCGCGCGTCGCGCGCGGGCTGGTGAGCCCGCCGCCGCGCTGCAGCTTCTCGGCGAAATGGCGCCGCGAGATCTCGAGCAGCGCCTGAAGCTGCGCGTATTTCGCGGGGCCCAGGCCCCGGCAGCCGCAGAAGCTTGCGCGGTCGGCGGTGAGAAACCCGCGCAGGCCGTCGAAGCGCTTGAGCAGCTCGCGCGCGAGATCGACGGCCGTCGATCCGTCGACCCCGGTGCGCAGGAAGATCGCGAGCAGCTCGGCCTCCGAAAGCGCCGCGGGCCCGCGCGCCAGCAGCTTCTCGCGCGGCCGCTCTGCTTGAGGCCAGTCGGATATCGGCATGCTACGATCCCTGTGCCGGTCGTGTCCGCCCGATCATCTTGCCGCCGGCGCCCGCAGCCGCAAGTCGAGTTTCTCCGCGTACGGTGATAATTTCCGGCCACCGATGAGTTCCCAGACACCCGAACGCATATTGCTCGGCGTCACCGGCGGCATCGCCGCTTACAAGAGCGCCGACCTCGTACGGCGGCTGCGCGAGCGAGGCGCCGAGGTGCAGGTGGTCATGACCGCCGCCGCGCAGCGCTTCGTCACCCGCCAGACCTTTCAGGCCGTGTCCGGCCGCCCGGTGCGCAGCGCGCTCTGGGACGAGGCGGCGGAGGCGGCCATGGGCCACATCGAGCTCGCCCGCTGGGCGGGCAAGGTAGTTATCGCGCCGGCCAGCGCCGATTTCATCGCCCGGCTCGCGTCCGGGCTCGCCGACGACCTGCTCTCGACCCTCTGCCTGGCGACCGGCGCGCCGATCCTGCTCGCGCCGGCCATGAACCGGCTCATGTGGGCCAACCCGGCGACACAGGCCAACATCGCGACCCTGACCGCGCGCGGCATGCGGTTGCTCGGCCCCGCCCAAGGCAATCAGGCCTGCGGCGAGACGGGCACCGGCCGCATGGTCGAGCCGGACCGGCTGGCCGCGGCAATTCTGGCAGACCGGCCCGCGGGGCCGCTCGACGGGGTGCGCGTGCTGGTCACGGCCGGCCCGACCCGTGAGCGCATCGACCCGGTGCGTTTCGTCAGCAACCGCAGCTCCGGCAAGATGGGTTTCGCGGTCGCTGGCGCCGCCGCCGAGGCAGGCGCGCGCGTCTGCCTCGTCGCCGGCCCCGTCGCGCTGGCGACACCGCCGGGCATCGAGCGCATCGACGTCGAGAGCGCGGAGCAGATGCGAGACGCGGTCGCCTCGCGCCTCGCGCAGACTGACGTCTTCATCGGCGCCGCCGCCGTCGCCGACTACCGGCCCGATGCGGTCGCGGCCGACAAGATCAAGAAAACGGAGCCGGAGATCGAGCTCAGGCTGGTGCTCGCGCCCGACGTGCTCGCGGAGGCCGTCGCGGCCGGCGTCTTCACAGTCGGCTTTGCGGCGGAGACGCGCGACGTCGAGCGCAACGCGCGCGCCAAGCTCGAGGACAAGCGGCTCGACATGATTGCGGCGAACCGCGTCGGCGACGACGCGGGATTCGAGAGCGACGACAACGCGCTCACCGTGTACTGGGCCGACGGGCAGCGCGAGCTCGCGACAGCGCCAAAGCACGAGCTGGCCCGCGCGCTCGTCGAGATCGTCGCGCGCAGGTTCGCGGCCGCGCGCCAGGCCGCCGGCGCATGACGGCGGTGCAACCGATCCGGCTGCGCATACTCGACACGCGCCTCGGCCGCGAGTTTCCGCTGCCGGCCTATGCCACCGAGGGCTCGGCCGGGGTGGACCTGCGCGCCTGCCTCGACGGGCCGCTGACGCTTGCGCCCGGCGATACGGCGCTCGTTCCCAGCGGGATCGCCATCCATATCGGCGACCCGGGCCTCGCCGCGGTGCTGCTGCCGCGCTCCGGGCTCGGCCACCAACACGGCATCGTGCTCGGCAACCTGCTGGGCCTCATCGACTCGGATTACCAGGGCGAGGTGCTGATCTCGGTGTGGAACCGCGGCAGCGACTCCTTCGAGATCCGCCCCGGCGAGCGCATCGCGCAGATGATCCTGGTGCCGGTCGTGCAGGCGCGCTTCGAGATCGTGGAGTCGTTCGAGCAAAGCCGGCGCGGAGCCGGCGGCTTCGGCCATTCCGGCCGCTCGTAGGGCCGAATTCATTCGGCCAATCACGGCGCCTCGCATGGCCGGGGGGGGGGCGAATCGTAGGGCCGAATTCATTCGGCCAATCACGGCGCGTCGCACGGCGGGTTGAAACCCGCCCTACTTCAACCCCTTGAGCTCGCGAAATCGCCCGATGTCGTCGGCGAACTGCCGCGACAGCTCGCCGCGCTCCGCCTTGCGGCGCTCGAGCGAGGTCTCGTAGCGCTGCACCGACTTGTTGACGTCGAGCATCTCGTCCTCGAGGTCCGCGGGCAGCGGCGGCTTGTCGGACGCCGTGCCCGGCGGGTAATCGTAGCGCTCGGCCTCCGACTCGAGGCTCTTGAAACGCTTGTGCAGGTTCTCGAGATGCTGCTCGGTGAGGCGTGTCTGCGCGTCGAGCAGCTCGAGACGCCGGTCGCGGAGCATCTCGATCTCCTGCACCGACAGGTAGGTGCTGAGCAAGACGCGGTCCCGATTGAGCCGGCGCTCGCGCACGGCGCGCCGTTCGGCCTCGATCCCGCGCTGGCGGGCCTCGGCCGCGCGCTGCTCGGGGGTGCGCTCGCCCGGCAGGCTCTCGAGCGCGATGCCGCGCTCGCTGAGCACTTCGCGGTCGTGGCGGCTGGCCTCCGGCGGGATGCGGTCGCCGTAGTGGACGACACCGTTTTCGTCGACCCAGCGATACACGTCGGCCCCGGCAGCGGCGGGCAGCGCGCCCAGAGCGGCGAGGAAAAGAAAACAACAAGCTTTGAGCATCCTGAACACTGCGTCGCTATAGCACCTTCCGTTGCGGCCGGCCGCATGCCGGCATCACAGTTTCGATTCGCGTGCGTGACGATTCTAACGCATGCGTGGAGAGCGGCCGAGTCATCCCCCGCGCCCCGGCGCCTCAGCGCCTATGCCGTAACGTTTCCGGTAGTCCCGCAGGGCCGCAAGCTCGCGCCGGAAGTCGCCGGAGCTTTCGAGCAGGGCGACGAGGTCGCCGAGGCCGGCGATGCTCGTGACCTCGAGCTCGAACGTAGCGCGCAGTTCCTGCGCGGCGGAGCGCTCGCCGGTGCCGCGCTCTTCGCGGTCGAGCGCGATGGCCACGCCCACAGCCTCGGCGCCAGCCGCGCGGATCAGGCCGACGGCCTCGCCGATCGCCGTGCCGGCCGTGATGACGTCGTCGACGATGAGCACGCGGCCGGCGAGCGGCGCGCCGATGGTGCGGCCGCCCTCGCCGTGATCCTTCGCCTCCTTGCGGTCGAACGCGTACGGATAATCGCGGCCGTGATCCGCCGCGAGCGCGGCGGCCGTGACCGCGACCAGCGGGATGCCTTTGTAAGCAGGGCCGAACAGCATGTCGAAACGGATGCCCGAGGCGACGATCGCCTGCGCGTAGAAGCCTCCGAGGCGGGCGAGCGCCATGCCGGTGTTGAACAGACCCGCATTGAAGAAATAGGGACTGACGCGGCCGGACTTGAGATGGAACTCGCCGAAGCGCAGCACGCCGAGCTCGAGCGCGAGGTCGAGGAACTGTCGCTGATACGGCCGCATCGGTTGCGTATCATACGCGTCCATGCGCGTGATCAGCTTCAACGCCAACGGAATCCGCTCCGCGGCGCGCAAGGGATTCTTCGACTGGCTGGCGGCGCAGGATGCCGACATCGTCTGCCTGCAGGAGACCAAGGCGCAGAGCCACCAACTCACCGAGGCGGTGTACCGCCCGGAGGGTTACCACTGCTATTTCTCCGATGCTTTGCGCCCAGGCTACAGCGGCGTCGCGCTGTTTTCGAGACGCGAGCCGGACCGCGTCCTCCGCCACCTCGACTGGGAAGAGTTCGATCCCGAAGGGCGCTACCTGGAGGCCCGCTACGGCAAGCTCAGCGTCATTTCGCTCTATCTGCCGTCCGGCTCGGCGAGCGAGCTGCGCCAGCAGGCGAAATTCCGCTACCTGGCGCTCCTGATGCCGTATCTGCGCAGCCTGCGGCGCAAGCGCCGCGACTACATCATCTGCGGCGACTGGAATATCGCGCACCGCGAGATCGATCTGAAGAACTGGCGCTCGAACCAGAAAAATTCCGGCTTTCTGCCCGAGGAACGCGCATGGATGGACGAGCTGTTCGGAGCGGCGCGCTTCGTCGATGCGTTTCGTGCCGTAAACGACCAGGCGGACCAGTACACGTTCTGGTCGAACCGCGGCCGGGCGCGGGACAAGAACGTCGGCTGGCGCATCGACTATCACGTGATCACGCCGAAGCTCAAGGACCGCGTGCGCAGCGCGTCGATCTACACGGCGGAGCGATTCTCGGATCACGCGCCGCTGACCATCGACTACGACATTGACCCGTAGGGCCGAATTCATTCGGCCGACCGGATTCGTTCGGCCACCCGCGCAGCGGTCGGTGAATTCATCAGGTCGCGGCCTGTTGAAACCGGCCCTACTTTTGTCCCCAGTCCTGCTGCGCTTCGGCGTAGGCGAGCATCCGCTTCACCCATGGCAGCAGCAGGTAAGCGGGGAACGCGAGCAGGAAGGTGAGCAGGAAATAGTCGCTGTAGCCCATCTGCTCGGCGCCGTGGCCGCCCGCCCAGCCCGCCACCGAACGGCTGAGGATGAACACCGCCGACAACAGGGCGTACTC
Organism: Gammaproteobacteria bacterium; assembly: GCA_035524935.1. GTDB lineage: Bacteria > Pseudomonadota > Gammaproteobacteria > Steroidobacterales > JACDCP01 > JACDCP01. The sequence continues at coordinate 5,462 of DATLFD010000063.1, read as the reverse complement.
GGTGGCCGAGCGCCGCTTGTTGACGATGGCCATGAGGAAGGCGAGGAAGGCCGCCGTGCCGAGCCCCTGCGTGAAGGATTCGAACGCGCTCGCGGAGTAGAGGATGGCCTTCGCATGCGCATCCGGCGCAAGGCCCTCGATGCCCGTCGGCAGCACGTGCGCGACGTAGGCGTAGGCGAGGTTCGACAGCGCTTGGAACAGGCCGAGTACCCACAGGCCGTTGAAGATGCCGATGCGGTCGGTCACCCAGCCGCCGGTGAGGCCGCCGGCGATCGACAGCGCGATGCCGATGTTGACGGAGACGAGGCCGATCTGCTCGGGCGCGAAGCCCGCGTCCACCCAGAACGGCTTGACCATGAAGCCCATCGACGTGTCGGCGAGCTTGAAGGTGAGTATGAACAGCAGCACCGGGACGATGTACGGCCGTTGCAGCATGTCGAGGAGGGCGCCGAACATCGGTCCCCGGCGCGGGTCGACCTCCGCGCCGCCCGCGCGGACCGCGAAACGGCGCAGCAATACCTCCACGGCCATCAGGCCGGCGGCGATCGACAGGGCCACGGTCCAGAACGGTTCCCAGGTCTCCGACCACCGTGCCGTGCGCTCGATGAGCCAGAGCACGCCGAGCAGGAACAGGATCACCGCGCTGAATGCGAACGGGTTCGCGAACAGCCCGCGCAGCTCCTCGCGCAGGCTGAGCTCGGAGGGCGCGAGATAATCCTTCTCCACCGGCGCAGCCAGGCAGGCCGCCCCGGCGGAGACGAGCAGCACCGCGGCGCCGGCGTAGATACCCGCCCAGCCGATGTAGGGATGCAGGATCAGCAGGCCGCCCGCTGCGAGCAGGCCGACGCGGTAAAACCCGATGCGCAGCCCGTTGGCGATGCCGAGCTCGCGCTTGTCGAGGAACTCGATGGTATAGGCGTCGATGGCGATGTCGTTGGTGGCCGAGAGCAGCGTGAAGCAGCCGACCGCGATCCATACCCAGCCGTCGAGCCCCGACTGCCAGGCGAACGCGCCCATGACCACGGCCATGGCCGCGTCCATGACGAACATCCAGCGGCGGTAATGGCGATAGTGGCCGACGGCCGGGGCCCACAGGAACTTGAGCGTCCACGCGAGCCCGAGCAGGCTCAGGAAGCCGATGTCGGACAGATCGACTCCGGCGGTGCGCAGGTGGACCGGCAGGATCTCGTAGAAGATGCCCGCGGGAAAGCCCTGCGCGAAATACAGGATGCCCACCCAGAACATCTTCGAGCGCAGCAGCGGCCTGTCGGTCATGCGTTCCCTTCGGAGGCGGGCGCGCGGCCAGTCTAGCGCGATGGGGGAGGTGCTGCTGTGCAGGCTCGACGACATCCCGGATCCGGGCTGCCGGATGTTCGATTTCGGCGCCGGCGGCTGGCCCGCGGAAGGTTTCGTTGTGCGGCGCGGGGATTCAGTCTACGGCTACGTCAACGTCTGCCCGCATGCCGGGCATGCCCTCAACTGGAAGCCGGATGCGTTCCTGACCAGCGACGGGAACCTGATCATGTGCTCCGCGCACGGCGCGGTGTTCGAGATAGAGACCGGCTTGTGTGTGGCAGGGCCGTGCCCCGGCAAGTCGCTGCGCCGGTTCACGGTGCGGGTGGCGGACGGTCGGGTATGGGTTCGCCCGGTTGGAGATGCGCTGCCCTAGACTCGATCGATGTCGAGCTGATCGAGCGCGGTCTCCCAGTCCATGTACGAGCCGTTGCCGGTCGCTTCCGCATAAAAATCATCGGCTTCGATATCGATCGCGCCCGACCAGTCCTCCGGCGCCTCGACGGCCTCGATGACGATCTCGGGCCAGGATTCGAGATCGATTTCCTCGACCGTGCCGTCGAAATGCTGGACGTCCACTGTCCCGTCTTCGTCGTCGACGGCGACCACCTCGAAGAGATTGCCGCCGGGCCGCCGATACCAGTCGCCGATCACCGGGTAGATCACAGCCATCTCAACTTCCCACCTCCGTGATTCGCCTGCTATGCTTTCCGTTTCTGCACGGCGATGTAGCGTTTCACGTTCATCTCATCTTCGCCGTAACTCTACACCACTGCTCCTTCCGAATCATTATTGCAGGGCGTCATGCTCGAACAGATTTTCAAGTGGTTCGTCGTTCTTTTCGTGGTGACCGAGCCCATCTCGCTGGTGCCGGTCTTCGGCGCACTCACGCGCGGCGGCTCGCGCAGCTACCGCCGCAAGATGGCCTACAAGGCCATCGTGCTCTCCGCCCTCATATTCCTTGGCTTCGCGCTGCTCGGGCAGTGGACCCTGCGGATGCTGGACATCAGCGTGGATGCGTTCAAGATCGGCGGCGGCATCCTTTTGTTCCTGCTCTCGGTCGACATGGTCTTCGCCCGCCAGAGCGGCCTGCGCTCGACCACCGTGCGCGAGCAGGACGAGGCGCGCTACCGCGAGGACATCTCGGTATTCCCGCTCGCGTTTCCGCTGATCGCGGGGCCTGGCGCGCTGGCCACCCTGCTGCTGGTCATGGGGGACGTGCAGGGTGACCCCTGGATGTTCATCGCGCTGCTCGGCGTGCTGCTGCTCATCCTGTTGATCACGCTCGCGTTTCTGTTGCTGACGACCCCGCTAATGAACGTCATGGGCGTGACCGGCGCCAATGTCGCCAGCCGGCTGCTCGGCGTGGTGCTCGTGGCGCTGGCCGTCCAGTACGTGGTGGACGGTATCAATTGCAGCTTTTTCCAGAACTGCTCGGTCCCGCTGAGCGGATAAAGACCAGGTCCCGGATCTCGTGGCCCAGCCGCCGGCCGCGGGCCTCGAAGCGGGTGCCCGGCCGCGCGGCCGGTGGGCCTGGCGAGCCCGGCTCGAAGCCGGGGCATGCCGAGAGCGTCTCCTGCATCTGCTCCGCGTAATGCATCCAGTCCGTCGCGAGGTGCAGGCGGCCGCCGGCGGCGATCTTGCGCGCGAGCAGTTCGGTGAATCCCGGCTGGATGAGGCGGCGCTTGTGGTGGCGCTTCTTGGGCCAAGGGTCGGGGAAGAAGATATTGATGCCGGCCAGCGATCCGTCCGGTATGCGGTCACCGAGCACCTCGACGGCATCGCTGCAGGCGACGCGCACGTTGCCGATCCCGTCTTTGTCGAGCTTGAGCAGCAGGTGGCCCACGCCGGGACGGTGCACTTCGACCCCGAGGTAGTCGGTGCCCGGGTTCGCGGCCGCGAGGGCCGCGAGCGTCTCTCCGTCGCCGAAGCCGATCTCGAGCACGCGCGGCGCGCGGCGGCCGAACAGGGCGTCGAGGTCGAGCGGACCCGTGCCTGGCGGCACGCCGTATTTCGGCAGCAGGGTCTCGAGCGCGCGACGCTGCGCCGGGGTCATGCGCCCCTCGCGCTGCACGTAGCTGCGCACCTTGCGCCGGTAATCGCCCGGTAGGGCGGAATTCATTCCGCCTCTCCGCCCGGCGGGTTGAAACCCGCCCTACGTAGGGCGCAATTCATTCCGCCTCTCCGCCTGGCGATTCGAAACCGCCCCACGTAGGGCGGAATTCATTCCACCTCTCCGCCCGGCGATTCGAAACCCGCCCCACGTAGGGCGGAATTCATCCCGCCTCTCCGCCTGGCGGGTTGAAACCCGCCCTACGTAGGGCGGAATTCATTCCGCCTCTCCGCCCGGCGGGTTGAAATCGCCCGATGTAGGGCGGAATTCATTCCGCCATCGCGCTTCAGAAAAACGTGCCCTCGAGCGGCGACGACGCCGACGCATATCGCTTGCGCGGGATACGGCCGGCGAGGAACGCCTCGCGCCCGGCCTCGACCGCCTTGCGCATCGCCGAGGCCATAAGCACCGGATCCTTCGCGCCAGCGATCGCCGTGTTCATGAGCACCCCGTCGCAGCCGAGCTCCATGGCGATGGCCGCGTCCGAGGCCGTGCCGACCCCGGCATCGACGAGGATCGGCACCGAGGCGTTCTCGACAATCGTGAGGATGTTGAACGGGTTGCGGATGCCGAGGCCCGAGCCGATCGGCGCGGCAAGCGGCATGACGGCGACGCACCCCATATCCTCGAGGCGCTTCGCGACGATCGGGTCGTCGTTGGTGTACACCATGACCTCGAAGCCGTCCTTGACCAGGGTCCTGGTCGCTTCGAGCGTCGCCGTGATGTCGGGGAACAGGGTCTTCTCGTCGCCGAGCACCTCGAGTTTGACGAGCTGCCGGCCGTCGAGCAGCTCGCGCGCGAGCCGGCAGGTGCGCACGGCATCCTCGGCCGTGTAGCAGCCGGCCGTGTTCGGCAGGATCGTGAACTCGCCGGGCGGCAGGAAATCGAGCAGGTTCGGCTCGCCCTCGTCCTGGCCGATGTTGCTGCGGCGGATGGCGACGGTGACGATCTCCGCACCGCTCGCGAGCGTCGCGCGCCGGGTTTCGTCGAAGTCCTTGTATTTGCCCGTGCCGGTCAGGAGCCGCGAGCGATAGCGGCGGCCGGCGAGTGTCCAGGCGTCGTCGCCGGGCTGCCGGGCCTCGAGCGCTTTTTCGGCCGGGGTCGCCATCAGCCGCCGCCGACGGCGCGCACGATCTCGACGCGGTCGCCGTCCTGCAATCGATGCTCGCCGAAGGTGCTGCGCGGCACGATCTCGCCGTTGACCTCGAGGGCGAGGCGCTTGCCGCCGAGGTCCAGCAGATCGATGAGCCGCGCCGCCGTCACGCCGGCGGGCAGCGCGCGTGTTTCGCCGTTTACGATGATGTCCATGGCTGTGCGGAGAATCGAATGAGTCGCTATTTTACCATTGTCGTCCCGGCAAACGCCGGGACCCGGTCTGGCCATGAATTCGACCACATCGACGATCCTCCCGACCCGCTTTGCCGGCCGGCATAGCTGACGTAAACTCTTGCCTCCCTTCGCCGGTATCAGTCCGGATCGGGCGGGTGTAGTTCAATGGTAGAACCTCAGCTTCCCAAGCTGATGACGTGGGTTCGATTCCCATCACCCGCTCCAGTAATTCGCCTTTATCGACCTTAGGCGACGTCGCCCATGGGACACATTTGGGGCACTTAATTCCCTCAAATCAAGCCGAATCACACTCCATTTGTTGTCGCTTAATGCATATCCTTGATGCTTTTCTGTCCATGTGATCCTGGAAAGCGTTATGGATAGAGACGAGCTCGTCGAGTTCTATTTCATCGTGCCGATCGAAAGTCTCCCTTCGGTTTGTGAGAGAGGGATTTTGTGCAACTCACGAGCGGCCCGTCTGCGCGCACGATCGATTGCCAACCAAGACGTCCAGGACCGAAGACGCGTCAAACGCGTTCCGAAGGGATTGCGCCTTCATGACTACGCCAACTTGTATGTCAACGGCCGGAACGCAATGCTGTATTATTTGTTGAATCAAGGCGGACGGGCGGACCTTTGTGTCATTTCGGTGGACATCGCGGTGTTGGATCTGCCGGACGTTGTAGTCACGGATCGGAATGCGGCCGCAGATGTCGCACGTTTTCGG
>DATLFD010000062.1:0-2897 GCA_035524935.1 Gammaproteobacteria bacterium | reverse complement strand
GATGGCCGGCGAGCTGTACGGCTTCGAGTTCACGCCGGTCGACGATGTGCCGGTCTTTCACCCCGATGTGCGCGTCTGGGAAGTCGAGCGGGACGGCGAGCACGCCGGGCTCTGGTACTTCGATCCCTACGCCCGCGACGGTAAGCGTTCTGGGGCGTGGATGAACGCCTATCGCAAGCAGTCGTCGCTGGATGCTCCGGTGACGCCGATCGTTTCCAACAATTCGAATTTCGTCGCCGGCGCGCCTGGTGAACCGGTGCTGATTTCCTGGTCGGACGCGGAAACGCTGTTTCACGAATTCGGCCACGCCATTCACGGACTCGCCTCCGACGTCGTGTATCCGTCGCTGGCCGGTACCCTCGTGCCCCGTGACTACGTGGAATTTCCCTCGCAGGTGCACGAGCAATGGCTGCTGACCCCGGAAGTGCTGAACCGGTTCGCGGTGCATCACCAGACGGGCGAGCCGATTCCGGCTCGGTTGGTGACGAGGATACGAGACGCGGCCACCTTCAATCAGGGCTTCATCACGGTGGAGTATCTGGCCAGCGCGCTGGTCGACGCCAGGCTGCATGCGCTCGAGGATCCGGGCGAGCTCGATCCGGATGCCTTCGAACGCCGCACCCTGGCCGCGCTCGGCATGCCCGACGAGCTGCCGATGCGGCACCGGCTGCCGCATTTCGCGCACATCTTTGCCGGCGAGGGCTATGCGGCGGGCTATTACTCCTACCTCTGGGCAGACGCGTTTTCGACCGATGCCTGGGAGGGGTTCCTGGAGGCAGGCGGCCCCTGGGACGCCGAAGTTGCCGCCGATTTCTACGAGCACGTGCTTTCGGTGGGCAATACCATCGACCCGATCGTCGGGTACCGGCGCTTCCGCGGCCGGGACCTCGAAACGGACGCGCTCATGCGCGACCGGGGCTTTGCACTGCCCGACGAGGCACCCGCCGGGGCAGCGCCCGTCGAGGTGCCGGGCATGCCGCAGCGCCGCTGATCGATTGCGGTTACGTCATCCCGGCGAAAGCCGGGGCGGCACCCAGCCTTCTCAAGTACCCCGTGCCTGTGAGGCATTGACCGCCGCGGCCATGAGCTTGCCGCCCATGATGGCCAGCCGCTTGCCGCTCAGGCGCGGCGTGGCACCGCCGAGACTGATGACGGCATCGACCCGGCCGAGCGAGTCGCGAATCGAGGTGGCGACCGCGGAAAAGCCCTCTTCGAGCTCCTCGGTCGCAGTCGCGTAGCCGAGGCGCCGCGCGCGTTCGAGCTCGCTTTCGAGCGCTGCCATGTCCGTGATGGTCGCGGCCGTGTAGCGCTCGAGCGGCAGGCGCAGGTATTTGCGCGTTTCCGGCACCAGCGCGAGCAACAGCTTGCCGGTGGCGGTCGCGTGCAGTGGCCAGCGCGTGCCGACGTGGCCCGATGGCGAGATCAAGCGCCCGCCCGCCGCCTCGTCGAGGATCAGCATCTGGCCGTCGGCCAGCACCTCTAGGGTCGCGGTCTCGCCGGTCTCGGCCGCGAGCGCATCGAGGAGCGGGCGCACGCGTGCGCGCAGGCCTTTGCCGGTCAGCGCCTGCATGCCGAGCGCCATGGCAGCCGGCCCCAGCCGATAGGTGCCCCGGTCGACGTGGCGGGTCACGAGGTCCTCGCTCTCGAGAGCGGCGAGCAGACGGTGCGCCGTGGTTCGCGTGAGATGGAGCGCTGCGGCGAGTTCCTGCAGACTCGGCTCAGGCCGGTCCGCGGAGAAGGCCTTCAACAGACGAATGGCGCGAATGACCGCCTGGGTGCCTTGCGGGGCCTCGCGCATCGCCGGGCGTTCAGCGGGCCGCCTGGGCGGCCGTCGCGCGCGGCGGAGCACTGTGCGCCCGCGCAGGCAGATGCGGCGCGATGGCGCCCGCGTACCACTGGTCGAAAGCGTGGACGCAATGCTCGCTGCGGTGATAGGGGCCCGGCACGTAGCCGGCCGAGCGCACGCCCCGCTGCACCCGCTCGCAAAGCTGCCAGTCCTGCCGGTTGGTCAGGTCCCAGAACTCCACGGCGTCACCCGGATCGAAATCATCGGCGGCCAGCGCCTCGGTCGTGTACAGCCATTCACATACGACCTGCGTGCGCTCGGCACCGCGCGGCCAGACGGTATGCACGAGCACATAATCTGCATGCAGGCTGAGCAGCAGGTTCGGGTAGACGACGAAATAGTGCACCGTGCGGTGATCCTCGGCGCCGAGCCCGGGGATCGGCCGGTTGCGGCTCCGGCCGCTCATGGTCAGGCTCTCGACACCCTCGTTGAGCGACATCGGCCCGCCGTTGAAGCAACGACCGCTGAGGAGCTGACCGCCGCTGCGGAAATCGCTCAGGCGATTGAGCTGGGGATGCGCCAGGGCACAGTGATAGCACTCGCTGAAGTTCTCGCAAACGAGCTTCCAGTTGGCCTCGAGGTCGTAAGTCTCACGGTGGCCGCGCCGCAGCGCGTCCAGTCGGAAACGCGAAAGATCCGGCAGGTCGGCGAGCCAGCTCTCGAGATGCGCGGCGCGGGCATCGAGGTTGACGAACAGGAAGCCGCCGTAGCTGCCGAGCGGCATCGCGCGAAGCGAGTACGCGGGCTTGTCGAAGTCCTCATCGAGCCAGGGTGCGGAGAAAAAGCGGCCGTCGAGCTCGTAGGTCCAGGCGTGATACGGGCAGGTAATGCGCTTGAGCCCCGTGCCGCAGTCCGCTTCGACCAGCCGCGAGCCCCGATGCCGGCAGACATTGAAGAATGCCCTCAGGGCGCCGTCGCGATCGCGCACGATCAGAATGCGCTCGCGGCCGATCTCCCGGGTGAGAAACGAGCCCGGCTCGGGCAGGTCTTCGTCGCGGCCGATGCATAGCCAGTGACGGGCGAACAGCTCGGACTGCTCGAGCGCATGCAG
>DATLFD010000061.1:0-28787 GCA_035524935.1 Gammaproteobacteria bacterium | reverse complement strand
CACTCGCTGGGCGGCATCGTCGGCACGCCTTATCTTGCCGTCAACGCGGAAGTGCGCACGGCCACGCTGGCGATGCCGGGCGGCAAGATAGCGCAGCTCCTGCTCGATTCCGCGAGCTTCGGCCCGCGCATCACGGCCGGGCTCGAGGCGCAGGGCCTCATGGCGAACACCACGCTGTTCAACCAGTTCTTCCGCGACGCGCAGACGGTCGTCGACTCCGGCGACCCGATCAATTTCGCGGCCGACGCCGCGGCCATGCACCCGATCCACATGATCGAGGTGCTCGGCGACCAGGTGGTGCCGAACTCGGCGACCGAGCGGCTGGTCGTGGAAATGGCGCTGCCGGCGATCAGCATGCCGGGGCCGAACTTCACCTCGCACGGGGTCGTGCGCTTCACCGAGGGCGATCACGGCTCGATCCTCGACCCGACCGCGAGCTTCGCGGCGACGGTCGAGATGCAGACCGAGACCGTGGTGTTCGCCGCGGGCAATCCGCTCGCCGGGCTGCCGGGCGACGGCCAGGTGATCCTGATCGCCAACCCCACCGTAATCCAATAGGGCGGGTTAAAACCCGCCCTACGGGCGGCGTTTGAAATGGCGGGTTAAAACCCGCCCTACGGGCGGCGCTCGGAATGGCGGGTTGAAACCCGCCCTACGACCGGTCGAGTACAATGGCGGCTGCTCAAGCTTCGCGCGACACCATGTTCCAGTCCCAGCCCAGAACCCGTCAGGACGACGGCCGCCGAGGCTTCGTCACACGCCTGCGCGAGCGGCTGAACCGCGGCGACTCCTGGCTCACCTACGATCTCGCGAACCTGCTGCCCGGCCGGCGGATCGACGCCGACCTCATCGAGGAGCTCGAGTCCCGCCTGCTGACCGCCGACGTCGGGGTCGAGGCCACCGATCGCATCATCGGCGGCCTCACCCGCAAGGTCGCGCGCGACGAGCTCGAGAACGTCGCAGCGCTTATCCAGGCGCTGCATGCGGGCATGGTCGAGATCCTCGCGCCCTGCGCCCGGCCGCTCGTCATCGACGCATCGCGCCGCCCGTTCATCATCCTCATGGTCGGCGTCAACGGCGCCGGCAAGACCACGACCATGGGCAAGCTCGCCGGGCGCTTCAAGGCCGCCGGCCACAAGGTGATGCTGGCCGCCGGCGACACCTTTCGCGCAGCCGCGGTCGAACAGCTCGCCGTCTGGGGCGAGCGCAACGGTGTGCCGGTGATCTCGCAGCAACCCGGCGCCGACCCGGCCGCGGTCGTCTTCGACGCCTTGCAGGCGGCGCGCGCGCGGTATCGACGTGCTCATCGCCGATACGGCCGGCCGGCTTCACAGCCAGGGCAATCTCATGGAGGAGCTGAAAAAAGTCGTGCGCGTGATCCGCAGGCTCGACCCGGACGCGCCGCACGAGACCCTGCTCGTCATCGACGGCGGCACGGGCCAGAACGCGCTCGCCCAGGCGCACGAGTTCAACGCCGCCGTCGGCGTCACGGGGGTCGTCGTCACCAAGCTCGACGGCAGCGCCAGGGGCGGCATCCTGCTGGCGCTCGCCGAGCAGACGAAACTGCCGATCCGCTTCATCGGCATCGGCGAGCAGGTCGACGACCTCGGCGAGTTCGACGCCGGCGAGTACGTGAAAGCGCTGCTCGCCGAGCCCCCGGCGCAGGCGGCGCGACAGCGATGATACGACTCGACAACGTGGTCAAGCGCTATCCCGGCGGCCGCGAGGCGCTGAGCCAGTTGAGCCTGCATGTCGCCGCGGGCGAGATGGCGTTCCTGACCGGGCCCTCGGGGGCCGGCAAGAGCACCATCCTCAAGCTCATCGCGCTCATCGAGCGCCCGACCCGCGGCCAGGTGACCGTCGCCGGCGAGAATACCTCGCGGGTCCCGCGCCGCCGCATTCCCGCGTTCCGGCGCCGCATCGGCATGGTGTTCCAGGATCACAAGCTGCTCGCCGACCGCAGCGCCTTCGATAACGTCGCCCTGCCGCTCGTGATCGCCGGCGTGGGCCACCGCGAGACCGCGCGGCGCGTGCGCGCGGCCATCGACCAGGTCGGCCTGCTCGGCAAGGAGAAATTCCTGCCCGCGTTGCTCTCGACCGGCGAGCAGCAGCGGATCGGCATCGCCCGCGCGGTGGTTGCGACGCCGCCGCTGCTCATCGCGGACGAGCCCACCGGCAATCTCGACCCGGAGCTGTCCTTCGAGATCATGCGCCTGTTCCGTCGCTTCAACGAGGTCGGCGTGACCGTGCTGATAGCGAGCCACGACCTCGCGCTCATCGAGCGGCTGCGCGGCCGGCGTATCGGCCTGCGCGACGGGCGGCTCGCCGGCTTTGCAGCGCCGCCTGCGGCGAGCCGCGCCTGTGCGGGCCCGCGCGCGTAAGGCCGGCGCCCCGGCGGGCGCACGCCGGCGCGATACGCGCCTGCGCGGCTGGCTGCTGCGCCATGCGCAGAACCTGCTCGGCACCCTGGGAACGCTGACCCGCCAGCCGGTCGCGACCCTCATGACCGTCGCCGTCATCGGCATCGCGCTCGCGCTGCCCGCGAGCCTTTACCTGCTGGTCGTCAATGGCCGGGCGCTGACCGGCGGGCTCGAGAGCGCCGCCGACGTGTCCGTCTACCTGCGCGAGCACGTGTCGCCGGCGGCTGCGGCGGCGCTGGCGGAAGACTTGCGCGCACGCGCAGACGTCGCCGCCGTGCGGCTCATCGACCCGGCCGAGGCGCTCGAGGAGTTCGAGCGGCGCTCAGGCTTCGGCGCGGCGCTCGACACGCTGGCGGTGAATCCGCTGCCGTTCACGCTGGTCGTGCGGCCCGCGCAGGATACTGCCGGTCCCGCCGCGCTCGCCGCGCTGGCGGAGGAGCTCGGCGCCCTGCCCCAGGCAGAGCTCGCGCAGCAGGACACCGAGTGGGTGCGCCGCCTCGATGCCCTGCTCGACATCGTGCGGCGCACGGTCGTGCTGGCGGCCATCGTGCTCGCGCTCGGCGTCATCGTCATCGTCGGCAACACCATCCGGCTCGACATCCAGAACCGCCGCGCCGAGATCGAGGTCACCAAGCTGATCGGCGCGAGCGACGGATTCATCCGCCGGCCGTTCCTCTACAGCGGATTCTGGTACGGGCTCGGCGGCGGGCTGTTCGCCGCGCTGCTGGTGACGGCCGCGCTCATGACCCTGAGCGGCGCCGTGGGCCGCGTCGCGGGTCTTTACGGCAGCAGCTTCCGGCTCGAGGGTCTCGGTGCCGGCACGGTTGTTGCACTGCTCGGCACGGGCGCCCTGCTCGGCTGGCTGGGCTCCTGGCTCGCCGCGGCGAGGCATATGCGGCGGATCGAGCCGGCCTGACACAAGTCCCCGCCGCACAAGGATTTTCCGGCCGCGGACGCGCGGAACCGCTGCCCGGCTTAGCACTCTAAGGGCGCGAGTGCTAGAATTCGCGTTCCCCGACGACAGGAGTTACAAAGCAAGGTGACTACCGCCATTGCCTCGCCCCAGTTCGACCTCGTGGTGGCCGGCCCCGTCGGCAGCCTCGACGCCTACGTGCAGAGCATCAGCCGCCTCCCCGTGCTCGACCGCGACGCGGAGTACGCGCTAGCGCGGCGTTACCGCGACGACGATGACCTCGACGCGGCGCGGCAGCTCGTGCTCGCGCATCTGCGCTTCGTCGTGCATATTGCGCGCGGCTACGCAGGCTACGGCCTGCAGATCGGAGACCTCATCCAGGAGGGCAACGTCGGTCTCATGAAGGCCGTCAAGCGCTTCGATCCCGACGTCGGCGTGCGGCTGGTGTCCTTCGCCGTGCACTGGATCCGCGCCGAGATCCACGAGTTCGTGCTGCGCAACTGGCGCGTGGTCAAGGTCGCCACGACCAAGGCCCAGCGCAAGCTGTTCTTCAACCTGCGCAAGGCCAAGAAGAATCTCGGCTGGCTGAATGCCGCGGAAACCGAGGCGGTGGCCAGTGACCTCGGCGTCAAACCCGAGGAAGTGACCGAGATGGAACGGCGGCTCGCGAGCCGCGACCTGTCGTTCGACCCGGCCCCGGGGACCGAAGACGACGACGGCAGCTATATGCCGTCTGCGTACCTGCCGAGCCCGATGCAGGACCCGGCGGCGGCGCTCGAGGCGGACGACTGGGAAGAGGATTCGTCGAGCCGGCTCACCGCCGCGCTCGACACTCTCGACGATCGCAGCCGCGACATCGTGCAGTCGCGCTGGCTCACGGACTCGAAGTCCACGCTGCACGAGCTGGCCGGCCGTTACGGCGTGTCCGCAGAGCGCATCCGCCAGATCGAAAGCAATGCCATGACGAGGCTGCGCGGCGCCCTCGACTGAGAGAGAAAGTTCGCGGCTAGCGCGCGACCCCCAGCCCGGCAGACCTGAAGGACAGGCTGTCGAGCCGCAGCGGACCGGCCGGCGTCTCGGAACCGTCGGGGTTCCGCATGCCCGGACTGACCGCGTGCGTGGCAGCGCTACCTTGCGCCGCCTCCACCTGCTCGTCCTGAATGGCGATCCGAACGCTCGCCGCCCCGCACGGGCAGGTTCAGGCCGTGAGCGGCACCAGCGTCAGTTCGACCCGGCGATTCTGCTGGCGTCCCTCCTCGGTGTCGTTCGACGCGACCGGGCTGCCCTCACCCTGGCCCACAGTGATGATGCGCTCGCCCATGACACCTTGCGCGCGAAGGTATTCGGCGACCGTCGAAGCGCGCTTCTCGGAAAGGTTCTGGTTGTGGCTGTCGCTGCCCGTGCTGTCGGTGTGCCCGGCCACCTCGATGACGGTCTTGTCATACTCGTCGAGCACCAGCGCAACGGAGTTCAGCACTTCGAAAAAGTTCTGGTTGAGCGCCGCACTGTCGGTCCGGAAGGTCACGTTCCCGGGCATGAGCAGCGTGATATTGTCGCCGTCGCGATGCACGCTGACGCCGGTGCCGTCGAGCCGCGCGCGCAGCTTCGCTTCCTGCCGGTCCATGTAGTTGCCGGCCGCGCCGCCGGCCAGCGCGCCGACGCCGGCACCGATCAGCGCGCGCTGCCGCCGGTCCACGGCGTCGTCGCCGGTGATGAGGCCCGCCACCGCGCCGATGCCGGCGCCGATTGCCGCGCCCCTGGTGGTCTTGCTGGTGCGCTCCTCTCCCGAATAGGGATCGAGCGTCTTGCAGGCCGATGCGAGCAGCAAGCCCGCCAGGAAAGCGGCCAGGAGCCGGCCGCTGCGCGTGAATAGCATGGTCATGTTCCCTTCTCCCTGATGTCCGTCCCGGCCCGAAACGTTAGCACGCCCGACCGGGCCAGGTCTTTCCTTTCGGACCATCCCGGCGGGTGGCGATCCGGCGCCGTTCTCTGCGATGATGTCCGAAAGTATTGCAGCGAGACTTCAACTCTCATGCGGACCGCCGAGGAGTGGCTCGCCGAGTACGGCGAGAGCCACCGCAACGCGACCAACGAGCTGCTGCACTGGATCTGCGTGCCGCTGATCGTGCTGAGCCTGATCGGCCTGCTCTGGTCTATCCCCGTGCCGCAGGCCTTCGCGGACATCTCCCCCGCGCTCAACTGGGCGACCGCGTTCCTCATGGCCGCCGTGGTCTATTACTTCATCCTGTCGACCAGTCTCGCTCTCGGCATGCTGCCGGTGCTTGCGGGCTTTGTCGCCTTAACCGTCTGGCTCGACAGCCTGCGCCCGCCGCTCTGGCTGATCTCGCTCGCGATCTTCGCCGCCGCCTGGATCGGCCAGTTCATCGGCCACGCGATCGAGGGCCGGCGGCCCTCGTTCTTCAGGGACCTCCAGTTCCTGATGATCGGCCCGGCGTGGCTGCTTGCCGCGCTCTACCGCCGCCTAGGCATCGCCTACTGAGACCGATTCGCCGGCCGATGCATGCACCGCATGTAGAATCTCGGGTATCTTCATCGCCGGCATTGTATGACCGGAAATGGGGACATTTATTCGTCATGCGCTATGATGCCGGCCTTTTCCGCTTGCCGAGGCCCGCTTGGCTGCCCTGAATCCCCTCGATCTCTACGGCGTCCGCGACCAGCTCAGCGAGGACGAGCAGCTCGTACAGGATTCGGTCGCGCGCTTCGTCGACGACAAGGTGCTGCCGATCATCGGCCGGGCCTTCGAGGAGCACCGTTTCCCGAAGGAGCTGATCCCGGACATCGCCGCGCTCGGCCTGCTCGGCAGCTCGCTCGAGGGCTATGGCGGCGGGGGCATGAACTCCGTGAGCTACGGGCTCATCTGCCAGGAGCTCGAGCGCGGCGACAGCGGGCTGCGCAGCTTCGTCTCCGTACAGTCGAGCCTGGTCATGTGGCCCATCCACGCCTACGGCTCCGAGGCGCAGAAGCAGCGCTGGCTGCCGGCGCTCGCCTCCGCCCAGGCGATCGGCTGCTTCGGCCTGACCGAGCCGCACGGCGGCTCGGACCCGGCCAACATGAAAACCGTCGCGAAAAAGGACGGCAAGGGCTGGGTGCTGAACGGCGCCAAGATGTGGATCACCAACGGCAGCCTCGCTGACGTCGCGGTGGTCTGGGCGCGGACCCCGGACGGCGTTCGCGGCTTCCTGGTCGAGAAGGGCATGGACGGCTACACGGCGCGCGATATCGAGCGCAAGTTCTCGCTGCGCGCGTCGGTGACTTCGGAGCTGTTCCTCGACAACGTGCGCGTGCCCGATGAGAACCGGCTGCCGGGCGCGGAGGGTCTCGCCGCGCCGCTCAACTGCCTTACGCAGGCACGCTACGGCATCACCTGGGGAGTCATCGGCTCGGCGCAGGCCTGTCTCGCGCAGATACTCGATTACACCGGCACGCGCGTGCTGTTCGACCGCCCGCTGTCGCACAACCAGCTCATACAGGTGCGGCTCGCCGACATGGCCCGCCGCATCACGACCGCGCAGCTTCTGTCGCTCAGGCTCGGCCGGCTCAAGGATGAAGGCCGCATGCACCCGAGCCAGGTGTCGCTCGCGAAGTGGAACAACGTGCGCATGGCGCTCGACATCGCCCGCGACGCGCGCGACATGCTGGGCGGCAGCGGCATCAGCGCCGAGTACGTGCCGATCCGGCACATGCTCAACCTCGAGAGCGTGATCACCTACGAAGGCACCGAGACCGTGCACCAGCTCGTGATCGGCAAGGAGCTGACGGGCGTCAACGCATTCTGACGCGCATGGCCAGGGCAGGTCTCTCGAAATCCGGCACTCGCGCGATCAACCGCGCGGAGATCGTCGACCGCAATTTCATCCGCTTTGTCGATGAATGGCGCGGCGGGGCACCGCGGCGTGCCGACCCTGCTGCGCCGCTGCGCGCGGGCTCCGCCCTGACCGTACGCGCGCTGCTGGAGCTCTTCGAGGCGCAGATGATCTCGCGCCATCTCGACTTCACGGCGCGCGAGATGCGCGCCCGCAACGAGGGCTTCTACACCATCGGCAGCACCGGCCACGAGGGCAACGCGCTGCTCGGCCACCTGACGCGCGTCACCGACCCGGCGTTCCTGCACTACCGCAGCGGCGCGTTCATGGCGGCGCGCGCGCGCCTGCACGGCGGCGTCGACCCGGTCTACGACACCGCCCTGTCGCTCGCGGCGAGCGCCGACGACCCGATTTCGGGCGGCCGGCACAAGGTGTGGGGCTCGGTGCCGCTGTGGGTTCTGCCGCAGACCTCGACCATCGCGAGCCACCTGCCGAAGGCGGTCGGCACGGCGCTGGCGCTCGAGCAAGCGAAGCGGCTCGGCATCGAGCCGCCGGTGCCGGCGGACAGCATCGTCGTGTGCAGCTTCGGCGACGCGAGCACGAGCCACAGTGCCGCGCTCTCCGCCTTCAACGCCGCGCAGTGGGCGGCCTGGCAGAGCCTGCCGGTGCCGATCCTGTTGGTCTGCGAGGACAACGGCATCGGCATCTCGGTGAAGACGCCGGGCGGCTGGATCGAGGCCGCGTTCGGCGGCCGCGCCGGCCTCCACTACATCGCCGCCGACGGGCTCGACGCGGCAGTGGGCTTCGACGTGGTCGCGCAGGCCGTGGATTTCTGCCGGCGCCGGCGCCGGCCGGTGTTCCTGCATCTCAAGGTCGTGCGCCTGCTCGGACACGCCGGCACGGACAACGAGTCCGAATACCTGCGCGAGGCGGAGATCGCGGCCAACGAGGCGCGTGACCCGTTGCTCGCGACGGCGCGTGCCCTGCTCGAGGCGGGCCTCATGGACGCGGGGCAGGTGCTCGGGCGATACGAGGCGCTGCGCGCGCAAGTGCGCGACGCGGCGGCGCGCGCGGCCACGCGGCCGAAGCTCGCTGCGCTGGAGGACGTGCTGCGCCCGCTCGCGCCGTACAGCGCGGCCGCGGTCGACCGCGAGGCGAGGCGCCCGGCGCCGGCAGCCGCGCGCGAGGCGGCGTTCGGCGGCGCAGCGGCGCTGCCGGAGCGCGCGCCGCCGCGGCACCTGTCGCTGCAGATCAATCGCGCCCTCGTCGACCTCATGGCCAAGTATCCGGAGATGACCTTGTTCGGCGAGGACGTCGCGCAGAAAGGCGGCGTCTACACGGTCACCACCGGGCTCGCGAAGACCTTCCGCGGTAACCGGGTGTTCAACACCCTGCTCGACGAAACCACCATCCTCGGCATGGCGCAGGGCGCGGGCTACATGGGCCTGCTGCCGTTCCCGGAAATCCAGTACCTCGCCTACTTCCACAACGCCTGCGACCAGATTCGCGGCGAGGCGGCCTCGCTGCAGTTCTTCTCGAACGGCCAGTACCGCAATCCGATGGTCGTGCGCATCGCCTCGCTCGGTTACCAGAAGGGCTTCGGCGGCCACTTCCACAACGACAATTCGACGACCGCGCTGCGCGACATCCCCGGCCTGGTGATCGCCTGCCCGTCGCGCGGCGACGACGCGGTCATGATGCTGCGCACCTGCGCCGCGCTCGCGAAGGTCGACGGCCGCGTGGTCGCCTTCCTCGAGCCCATCGCGCTGTACATGACCAAGGATCTGCACGCGCCGAAGGACGGCGCGTGGCTGTTCCCGTATCCCGCGCCGGATCGCGCGGTGCAGCTCGGCGAGGGGCGCATCTACCACCCCGGCGCCGGCGACCTCCTGATCGTCAGCTACGGCAACGGCGCACCGATGGCGCTGCGGGCGGCGAAGACGCTCGCGGACGAGCGTGGCGCGCAGGTGCGCGTGCTCGACCTGCGCTGGCTCAAGCCGCTGAACGCTGCGCAGATCGCCAAGCACGCCGACGCGACCGGCCGGGTGCTCGTCGTCGACGAGGGCCGGCGCACGGGTGGCATCGCCGAGGAAATCTTCACGTCCCTCGACGAGCACGCGCGTCCGGACGTCGTCAAACGTCGGGTGACGGGCGCTGACAGCTATATCCCGCTAGCCGCGGCGGCGAACCTCGTGCTGCCCTCGGACGCCGTCGTGCTCGCCGCCGCGCGCGATTTGCTGGGCAGGTGAAATGGAAATGGGGACATTCCTAATTTATTTCTGATAAATGAGGAATGTCCCTATTTTCCCCATTTTCGAGGGGACCCACCGCCAGGTGTGGCGCATCGCCGCACCGATGATCGTGTCGAACGTGTCGGTGCCGCTGCTCGGCATCGTCGACACGGCCGTCGTCGGCCACCTCGAGGCGCCGTATTACCTCGGCGCCGTCGCGGTCGGCGCCACGGTGTTCAGCTTCCTGTTCCTGGGATTCAACTTCCTGCGCATGGGCACCACCGGCGTCGCTGCGCAGGCGTTCGGCACGGGCGACGCCGCGGAGATGCGCAACACGCTCGCCCAGGCGGTACTCAGCGCACTGGGCATCGCGCTCGTGCTGCTCGCGCTGCAGAAGCCGCTCGCCGAGGCGGCCTGGCGGCTCATCGAACCCAGCGCCGTCGTCGAGGCGCACGCGCGGACTTATTTCGCGGTGCGCATCTGGAGCGCCCCCGCCGTGCTCGTCAACTATGCGCTCATCGGCTGGTTCATCGGCATGCAGAACGCGCGCGGGCCGCTCGCGCTCATGCTGGCGATCAACCTGACGAATATCGCGCTCGACCTGCTGTTCGTGCTCGGTTTCGGGCTCGACGTGACCGGCGTCGCGCTCGCCTCCGTCATCGCCGAGGTCGCCGGCGTCGCGCTCGGCTTCGCGCTGGTGCGGCATGAGCTGGGGAAATACCCGGCGCGCTGGCAGCGCTCGCGCATCCTCGATGCACGGCGCTTCCGGCGGCTCATGGGTATCAACTTCAACCTGCTCGTGCGCACGTTGTCGCTCATGTTCGCGTTCGGCTTCTTGACCGCGCAGGGCGCCCGGCTCGGCAACGTCATGCTCGCCGCCAACGCCTTGCTCCTCAATTTCCAGTACTTCATGGCCTACGCGCTCGACGGCTTCGCGCATGCCGCCGAGGCGCTGGTGGGGCGCGCCATCGGCCGTGACGACCGCGAAGCGTTCGCGCGCGCCGTGCGCGCGGCGCTTCACTGGTCGCTGATCGTCGCCGCTGTCTTCTGCGCCGTCTACCTGGCCGCGGGGCGCGGCATCGTCAATGTCATGACCGACCTTCCCGAGGTGCGCAGCGCCGCCTACGCCTTTCTGCCATGGCTCGTCGTCCTGCCGGCGGTGTCCGTGTGGAGCTTTCTCTATGACGGCATCTACGTCGGCGCCACGCGGGCACGGGAGATGCGCAACACCATGCTGTTCTCCGCATTCGCCGTCTACGTGCCGGCGTGGTACCTTTTTCGCTTTCTCGGCAATCACGGCCTCTGGCTCGCGTTCCTGCTGTTCATGGCGGCGCGCGGCCTGAGCATGCACTGGCTGTACAGGCGCATCGACCGGCGCGAGGGATTTGCGCGACACCAATCCCCGCCAGCGGCCGTCTAAGGGCCTGTTCACAGGCCCCAGGGAGGATGCATGGCGGACCGACCTTCCCCGTGGACGCTGCTCGCCTCGCGCTCCGTGTTCGACAATCCGTGGTTCGAGGTACGCATCGACGACGTCATCAATCCCGGCGGCGGGCGCAACGCCTACGGAAAAATTTGCTTCCACAACAAGGCAGTCGGCATCATTCCGCTGGACGATGCCGGCTATACCTGGCTCGTTGGCCAGTATCGCTATACGCTGAGCGCCTTCTCGTGGGAGATCCCGATGGGCGGCTCGCCGCTCGACGCGGACCCCCTCGAGTCCGCGCGACGCGAGCTCGAGGAGGAAACCGGGCTGCGCGCGGCGCGCTGGTCGCGGATCCTGCGGGTGCACACGTCGAACTCGATCACGGATGAGGAAGGCTTCGTGTTTCTGGCTCAGGAACTGAGCGAAGGCAGGCAGGCGCTCGAGGAAACGGAGGACATCGAGATCATGAAGCTGCCGATCGACGATGCGCTCGACATGGCCATGGACGGACGCATCACCGACGCGATCAGCGTTGCCGGCCTGCTGGCGCTGGGCACGCGACTCCGGCGTTGAAGGCGGGCGGCGAGTTGCGCCGTGCAGCGCGGACCACGTCGATGGCCGCCGCGCTTGTTTGCCTGCACGTCGCGCCCGCGCGCGCGGAAATTTCCACCGCGCCCTGCGAGATCAAGGCGGCGGACATCCCCGCCGGTGCCGTGGTCGGCGAAATCCTGATCGACAACCAGAACATCTTCGACCTGGACGATCCGGCCGAGAACAACCGCGTGTACCGGTTCGCGAACCGCATGCACGTGCGCACCCAGCCGCGCGTGATCCGCGGGCAGCTCCTGTTCGCGAGCGGTGAGCCCTACCAGCCGCGATTGCTCGAGGAGTCGGAGCGCATTCTGCGCAGTCGCGGCTACATCTACGACGCGCGCATCTGCCCAATTCGCATCGACAACGGCATCGTCGACGTGCGCGTCGTGACGCGGGACGTGTGGACGCTCAAGCCGGACATCGGTTTCTCGCGCGAGGGCGGCGAGAACGAGTTCGGCGTCAGGCTCGAGGAGTCGAATCTCATGGGCACCGGCATGTCCGTGGGCTGGGCGCGGGACCTCGATGTCGACCGCAACACGACGGCTTTCTTCTTTTCCGATCAGCACCTCGGCGACAGCTGGGTCGCGCTCAGCGCGACCATTGCCGACAGCAGCGACGGCGATACCTTCGGCCTGGACGTGAGAAGACCGTTCTACTCGCTGCAGACGCGCCGCGCGGGCGGCGCTACTTTCATCGACGAGGAGCGCATCGATACCCTCTACGACCGCGGCGACGAGGTCGAGGAGTTCCGCCACGTCGAGCGCGTGCTGCGCGGGTTCTTCGGCCGGTCGACCGGGCTCGTCGGCGGCTGGGTCCGGCGCTGGACCGTCGGCGCTGCGCTCGAGGAGGACAGCTTCGCGTTCGAGCCGGGTCCGCTGCAATCGACGGTGCTGCCCGAGGACCGCCGTTTCGTCTATCCGTTCGTCGGCCTGGAGATTCTCGAGGACAGATTCGAAGAGGCGACGAACCTCGACCAGATCGGCCGCACCGAGGATTTTTTTCTCGGCACCGCGTTTCGCGCCGAACTGGGCTTCGCGAGCGATATGCTCGGCTCGGATCGAGATGCCCTGTTGTTCAGCTCCGCCTGGAATTACGGCATGGAGCCGGCGCCGGGCCGGCTCTGGCTGTTCTCGGGCGGTCTCACCGGCCGCTGGGAAGGCGGCAGCGCCGGGAACACGGTGCTGAGCGGCTCGGCCCGCCATTTCCGGCGCAATTCGGATCGCAGCGTGACTTTCTTCTCGCTGCACGGCGATTGGGCCGAAGACCTCGACCGCGACAACCAGCTCCTGCTCGGCGGCGACAACGGCCTGCGCGGTTACCCGCTGCGCTACCAGAGCGGCGACCGGCGCGTCATCGCCACCATCGAGCAGCGCTATTTCACCGACTACTATCCGTTGCGGCTCTTCCGGCTCGGCTTCGCGGCCTTCTTCGACGCCGGGCGTACCTGGGGCGACAACGTCGCCGGCGCGGAAAACCTCGGGCTGCTCAGGGACTTCGGCGTCGGCATGCGGCTCGGCAGCACGCGCGCCGGCGGCGGCAACGTCATTCACGTCGACCTTGCCTTTCCCCTCGACGGCGAGGACGACATCAGTGCCCTGCAAGTGGTCTTTCAGTCCAAAGCCACCTTCTGAGGGTCGGCCCGCGCACCGGGCCCTCAATCCGACTGTTCAGAATTCCCTTCGCATTTGCACGTGTTCGGTCGCCGCGGAGCGGTTTTTGCCCAGGCGGCCGCGCCGGCCGGCGTTAAGCAGAGACATCGCGAGACACATGAAAAACCAGTCGGCAGCGCCGCCGCCTCCTCCCGATGACGAGTCGGGACGCGGTGCCGGCGCCGACGCGAAAACCCCGATCCCACCGCGCGTCGTTATCGTGCCGTTCACTTTGCCATCGAGGTCGCCCGCGCCGCCGTCAGTGAATTCGAGGTCCGCGGAGCGCCGGTCTCTCGATACTCGAAACGGGCCGGTGAACGGCTTCCAGCCATTGTCGGGAGCATTTAGCATCCAGCGAGTATCCCCCGCCAGCGGCTCCGTGACGAACACCCCCACCGAGACCGATGCGCCCGGGTCTGCGAGGAACTCCATGTCGAACTGAACGTAGGGCACGGAATCCGGCTTTTCGCCCGACGACGGATTGATCGGCCGGTCAGGCTGCAATACGACCATCTCCAAGGTGTGCGAATACGCGCGGCCGGGCCGCGATGGAGCGCAGTGGCCGGACCGCGACGCTTATAATGACAGGCGTTCGCCAGCTATGCTCCGGAATGAACATAATCAACGTCCCTGGGCCCCTCGAATGCCGTAACCGGCGCGCCCAGGCGGCGCGCGGTGACGATGTGCCGCAGCGGCCCGCCGGGCTCGACGGCATCGAACGGCCAGCAGGTGACGAGCGTGAGCAATGCCTGTTCGTGGTCGAGCCTGAGCCGCACCCTGCGCGAATCTCGCACCGTGACGTTCTCGACCTGGTACCAGGCGGCATCGCCACCGGCGGTTTCAAGGGCGAAGCGATCGTTGACGACGACGTCGCGCAGGAACGCAAAATGCGTGTCGCGATGACCGGCGATCACGCTGTTGCCGCGCTCGCCCGGCAGCACGCTGCCCTGCATGTGACCCGGCCCGAACGCGAGCGTGCGACCGCTCACGCCCTCGAGCACGATGACGTCGACACCGCGCTCGGGCATGCGCAGCCGCGCAACCGGCCAGGTGTCGGCCCAGGGCCAGGGCTTCGCCTGCGTTTCGCCCGCGAGGCTCTGCTCCCATGCTTTTGCCAGCAGTGCCTGCGCGAGCGCGGCCTTGGCATGTATCCATCCGGCCTCGCCGAGCTGCCAGCCGCCGATGCCGATGAAAAGGATCAGCAACCAATTCACGGTGGCGGTGCAGGGCGCATTTCAATGCGCCCTCCGTGGCGGGTTGAAACCCGCCCTGCGGACAAACCCGTCCGGCCCCACGCGAGCGCGGCGGCCGACAGCAGTGCGCCGAACAGGCAAACGGCGCCGACGAGCCCGTTGAGCGCGGCCGTCGTGGCGGTCTGCGGCAGGCCCGCGAGCACCATGCCGTGTGGCAACGCGTTCGGCACCACCGCGGCGGCGAGGTCGAAGCCCGCCGGCCGCGCCGGCGTGCGATCGACCGCGACGAGGCTCGTATGCTCGCTGACCAGATGGTGGCGCAGCGCCGTCTGCACGATCTCGGTACGGATTCGCTCGGCGTCGCCACCGCGCACGCGCTCGTCCGTGAGCGCCTCGATCTTGCGCCGCGCCCAGAGCGCGGCGATGCCGGGGCTCTCGCGGCCCGTGCCGAGCTTACCCTGACGCAGCCAGTCGCCGCCGAGGGTCCTGCCGCTCAGCGCGAGCGTCCCGGTCTGCATAGCGCCCAGGCGCGCGGTGAGCACCAGCGGCTCGCCGGCGTAAAGATCCGGCGAGCGCGCCGGCCAGGCCTCGACGGGCCCGTCGCCCGGCCAGTCGACGGCGAGGTCCGTGAGCACGGGATTTTCGAGCCTCGCGAACAGCGCCTCCATGTCCGCCCGCACCCGCGACCGATCGCCGACGTACGTGAAGCTGCCGCGGCCGAACTCTGCCGCCTTGCGCATGAACCACGAGTTCGGCGCCGCGCCGATGCCGACGGTGAAGAGCCGCGCCTCGCCCAGCCGCTCGCCGATGAGCGCGAACACCTGCTCCTCGTTGCCGACGCTGCCGTCGGTGACGAATACGATCTGACTCAGATGGGACGGCGGCGCCGCGCCCCCGAGCGCGAGCGCGACGGCCGGCAGCATCTCGGTGCCGCCATCCGCCTGGAGTGCGCGCAGGTAGCGCAGCGCTTCCGCGCGTGTCTCGGCGGTTGCCGGTCGCGGCTCGAGGTACAGGCTCTCGGCGAGGCTGTTGAACTGGATGAGGTTGAAACGGTCCCCCGGCGCGAGCCGGGCCAGGGCGAGCTCTATCGAATCTTTCGCCTGCTCCAGCGGCTCGCCGGTCATCGAGCCCGAGGTATCGATGACGAAAATCATCTCGCGCGGCTGCGCGGGACCCGCGCCGGCGTAGTCCGGCGGCATGAGCAGCAGCAGCGCGTAGCGTTCGCCATCCTGCGTTTCCGTGAACACCGCCTGGCCCGGCTCGCTGCCGATGACCGGCCGCCAGGCGAGCTCAAAGTCGCGGTCGGCCGGTGCCGTGTCGCCGTCGAGCTCGATGTGGTAACGGTCGCCGCGATCCTCGACGCGCACGGCGTGATGGCGGCTGTCGATGCCATCGAGCGTGAAGCCCGCCGCGATGTCCACGACGAGGCGCACCCGTTGCGATTCCGTGGCCGGCACGGGCTGCGCTCGGAGCGTGCGCGCGCCCGCGGCTGCAGTTCCGCCGCCGGGCTCGTAGCGAGGCGTCACCGTCATGGGAAAGCGCAGGACGAACACGCCCGCGGCGTAGCGCAGCGATTCCTGGTAGCCGATCTCGACGGTCACCGTCTCGCCGGGTGCGATGTTGGCGAAAGACGTGGCGAACAGGTTGGGCCGATCCTGCTCGATGAGACTCGCGCGCCGGCCCGTCTCGCGGGCCCGCGCATAGCTGTCACGCGCAGCTTCGCGCTCGCGGATCTCGCCTTCGACCACGCGATCGCCGATCGTCATGCGCAGGCGATCGACGGCAGCGCCATCGGGCAGCGGAAAAACATACACGCCCTCGACCCATTCGCTCGAATCGTTTCGAAACGATTGTCGGACGGCCACGCGGGCGACGAGGCCGCTGACTGCAATCTCGACCGCGGTGGACAGCCGCGGCGCGGGCACGGCGACTGCGCCGCGCAGCACGAGCGTGCCCGCACCGATGCGCGCCGCATCGGGTGTGCTGCTGCGTGCCCCGCCGTCCTCGGCCAGGGCGCGCGGCGCGTGGCTGCCGGCGGCCAGCGACGCTGCCAGCAGCAGGCAGAGCGGCAGCCACGGCCAGCTGGATTCCCGTCGCTTGAGAAGCAAGAGGCGCGCGCGCGCGAGACGCTGCGCGAAGTCCGGCGCGCGTGCCGCCGGGTGCGGCTCGAGTAGCCAGGCGACGCGCCGCCCGGCTCGCTTGGCTTTGCTCGAGGTCATCTGCGGGGCTCCCGTTGCTCGATGCGGTCGATTGAACGGGACGAACCGGCGCGGGCCGCGACGCAATGTGGCGCGGCAGCGATCAATCCGGACGAAACATGGCGAGGAGGCCGGAGATGCGGCTTCGGGCGCGCCGCTGCACCCGGGTGCGGGCGCGCGACAAACCGTGAGTTGCTATATTCGCCGGCGATGCGCGACTTCATCACAAGGGTGCGTGGCCGCTTACGACATGGCCAGGCCGTGCAGGAAATCCTCGACCGGCTCGCACGCCGCGGCCTGGTCGTCTATCCCTACCTGGTCTTCGAGGAGCTGGCCGGACGGGTGTTCGCCGATCCGCCGAACCTCGCGGGCCTGATCGCCCGCCGCCTGACCGCCGCTGACCTGCCGCAGCTTACGGTCATCGCGCAGCAGGCGCGCAGCGAACGCAGGGTTGGCGAACGGCTCGCGCGCGGCGAAATCGGCATCGGCGCCTTCGACGGCGACAGTCTCGTCGCCTACACGTGGTGCCACCTCGAGAAGCTCGGCGGCTTGGGCCGCGGCAACGTGCTGCGCAGGCTCGAACCTGACGAGGCCAGCCTGGCGAAGTCCTGGACGATGCCGGAATATCGTGGACGCGGCATCGTGCTCTTTATGCGAACGGAAGTGTATGCAGCGATGCAGGCGCTGGGGAAACGCCGGTTGTGCAGCGTCTGTCTGTACTTCAACCGCTCCGTGCGGCGCCACAAGGCCAAGGTCGGTGCCGAGGCTCTGGAGTGCCGGCTGGCGCCCAGGTTGCCCGGCGGGCAGACACGCGACCTGCTGCTCAAACGATACGCGCAGCGGGCAGCAGAATAGCGCCCGGTCGCCTTGGCGCGAAGGAGCAGCATTGTCGAAATTTGTCACGCTGGCCGGGCTGATGCGCAACGAACGCCGCAGCCCGCGGGCGCTTGTGGAGTTGCAGAGGCGCAAGCTGCAGCGTCTGGTCAGGCATGCATACCAGCACGTGCCGCTTTATACCCGCCTGTTCCGGGAGGCCGGCGTGCAGCCGGGCGACATCCGGACCGCCGCCGACCTCGCGAGCCTGCCCGTTATCGACAAAAACCTGCTGCGCATGCAGCCGCTCGAAGACGTCATCGACAGCCGCCGCCGCGGCGAGCTCATCGAGCGGAATACCTCGGGCACGAGCGGCTCGCCTTTTCGCTTTTTCGTCGACCCGTCGTTCGACAATCATTGCAAAGCGCAGTACTTGCGGCCGTACCTGAGCAACGGGCGCACGCCCTTCGACCGGGTGCTGCGCTTCACATCGCATGCTGACGGGCGGCGAAGCTGGTTTCAGCGCCTCGGGCTCATGCGCGAGACTTCTGTCGGCTGCGGCCTGCCCGCAGGGGAATTGCTGGAGGCCCTGCGCCGGGAGAACGCCGACATCCTGCAGGGATATCCGTCCGTACTGGCCGCGCTCGCCGCGCGCATCGACCCCGGCGAGCCGGGCTTCCGCCGGCCACGCATGGTGTTCACGGATTCCGAGCTCCTCTCGATTGCGCAGCGGCGCCAGATCGAGGAGTCGTTCGGCGCGCCTGTATTCGACGTGTTCGGCACGTTCGAGACCGACAACATCGGCCATGAATGCAGCGAGCATGCCGGCTACCACCTGGCGATCGACTGTGTCGTGGCCGAGGTCCTGCAGGACGGCGTGACGGCGCCGCCCGGCGAAACCGGCAGTCTCGTCTGCACCGTGCTCGACAATTTCGCCATGCCGTTCATTCGTTACGATCTCGGCGACATCGTCGCTTTCTCGTCCGAAGCCTGCCGCTGCGGCCGCAGCCTTCCGCTCATGAGCATTGTCGAGGGCCGGCGGGTCGATTATGCCGTGCTGCCCGACGGCAGCCGCCAATCGCCGATGCGGTTCCTCCTTGCTTTCGATTCCATCAGCGAGCTGGCGCTCGAGTATCAAGTCGTGCAAACCGCGTGCGATGCCTTCCTGATCAATCTCGTGCCGAGACGCGAGCTCGCGGAGGCCGACCGCACGCGAATTGCCGGATTCATCCGCGCCGAGCGCCCCGGTGCACGCGTCACCGTGCAGGAGGTCGTCGACATCGCGCCCGAGGCATCGGGGAAGCGACGCACCTTCATCTCACAGATCTGAGCCGCCCTGGCATGGAGACGGCAAAACCCGGCTCGATTGCGGCAGATGTTATATTCCGTGCCGATGTCATCCCTGCTTTCCAGATTGCGGCGCCGGCTCGAGCACGGTCTGGCGATGCAGGAAGTCCTCGATCGGCTCGCCAGGCGGGGATGCACGTTCTACCCTTATATCGTGTTCGCCGAGGCCGCCGGCATCGAGAAGGACGAGCTACGGCTGACGCAGGCCTGTGAGATCCGCGAGTTGACGGAGGACGACATTGCAGGCATCGCGTCCATTCCTGAGCGCCCACGCGGCAAGGCGGTTCTGCGCGAGCGATTTCGTCGGGGACATGTCGGTATCGGCGCCTTCGACGCGGGTGCAATCGTCGCCTATACATGGTGCGACCTCGAACGATTCACCGCATTTGGACGCGGCACGGTATTGCGGCTGCTCGAGCCTGATGAAGCGTACCTCTACGACGCCTATACACGGCCCGACTACCGCGGTCGCAGCCTCGTGCCCATACTTCGCAGCGAGGTCTACAGGGTGATGAGGGCGCGGGGCAGACAACGGCTGTACAGCGTCAGCCTGTATTTCAACCGGTCCGCACGACGTTTCAAGGCCAAGCTCAATGCCAGAGAGCTGGAATTGCGCCTGTGGATAAATCTGTTCGATAAATTCACACGCGATTTTCGCCTCAAACGCTCTCCGGGCCGGAGTGCCGTCGCGTCGAACTCGAACTGATTCGCGATGAGCGGTGTGTTTTCGAACATCACCGACCTGCAGGC
Source organism: Gammaproteobacteria bacterium (assembly GCA_035524935.1). Taxonomy (GTDB): domain Bacteria; phylum Pseudomonadota; class Gammaproteobacteria; order Steroidobacterales; family JACDCP01; genus JACDCP01. Next base: position 9,426 of record DATLFD010000061.1, on the reverse strand, counting down.
CGCGGCGTGGGACGCGATTTGCGCTGGCCACCCTAACGTCAGCCATGGCTGGCTGCGCACCGTGGCCGAGTACTCTCGCTCGCCGCCGGATCTTCGAATTTTCGTGATACGGGAAGGGGGCAGGCTCCTGGGCGCGGCTGCCTGTCACGTCGTGAGTGAGGATGGAAGCCGGAGCATCAACGACAGGCTGCTGGGTCGCGCTGCGTGGATGCGCCACGTGCCCGGCTTGGACCTGAGGCCGGCGTTGATCTGCGGCGTCGGGGCCGCTCACGGTGCGACCGGCCTGCTGGTGTTATCGACTCTCGCCGCCCATGAACGGGAACGTATCACCCGCAACCTGATCGAGATGCTCGAGACCTATGCGCAGGAGCAGCGCCTGACGCTCATTTTCAACAACATGCTGGAGACCGAGGCGTCGCTCGGGATTCTCATGGGCCGCGATTACGCGCAAACCCTGGTCATGCCCAGCGTCGTCCTGCCAATCGGCTGGTCGGATGTCGGCGGCTATCTGGCTTATCTCAAATCGCGTTCCCGTAACGCCTTCGAGAATGCAAAAAAGGAAATCAACCGTTGCCGGGCATCCGGCACGGAAGTCGTTCAATCACCAATTACCGATGAGCACGCTTCTGTCGTATATGACCTGCTGAGCGCCCATCATCGATTGAAGAATAGCGAGCCCTTTCCATACAAGGCCGGTTTTCTGAGCGCAACAAGGCAATATTGTGGAGATGGTGCAGCTCTTTTTCTGGCGTTAAAGGACAGGCGGGTTGTGGCGGCAGCTTTCACGCTGCAACAGGCTCACACGATGTGGAGCGCCTTCGTGGGCATGGATCGCCCCCGATGCACTGATAACTCCGCGTATTTCAATATTACATTCCACGCGCCGGCTCGCGATGCCATCCGCCTGCACGTCAGAAAGATTGTGCTCGGGCCTGGCGCGTATGATGCAAAGCTGAAACGCGGCGGCCATCTCGTGCGGCGCCATGTGCTGGTCAGACGATGGCGGTCAGCCTCCCATCGGTTCACGCGCTCCTGGCTGCGATGGTATGAGCGCTGGCATATGGCCAAGCACGCTGAGTTGTATGCCCGCAACCGCGGTTATATTTCGCGGGAGAGTGCTCGGAGCTTCCGTCTTGAGTGAGTGGCAGGCGACAGGCCACGCGCAGTCGGCGAATGACGCAGTCCGCATGCGCCGCACGAGCGTCTCGAGGTATTGAGCGGCAATGGTGCAGAACGAGCGCTCGATCTTCAGAAACACCGCCTTTTCGACCGCGGGCCGCGGCGCCGGTGATCTGTTCGGATTCCTTTTCCTGATCGTATTCGCACGCAGCTTCGGCAGCGATGCGCTCGGCGAATTCTCGTATGCGATGGCGGTCGGCGCAATACTCGCGATGCTCGTTGTTCCAGGTGTCAACTCATTGCTGGTGCGCGAGATCGCAAAGGCACCGGCCGAGGGCCCGCGGCTGGTCGGCGCCATCGCCGCGCTCAAGTTCATGATCGCGGCCCCGCTGTTCGGGGGCCTGCTGCTGCTCGGCGGACTTCTCGTCGACGACGGGCGGGCCCGGCAGATCCTCTTGATCATCGGCCTCTACCAACTCATCCATACGCTGTGCACGGTGTTCGCGCAATACTTCCGGGCACGCGAACTGTCGCAGTACGGCGCCGGGCTGGAGGCGGGCCACAAGGCGCTGATTCTGCTTGTGGGTCTTGCCGTAATCCATCTCGATGGAAGTGCCGAGATCACCCTGCTCGTTTATCCTCTGGCCGCGGCGGCAATGTACGTGGCCGGTTTCCTGCTCGTACAACGCCATCATGCCGCACCACGCCCGCATCTGGATCTGGAACTCAGCCGGCGCTGGGTGCTCGCCTCCCTGCCACTCTTCGCCGTCAGCGCCATCAGCGTCGGCCAGGCACGCGGGGGGATTATCTTTCTCGGCAGCATCGGCGACGCCCGGGACGTCGGCCTGTTCTCGGCGGGCGACCGGCTGATCGCCGCGGCAAGTCTGCTGTTCTGGATGTTCAATGGCGCTGTCTTCCCGGTCATGTCCCGGCTCTCGTCATCGCCGGCAGAACTCGACCAGCTTCTCGTGCGCTGCATGCGCCTCACGGTGACACTGGTGTTGCCGATCGGTGTCGCCATCGCCCTGCTGCGCGAGCCTATCATCGCGCTGGTCTTCGGCCGCGACTTTTTGCCTGCTGCGGACGTGCTCGGTATCCTTGCATTCGGCCTGGTCATCGCAGCTCTCAACGGTCTTCCCACCATGCTCATGATCGCTTGTAACTGGCTGCGCGATCTCCTGTACATCCAGCTCCTGGGGTTGGTCGTGTTCGTCGCTGCAATGGCCGTGCTCGTCCCTGCGCAGGGGTTCACTGGTCTCGCCTGGTCGGTGCTGATCCTCAAGCTCACGGTCAGCACGGCCTCGCTCGCGCATCTCCGGCGGCGCGGACATGCCGTGCCGCTCTGGCCCATGCTGCGTGGCCCGCTCGCCGCGTCGGCGGGCATGGCGGCGGCATTCGAGTTGTCCGGAAGCCTGCCGTTAGCGGTTCAAATCGGGCTCGCGGCGGCGGCGGGCGCGATCCTGCTGTTCGTTTTCAAGGGTGTCGAGATGCACGACCTCGCGTATCTGCGCCGCATACTCCGCAAGCCCGCGTGAGGGTCGCAATTCCGCGGCCGACGGCCCTGCGCCGGCTCGCCGATACGGCCCGCGTGGCAGGCCAGCTCGGGTTCCTGAGTCGCTCGCAATGGTGGGATCGCGAACGCATCCGCGAGTGGCAGAAGCGCCGGCTCGCCGCCACCCTCCATCACGCCGTGTCATGCGTGCCTTATTACGCGGGACTCGACATCGACGTGTCCGGCGGCGCCGAAGCGCTCGGACGATTTCCGTTGCTGACCAAGGACATCATCCAGGCGCAGGACGAGCGCCTGCGTGACCGGACGTTCGACCCGGCGACGCTCTACTCGTCGACAACCTCGGGCAGCTCGGGCCAGCCGACGACGACCTGGTTCGACCGCGAGGCCTGGCTGCTTTGCAAGCACGCGCTCAAGATCCGCCGCACCCTCGCCGGCGGCCGCGCGCTCGGCGGTCGTTTGTTGATTTTCGGCGAGCCGGCGCCGGACGATGCGCCGTTGGCGCCGGTGCCACGCAATCGCTTGAGCCACCGCGAGCTTCGGCTGTCCGTGTTCCTGCCCGCCACCGAGCAGCACGCGGCGCTCGCGGCCTTCCGGCCGACGATGATCTACGGCGCACCGTCGGCGCTCAAGGCGCTCTGCGACTTCGCCCGCGAGCGCGGCCTGCCGCTGCCGGCCGTGGCCGTGGTATTCCTGAGCTCGGAGCTGATTACGCCCGGGCTCCGGGCGCAGCTCACCCAGGACCTGCGCTGCCGCGTGATCGGCGTCTACGGCAGCACCGAGTTCAAGGAGGTCGCGTGGCAGTGCGTCGAGGGGCGCTATCACATCAACTTCGAAAGCGTGCACGTGGAGAATCTGCCGCCAGATACGACAGACAGTGAGCCGCGCATCGCGCTCACGACCCTGGTCAACCGTGCCATGCCGCTGATCCGCTTCGATATCGGCGATTACGGTCACGTCGACGACGATCCCTGCACCTGTGGCCGTGAATCTCCCTGGCTGCGGGACCTCGCAGGCCGCCGGGTCGAGTACCTCGCGCTTGCAGACGGGCGGCGCATATCACCCTATCTGCTGACCACGCACATCGAGACCGTCGAAGGGTTGCGGCAATACCAGATCGTGCAGCGCGGGGACGGTTCGCTCGAGCTGCGCGTGGTCTTCCGCCGCGATCACGACGGGCGTGCGGACACCAGCGAGAGGCTGCGGCGCCTGCTCGAAGGGCTCGTGGGGCCCAAAACCCCGGTGCGAGTCGCCGAACAGGACGCCATCCGGCGCACCCCCGCCGGCAAGCACCAGGTCGTGACCCGGGAGCCCTGAGTGGCCGCCGCGAGCGTACCCGGCGTTCGCCTCGTGCGGCGCATCGCTGAAGTAGACGCCGCCGCCTGGGACCGTCTCGCGGAAGACGACGTCTACGCGCGTCATGGCTGGCTCGCCACCGTCGAGGAAACCGTCACGGACGGGGCCGATCCGGTCTATTTCCTGCTCGAGAACGATGGACGGCTCGAGGGCGCCGCGATCGGCTACCGGCTCTCGGGCACTGCGCCCTCGTCGCTCGACGAGCTCCTGCTCGGCCGTTTTGCGCGGCCGTTCGGCCGCCTCGGCATTTCCCTGCGACCGGCGCTCCTCTGCGCGCCGTTGCTCGGCCAGGGCCGCCACGTGCTCTGGCGCCGCGACAACGCGTCGCGCGAGCGGGTGCTGGAAACGCTGCTCGATGCCGTCGGGCGCCATGCCGCCACGGAACGCTTGAGTCTCGCCATCGCCAAGCTGCCGGTCGAGGAGCGCGTGCTGCTGGACGCGCTAGCAGGGCGCGGATTCGCGCGGACGATGAACTGGCCGGTCAGCGTGCTCGATCTGCGCTGGGAAAGCTTCGACGCCTGGCTCGAGTCGCTCGGCTCGGTCGCGTCGAACAAGGTCCGCCGGGAAAGCGCGGCGCCCGCCCGGGCCGGCGTGCGGGTCAATGCCGAGCCTGATTTCGCGCACCTCGGCGAGGCGTTGTTCGCGCTCGTCGCCGCCAACCAGCGCGCATACTCTCGTGAGCCCCTCGGTTTGGATTCCGGGTTCTTCCGCGCGCTGGCCCGCCAACATGCGGGCGGCTGCATCGTGACTGTGGCCCGCGCCGGCACCGAGCTCGCCGGCACGGCCCTGCTGCTCACGGCCGGGCGCGCTGCGGGCGGGCCACTGATCGGCGTGAGCGGCAACCCGCGCAACCGCAGGGCGTTCACGTATTTCAATCTCGCTTTTTACGAGCCCATACGCTGGTGCATAGAGCACGGCGTGCAGCGCCTGTGGCTCGGCAGCGGCCTCTACGACATGAAGCGCCGCCGCGGTTGCCGGGAACTCGAGCTGACTATGCTGATAAGGCACAGGAGCGCGCTGGGACAGATCGCCGTACGAATCTGGTGCGCCGCGCATCGGCGCTGGGGCACGAAGAAACTCGAACGCCAGGGCGTCAGGCTCGCGGCCACATCGACGCATCGATAATCGCCTGACCGCGCATCCACTGGATGAGCAGGCCGGTTTATTGCCCCTGATGCCGCCTGAAGCAGCCGGCTTTCCTCAGCTCTGCATATTGCCGCGAGCGCAGGAGGTTCATGAGTCGCCGGCCACGGAACTCGGGAGCTATGAACGCATCGAAAAGATAGGCTTCACCGTCGTTGAGCGTGAACAATCCCTGTCCCCGAACGGGCACGCTTGCGCGGTCGTAACGGCTCCAGGAATAGCCGGCAAGCTGCCCCCCTGCAAAGGCTCCAAGGCAGTGGCTAACGTGTAACAGGCGACGCAGCTCACCGGCGTTGCGAGGCTGCGTGCGCAGCGCGCAGATGAGCTGCGTGTCGTGCTCATCCAGGTAGCGGATTTCACAGGAAGCATCCACAGCATCCCCTGAGGGCGACTGCTGCATCTCCAGCACAACGTAATAAGGGATAAAAACCACCGAGAAGCGCCGCGCCAGCAGATCCAGAAATTCCTGCAGCGCGAGTCCGTAGCGAATGCGGTCGTGCAGTTTTTGCAGGAATGATCGCCGCCTACCTGTGCCTCGCATCCGATCGTTATCCATCCAACTTCCGCTCCCGGCACACAGGCACTGGCAGTGCGGTCGAGCGCCAGGACCTCATGTCTCTCCTCTCACCGGCGCATCGATGAATTTCTGGAACCAGATTTCCAGGGTGAGCATGCGCCAGACGGTCTCGACATAGCGGCGCACGTACGCCTGGCCGCGCGGTGCCGCCGGCAACCAGCGTTCGAGCGCGGCGGGCGCAAGCACGCCGCGATCGCGGCAGGCCCTCGACAGCAGGATTTCGCGGATTGCCGCATAGTTGTCATCTCGCGAAAGCCATTCGCCGTAAGGCGCCGGAAAGCCGAGCTTGTGCGTGCGCCGGAGCACACTCTCGGGCAGGTCACGCTCCAGCGCGCGGCGCAGGATGCTCTTTGTCCAGCCGTCGCGGATTTTCTCCTCGAACGGCAGCGCAAAGCAGAACTCGACCAGCCGGTGATCGAGAAACGGCGCGCGCGACTCGATCGAGAACGCCATGCTCATGGCATCGGCCCCATGCAGCGACTCGGGCATGCCGCCGAACCTCAGCTCGAGCCACAGAGCGTTGTTCAAATGGCTCGCGAACGGGCGGGGCACCTCGGGCGACGACCACGGCGAGCGCCTGCGCAGCGGATCGAGCCCGCCGAACTGGCTTGCGAACTGCCGCGTCTCGAAGCGCATCCACGGCCACCGGGGAAGAAGGCTTTTCAGCCGCCGCAGCGCCATCGCCGTCAGCGGCCCGCGGCGTCCGCCGCGCAGCTCGTTGAGCCGCACAAGCTCGCGGCGCAGCGCGCCAAGCGACGCAGGCGACCACCATCGCATCGATCGCAGCCGATCCGTCAGGTACGGCCGGTCGAAGTGCGGATAGCCGGCGAGCAGCTCGTCGCCGCCCTGGCCTTCGAGTATCACGCGCACGTGGCGGCTCGCGGCGCGCATCACCGCCCAGTGCGGCAAGCGTCCGCGGATCGGCACGGGTGAATCGTGATGCCAGACGATGTCGTGGGCGAGCGGCATGACCTCGCCGGGATCCGGCTCGACCCAGTGCATGCGGTACTGCGCCGAATCGGCGACCGCGGCAGCGTAGCCGCTCTCGTCGTACGGCTTCCCCGGGTAGCGCAGCGAAAAGCAGTCGAGCGCGCCACCGTTGGCGACCGCGAGCCTCGCCACGGCCGACGAGTCGAGCCCGCCGCTCAAAGCGGCGCCGACCGGCACGTCGCTGCGCATGCGCAGGCGCACCGCATCGTCGAGCAGCGCACGAAAGCGCTCTGCCGCGCCGGCACCGGTCGGCAAGATATTTCCCGGCTCGAACCGCCAGTAAACCGAAGCCTGCGCCGCGCCGGTCGCCGCGAAGCGCATGGTGGTCGCCGGCCTGACGGCGCGAATGTTGCGGAAGAAGCTGTGGTCGCCGACGTCCGGCGAACCGCCGTTCAGAAAGGCATGCACTTCCTCGCCATCTGCGACGCGCTCCTCGGGAAACGCGGCAAGGATCGCCTTGGGCTCGGAGGCAAACGCTATACGCGAGCCGCGCACGGAATAGTAGAGCGGCTTGATGCCGAAACGATCGCGGCTCAGAACCAACCGGCGGGCGTCCGCATCCCAGATCGCGAGCGCCCACATGCCGTTGAAGCGCTCGAATGCAGGCTCGCCCCAGCGCTCGAACGAGGCCAGTACGACCTCGGTGTCGCCGGTTGAGCGGAATGCGACGCCGGCGGCGGCGAGCTCCGCACGCAACTCCCTGTAATTATGGATTTCGCCGTTGTAAATGAGCACGCGCGAGGCGTCCGCGTTGCGCATGGGCTGCGCGGAGCGATCCGACGCGTCCACGATGCTGAGCCGCGTGTGCGCGAAGCCGACGCAGCCGTCCTGCCACTCACCGGCCCCGTCAGGACCGCGGTGGCGCAGGCTGCGCCCCATGTCCGCCAGCACACCCGGCGCAATCGGCACGCCGTCCCGCCGCCAGATACCCGCTATACCGCACATCCTCAGCGCCCGAGCAGGCGGCAGTCGCGGCAGTGAATCGAGAAGCCGCAATTCTCCCGCCAGCACGTCACTGTTCGGAGATGCGACAGAACGAGGCGGGAAAGATGATCCGCGGGATTGGAGCCCTTGACGAAGACGAGATCGCCGCTGCGGAGCTTCGCGTGCAGGAATTCGTCGGCTTCGCGCACATGAGCAAAGGAATGAACGCGTCCGCCGACGTCCGGCGCGTGGTACGCCGAACGACCCACGAAAACAACCTGATCGACGCACGCAAGCGCCTGTTTGGCAAGTCGCCGGTACAACCTGGGGCGCTTCAAGTTGTGATCGGAGACCGTGCCCAGAACGAGCCACTTGCGACTTGCGCGGGCGGTGCCCATGAAGACATATACCGCATCCAGCGACCACCATGAGGCCTTGTAGCTGTCGTCGATGAAGGTCACGCCGTTCACCGTTTCAATCCTGCTCATGCGGCTGGTGGGACCGGCGACTGCGCCGATCGCGCGGGCCGCATCTTCGAGAGCAATGCCGGCGACGCTGCCCACTGCCATTGCGGCCAGTATCGAGGGCAGCTGATGCCGGCCGAGCAGACGGGTTTCAACCCGCACGCGCTCATTTCCGCTGCAGGCGTCGAAGCTGAGCGGTTGCGGATACACGCCGGCAACATTCTCTGCGCGCAGATCGGCGTGATCGGAGATTCCGAAGCCGACGACGCGCACCTGAAGCTGGGCGGCCAGCGCTGCGAGGCAAGGATCGTCGACGTTCAGCACCGCGATGCCGTCTGCCGGCAAGGCGTCGACGAGCTTGCGCTTTTCCCGCAGCACGCCATCCGGCCCTCGGAACGACGTGTAATGGTCGGTCCCGATCACGGTGATCACCCCGATGGTCGGGCGCAGGACGGCGAGCGGCCAGTCCATGCCGCCTGGCCCGTATGCACCGACCTCCTGCACGCAGAAACGGTCCCACGGGCGGGTGGAGAGCAGCGTTCGCGCCACCGAGTAGGCGTTGTTCGTCGTATCGTAACTTTTCCGGCCGGTGAATTTCGTGCTCAGCACGAGGGCCGTGAAGTCCTTCGCAGATGTCTTGCCGCAGCTTCCGGTGATGCCCACGACATGGATGCCGTCAAGGCGGCGCCGGTACAGACTCGCCAGTTTCTCGGCTGGTCCCTGATACAGGGACTTCACCCGCCGTTTCAACGACCTCCTCATGCTTTCTCCGGTGCTCGCCGCACACAATTTTTCGATGGCCCGTTCACGTCGACGATGCTGAGCCGCGCGCCAGCATCCGGCAACGCCGGCAGTCGATCGCCAGGCCGCAGTCCTCGCGCCAGCAGGTCACCCCATGCATGCGCGACAGGAACAGCCGGGCGGCATGGTTGGCAATATTCTCGCCCTTGACGAGCACGAGGTCGCCGCGACGCAGCTCCGAGCGCAGAAACCGGTCTGCCTCGCGTACGTGTGCGAAGGCGCGCACGCGGCCGCCCGAATCGGGCGCGTGGTGCGCCGACGGACCCACGAACACGACGCGGTCGCAGCAGGCGAGCGCACGCTCCGCGACGCGGCGATAGAGCTGGCGGGACTTGAGCCGGTGGTGCGATATCTTGCCGAGCACGATCCACTTGCGCGCGGCGCGCGCTACGCGCATGAACTCGAACACGGCGTCGAGCGACCAGTAGGGCGCCTTGTAGCTGTCGTTGATGAAGGCCACACCGTCCGCGTCGGCGATGAGCTCCATGCGGCCTGGCGTGGGCTCGCAGGCCTCGACGGCGCGTATCGCGTCCGTGAGGGGC
>DATLFD010000060.1:0-95509 GCA_035524935.1 Gammaproteobacteria bacterium | reverse complement strand
CGGAAGCTGCCGGGGAATGCCTCGAGCACGACCCGCGCGACGCGGGCGAGCAGGCGGTTCGTCAGCCCCGGGACCGTGTTCTGCTCGTGGATGATGAGCGGCCGCCGCAGCAGCCATGCGGCGAATCCGCCGGGCCCGGAGACGAAGCCGCCCATACCGAGCACGGCCGAGGGACGCAGCCGGCGCAGCACGCCGATCGCCTGCCAGAGCGCCAGGGCGAGAGCCAGCGGCGCGGCGAGCAAGGTCGCCGCGCCCTTGCCGCGCAGGCCGCCGACATGAATCCACTCGATGGGTATGCCTGCCGGCGGCACCAGCCGGGCCTCGAGCCCCAGCCGCGTGCCGAGCCAGACCACCTCGCGCTCGCGCGCGCGCAGCACCTGCGCGACGGCGAGGGCGGGAAACACGTGGCCGCCGGTGCCGCCCGCCATGATCAGGATCGGTCCGGCGCTCATGCGCGTTCCCGGCCGCGGTACCGGCTGCGCTTGCCGGCCGCGCGCAGCTCGTCGGTCTCGTGCTGTATGCGCAGCAGCAGGCCGATCGCAGCGCAGGTCACGAGCAGGCTCGAGCCGCCGTAGCTCAAGAGCGGCAGCGTCAGGCCCTTGGTCGGCAGCAATCCCATGTTGACGCCGATGTTGATGAAGGCCTGCAGGCCGAGCCAGGCGCCGATCGCGAATGCCAGGCAGGCCTGGAACGGACGCTCGATGCGCGCCGCCCGCTCGGCGATCCAGAACGCGCGCCACACCAGCGCCGCGAACAGGGCGATGGTCACGGCCACGCCGAGCAAACCGAATTCCTCGGCGAGCACGGCGAACACGAAATCCGTGTGCGCCTCGGGGAGGTAGAACAGCTTCTGCACGCTGCTGCCGAGCCCGACGCCGAACCACTCGCCGCGACCGATCGCGATCAGCGACTGGGTGAGCTGAAAGCCCGTGTCGTACGGGTCCGCCCAGGGGTCGAGGAACGCGGTCAGACGCTCCATGCGATAGGCGGAGCTCACGGCGAGGGCGGCGAATGCCGCCAGGGCGGTGACGAACAACAGGCAGAAATCGCGCAGGCGCACGCCGCCGACGAACAGGACGACCAGTGCGGCGGCGAGCAGCACCGTGGCCGCGCCGAAGTCCGGCTCCGCGAGCAGCAGCGCGCAGGCCAGGATGACGATCAGAAGCGGCTTCAGGAATCCCGTCAGGCTCGCGCCGAGCGCGTCGCGGCGGCGGACGACGTAACCGCACAGATACATGAGTATGAGCAGGCGCGCCGGCTCCGAGACCTGCAGATTGACCGGGCCGAGCGCAATCCAGCGCGTGCTGCCGTTGACCGTGTGACCGACGCCGGGCACGAGCACGAGGCCGAGCAGCACGAGCGCGGCGGCGAGCAGCACCGGCCCCAGGCGCTGCCAGACGTCCGTCGGCACGAGAAAGGCGACGGACGCCGAGAGCAGGCCGGCTCCGGCAAACGCGAGCTGCCGCACCAGGTAGTAGAACGGCCTGCCCGCATCGTTCTCGGCGATCGACATCGAAGCCGAGGCGACCATGACCATGCCGATCAGCAGCAGCGCCCCGGCGAATCCGGTGAGCAGCGCATCCGGCGCCCCGGGCGCGGCGCGTGTCTCGAGCGCACGCGCGCTCATGGCGCGAGCCCCCGCACGGCGGCCGCGAATGCGTCGCCGCGCGCGCGAAAGTCCTCGAACATGTCCTGGCTCGCGCAGGCAGGCGACAAGAGCACGATGTCGCCCGCCCGCGCCAGCGCGGCGGCCCGCGCGACCGCCTCGTCCATGCCGCCGGCGTGCTCTACCGGGCAGACGCCGGCGAGCGCCGACCCGAGGCGCGGCCCGTCCCGGCCGATCAGCACGGCCGCGCGTGCCCTTCCGGCAAGAGCGGCTGCGAGCGGCGCGAAGTCCGTTCCCTTGCCGAGCCCGCCCGCGATCAGCACGATCGGACGGGTGAAGCCACGCACCGCGGCCACCGCCGCGCCGACGTTGGTGCCCTTGGAATCGTCGACGTATTCGACCCCGCCGACCGTAGCAATCGGCTGGCAGCGGTGCGGCAGGCCGCGAAATCCGGCCAGAGTCGCCAGCACGCGTTCGGCTGCGACCCCTGCCGCCTCGGCGAGGGCGAGGGCGGCGAGCGCGTTGCTCGCGTTGTGCATGCCGCGCAATGCAAGCGCATCGAGCGCGAGCATCCGATCGCCGCCGCGCGCGAGGAAGCGCGCGCCGGACGGCCCGGCGAGCACGCCGTACTGGCCGGCGGCCGGCGCGTCGAGGCCGAAGCTGATGCGCGCGGCGCGCGGCCCGGCGATGCGCGCCATCGCCATCATGTCCGGCTCGTCGCGGTTGACCACCGCCACCCTGCAATCACGATAGACCACTGCCTTGGCCGCCGCGTACGCGGCGAGGCTCGAGTGCCGGTCCATGTGATCGGCGGTCACGTTGAGCACGACGGCCGCGCCGGCGCTCAGGCTCCAGGTCCGTTCGAGCTGGAAGCTCGACAGCTCGAGGACGTACCAGTCGGGCTCGGACTCCCCGAGCAGTGTGAGGGCGGGCGTGCCCAGGTTGCCGCCGGCCCGCACGACCGCGCCGGTGGCGGCCAGCATGGCTGCGAGAAGGCTGGTGACCGTGCTCTTGCCGTTCGAACCGGTCACGGCGACGATCGGTGCCCGCGCCTCCGCGACGAACAGCTCGATGTCGCCGAGCACGGGCAGGCCGCGCTCGCGCGCGGCGCGGACGATCGGCTCTTCGAGCGACACGCCGGGCGACACCACGACCTGCTGGACGTCGCCGAGCAGGGCGACCGCGAAACCGCCGACGCGGACTTCCGCATCCGGCACGGTCTCCCGCAGCGCTTCGAGCCCAGGCGGATGCAGGCGGCTGTCTGTCACCGCGAGCGCATGGCCGCGCGCCGCGAGGTGCCGTGCGCAGGAAAGCCCGGTGACGCCCAGGCCGACGACGAGCGTGCGGCGCTCCGGTCCCGCACCCGGAAAATCGCTCGGCATGGCGGCTCGGGGGTTCATCAGCGGATCTTGAGGCTCGCGAGCCCGATCAGCACGAGGATCACCGTGATGATCCAGAAGCGCACGATGACCTTGGGCTCCGCCCAGCCTTTGAGCTCGAAATGATGGTGCAGCGGAGCCATGCGGAAAATACGCCGCCCGGTCAGCTTGTAGGAGGCTACCTGCAGGATCACCGACACCGTTTCCATGACGAAGACCCCGCCCATGATCACGAGCACGATTTCCTGCCGCGTGACCACCGCGACGGCGCCGAGGGCGGCGCCTATCGCCAGCGCGCCGACGTCGCCCATGAAGACCTGCGCCGGATAGGCGTTGAACCACAGAAATCCGAGGCCGGCACCGACGAGGCTCGCGCAGAACACGAGCATCTCGCCGGCCCCGGCGATGTAGGGAAGCCCCAGATAATCGGCAAAATTGACGTGGCCGGTCACGTAGGCGATGACCCCCAGTCCGCCGCCGACCAGCACCGCCGGCATGATCGCAAGCCCGTCGAGGCCGTCCGTCAGATTGACCGCATTGCTCGTGCCGACGATGACGAAGGCCGCGAAGAAAATGTAAAAGGCGCCGAGCGGGATCAACAGATCCTTGAAGTACGGCACCAGCAGCGCGCTCTCGACCGCGGGATCCACCGCCGTCAAATAGAGGGCGAGCGACGCGCCCAGCGCGGCAAGCGACTGCCAGAAGAACTTCACCCGGGCGGGCAGGCCCGCGCTGTCGCGCAGGATCAGCTTCTTGTAATCGTCGACGAAGCCGACCAGGCCGAAGGCAGTCAGGACGCCGAGCACGATCCAGACGAACCGGTTCTCGAGGCTCGACCAGAGCAGGGTGCTGATCGCGACGGCGATCAGGATCAGCGCGCCGCCCATGGTCGGCGTGCCGGCCTTGAGCAGATGGGTCGCTGGCCCGTCGTTGCGGATGTTCTGGCCGATCTGGCGAACGCTCAGACGCCGGATCATCATCGGCCCGATGAGGAAACAGATGACCAGCGCGGTGAGGGCACCCAGTATCGCGCGCATGGTGAGATAGCCGAACACGTTGAATCCGCTCTGGAATCGCGTCAGATATTCGGTCACGTAGAGCAGCATCTAGTGTCGTGTCCCGCAAGTATGTGCAATAAATCGCGAGGGGAGGGGGCCGCCAGCCAAGGCGCGAGGAGGAGGCATGGCGGGACTATGGCAACGACGAGCAACGCCGGATGGCGGGCCCAGACCGAGCGAGAATTGATGCGTACTTGCGGGACACGACACTAGAGATGCCCCTGCGCCGCGGTCTCGCCGGCATCGGCGGCGACGGCCGCGATCACGCGCTCGAGCCGCATGCCGCGCGAGGCCTTGACGAGCAGGTTCACTCCCGGGCCGAGATCCGCCTCGAGCCGCTCGGTCAGCTCGCCCGTGGTCGCGAACCACGCGCCGCCCGCACCGAATGCCTCGACCGCATGCCGACTCAAAGGCCCCACGCCGTAGAGCCGCTCCACTCCAAGGCGCGCGGCGAGGGCGCCCATTTCCGCGTGCTGCGAGGCCGCCTTCGCGCCGAGCTCGCGCATGTCCCCCAGAACGACCCACGCGCGGCCCTCGAGCCCCGTCAGGTAGTTGAGGGCGGCCGCCAGCGAGCACGGGTTCGCGTTGTAGGTGTCGTCGAGGATGCGGGCGCCGCCGATGCCCGGCCGCAGCTGGAGGCGGCCGGGCACCTGGCGCACCGCTGCGAGGCCGGCCTGGATGTCGGTAAGCGCTGCACCGGCAGCCCGCGCCGCAGCGGCCGCAGCGACTGCATTCATGACATTGTGCCGCCCCGCGAGCGACAGCTCGATCCGGCACCTTGCTTCGGGCATGTGCAGGTCGAATGCGAGCCGGGCGCCATCGGGTCCGAGCCTCTGCTCGATGGCATCGGCGCGCATGTCCGCATCGTGCATCAGGCCAAAGGTCACGATCCGGCGCCGGCCGGCGCTCTGCTTCCAGATCTCGCAGTAGGGGTCGTCGGCGTTGATGACGGCGACGGCACCGGGCGGCAGGCCCGCGAAAAGCTCGCCCTTGGCGCGCGCGACGTCGTCGGTGCTGCCGAAACCCTCGAGGTGCGCAGCGCCGGCATTGGTGACCACCCCGACACCGGGTGCCGCGATGCGCGTCAGGTAGCCGATTTCGCCGCTGTGGCTGGCGCCCATTTCCACGATTGCCGCGCGGTGGCTGGCGCGCAGCTCGAGCAGGGTCAGCGGCACGCCGATGTCGTTATTGAGATTGCCGCGCGTCGCGAGCGCAGGACCCGCCCGGCGCAGTATGGCCGCGATCATTTCCTTGACGGTCGTCTTGCCGTTGCTGCCGGTCACCGCGATGAGCGGAATGTCGAACTGCAGGCGCCAGGCATGCGCGAGCTTGCCGAGCGCGGCGCGGGTGTCGGCGACCTCGACCTGAGCGAGTGCGCTGCTCTGCAGCCGGCTGACGACTGCGCCGGCGGCGCCGCGGCGGGCCGCCTCCGCCACGAACTCATGGCCATCGAACGAGGGGCCTTGCAGGGCGACGAAAAGCTGGTCGCGCTGCAGCGCCCGCGTATCGGTGGATACCGTGCTGTAGCTGCGATCGTCGCCGATCAGCCGGCCGCCGACCTGCCGCGCCGCGCCGGCCAGCATGCCCATGCTCATGGACGGCCGCCGTTATCGGCCGCGAGGCCCAGCCGCGCGAGCCGGGCCACTGCCTCGCGGTCGCTCCAGGCGCGCTGTTCGCCGCCGACGATCTGGTAACTCTCGTGTCCCTTGCCGGCGACGAGCACGACGTCACCCTGCTGCGCGTGAGCGAGGGCGAAGCCGATGGCCTGCTCGCGCTCGCGCTGCACGATTGCGGCCGCCGGGTTGGCCATGCCCGACTGGATATCGCGCACGATGCGCGCCGCGTCTTCCCCGCGCGGATTGTCGTCGGTCAATACGATGCGGTCGGCATGCTGCTCGGCGATCTCCCCCATCAACCCGCGTTTGCCGCGATCGCGCTCGCCACCGCAGCCGAACACGCACCAGACCTGGCCTGCGCAGATCGCCCTCGCTGCCTGCAGGGCGCGGGCGAGCGCGGCCGGCGTATGCGCGAAATCGACGAGCGCCAGGGCGCCGGTCGCGGTCGGAAACCGTTCCATGCGGCCGGGCGCGGCGTGCGCCCCTGCGAGCCCGGCGAGCGCCTCGTCGAGCGGCAGCTCCCAAAGCAGGAGCACCGCGAGCGCCAGCAGCAGGTTCTCGGCATTGAAATCCCCGATCAGCGGCGACGTCAGCGTGCCCGCGCCCCAGCTGCTCGTGAATCGCACCTGCAAGCCGCGAACATCCGAGCGGATCAGCGTGCCGTGCACGAAATCAGCGGCCGGCGGCTGCGGCCGCTCGCCGAGCGCAACCGCCACCGGTCGCAATCTGCCGCCCAGGCGCGCGAGAACCTCGCGGCCGAACGGGTCGCCGGCATTGACGACCGCGCGCTCGACTTCGTGTTGCGTGAACAGCCTTGCTTTGGCGGCGCCGTAGGCGCGGTGGTCGCCGTGGTAATCGAGATGATCCCGGCTCAGGTTGGTGAGCACGGCCACGGCAAAGCGCACGCCGCAGGCGCGTCCCTGATCGAGCGCATGCGAGGACACCTCCATGGCGACATACCCGACGCCGCCGTCTGCGAACCCGGCCATCCGGCGCTGCAGGGTCACGGCGTCGAGCGTGGTCAGCGGCGCGCGTTCGAGCGCGTCCGGACGCCCCGTGCCCAGTGTGCCGAGAAATCCGCAGGCGCGCCCGCGCCGCTCCAGGGAGGTGGCGATCAGGCAGGCCGTGGTGGTCTTGCCGTTGGTGCCGGTGATGCCGGCGACCCGCAGGCGAGCTGAAGGCGCACCGAAGAACCGGCTCGCGATCTCACCGAGGCTGTGGCCGAGCTTCCTCACCGGCACAGTGGCGATGCCATCCGGAATCGCCGGCGGCGGCAGGCCGTCGGCCGGCTCCCAGATGATCGCCGCCGCACCCGCCGCAAGCGCCGCCGGCAGGTGGTCGAGGCCATGGCTGCGCAGCCCCCTGCAGGCGAGGAAGGCGCCGCCCGGAGCCACCTGGTCGCTATGGGCGCTCAGGTCCGTGACCTCGAGCGGCGGCACGTGGCCGTCGGCCAAACCCTCGAGGAGCACGTCGAGCCGTCGCGCGGGGCGGCCGGGCACGCCGTGTCCGGCAAACCCCCGCCGGGGCGAATCCGAACCGGCGCGGGCCTTCACGGGCTCTCCTGTGCCTGCACGAAAATGCCGGGCGGCTGCGCCGGCAGGCGGTCCGGCGTCACGGCGAGCAACCGCAGCGCATCGGTCATGACGGCCGAGAA
The DNA here is from genome assembly GCA_035524935.1 of Gammaproteobacteria bacterium. Lineage (GTDB taxonomy): Bacteria > Pseudomonadota > Gammaproteobacteria > Steroidobacterales > JACDCP01 > JACDCP01. The sequence goes on along the minus strand of DATLFD010000060.1, from coordinate 88,196 downwards.
CACCGGCGCCGCGACGTCGCCGCCGTAATATTCGCCGCCGCGCGGCTCGTCGAGCACGACAACGGCGGCCAGGCGAGGCTCGGAGGCGGGGGCGAGGCCGGCGAAGACGGACGTGTAGCGATCGCGGGAGTAGCCGCCCGCCTCGTGCTTCCACGCCGTGCCGGTCTTGCCGGCAATCCGGTATCCCGCAACCGCCGCCTCTTCACCCGTTCCCTCGTCGCTGACAACCGTTTCCAACATGTCTATGACAGCGCGCGCAGTCGCTTCGCTGATCACCCGTTCTCCGCCGGGCGTGCGATCGAGCCTGATCAGCGACACCGGACGGCGCACGCCGCCCGCACCGATGGCTGCATAGGCCTGGGCGAGCTGCAGCGTGGTTGTGGACAGGCCGTAGCCGTAGGCCAGGGTCGCCTGGCCGATGCGCCGCCAGTGACCGTGATGGCTGAGCAGACCTGCCGATTCGCCGGGGAAGCCGCTGTCCGTGAGGCGGCCGAGCCCGAAGCCGCTCAGAACCCGCCACAGGTATTCCGCATCGAGCGCGAGCGCAATCATGCTCGCGCCCACGTTGCTCGACTTCATGAGCACCGTGGCCACGTCGATCCGGCCGAGATTGTGCTTGTCGCGCACCGTATTGGCGCCGATCCGCAGATATCCGGGACCCGTGTCGACGAGGGTTCCGGGCTCGAAGCGGCCGCTCTCGAGGGCCGCGGCGATGATCATCGGCTTCAGACTCGATCCCGGCTCGAAAATATCCGTAGCCGCCCGGTTGCGGTAGAGCGCGGCCGTGTACTGGGCGCGATCGTTCGGGTTGTAGGACGGCTGGTTGACCATGGCGAGGACTTCGCCGGTGCCGATGTCGAGGATGACGACCGAGCCGGCGCGGGCGCGGTGATGCTGCACCGCTGCCTTGAGCTCGCGGTAAGCCAGGTATTGAAGCCGCAGATCGAGACTGGTGGTCAGATCGCGCCCGGGGTGCGGCGCGCGAATGCGCTCGACGTCCTCGATCGAGCGTCCGAGGCGGTCCTTGAGCACCCGCTTCGCGCCCGCCTCGCCGGACAGCCAGTGGTCGAAGGCGAGCTCGAGCCCTTCCTGGCCCGTATCGTCCACGTTCGAGAAGCCGAGCACGTGGCCGGTCACCTCGCCGGCCGGATAGTAGCGTCGGTATTCGCGCAACAGATACACGCCGTGCAGGCCGAGGGCCACGACCTGAGCCGCATCGCCGGGACGCATGTGCCGCCGCACGTACACGAACTCGCGCCCGAGGTTGCCCGCGACACGCCGTTGCAGCCACTCGGCGTCCGCGCCGAGTGCCGCCGCCAGTCGCGGTATCCGGCCCGCGGAGGCGGCCAGCTCCGCCGGATTCACCCATACGGAGTCCACCGGGGTGCTCACTGCGAGCGGCTCGCCGCTGCGATCAGTGACCGTGCCGCGATGTGCGGAAATCGGCGCGACCCGCAGGTGTCGGGCCTCGCCCTGCCCGGCCAGATAACCGCTCGTCATGACCTGGAGATGCACTGCACGGGCCAGCAGCACCAGCGCGGCAATGGCGAACAGGGCGAGCAGGAACCGCGCCCTGATCTGGAATGTCTGCCCCGCCGGCTGGCCCGAACGCGCGATCATGGCTTGACGACCACGAGCTCCGCCGGCCCCGGCGTCGACATGTCGAGCTGCTCGCGCGCGAGCGCCTCGACGCGGCCATGCGTCGACCAGGTGCTCTGCTCGATCTGCAGCCGGCCCCAGTCGATATTCAGCTCGTCGCGCGCCGCCTCCAGCCGCTGCAATTCCACGAAAAGCTTTCGCGACTCGTGCTTGGCGTACACGCAGGCGATGCCCGAGGCCGCCAGCGCGAGCCAGAGAACAAGCATGCCGCTACGGTACGACATCGCCCTGTACGCGTTGCGCCACCCGCAGCACCGCGCTGCGCGCACGCGGATTGCGGGCGATCTCGGCGGCGGATGGACGGACCGGCCGCGGCGGGCGCTCTAACCGCGGCCGCGCCTGGGCGGGAATGTCGGGCAAGCCGGCCCAGGCCGGGGCGACGCGGGCCTGGTCGCGGAAGAAACGCTTGACGATCCGATCCTCCAGCGAGTGAAACGCGATCACGCACACACGGCCCGCCGGGGCAAGCAAATGCAAGGCTTCCGTGAGCCCGGACTCGAGCTCCTCGAGCTCGCGATTGATGAAGATGCGGATGGCCTGAAACGTTCGGGTGGCCGGGTGCTGGCCCGGTTCGCGCACCGGCACGGCGTCGGCCACCAGGCGTGCGAGCTCGAGCGTGCGCGTGATCGGTGAGCGCGACCGCGCCGTGACGATCGCGCGCGCGATGCGGCGCGCGAATCGCTCTTCGCCAAGGCGGCGGATGACGCCGGCGAGCTTGCGCTCGGGCACGTGCGCCAGCCACTCCGTCGCCGGCATGCCGGCGCCCGGATCCATGCGCATGTCGAGCGGACCGTCGCGCAGGAAGCTGAAGCCGCGGGCAGGATCCTCGAGTTGCGGGGACGAGACACCGAGATCCAGCAGGAGTCCGTCAAACCGGCGTTCGAAACCTGCTTCGGCCGCCACTTCCCTCAACCTCCCAAAAGATCCCTGCGCGATTGTGAATCGCGCATCCCCCCCAAACCGTCGCCGCGCTTCGGCGACGGCCTCCGGATCCCTGTCGAGCGCCAGCAGGCGCCCTGCTGCGTTCAACCGTTGCAGAATCCCGGCACTGTGCCCGCCGCGGCCAAACGTGGCGTCGAGATATGCGCCATCGCCGCGAATTCGCAGGGCTTCCAGCGCCTCGTCGAGGAGTACCGGCTGGTGCCCCGCCACCGGCGGCAGGCCTACAGAGCCAGGGATTCGAGCTCTGCGGGCAAGCGCAAGCCGTCGGCCGCCTCGTCGTTAAGCCATTCGTCGCAGCGCGCGCTCCAGCGTTCCCCGTCCCAGAGCTCGAATTTGTTGCCCTGGCCGATCAAAACCGCCTGCCGGTCGAGACCGGCGAACTCGCGCAGCTCTTTGGGCAGAAGCACGCGGCCGTGGGCGTCGACGTCGAGCTCCGAGGCGTAACCCACCATCAGCCGGACCAGCCGTCGCGCCTGCCTGTTGAAGCTCGGCAGGCTCACCAGCTTGCGCTCGATCTCTTCCCAGTCCGGGAACGGATAGATGAGCAGGCAGTAGTCGCGATCGACAGTCGTGACCAGCCGGCCGTCGCAGCGCTCCGCAAGTTTCTCGCGGTAGCGCGTGGGGATGGCCATGCGTCCCTTGGCATCGAGGGTGATCTGGGTTGCGCCGCGAAACATCGGTCAGACAAGGATAAAATCCCATCTTTCCCCACATTTTTCCACTTCGCGACACTATGGAACGCAAAGCCCCCGCTGTCAACAGATTCGGCCTGCAGGAAAATCGGCATCCAGGCCGCCGCTGCGGCGAGGGCCAGGTCTTGATTTCCGCCGCGCGCGCCGCGCTCTGTCGACAGGCGAGAATTGATCCCGGAGAAGTGGGAGCCGGCCGATAAGCCGGGTTCTGTCGGGGGCAACCATTCATCTGGGATGCGCGTCACCGCGCACCTCGAGCGACCTACCCGGGAGTCGATGCGGGCCACACCTGCGGCACGAAGCCGCGCACTCCCCTATTTGGTCTTGCTCCGGGTGGGGTTTACCTAGCCGCGGTATGTTGCCATCCGCGCGGTGCGCTCTTACCGCACCATTTCACCCTTACCTGCCGGGATTCCTCGCGGCGGGCGGTATGCTTTCTGTTGCACTTTCCGTGGACTCGCGTCCCCCAGGCGTTACCTGGCACCCTGCCCTGCGGAGCCCGGACTTTCCTCCGCGCGCATGCGCGGCGGTTGCCTGACCGGCTCCCGCACTCAAGATAGAGACGAAGCCCGCAAAACTCAAGCCTCGTTGCGTGCGGCGAGCCGGACGGCGGCCGCATACACATCGTTGCGACGCGCGCCGGTCAGGCGCACCGTCAGCCTCACCGCCTGCGCCACCGGCAGCTCGGCGAGCAGGACTTCGAGCGCGCTTTCCATGCGCGCCGCGCCGGCGGGCGCGGCCGCAGCCGGCGAGCCGGCCACCACCAGCACGTGCTCGCCTCGCGGCATGTCGGCGTCCGATGCGGCGCGCGCCGCGAGCTCGCCGAGCGTGCCGTAATAGAGTGTCTCGTGAACCTTGGTCAACTCGCGGGCAACCGTCGCTGCGCGTTGCGCGCCGAACGCGACGGACATATCGCCGAGCGCGACGGCGAGACGGCGGCCGGCCTCGTAAAACAGCAGGCTGCGTGGTTCCGCGACGAGCTCGCCGAGGCGCGTCCGTCGCGCCGCCTTGCGCGCAGGCAGGAAGCCCTCGAAGACAAATCGGTCGGTCGGCAATCCCGCGACACTGAGCGCGGCGATCGCCGCGCACGGCCCCGGCACGGGGCTCGCTCGCAGACCTGTCTCACGCACCGCCGCAAGCAGCCGATAACCCGGATCGCTGACCAGGGGCGTCCCGGCGTCGGACACCAGTGCCCCGGTCTCGCCGTTCTCGAGGCGCGCGATGATCGCGGCTGCGCGTTTCACCTCGTTGTGCTCGTGCAGGGAAACGAGCTCAGCCTGCACGCCGCAGCGGGATAGAAATCGCCCGGTATGGCGGGTATCCTCGGCGGCAACGAAGTCCGCATCGGCAAGCACCTGTCGGCCCCGCGGGCTCAAGTCTGAAACGTTGCCGATCGGCGTGGCCACGACGTACAAAGTCCCCCGGGGATTGGGCATCGCAGGGCGCTCCGGTTGAGGATGCTGAAAATCATCGTGCACGGACGCCTGTCGAGGATGCAAGCCGCTCTGCGCAATCCGCACGCAGGTCGCGTGCTGGTCGTCGCCCTCGGGCTCCTGCTCGGCGCCTGCGAGACCGCACGCATCGAGCGGCCTGCCCCGGATGCCGAGCGCGCCGCCTCGCGCGCCGAACGCCATTTCGAGGAAGGCGAGTTCGCCGCCGCGGCCGCAATCTACGAACAGCTGGCGGAGCGCGCGCCGGCCGCGCAGCGCAACGCCTGGCGTGTCTCGGCGGCGCGTGCCCGATGGGCAGCCGGCGATGTCGAAGGTACGCGCGCGAACCTCGATGCCGTCGAGGGCGAGCTCACGCCGGCCGAGCAGCGGCTGTGGGCGCCGCTCGCCGCACGCGTGGATATTGCGCGCGGCCAGCCCGAGCGTGCGCTCGAGCGGCTCGCGGCATTGCCACGCAAGCTGCCGGAGCCGCTCCTGAGCGAGGTACTCGAGCTCGAAGGCCGCGCGCTGTTTCGCGCCGGACAGCCGTTGCGCGCGATCGAGGTGCTCGTCGAGCGCGAAGCGCGGCTCGACGACGCCTCTGACGTGCTCGCCAATCACCGGCTGATCTGGAACAGCCTGCTGGAGATGCCCGCAGCGAATCTTCCGTCTGAGGACGCGCGCGCGGCCGATCCGGTCGTGGCGGGCTGGCTTTCGCTCGGACGCCTCGCGCATGAGTCCGGACGAAGCCCGTTCGGTTTCCGCACGGCGCTCAGGAACTGGCGCGAGGCGCATGCGAACCACCCCGCCAGCGAAGCCGGGCTGCTCGACGACATCCTGCGCAGCGTGCGCACCGCCATGACCTACCCGCAGCAGATCGCCCTGCTGTTGCCGCAGAGCGGGCGCGAAGCTGCCGCTGCAGCCGCGCTGCGCGACGGATTCCTTGCCGCATATTTCGCCCACGAGGCCGACGCCGGACGCCCGCTGGTGCAGATCTACGACGTCGCCGGGCGTGATGCGTCCAGCATCTATCGGCAGGCCGTGCTCGACGGCGCGGATTTCGTGGTCGGCCCGTTGACAAAAATCTCGGTGGAAGCGGTCGCGGACGTCGCCGGCGAGGTGCCGACCCTGGCGCTCAATTACCTGCCGGACGACCGCCCCGCGCCGGCGTCGTTTTTCCAGTTCGCGCTCGCGCCGGAGGACGAGGCCCGCCAGGCGGCCCGCCGCGCGCTGGCCGACGGCCGCCGCCGCGCGCTCGCCTTCGTGCCGAACAGCGACTGGGGCATGCGCGTGCTGCGCAGCTTCGCCAGCGAGCTCGAAAGCGAAGGCGGCGTGTTGCTCGATTTCCGCGCCTACGACACCGGCGCCAGCGACTTCTCAGAGCCGATCGTCAGGTTGCTGCAGCTCGACGAGAGCCAGCGGCGCCACGCGCGTCTCGAACGAGTGCTGGGCACACCGCTGGCTTTCCAGCCGCAGCCGCGCCAGGATGTCGATTTCCTGTTCCTCGCCACGACCGCAGAGCACGGCCGCCTGATCCGCCCGCAGCTTCGCTTTCATTTCGCTGCGGATCTGCCGGTATACGCCACCTCGGCGGCCTACGATCCGGGCCGGGCCGCCGACAGCGATCTGAACGGCATCAAGTTCGCGGACATGCCCTGGACCATCGCCCCGGATGCCGCTGCGCGAGCCCTCAAGGACACCCTCCACAATTTCTGGCCCACGCGCGCCGACCGCTGGTCGCGGTTGTACGCGATGGGCTTCGACGCTTATCGGCTCGTGCCGTTGCTTCACAACCAGGCCGAGCCGCTTGCGGGCACGGTGCCGGGCATGACCGGCGTGCTCAGCATGGACGACGCCGGACGCATACATCGCGACCTCGAATGGGCGGAGTTCCGCGCCGGCAAGCCGCACGAGCTCGCCAGCGCGCCGCCGCTGCCGCCGCCGGATCGCTGAGATGCCCGGCACGCTTGAGACCGGGCGCGGCATCGAAGCATTGGCGCGGAGGTTTCTCGAGCAACGGGGTCTCGAGCTCGTCGAGAGCAACTACGCCTGCCGTGCCGGCGAGCTCGATCTCGTGATGCTGGACGGCGATACGCTGGTCGTTGCAGAGGTGCGTTACCGCGCGCGCAGCGACTACGGCCGCGCCGAAGAGACCGTCGATGCACGCAAGCAGGCGCGGCTCGTGCATGCGACCGAGCATTTCCTGCTTACCCACGAGCGTTTCTGCGAGCTGCCCGTGCGCTTCGACGTGCTGGCGGTCGCCGGCGACGGAGGGCGGACGGTCACCTGGATTCGAGATGCGTTTCAGGCCTGACGCATTTCGGCAGTGGGCGGCCGGTCACCGGCGCCATGGCCACCAGTGGCCGCCCTCCGCATATGCGTTGGCCGCCCGTTCGAACGGGTTCCGCGCATGGATTCCCCCGAACGCGAAATACACCGGCAGAAAGAACGGGCCGAGCGCCTGATACTGGTAGGTATGCGCGCGCTCGTGCGCAGCGAGGCTCAAGCGCTGCGTGCTGCCGTACAGCCGCCTGATATCCCCCGGCGCGGTGCCGCGGCCGTAAATGACGACATTGCCGAGCGTGAGGGCGCCGGTGCCCACCGGGAAGCGCTCGAACTGGATCGCGTTGTTGCCGAACGAAATCCTCGTGCCGAGCAGCAAGCCTGCCAGGCCAACGACTATGCCGGCGGCAGTATTCGGCAGCGTCCAGACTTTCCCTGCCAGATCCACGATGTCCCGAAAGGCGCGCCGCAAGCTCGAACTCTTTCCCTGGCAACGCATCGGAACGTTATAAGCTTTCATCTGCTAGACTCGATGCTTCGGCCGCGTTCGAGCGACCGCCCCGTACGAATAGTAACAACATGGATTCCGCAAGCCGGGTCCGGCAGCACTTCGAGCAGAGCATCGCCACCAAGCGAGAGGCTGCCGGCGTGCTCGCCCCCCTCATCGTGCGTGCCGCGCAGAGCATTACGCAGTGCCTGCTGAGCGATGGCAAGGTCCTGAGCTGCGGCAACGGCGGATCCGCCGGGGACGCGCAGCATTTCTCCTCGGAGATGCTGAACCGGTTCGAGCGCGAGCGACCCGGGCTTCCTGCAATTGCGCTGACCACCGACAGCTCGACTATGACCTCGATCGCCAACGACTACAGCTACGAAGAAGTCTTTTCGAAGCAGGTGCATGCCCTCGCGCAGCCCGGCGACGTGCTGCTCGCGATCAGCACTTCCGGCAATTCCAAAAACGTCTTGCGCGCGGTGAGCGCCGCGCATCAGCGCAACGCGCGGGTGGTCGCGCTGTCCGGCCGCGACGGCGGCGAGCTGGCCGGCATGCTCCGAGACGACGATGTGGAAATCCGCATTCCGGCGACGAGCACCGCACGCATCCAGGAAGTGCATCTGCTCGTCATCCACTGCATCTGCGATCTCATCGACCGCGAGCTGCTCGGAGGTCAAGCCTGATTCGCGAACGGGAGTCTGCCTGTTCGTCCTGGTCCGGTTCAACGTAACCGAATTATCACCGAACCGAATACGTCGTAACAGACGGGATCTCGCATGAGCGGGCCAGGCAGAAGACGGGTTCGTGGCAGCCTCTGGTGAGCAAGTAGCGCGTTTTTGATGACATGTGTAGCATGGGTACGCTCCGGGGAGCGGGCGCGGGGAGTGCCCGCAGCGCGCTCGTTCCCGCCCAGGCGTTGGGAGGACAAATGGCCAAAGTCATCATGCTCCTGGTGGCGGCCGTGCTCGCCACTGTCGTCGCGGCCCGGCTCGCATACAACCTGTCCACCGCATCCGACGGCGCGCCGACCAATCAACCCTGGGTCTACGACAAAATGGAGTTCGTTGCCTGGAATGGCGAGAAGTGGACCGCCTGGATTCGTGACGGCCGATTCGAACTGGTTCCACGAAATCCGGGAAAATGGAGCCGACATTCCAATGTCAGCCTTGCCTTCATCGATTGGGCAGGCGAACCGTGGCAGGCGAAAATCGACGGAGAGATGTTCCTGCTGGCCCATCGGGGCGACTGGAAAGGACCGACGAAACGTGCAGCCGCCATCCGATACCGGGACTGGTCGGGCAGGCAGCAGCTCCGGACGGTGGCCCAATTGCAGCGCTGACGCGTCTTTTTGAACCAGCCCTGCTTTTGTCCTATCCTAGCAGTCAGTCCTGAGTCCGACAGGCTGCTGGTCGGGTCGCGTTGTCAGGGAGAACAGCCGCGAGAGCGCCGGGAACTCATAAGGTGATTGGTTCGATCCTTGTCCCCGCGGCCATGCCGGTCAGCGATTTCCCGGAAGCTCGCTTGGCGAAAAGGATTATTGACACGCTTCAATAGGCGCTGACGCGTTCAGAGGGTTCCAGTTGCAAACCCCTCGAGAAAGGGCGGCGAGAAGCAAAACTTCTGACGCCGTCTGGCTGAAGAACGGCCTGGTGATCTCCCTGTTGTGGGGGTTCTCCCACATTTGTGCTGCGAATGTGCTCGATTTACGCGAAGGCGTAACCGACATGTCGCACCGCGTCCAGAATCTCCATCACATCAGCCTCGGTGTCTGTATCGGCATCGGAATCATCGTTTTCGGCGCCATGATCTACTCCGTTTTCGCTCACCGGCGCTCCAGGAATCCGACTCCGGCCCGCTTCCACGAGAACACGCTGGTAGAAGTGACCTGGACGGTGATCGCATCGTTGATCCTGGTCATCATGGCGGTCCCTGCAACCACGGCGTTGATGGATATCGAGGACAACAGCGACGCCGATCTCACTGTCCTCATTACGGCTTCGCAATGGAAATGGCACTACCAGTATGTAGATGCCGATATCGGCTTTTACAGCAACTTCGCCACCCCCCGGGGGCAGATCGAGAATACCGAGCCCAAGGGAGAAAACTACCTGCTGGAAGTGGACAAGCCCCTGGTGCTACCCACCAACAAGAAAGTGCGTTTCCTGACCACTTCAAACGACGTCATTCACTCCTGGTGGGTACCGGATTTCGCGGTCAAGCAGGACGCCATTCCCGGTTTCATCAACGAAGCATGGACCCGGGTGAATGAGCCGGGGTTGTACCGGGGCCAATGTACCGAGTTGTGCGGTAAAGACCACGCCTTCATGCCGGTGGTCGTCGAGGTCAGGCCCGAGGAAGAGTTCGACGCCTGGCTCGAAGACCAGCGGCTGGCCATTGCGCTGACGTCGGAGACCGCCGTGGCCGACCGCAACAAGCAATGGACCATCGCAGAGCTCCAGCCCATGGGCGAGGAGGTCTACGTCAGCCACTGCGCCACCTGTCATCAGCCGGACGGCATGGGGCAGGGCAGCAAATACCCGGCGCTGGCCGGCGGCGCAATAACCACGGGCAGCATCGAAGAGCACATGGATCGCGTGATGAACGGCAAGGCCTTCACCGAGATGCAGGCCTGGGCGCCACAGCTTTCCGACCTGGAGATTGCCGCGGTGATGACCTATGAGCGCAACGCCTGGGGCAATGACACCGGCGACATCATCCAGCCAATGACCATTTACCAGGCCCGTTAGTCATGAGTGCGCACGCAGAAGACGCGATCCCGAGGCAGCGGCATCCTTTGATCAGCTTCGCCGCCCGCTGGCTGCTGACGACCAACCACAAGGAAATCGGCACCCTGTACTTGTGCCTGAGCTTCACGTTGTTTTTTATCGCCGGCGCTCTGGCAATGGGAGTGCGTGCGGAACTGTTTGCGCCCGGTCTGCAGCTCGTCAGTCCGAATTTCTACAATCAGCTCGTCACCCTGCATGGGCTGGTGATGGTTTTCGGTGCGGTCATGCCGGCCTTCGTCGGACTGGCCAACTGGATGATACCGATGATGATCGGCGCGCCCGACATGGCGCTGCCGCGGTTGAACAATTTCAGTTTCTGGATTCTGCCTTTCGCCTTCACCCTGCTGCTGTCTTCGCTGTTCATGGAAGGGGGTGCGCCCAACTTCGGCTGGACCTTCTACGCACCGCTGTCAACGACTTACGGGCCGCCGAGCACCGACTACTTCATCCTGGGCGTGCACATGATGGGCGTGTCCTCCGTGCTGGGCGCCATCAATATTATCGTCACTATCTTCAATCTGCGTGCCCCGGGCATGACCCTGATGAAGATGCCGTTGTTCGTGTGGACCTGGTTGATTACCGCATTCATGCTGATCATGGTCATGCCGGTACTGGCGGGCGTGGTGACGATGATGCTCACTGACCGGCATTTCGGCACCAGTTTCTTTCAAGCTGCCGGGGGCGGTGACCCGGTGATGTTTCAGCATATTTTCTGGTTCTTCGGTCACCCGGAGGTCTACATCATGATTCTGCCGGGCTTCGGCATCGCCTCGCAGATCATCCCCACCTTTGCGCGGAAAAAGCTGTTCGGTTACAAGTCGATGGTGATCGCAACCTCTTCGATCGCGTTTTTGTCTTTCATCGTGTGGGGACATCACATGTTCACCACCGGCATGCCGCTGGTTGCACAGTTGTTCTTCATGTATGCGACCATGTTGATCGCCGTGCCGACCGGCGTGAAGGTCTTCAACTGGGTTTCGACCATGTGGCGTGGATCCTTGACCTTCGAGACGCCGATGCTCTTCGCGCTGGGGTTCGTGATAATGTTCACCATCGGCGGCTTCTCCGGCTTGATGCTGGCGCTGGTGCCGGCTGATTTCCAGTACCACGATACGTTCTTCGTGGTGGCGCACTTCCACTATGTCCTGTATCCGGGCGCCATCTTCAGCACCATGGCGGCGGTGTACTACTGGCTGCCCAAGTGGACCGGGCACATGTATGACGAGCGCCTGGGAAAGATTCATTTCTGGACCGCTTCCATAGCGGTCAATCTGACTTTCTTCCCCATGCATTTTTCAGGGCTCGCGGGAATGCCGCGCAGGATCGTGGACTACCCAGTGCAATTCACCGATTTCAACATGGTGTCGAGCATCGGCGCGGGGCTTCTGGGTCTGACCCAGGTCCTGTTTCTCTACATCGTCGTCAAGACCATCAGGGGCGGCGAACCAGCAACCGATCGGGTCTGGGAGGGTGCGGAAGGCCTGGAGTGGACAGTCCCGTCGCCGGCACCCCATCACACGTTCCAGACACCGCCGGACCTCCATGGCGACCTCGTTACGGAAACGTCCGTGCGGGCCGAGTAACCGGTGACCGTGATGATCCGCAGCCGGAAGCTCAAACATACCGCACTGCTGGTGTTGCTGGCCGTGGGCATGTTCGGTTTCGCATTTGCGTTGGTCCCGCTTTACACGGTCTTCTGCGAGCTGACCGGCCTGAACGGCAGGACCGCCGGCCAGGAGAGTTATGCCGGGCCGGTTGTGGCCGCGTCAGATCGACAGATCACGATTCAATTCCTCGCTCACGTGGGTAACGGCATGCCATGGGAATTCCGTCCAACGGAACATCGGCTGCAGGTCCGGCCGGGTGAAATGCACACCACCATGTTCTACGCGCGCAACCGGGCGACCCGGACGGTCGCCGGGCAGGCGGTACCCAGCGTGACGCCGGGCCAGGCCGCTCTGCATCTGCACAAGATCGAGTGCTTTTGCTTCACCCAGCAGGAACTGGATGCCGGTGAGGAAATGGAAATGCCGGTAGCGTTCTATGTCGACGAGGATCTGCCGAAAGAGATACGTACCTTCAGTTTGTCCTACACCTTGTTTCCAGTCGATTCGACGCCAGGTACGAAGGTGGCGGACAATTGATGACCGAAACTCCCCGCTATTACGTTCCCCACAGCAGCGTCTGGCCCATTGTCGGATCGGTTGCCTTGTTTTTGACGGCTTATGGTGCGGTCAATCTGATCCATCAAAGCACGGAGGGTGTCGCCGCGGAGGGCGGTTACGGCGCTCCCATTCTCTTTCTGGGGCTGGCGACGATCGCCTTCATGATGTTCGGCTGGTTTGGAGCCGTCATCCGAGAGTCTCTGAAGGGCATGGTGAGCAGCCAGCTCGATCGCTCGTTTCGGATGGGCATGGCCTGGTTTATCGTATCCGAGGTGATGTTTTTTGCGGCCTTCTTCGGCGCGCTTTTTTACGCTCGCATCATTTCGGTGCCGTGGTTGGCCGGAGCCGGAAATAATCTCGAAACCCACTTACTGCTGTGGCCTGATTTCGCCGATACCTGGCCGCTGTTCATCACTCCCGGCGGCGACACCACGGAACCCATGGCAGCCTGGGGTTTGCCGTTCGTCAACACCACGATCCTCGTGACCAGCAGCCTGACGGTGACGTTTGCCCACTGGGCATTGAAGAAAAACCAGAGAGTGCCTTTGATGATCTGGCTGGCCGTCACGGTGGCGCTGGGCGCCACTTTCCTGACCCTCCAGGCAGTGGAATACATGCACGCTTACAATGAGCTGGGATTGAGCCTCGACTCCGGAATCTACGGTTCGACGTTCTTCCTGTTGACGGGATTTCACGGCGCGCATGTGACCCTCGGCGCGATCATGCTGACAGTCATGCTGCTGCGCTGCTTTGCGGGCCACTTCACGCCGGAGAATCATTTCGCTTTCGAAGCGACCAGCTGGTACTGGCACTTCGTGGACGTGATCTGGTTGTTTCTGTTTACTTTTGTGTACTGGCTTTAATCGCCCGAATTCATGAACCTGGTGAAAAATCCGAACGCCAATAACGCAAGCAGCAGTACGGACAGCGCCACCCTGACGCTGAGAGAAATGACCGTTCGCCTGGACTTGCTCCGGTCTTTCACCAGAAAAAACAGGCCGCTGCCGAGGCTGACCGCAATAGCGGCCATCACCAGGAGAATGAGGGCGTCAAACATCTCGCCGAGTAACGCCGTTGGGACGGGCATTCATGAAATCAAGGCGGCAGGATGAAGTCAAGGACGGCGGAAATCAGATTGACGATCGATCTGGACGGTGATCGCCTGCCAACGAAAATTGAGTGGGAGGCATCGGATGCGTCGGGCTCCGGGCCAACCGAATGCCAGTCGATCATGCTCTCGGTATGGGATAGCGAGAGCAAGACTACAGCAGCCATCGATCTCTGGACCAAAGACACGACCATAGAGGATATGAATCTCCATTTCTATCAGGTGTTTCACAAGATGGCTGACACTTATCTGCGGGCCACTAAGAATACGGACATTGCTGATTTGATCCACGAGTTCGGCAATGGCTTCGGTCGCCGGCTCGGATTGACAAACCCGCAATCATGAAATAGTCGGCATTGCAGGAGGACCTGCATTGACCTGGTTTCTGCCGGGTGGCAGCAGGGTGGAGGAGTACGGCGTAAATGGGCGTTTCCATCGTTCCCACTTTAAGAGTGCTCAAGCCGGCAGCGATGATTATTGTCGTGATGGCGTTGGGAACGGTCGTCGGCTTCTGGGCAAATGCTGCTTTCCTGCCGGGTACGGCACCGAAACAGCCGATCGCCTTCAGCCACAAAATGCATGCGGGCGACTACCAGATCCCCTGTATGTATTGTCACATCGAGGCGCGGCGCTCCATATCGGCCGGCGTACCCAGCATCAACAAATGCGTCGGTTGTCATGGCATCGTCGCGAAGGACCGGCCGCAGATTCGAAAGGTATTGGACTACTGGCAGAACAAGGAACCCATTCCCTGGATCAAGGTCCATGACCTGCCCGATTTCGTGTATTTTCCGCACAAACGCCATGTGCTGGCCGGCGTTGAGTGCCAGATCTGTCATGGTCCCGTCGAGACCATGGACGTAGTCACGCGAACGGCGCCATTGAAAATGGGCTGGTGCCTTGAGTGCCATAAAGCACGCGCGGTGGAACACGGCACCGACTGCTGGACATGCCACAAGTAACACAAGGATCAGGGTAACGCGATGCCGGACATCGATCGGAGAGATTTCCTGAAACTCGTCGGCGCGGGCAGCGTCGGCGTGGCCGCCGGCTTCGTGCTGGCGGAATCGATCAAGCATCCGGTGGAGTATCTGATCCCCTTTCCGGTACCGCCGGAGGACTACAGTCCGGGAATCGCAACCTGGTACAACACAGTGTGTCGCATGTGCGCGGCGGGCTGCGGAATTTCCGTTCGCACCCGGGAAGGGCGTGCCAAAAAGATCGAAGGAAATCCGGCGCACCCGGTCAATCAGGGGCGCCTTTGCGCGCTCGGGCAGGCCGGGCTTCAGGTTCTGTACAACCCGGATCGCCTGACGACGCCGCTGCTGCGTGACGGTGATAGAACCGGTCCATTCACGCAAATCACGTGGGAAGAAGGCCTGTCCGCAGTCGCGGATCGCCTCGCGAGCGTGGATGGGGGCCGCATCTACCTGCTCAGCGAAGGCGTGCGCGGGCACCTCGCCGGCTTGTTCGAGCTGTTCATGGCCGGCCTCGGCTCAAATCGTCTGCTGCACTACGACTTTGACTATCCACATACGCTGTACGCAGCCAACAAGCGCTTCTATGGTGAGAATAACCTGCCGTACTACGACCTCCGGAACGCCCGTTACCTGCTTTCGTTCGGCGCCGACTATCTCGGCAGCTGGATATCCCCGGTGCACCATGGTCTCGGTTTCGGACACAGCCGGCAGGGCGGTGAAGTTCGAGGCTACTTCGTGCAGATCGAACCGAGGATGTCCTTAAGCGGGGCAGCCGCCGATGAATGGATTGCCGCCAGTCCGGGCACGGAAGGATTGCTGGCGCTGGGGCTGGCCCATCACATAGTGGCAGAGGGCTTGTATGAAGGTGACGATCGCGATGACTGGATGTCTGCGCTGGCCGCCTATTCGACCGCCAGAGTCGCCGAGCAGACAGATGTCCCCACGAACACCATCGCGCGTTTGGCGAAAGCCTTTGCCCGCAATCAGCCCAGCCTTGCTATCGGTGGTGGAGCGGCGGGCAATCACAGCGGTGGCGTGGACACCCTGGTTGCCGTCAATGCGCTCAATTACCTGGTCGGCAACCTGGGCAAATCCGGCGGGCTGTTGTTCAACCCGGACCCGGTGGTCGGCCGGCCCACCCGGTCTCGCAGGGCAAGTTTCCAGACGATGCTGGAGCTGGCCGAAGATGCCCGCCGCGGCAACATCGAAGTACTGATCGTCAACCAGACCAACCCGGTATTCACCCTGCCCGCGGCAACTGGTTTCAAGGAAGCGCTGGCCGGAATCCCGCTGATAGTCAGTCTGTCGAGTTTCATGGATGAGACCACTGCTCTGGCCGATCTCATATTGCCCAGTCACACATACCTCGAAAGCTGGGGCGACGACATCCCCGAGCCCGGAGTGGGCTTCCGTACGGCCAGTGTTTCACAGCCGGTCGTATCGCCCTTGTACGACACCCGTGCTACCGGCGACATCGTTCTGGGGCTGGCACAGAAGCTCGGTCTCACCGATTCCATGCCCTGGACCAGCATGAAGGAGTACGTCGAGCAGGGTTGGCGTCAAATTCACGCACGCGGTGCAGATACCGAAACGCGGGACTTCCAGGCTTTCTGGAGAGCGATTCTGCAAGCCGGCGTATGGGGCGAGAAACTCCGCCGTGACAACGGCGCGTTTGCCCTGGACAAGAGCGTCATCGACAATATTGGCGCGCAGCAGCCCGAGTTCTCCGGATCCAACGATGACTTTCCATTCGTGTTGCATCCTTATCTATCCAATACGTTCCTCGATGGCCGGGGAGCAAACCTGCCCTGGATGCAGGAGTTGCCCGATCCGATGACCAGCGTGGTCTACGGGTCCTGGGTGGAGCTGAACCCGGCCACCGCCAGGCAGCTTGGCCTTGCGCAGGGCGACCTGGTGCGTGTCGAGTCACCCCACGGCAGCGTCAGCGCACCGGTTTACCTCTATCCCGGTATCCGCCCCGACGTCATCGCCATGCCGATCGGTCAGGGACATGCGGAGTACGGCCGTTACGCCCGCAACCGCGGCAGTAACCCGATTGAGATCCTTGCACCCCGGGCGGAATCGCATACGGGCGCCCTTGCCTGGAGCGCGACGCGCGTCAAGCTTGCAGCCACGGGCAAGAAGGCCGCCCTGGTGCAGACCGGTGGAACCTCCCGGCAGCTGGGAAGAGGCATCGTCCAGACGACGGATGCAACGGCAGGGAGTGGCCACAACGCCAGGCTGAACAGCATTCCAATCAAGGTGGTATCCACATGAGTGTCGTCGACCGCTTTTCCGAGAGCTGGCGAAAATACCGCAAGCCCGGCTACTACGAAGATTTCGACTATGCCTGGACCATGACCATCGACCTGGACAGGTGCAACGGCTGCGAGGCCTGCGTGACTGCCTGTCAGGCTGAGAACAATCTGCCGATCGTGGGCGAAGAGGACATTGCCAGGGGTCGGCAGATGCAGTGGATTCGAATCGAGCGCTATTGGGACGGGGAGTACCCGAATGCCCGGCTGAGCTTCATACCGATGCTGTGTCAGCACTGTGACGCTGCTCCGTGTGAGACGGTGTGTCCGGTCAGCGCCACCTATCACAACCAGGACGGTCTCAACGTTCAGGTCTACAACCGCTGTATCGGCACCCGTTCCTGCGCGGTGTACTGCCCCTACGAAGTTCGCTACTTCAATTACTCCAATCATCATTGGCCTGCGCCTCTGGACCAGCAGTTGAATCCGGATGTCTCGGTGCGGGAAAAGGGGGTCATGGAGAAATGCACGTTCTGCATTCAACGTATTCGCCAGGCCAAGGATCATGCCAAGGACGACGGACGCAGGCGGGTGCGGGATGGGGAGGTTCAGCCTGCCTGCGTGCAGACTTGTCCCACCGAGGCTCTGGTTTTCGGGGATCGAAACGATCCCGACAGCCAGGTATCCAGATCCCTGAACGATCCGCGCGCCTACCGGGTACTGGATGAGCTCAATACCCGGCCGTCGGTGGTTTATCTGAAAAAAGTGGTGACCGATGGCGGCTGAACACAACGAACTGACTTACGCGGACGTCAACCGGGATGTCGTGCGCTCACTGGTGGAAACCGGGCCGAAGTATTACGTCACGCTGGGTGTTGCGGTCGGCGTCTTTCTGACGTGCTTCTTTTTCCCCTGGTTCTATCAGCTGTTTTACGGCATCGGCGCTGCCGGAATGAATCAGCCGACGGTATGGGGCACCTATCTGGCCAGTTTCATCTTCTGGATCGGGCTCAGCCACTCGGGAACCCTGCTGTCCTGTGTGCTGCACATCACCAACAGCGCCTGGCGCAAAGCCATGTATCGCAGCGCCGAGGCCATGACGCTGTTTTCCCTGATGGTTGCCGCCACCATGGTGATGGTGCACCTCGGGCGGCCGTGGTTCATTCACTGGTCTTTGCCCTATCCCAATCAGATGGAACTATGGCCCAACTTCCGTTCACCGTTGTTGTTCGACGTGATGGCCATTTCCACCTACCTGGCCGGGAGCTCGATTTTCATTTACATGGGGTCGATCCCCGATTTCGCCGCGGTCAGGGATCGCACCAGCGGCTGGCGTCATCACATGTACGTGCTGCTGTCCCTGGGCTGGCGTGGAACCGACACGGAATGGCACCGTCTCGGACGGGCGTACACGTTTCTGGCGGTCCTGATCATCCCACTGGCGGTTTCGGTGCACAGCATCGTGTCCTGGGACTTCGCATTGTCCATCGTGCCGGCGCTGCACCAGACCATCTTCGCCCCGTACTTCGTCGTCGGTGCCATTTACTCCGGCACCGCCGGCATCGTCACGGTGATGTTCATGCTCAGGAAATACATGAACTTCGAGCGCTACATTACCGAGCTGCACTTCGACAATCTGGGCAAGCTTCTGCTCTTGCTGTCCCTGATCTGGACTTATATCAACGTGCTGGAGATATTCACCGGGTGGTACAGCGGTACCTCGACCGAGCTTGAAGCGCTGCGTTACAAGCTATTCGGTTTCTACGCACCGTTGTACTGGGAGATGATCCTGTTCTGTGCGGTGGCGCCGTTGCTGTTGATTTCCAGGCGATTCAGAACTTCGTTCGTGCCCATGCTGTTTCTGTCCTTTGCGATCAATATCGGCATGTACACCGAGCGCTTCCTGATCGTTGCCACTTCTCTGTCGCGGAAATATTTACCCGATACCTGGGGTCTTTACGTGCCCAGCCTGGTGGAAATCTCGATTCTCATCGGATCAGTGGCCATGTTCGTCACCCTGTTCCTGGTGTTCGTGAAAATTTTTCCGAGTGTGTCCATTTACGAGGTGAAGGAAACCATGGACGTCCCCAGGAAAGGAACACCGCAATGGCAAACAACGCGTTAGGGCTGTTCCACGAACCGGACGCGGCCCTGGCAGCCGCGGGCAAACTCAAGGGTGCTGGCTTTGCCGCCCCGGCGCTGATATCGCCCATTCCGATGGAGGGTGTGGAAGAGGTGCTTGGCAGGAAAACATCCGTCATCAAGCGGTTCACGCTGTTCGGGGCAATTCTCGGTGGTTTGTCGGGATTCGCGCTCGCGGCCGGCACCGCCGTGCTCTACGTGCATCCGACCGGCGGCCGGCCGATCATTACTTTCCCGCCGTTTCTGATCATTACCTACGAAATGACGATCCTGTTCGGCATCCTGGCGACGGTGCTTGGATTTCTCATCAGCGCCCGCCTGCCCGCCATCCGCGAGCGCGTCTATGTGCCAGATGCCGCGGTCGACAAGTTTGCCGTGACCGTGCTGTGCGACAACGCTGAACAATTTGAACGCGCCGCGGCGATTCTGCGTGGGGCGGGCGCCGAAGACGTCCAGGCGATAGCGGAGCAGCACCCGTGAGGCATACCACGCGAGCGACGATTTCACTCCTGTTGCTGGGCTATGCCGCGGCCGGATCGGGCTTCCCCTGGGACAAGGACATGGTCGATCAGCCATCGGTAAAGCCCCAGGAGTCGGTGGCGCCTGCGGAGCCCGATTCGGTTCCGGTTGCAGGCGGGGAGATCCTGCCGGAGGCCACCACGGAGCGCGCCCAGTTCGACGGCAAAGAAGCGGCAGCGAGTTTGCCCAATCCCGTTCCTGCGACGACCGAGTCGATCGCCCGGGGCGCCTGGCTATACGAGACCAATTGTCAGGTCTGTCATGGAAAACGGGGGCTGGGTGATGGCCCGGTCGGGCGCAAGTTCGATCCATCACCGGTGAACTTGAACGAAGACTACACCCAGGACCAGGCAGACGGACAATTGTTCTTCACACTCACCCGGGGACGGGTAGCCATGCCCTACTATCGGGATGCTTTGAGCCAGCAGGAACGCTGGGACGTGATCAACTACATTCGATCCGCGTTTGGTGACGAATGAGCGCTGAACAAGCCTCCACCGTGAATATTCCGTCGTTCTTCGGGATCGGTGTCGCGATGTGGGTGCTGGCCGCCCTGTTCCTGTTCGGCGCCGCCAGTCTCATCTACGGCTTGAGCAACGAAGCCGCGCAACCCGACTTTCGGCTGCTGGCCGTCTCGTTCCTGTATCTGATGGGTGTAAGTCAGGCGGGAGTGGTGTTTGTCGCTATCACCCGTCTGGTTCGAGCCCAGTGGGCCAAACCCTATTACCGGCTTGCCGAGCTTGGCTCGCTGGCGTTTTTCCCATTTGCCATCGCCGGTTTCCTGCTGCTTTATTTCTTTGCCAGGGATGACCTGTTCTACTGGCTTGACCTGGGCCCGGATGAGCATGCGAGCCCGTGGCTGAACGTCGGATGGCTGTTCATCAGGGACCTGTTCGCGCTGCTGCTGTTTTACGCGCTCGCTGCCATCTATTTCGTCAAGGGCCTGAAGCCGGATCTTGCCGGCTCGAATACTGATCATCGCGAAGTCGAACGCCAGCTCTATCTGCTCTCTCCGTTCGTCCTCCTCGCGTTTGTCGTCTGCAATACTTTTTTTGCGTGGGATTTCGGCATGATGCTGATACCACACTGGCACAGTACTGTGTTCCCGATTCACTTCTGGTTCGGCAATCTCTTTGCCGGATCGGCTGCTCTGATCGTATTCCCTGCCCTGTTGGGACGATCGACTGCGACCGGTTCCCATTTCGGACCCGCCCAGATTCGCAATCTGGGGATGCTGGTCACTGCCTTCACGTTAATGTGGTTGTATTTTTACTGGGCTCAATTTTTCGTCATCTGGTTTGGCAACTTACCCCACGAATACGGCCCCCTGTGGCGGCAGATGTACGGCCATTACAGCCCGTACTATTGGGCCATGATGGCCGGGTGTTTCTTCGTTCCGTTCGTCGCTTTCATCTTCGCCGTCGTCAAGCGCTCACTGCTGGCGATGTGTCTCATTGCCTTCGGGATCAACCTCGGCATCTGGATCAACAAGTATCTGATGATTGTGCCGGCATTCTCCCCCGACGCCCGGCCCTTCGACAGCTGGCTGGATATCAGCCTGGCCGTGGGATTGCTGGCCGGATTCCTTGCGATCGCGGTCTTTCTTGCGCACCGTCTGCCGATATACGCGCACTGGGAGATCGCGCTGAAACCCGGGCCGCGCCGCTGAGTGACGAGCTCCTTCCGGAAGCGCTCCCGATTATTGAGAATGGCCGAATGTAGCCCGCCTGGCCGAATGAATTCGGCCCTACTTGCCTGGCCGAATGAATTCGGCCCTACTTGATGATCTTGAGGTGCGGGGGCCGCGACTTCGTCGCATCGTCGGGCGGTGATTCGCCGCCGGGCACGCCGGGATCGGGCTCCGTGAAGAGCATGCCCTGACCGGTCTCGCGAGCGTAAATGCCGAGCACTGCCGGAACGGGAACGCGCACCTGACACGGCGCACCGTCGAAGCGCGCCTCGAACTCGACGAACTCATTGCCCAGGCTCAGGCCCTGCGTGGCGTGCGCGCCGACGTTGAGGATGATCTTGCCGTCCTCGACGTATCTGCGCGGCACGTTCACCCCCGGCACGGCCGCGTCGACGACCAGGTGGGGCGTCTGGCCGTTGTCGATCATCCATTCGTGCATGGCGCGAATGAGGTAGGGCTTGCGCGGCCGCTTCGCTGCCGTCATTACTGGCGCATTTCCTGCTCGAGCTCGGTCAGGCTCTCCTGGAACGAAGGCCTGCTGAAGACGTCGTCCATGTAACGCTGGATCGGCTTCGCCTGCGCCGGCAAGTCGATGCCGAACACCGGCAGGCGCCACAGTATGGGCGCGACGCTCGCATCGACCAGCGAAAATTCGTCGCTCAGGAAGAACGTCTTGCCCTTGAACAGGTCGGCGCTCGACAGGATGCTGTCGCGCAGGATCTTGCGTAATCTGTCGGCCGTCCTCTTGTCGCCAGCCTCCTCGAGCTGCTGGGCGAGCGCGTACCACTCCTTCTCGATGCGGTATAGGGCGAGCCGGAACTGCGCGCGCGTCACCGGATCGACGGGCATCAGCGGCGGATGTGGAAAGCGCTCGTCCAGGTATTCGATGATCACGCGGGAGTCGTACAGCACCAGCTCGCGGTCGACGAGTGTCGGCACGCTGTGATAAGGATTCAGGTCGAGCAGATCCTCGGGCAGATCGGGTCCCTCGACGCTGATGATATCGATGTTGATGCTCTTTTCCGCGAGCACCAGCCGCGTACGATGGCTGTGCGGGTCGAGTGGCCTGGAGAACAGCGTCATCACGGAGCGCCGGTTCGAGACTAGCGCCATGGGCGCGACTCGCGCGGAATCATGTGACAGGCTCCCTCAATGGACTTGCTTCCAGTATTCCTTCTTGAGCATATAGGCGACGAGAAGGAACACGAGCAGGAACAGGATGACCCGGATGCCCAGCCGGCGCCGCTCGAGCTGCACGGGCTCGCTCAGGTACTCAAGGAAGTTTGCGACATCGCGCACGACCCGATCGTACTCCTCCGCCGACAGCATCCCCTCGACAACCGGCTCGAGCCGTGCAATCGCGACGTCCAGGCCGGCGTCGCCGCCGGCCTGGTGCACCGCCGGCTTCTGCCAGCCCTGCAGCTCCCATAGGACGTGTGGCATGGCCGTGCCTTCCAGCACCAGATTGTTCGTGCCGGTCGGCCGGTCGTCATCCAGATAGAAGGATTTCAGGTACGAGTAAATCCAGTCCGTGCCACGGCTGCGCGCGATCAGCGAGAGATCCGGCGGTGCCGTGCCGAACCAGCGCACGGCGTCCGCCGTCGACATGGCGCTGATCATAGTGTCGTGAGGTCTCTCGCCGGTGAACATGAGGTTCTCGATGAGCTGTTCCTCGGTGATGCCGAGATCCTCCGCCAGGCGGTTGTAACGCACGTACGTCGCCGAATGGCAACCCAGACAGTAGTTGACGAAGTATTTCGCCCCGCGCTGCAGCGAGGCGACATTGCCGATGTCGTTGTTGGCGGGCTGAATCACGGCGCTTTCCCCTTCCGCTGCAGTCGAGTGCGGCGCCGGCGCCAGCAGTGCGGCGACCGCCGCGAGGAGGCCGACAGCGATCCTAGCCATGCCAGGTGACCCGTTGGGGCAACGGCCTGGTGCGATCCCAGCGCGTGTAATACGGCATGGCGAGGAAGAACAGGAAATAGATCACTGTGAAGAAGCGCGCGAGGTTCGTGTACACGCCGGTCGCCGGCTGCATTCCGAGCCAGCCAAGCGCGATAAAGCTCACGGCGAACGAGCCGATCGCGGTCTTCGCCATCCAGCCCTTGTAGCGGATCGACCGCACGGGTGAGCGGTCGAGCCAGGGCAGAAAGAACAGCAGGATCACGGCGAGGCCCATCAGGATGACGCCGAAGGTCTTGTCCGGCACGGTGCGCAGAACCGCGTAGAACGGCGTGAAGTACCACACCGGTGCGATGTGCTCGGGCGTTTTCAGCGGGTCGGCCGGCTCGAAATTGGCACGCTCGAGGAAATAGCCGCCCATCTCGGGCGCGAAGAACACGATGGCCGAAAAGATGATCGCGAAGACGATGAAGCCGACGGTGTCCTTGACCGTGTAGTACGGATGGAACGGGATGCCGTCGGCCGGATGGATGCCGTCGTCGCCCTTCTGATCCTTGATCTCAATGCCATCGGGGTTATTGGAGCCGACCTCGTGCAGCGCCATGATGTGTGCGATAACGAGGAACACGAGGGCAAGCGGCAGTGCGATCACGTGCAGCGCGAAGAACCGGTTGAGCGTGATATCCGAGATATAAAAATCGCCGCGAACCCATTCGGCGAGACCCTCGCCGACATAGGGAATGGCGCCGAATAACGAGACGATGACAGTCGCGCCCCAATAGGACATCTGCCCCCACGGCAGCAGATAACCGAAGAAAGCCTCGGCCATCAACGATAGGTATATCAGCATTCCAAAGATCCAGATAAGCTCGCGCGGCTTGCGGTAGGAGCCGTACAGCAGGCCGCGAAACATGTGCAGATAGACAACGACGAAAAACGCCGACGCCCCGGTCGAATGGATGTAGCGAATGAGCCAGCCCCATTCCACGTCGCGCATGATGTACTCGACCGAGGCGAAGGCCTCGTCGGCCGAGGGCTTGTAATTCATGGTCAGGAAGATGCCCGACACGATCTGGACGATCAAAACGACGAGCGCCAGCGCGCCGAAGTAGTACCAGAAATTGAAGTTCTTCGGCGCATAGTATTCCGAGGCATGCTCGCGGAACAGCTTGGTCATCGGGAAGCGCGCATCGACCCACACGCGCAGCCCGTGCAGTCTGGCACCCAGCCAGTCCCAGGCGCTGACTTCGCCGATGCCCATCAGGCTGTCCCCGAATCGGAGCCGATCAGGATGACCGACTCGCCAAGGAACCTGTAGGGCGGCACCAGCAGATTCAAAGGGGCCGGCACGCCGCGATAGACGCGTCCGGCAAGATCGAACTTCGAGCCGTGGCACGGGCAGTAGAAGCCGCCGGGCCAGTCGGCGCCCAATTCGGCGCCACCCGGCTCGAGGCGCGGCAGAGGTGAGCAGCCGAGATGCGTGCAGACGCCGATCACCACGAGAATCTCCGGCCGCACCGAGCGGTACTCGTTGCGCGCAAAGGGCGGCTGCTGGGCCTGCTGCGAGGCCGGGTCGCGCAACTCGGCATCATGGCCCGCGAGGCGTTCGAGCATCTCCGGCGTCCGCCGCAGCGCCCACACGGGCTTACCGCGCCACTCGGCCTTGATCATGGCGCCCGGCTCCAGCTTGCTGACGTCCAGCTCGACAGGCGCGCCCAGCGCCTGCGCGCGGGCGCTCGGCTTCATGGACGCCAGGAACGGCACCGCCGCGAGCACTGCTCCGATGCCTCCGACTACTGTGGTCGCGACGGTGAGAAAATGACGTCGGCTCGCGTCAACGTCTTCACTCATCTGCCAACTCCCCGGTCCGGCTCAAGTAGCTATCTCTGGCGGCCTGATAGCCGTCGCCCACCGCGAATCCTCTGCCGGGACGGCTCCCGCCAATTGTTCTCATCGACGGCTGGTGGCATGGGAGCCTCGGCGGCTCCGAAAAATGGGGCATTATACACAGCCGCTCCCGCGGGCTGGCAAAACTCAGGGACGCGACGGCCGCCGGTGCCGGCCCTGCGCGGCCTCCGGCCGCGGCCGCGGGCGCGATACAATCCGCTCGTCGCCCCGCGGCGGAATTCCGATGGCCGGTCTGCCCACCCTTCTGCTTTTCCTGCTCAAGTCCACCGTGCTCGGGCTCGCGGTCGCGTTCCTGATCGTGTTCTTCAACCCCGAGTTGCTGTCGGGAGCGGCGCTCCGCGGCGGCGCGGACCCGCGAACCGGGCCGGCGTCGTATGCCGACGCCGTTGCGGCCAGCGCCCCCGCGGTGGTCAGCATCTACACTGAGCGCGTCGTGACCGAGCCGGACAGCCGCTCGATACTGGGCCGCGTGCCCGGTTATGAAGCACCGCTGCTCACGCGCATCGAGCGCAGCCTCGGCTCCGGCGTGATCGTCAGCCACGACGGCTACATGCTGACCAACAACCATGTCGTGCGCGAGGCCGCGGGGATCCGCGTGCAGCTTGCCGACGGGCGCACCGCCGACCCGGTCATCGTCGGCGCCGACCAGGATACTGATCTGGCTGTGCTGAAGATCGAGCTCCGGGACCTGCCCGTCATGCCGCTCGGCCGCTCGGACACGCTCGCCGTCGGCGACGTCGTGCTGGCCATAGGCAACTCGTTCGGCCTGAGCCAGACGGTGACGCAGGGCATTGTCAGTGCGACCGGCCGCGGCCAGCTCGGCGTGAGCACCTTCGAGAACTTCATCCAGACCGATGCCGCCATCAATTTCGGCAATTCCGGCGGCGCGCTCGTCGATTCGCGCGGACGGATGATCGGTCTGAACACGGCGGGACTGTCGCGCAGCCTGCTGCCGGAGCTGCCCGAGGGCATCGGCTTTGCGATTCCCGTCAATCTCGCCGCGGGTGTGCTGCGTCAGATCGTCGACCACGGCCGTGTAATCCGCGGCTGGCTCGGCGCGGGCTTCCAGAACCTGACAGCGCAGCGCGCCGGGACGCTCGGCGCGCCGGGCGCGAGCGGCATCGAGGTCACGCGCATCATCGCGGACAGTCCCGCGATGCGCGCAGGGCTGCGCGTCGGAGACGTGCTCACGCATTTCGACCGACGCCCCGTTTATCACGCCCAGGATGCGCTGAACCACATCGCAGGAACGCCACCCGGGGAGTTGATCTCGCTGCGCGGCCTGCGCGAAGGCGAAGCGTTCACGCTCGATGCAAAGGTGGCGGAGCGCCCGGCGACCGGACTGCAGCCCGAGCGTTAAGCTTCGACCCGCTCGATGCTGGCGCCGAGCAGCTGGAGCTTCTCTTCGATGCACTCGTAGCCGCGATCGATATGATAGATGCGGCGCACGGTCGTCGCGCCCTCGGCCACGAGGCCCGCGAGCACGAGGCTCGCCGACGCGCGCAGATCCGTGGCCATGACGGGCGCGCCGGTCAGGTGAGCGACGCCCCGGATGACCGCGGTGTTTCCCTGCAGCTTTATGTCCGCCCCCAGACGCTGCAGCTCCAGCACGTGCATGAACCGATTCTCGAATACGGTCTCCACGATGGTGCCGACACCGTCGGCGACGACGTCGAGCGCGGCGAACTGGGCCTGCATGTCGGTGGGGAACGCGGGGTATGGGGCGGTGCGGATATCGACCACCCGCGGACGGCGCCCGCCCATGTCGAGCTCGATCCAGTCCTCGCCCATGCTCAATTCCGCGCCGGCCTCGCGCAGCTTGATGAGCACAGCATCGAGATGTCCGGGGCGCACGCCCTTGACCCGGACCCGGCCGCCGGTGATCGCGCCCGCGACGAGATAGGTACCCGCTTCGATGCGGTCCGGCTGCACCGTATATGCGGTGCCGTGCAGGGACTCGACCCCCGTCACCGTCACGGTATCCGTGCCCGCCCCGTGCACCTGCGCGCCCATCGCATTGAGGAACAGGGCGAGATCGACGACCTCGGGCTCGCGTGCGGCGTTTTCGATGACCGTGACCCCCTCGGCGAGCGCGGCGGCCATCATGAGGTTCTCCGTGCCGGTCACGGTGACGGTGTCCAGCACGAGCCGCGCCCCCCTGAGCCGCGAGGCGCGTGCCCTGATGTAGCCGTTCTCGACCCGGATTTCAGCGCCCAGCGCGCGCAATCCGGCGACGTGCAGATCGACGGGCCGGGAGCCGATGGCGCAGCCGCCCGGCAGCGACACCTCGGCTTCTCCGTAGCGACTGAGCAGAGGGCCGAGCACGAGAATCGAGGCGCGCATGGTCCGCACGAGCTCGTAGGGCGCATGGCAGTGCCGCAGGCTCGCCGGATCGACCTCGATGGACATGCGCTCGCCGATCGTGACGCCGGCGCCCATATGCCCGAGCAGCTCGATGGTGGTCGTGACGTCGCGCAGATGAGGCACATTTGCGATCGACACGGGGCCGTCCGCGAGCAATGTCGCGGCGAGGATCGGCAGGGTGGCATTCTTCGCGCCGGAGATGCGCACCTCGCCGGCGAGCGGCGCGCCGCCGGTGATTCTGAGGCTTTCCACCGGTCAGGCCTGCGCAGGGGGGGTGCGCGCACGCAAGCGACTGGACTGACCCGGCATCAGTCGTCGTCCGCGCGCCACTCGCCGGGCGTGTAGGCGCGGATGGAAAGCGCATGGATATCGGCCCTGATGCTGCCGCCGAGGGCCGCGTACACCATCTGATGCCGTTGCAGCCGGCTCTTGCCCTCGAACTCGGGCGAGATGACGACGGCTTCGAAATGCGTATCGTCGTCGCTGCGCACAATGGCCTTCCCCGCCGGCAGACCGGCTTCGACGAGACGCGTGATCTCCTCGCTGTTCATGTACTTTTCGCTGCTCCCGTGATCCCGCCCGGCGGGCCGTGTATCATGGCCGTTCCCTATCCGCAGCATGCACCGGATCGGCCGCGACGCTTGCCCCTTCAACCGTGCTCATTCTACATGGCGAACGGCCGGTCCCCGTTTCGTCCCGAGGGTTGACGCCGTGAACGACGTCGACCCGCGGCAGCTTATCGAACAGGGCCGGCGCGTGCTGCGCGTGGAAGCCGATGCCATCCGCGCGCTCGCGCCGCGACTGGGCGAGGATTTCGTCGAAGCCTGCCGGCTCTGCCTCGCCTGTAAGGGCCGCATCGTCGTCACCGGCATGGGCAAGTCGGGCCATGTCGGTCGCAAGATCGCCGCCACCCTCGCGAGCACGGGCAGCCCGGCTTTCTTCGTCCATCCAGGCGAGGCCAGCCACGGCGACATGGGCATGATCACTGCCGCCGACGTCGTGCTGGCGGTGTCGAATTCCGGCGACACGCTGGAAATCGCCACCTTGCTGCCGCTGATCAAGCGTCTCGGCGTGCCGCTGATCACGTTCACTGGCAAGGCGGGCTCGCAGCTCGCGCGGGCGGCGACCGTCAACATCGACGTTGCGGTCAGCGAGGAGGCCTGTCCGCTCAACCTGGCGCCGACGGCGAGCACGACAGCCGCGCTCGCCATGGGTGACGCGCTGTCGATCGCGCTGCTCGAGAGCCGCGGCTTCACGATCGAGGATTTCGCGCGCGCCCATCCGGGCGGCATGCTGGGCAGGCGATTGCTGCTCAAGGTTGAGGACGTCATGCATACCGGGACCGAGGTGCCGCGCGTCGAGGCGGACATCGCCGTGGTCGCCGGCCTCGTCGAGATGAGCCGCAAGGGTCTGGGCATGACCGCAGTCGTCGACGGCGGGGGCCGCCTGCTCGGTATCTTCACGGATGGTGATCTGCGCAGGACTCTCGATCAGCAACTCGACGTGCACCGTACCCACATGCGCGACGTCATGACGCCGGATTGCAAGACCATAGGGCCGCATGCGCTTGCGGCGGAGGCAGTGCACCTCATGGATACGCACAAGATCACCCAGCTTCTCGTCACCGGCCCTGATGACGAGCTGATCGGCGCGCTCAACGTTCACGATCTGTTCCGCGCCGGGGTCATGTAGTTCATGGCCCCGCTGCAGCAACGCGCCGCCGCGATCCGGCTGTGCGTGTTCGACGTCGACGGCGTGTTCACCGACGGCCGCCTCACGTTCGATGCGAACGGCGTCGAAATCAAGACGTTTTTCGTCCGTGACGGGTACGGAATCAAGGCATTGAGCGCGGCCGGCGTGCATGTCGCGGTGATCTCCGGCCGCCGCTCCGAGGCGGTGTCGCGCCGCATGCAGGAGCTCGGGGTCACGCGGGTTTTCCAGGGCGATGACGACAAGCTGCCGATTTTCCGCGCCCTGGTCGACGAGCTCGGCGTGGCCCGCGAGCAGGTCGCATACGTGGGAGACGACGTGCTGGACATCCCCGTGCTGAAAGAATCGGGGCTGCCGATCGCGGTGGCCGACGCGCATCCGGCCGTGCGCGCCGTGACGCACTGGACGACGCCATCCCCGGGCGGCCGCGGCGCCGTAAGGGACGTCTGCGATCTGCTGCTGAGCGCGCGAGCCGGAGACCGCCGGTGAGCTGGCGCAGCCTGCTCGCCGTCGTCGTGCTGGTCGGCGCGGCCGTTGCGAGCTGGCTGCTCGGCTCCGCGCCCGGCACTCAGCGCGACGCCGCCGAAGCACCGGCCGTGCCCGACACCGGCTATTATCTCGAGGATGCGACATTCATGGAGACCGGGGCGAATGGAAGCGTGCTTTACGAGGTCGCGGCACGATCCGCAGTGCAATCCCCGGCCGACGAGACCGTGACCCTGCGGCAGGTGCATCTGGACTACGCCGCGGACGAAGCCGCCGGATGGGTGCTCGAAGCGGCGGAAGGCCGGATTTCCGAGGCCAGTCGCGTCATCGAATTATCCGGCAATGTCCTCCTACGCAGCGACGGCGGCGACGAGCCCGCCGTGGTTGAGACCGAGACCCTGACCGTGGATCCCGAACTCAAGCTCGCCATGACGACGGACCAGGTGCGCATCCGTCTCGGCCCGCACGTGCTGACCGGCACAGGCATGCAGGTGAAGCTCGATGAGCAACATCTCGAGCTCGAGGCCGCCGTACATGGGCGATTCGTCCCCTGAGCTCGTGGCGAAGCGCCGCACCGCCAGTCTCGTTCTCGCGCTGGGCTTCGCGGCCGGCAGCGCCTGCGGCACGGCGTGGGCGCAGCTCAGCGCCAATCCGTTGCCGATATCCCTCGATGCCCGCTCTTCCGAGTTCGACCGCAAGAACGACCGGCTGGTTTTCCGGGATGTCAGCATCCAGCAGGGCGAGCTGAACATCCGCGCCGATCTCGCCGAGGCCACGCGTCTGGATTTCGAGGACAGTCGCTGGCAGTTCGAAGGCGACGTGCGCATCGAGTTCGACACCGGCACCATCGATTCCGACTCCGCGACGCTGCAGTTCACCGGCCATCAGCTCCGGCACGCCGAGATCGTGGGCGAGCCGGCGCAGTTCGCCCAGAAAAAACGCGAGGACGGCGGCCGCGCCACCGGTCAGGCGCGGCGGCTCGAATACGACTTCGACAGTGGAATCGTCACCTTGTCGCAGAACGCGCGATTGAGCGAGGGTGCGAACGACATCACCGGTGACTGGCTCCAGTACGACATGCGCCGGGAGCGCATCGTCGCAGGGGCGGACGACGACAACGAGCGCGTGCATATCACCATCGTGCCGTCGGCCGAGGATGCCCCGCCACGTCCCGGGCCGGATTGATGAGCACGCTGAGCGCGCAGGGCATCGCGAAAACCTATAAATCCCGCCAGATCGTCAAGGATCTCTCCTTCGAAATCACGAGCGGCGAAGTCGTCGGCCTGCTCGGACCGAACGGGGCGGGCAAGACCACCGCCTTCTACATGATCGTCGGCCTGATCGGCTGCGACGAGGGCAACATTCGCCTCGATGGACGGGAGCTGACCGGACTGCCGATGTACAAGCGCGCCCGCCTGGGGCTCGGCTATCTGCCGCAGGAAGCCTCGGTGTTCCGCAAGCTGACGGTTGCCGACAACATCATGGCCATCCTCGAGACGCGATCCGAGCTCGACCAGGCCCGTCGCGAGGGCATACTCGAGGAACTCATGCAGGAGCTGCACATCGCCGGCCTGCGCAACAGCCTCGGCCTCAGCCTTTCCGGCGGCGAACGCCGCCGGGTCGAGATCGCGCGCGCCCTGGCTGCCGAGCCCCGTTTCATTCTCCTCGACGAGCCGTTTGCCGGCGTCGATCCGATCTCGGTGCTCGACATCCAGCGGATCATCGCCCATCTGACGGAACGCGGCATCGGTGTCCTGATCACCGACCACAACGTGCGCGAGACGCTCAGCATCTGCCAGCGGGCGTATATCCTGAGCGAAGGAGCCGTCATAGCGGCCGGCACGCCCGAGGGCATACTCGCGAACCGCCACGTGCGGAAGGTATATCTGGGCGAGGATTTCCGGCTGTAACGGCCGGGCCGGGCGGCCTACGGCTGTTCCAGGGTTCCTTTTTCAGTCGCTCCACGATATTCGCCTGGTGAAAAAGGGACCCGGGAACAGCCGCGCGGCTTCCGCCGGCCGGGACAGGGAAATCCGGGGGGTGTAAAATCGGGGCGTGCCTTTTCCGAGTCCACGCCCCGATACAGCAGGATGCTGATCAAGCCGTCCCCTTCCCCCGGCACATTGCGGCGGCGTGGCGCCGGCGCATTATGTTAAAGCCGTCGCTCCAGCTGCGGCTGGGCCAGCAGCTCACCATGACGCCGCAATTGCAGCAGGCCATTCGGCTGCTGCAGCTGCCCATCCTCGATCTGCAGACCCAGATCCAGGACGCGCTCGAGAGCAACATCATGCTCGAGACGGCCGAGGAGCTGCAGGAAGCCGCCCCGCCCGCGGCGGAGCCGGCATCCGTGGAATCCCGCATCGTCGACGACACCTGGTCCGATACGCGCGTCATCGGTCCGCGCAACGAGTCGTCGTGGTCCGCCAACGAACCGCGCCCGACGCAGGATTTCGAGGACCATTCCGGCGAAACGCTGCGCGATCACCTGCTCTGGCAGCTCACCTTCGAAAAGCTCGACGCGCGTAACCACGCGATCGGGCAAGCCATCATCGACGCCGTCAACGATGACGGGTATCTCGTCGATTCGCTCGAGACCATCCAGGCCTGCCTCGAGCCCGAGCTCAGCGCATCGCTCGAGGAAGTCGAGCATATGCTCGGCGAGATTCAGCGGCTGGATCCGGCGGGCATCGCGGCGCGTTCGCTGGGCGAATGCCTGTGCCTGCAATTGAGGCAGCTGGATCAGGATACGCCGGGCCTCGTGCTGGCCATGACGCTGGCCCGCGAGCATCTCGAGCTCGTCGCCGAGCACCAGTTTGCGGCACTGCGGCGCGAGCTGCACGCGACTGATGAGGAGCTTCAGGACGCGCTGGTGCTGGTGCGCGCCTGTCATCCCCGTCCCGGCTCCTCAATCCATGCAGCCACTGCCGACTATGTCGTGCCCGATGTTTTCGTGCGCAAGCAGGACAAGCATTGGGTGGTGGAGGTGAACGCCGCTACCGCGCCCAGGATCCGCGTCAATCAGGCCTACGCGGGCCTGCTGAGCCGGGACGGGGATCACGACGTGCTGCGCACCCAGCTGCAGGAAGCCCGCTGGCTGGTGCGCAGCCTGGAAATCCGCAACGAAACGCTGCTAAAGGTTGCCCGCTGCATCGTCGAGCGGCAACAGGCCTTTCTCGAGCACGGCGAGGAAGCCATGCAGCCGATGGTGCTGCGCGACGTTGCCGAGGCCGTCGAGATGCACGAATCGACCATTTCCCGCGTCACCACCAACAAGTACATGCACACGCCGCGCGGTGTAATAGAGTTTCGCTATTTTTTCTCGAGCCAGGTGCAGGCGTCGGACGGCAGCGGCTGCTCGTCGACGGCCATTCGGGCCAAGATGCGCAAGCTGATCAACCAGGAAGACCCCCGCCGGCCGATGAGTGACAACAAGATCGCTCAGGCGTTGTCTGATGACGGTATCCAGGTCGCTCGGCGCACCGTGGCGAAATATCGCGAGGCGATGCATATCCCATCGTCGAGCGAGCGCAGGCGACTCGCCGCCAGGTACGGCATCGATCGAGCGGGCGCCATTCGATAACTGCCAATAAGGAGACGGAAAATGCTGCTGGACCTCACCGGGCATCACGTGGAGATTACGGACGCGCTGCGCCAGTACGTGGACAACAAGCTGCGTCGGCTGGAACGGCATTTCGACAATGTGACCGATGTTCATTGCATCCTCACGGTCGAGAAGCTGCGGCACAAGGCAGAGGCAACGGTGCAGGTCAGCGGCGGAAAACTCTACGCGGACGCGGTGGAGGGAGACATGTATGCGGCAATCGACGCACTGTCGGACAAGCTCGATCGCCAGGTGAAAAAGTACAAGGAAAAGCTCACCGATCACCACGCCCGTGATGCGCAAAAAGAACGTTTTGCGTGAGGTTCCTGCTTACGCCATGACTCTCGACGACCTGTTGACACCCGACCGCGTGCTGCGCAACGCAGAGGCGCGCAGCAAGAAGCACGCGCTGGAGATTGTGAGCGAGCTGATCGCGGGCGCGGAAGGCAATCAGACGCGCAGCGAAGTATTCGACACGCTCGTTGGACGCGAAAAGCTCGGCAGCACGGCGCTCGGCCGCGCCGTGGCCGTGCCGCACGGCCGTCTGCCGGGACTCGAGCGCAGCATCGGTGCGTTCCTGCGTCTCTCGGAACCGGTCGATTTCGATGCTCCGGACGGCCGGCCGGTCGATCTGATCTTCGCGGTTGTCGTTCCACAGGCATGCGGCGAGGAAGAGCCGCGGGCCATCGCGCGCATCGCTGAGCTGCTGTCGGACCGGCAGTTCCGCGTCGTGCTGCGTCAGGCATCCAGCAGCCGCGAGCTCTACAATCTGCTCGTGCATGCTCAGGCTGACCGATCCGCCAGCGCGTGAGCAGAACAGGTGCGGCTGATAATCGTCAGCGGGCTGTCGGGGTCCGGCAAGAGCGTGGCGCTGCACATGCTCGAGGACCTGGACTTCTACTGCATCGACAATATCCCCGCCGCGCTGCTTGCGTCCGTCATTTCGGAAATCATCGCCACCCACGATAGCGCCTATGACCGCACTGCGGTCGGCGTGGACGCACGCAATCGTCCGGCGGACATCGACCGGGTGCCACAGCTCGTCGAGAAGCTGCGCACTGACGGCGTCCCCTGCGAAGTCCTGTTCCTGCATGCCGACGACGACATCCTGCTCAAGCGCTACAGCGAGACGCGACGCAAGCATCCGCTGAGCGGGCGCAGCCTCAGCCTGCGCGAGGCGATCGCCCGCGAAGGGCAACTCCTGGCACCGATCCGCGAAACGGCAGACCTCATCATCGATACCACCCGCACCAGCGTGCACGAGCTGCGCGATGCCGTGCGCTCCCGGGTCGAGCAGCGCACCGAGGGCAGGCTGTCGCTGCTGTTCGAATCCTTCGGCTACAAGCACGGCATTCCGAGTGATGCGGACTTCGTGTTCGATGTGCGCTGCCTGCCGAATCCCTACTGGGATCTCGCGCTGCGGCCGTGGTCGGGCAAGGACGGGCCGGTCGTCGACTTTCTCTCGCAACAGGCGGAGGTGCGCAAAATGCTCGCCGACATCACAGCGTTGCTCGAGACCTGGATTCCCGCATTCAAGCAATCCAACCGCAGCTATCTCACGATTGCGATCGGCTGCACGGGCGGCCAGCATCGCTCCGTGTATATCGCCGAGCAGCTCGCACGGCACTTCAGCGCGAGCTACGATCACGTCCTGACCCGGCACACCGAGCTCGCTACGCAGTCCGGCGATCTGTTCGACGCGTAGGGCGGGTTTTCAACCCGCCATCACAACGTGTGCTGCTGTGGCGCCGTAGGGCGGGTTTTCAACCCGCCATCGCAACTGTGCTGCACCAGGCCGGCTGAAGCCGGCCCTACGAACGTAGGCGCCGTAGGGCGGGTTTTCAACCCGCCATCGCAACTGTGCTGCACCAGGCCGGCTGAAGCCGGCCCTACAAACGTAGGCACCGTAGGGCGGGTTTTCAACCCGCCATCGCAACTGCGCTGCACCAGGCCGGCTGAAGCCGGCCCTACAAACGTGGGCACCGTAGGGTGGGTTTTCAACCCGCCATCCCGGTTTCATCCCGCCGATCTTTCGCGCTAAACTCCGCCGCGCACGCGACCCCCGCTGCGAGTGCGCGCGATGGAATCAACCGACAAGAAGGAATTCCGGCTGCAGGCGCTTCGCACAGCGCTGGAGAGCGGCACCATGCGCGGCATCCACCGGATGATCAACGCGCTGCACCCCGCCGAGATCGCTTCCCTGCTCGAGTCGCTGCCCCCCGCGCGCCGCGAGGTCGTGTGGGAGCTGGTCGATCCGGAGGACGAGGGCGAGGTCCTCGTCGAGCTGAACGACGAAGTGCGCGCGAACCTGATCAGCGGCATGGATGCCGACGAGCTGGTCGCGGCCATGGAAGGCATGGAGCTCGACGATCTCGCCGACATCATGGGCGACCTGCCCGAGGCCGTGAACCGGCAGGTGCTGCGCTCGCTCGAGCAGCAGGACCGGGAGCGCCTGCGCGCCGTTCTCGCCTACCCGGAAGACACGGCCGGCGGCCTCATGAACACCGACACCGTGACCGTTCGGCCGGACGTGGTGCTCGAAGTCGTGTTGCGCTACCTCCGCGCCCGCGGCGGGCTGCCGGAGCGCACCGACCAGCTTTTCGTCGTCGACCGCAACGACGAGTACCTGGGTTCGCTCGCGATCGGACAGTTGCTGACGCAGGACCCGCAGCGCACCGTCGCGGAACTCATGGACACGAGCATCGAGGCGATCAACGCCAACCTGCCGGAGGCGGAAGTGGCCAGCATTTTCGAGGATCGCGACCTGCTGTCGGCGGCGGTGGTCGACGACAACGGCGCGCTGCTCGGGCGCATCACCATCGACGACGTGGTCGACGTGATCCGCGATCAGGCCGATCACTCCATGATGCGCATGGCCGGCCTGGACGAGGACGAGGACATGTTCGCGCCGGTCATCAAGAGCGCGCGCCGCCGCGCCGTTTGGCTCGGCGTCAACCTGGCGACGGCATTTCTCGCCGCGTGGGTGGTCGGGTTGTTCCAGGCGACCATCGAGAAGGTGGTCGTGCTCGCCGTGCTCATGCCGATCGTTGCCAGCATGGGCGGCATAGCCGGCAGCCAGACCCTGACCCTGGTCATCCGCGGCATGGCGCTCGGCCAGGTCGCGCGCTCGAATGCGCAGTGGCTGATCTTCAAGGAAATCGCCGTCGGCCTGCTGAACGGCCTGGGCTGGGCGCTCGTGGTCGCGCTCGCCGTCGTGCTCTGGTTCCGCACCTGGGAAGTCGGCGCCATCATCGCCGCGGCGCTCGTCATCAACCTGCTGATCGCCGCCATCGCCGGTGTCGGCATTCCGCTGGTGCTCAAGCGGCTACGGATCGACCCCGCGCTGGCCGGCACCGTGATACTGACGACCGTGACCGACGTCATCGGCTTCATGGCCTTCCTCGGTCTCGGGGCGTTTTTCCTGACCTGAGAGGTCACGCGCCACCCAGTGCGGCGCGGTCAGCGTCGGCACCCCCTGGCCGGCGAGGAACGGCCGCAGGCGATCCGCAATCGCCCAGGCGTCGCGATAGCCGAGCTGGATGAGCTCACGCGTAAAACCCGACTCGAACAGCAGATAGCTGACGAGCTGCAGGCCGCCCTGATTCATGGCCCCGATGCCGTGCAGCAGCGCGCGCACCGGCAGCGGCAGCTCATGGACGTGGCGGCGCGCGATGCTGCGGATGTCCCGGCTGGGGACCACCAGCAGCGTGTCGATGCGCTTGAGCTTCGCGACCGGACCGCTCGCGCGGCCGGGCGGCACCTGCTCGATCAGCATGTTGATCCGCGTGATGCGCTCGAGATCGGCGTACAGGCCGTCCATGAACAGTGTGTCCAGCATGTAGCCCGCGATCTGGCCGAGGCTCGGAAACGGCGCCGGATCGTCTGGATCCGGCGTGGGGTTCGAGGTCTCGTCGCGCACGCCGATCACCAGCAGGCGCTCGGCCCCGAGGTGAATGGCGGAACTGAGCGGAGTCGACTGGCGGAGCGCGCCGTCACCGTAGTATTCGCCGTCAACGCAGGCCGGCGGAAAAATGAACGGCACCGCCACGCTGGCCATGAGGTGGTCGAGCGTGATGCCTGCCCGCTGGCCGCGGCGCCGGACGCGCGTCCAGGGCTCGAGGCCTTCGCGGCCCTGAAAAAACGTGATGGAACGCGCCGAGCTGTACCCGGACGCTGTGATGGCGAGGGCCTCGAGGTGGCGGCGATCGATGGCCCGCTGGATATCGCGGAAACGGATGCGCCTGGCGAGCAGCTCGCGCAGCGGCGCGTTGTCGAGCAGCGATCGCGGCTTGCGAATGCCGAATCCGCCGAGCACCACCGTGAAGAACCAGTGCGCGCTCGAGCCGAGCATGGTCCAGGCGTCGGCGCGATACACCTGGCTGGCCGCAAAATTCGCCCAGAACTGCTCCATCTCGGCGACGCCGGCGCGAAAGTGCAGTGCGCGACTGGCGAGCACCGCCGCGTTGATGGCGCCTGCCGACGTGCCGCTGATGACCGGAAACGGATTGGGTGCACGCCGCGGCAGAAGCTCGGCGACAGCCTTGAGGACGCCCACGTGATAGGCGGCACGCGCCCCGCCGCCAGGCAGAATGAGCCCGATGCGCGGCTTTTGCTGTTGCGGAATCAAAGTCTGCGATCAAATGGCAACACGCGGCATGGCGGCATGATAGTCGCGCCGACATCATTGCGCCACGACGCCCCCTCATGTTGCGACATCGGCAGCAACCCGCTTACGATGGGCCGAGCTTCGGGCGCGCGCCGCACGTTCGCACCGCCGCTCGCGATCAAGCACGGTGCCCAGGCGCCCGGGAGACGAACATGACAACGAAGCCCTGTTACTTGCCGGGACTGATCGCGGGCGCTTGTTTATTCGGGTCCGGCGCATGGGCCGCCGAAACGCCGCAAGTCGGCGAGCCTGCTCCGGAGTTCGAGCTCAGGGATCAGACCGGCGCGTGGCGCAGCCTGGACGATTATGGCGGTCAATGGCTCGCGCTGTATTTCTATCCGAAGGACGATACGCCTGGTTGCACGACCGAAGCCTGCGCATTTCGCGACAATATCTACGCGTTCCGTGAGCTCGGCGCCGAGATCGTGGGCATCAGCCTCGACGACGTCGATTCGCACCGGCAATTTGCCGAGAAGTACCACCTGCCTTTCACGCTGCTCTCTGATCCCGAAGGCAAGACGGCCCTGAAATACGGCGTCCTCAAGAAACTGGGGCCCGTGTCGTTCGCGCGGCGCGAATCATTCCTGATCGACCCGCACGGCAAGGTGGCCAGGCATTACGCGGACGTCGACCCGGAGAGGCACTCGCAGGAAGTGCTCGCCGACCTCGCCGTCCTGACCGGGGCCGCCGCCGACGGCGGCTGACGCGTCGCGTCACCGGCGCGGCTCGAGACGCGCACGGTGCGCGACATCGCCCGGCAGGAACGGCACGGGCTCGCCGTTCACCCACGAAACGTGCCCGGCGCGGTACCACGGCGACAATGGATGACCGCTCTGCCCGGCCGGCAAATGCAGGTATCCGTCCTTCTCGCGCCCGGGCGAGACGGCGAAGCGCTGTGCGGCGCCGAAGCTCAGCCGCTGCACGCGCGGCATATCGTCATCGCCCGGCAGCTGCACGGGTGGCATATCCAGCCAGCGGCCGAGCGCCGGCAACGCGCGGCTGACCGGGTGGCGGAGTTGCGCGGTATTGACCTCGCCCCAGGTGCGCTCGGCGAGCGGGCCCGCAGCGCCGGCCTCGAAGGCCGCGAGCATGGCGTCCGCCTGCGCCAGCATGAAAGCGTCCCAGCTCGCATGGCGCGGGTCGAGCAGATGCAGCGGCCGCTGCTCGACGAGCTGCGACAGCGTGCCGGCGAACTGGTAGGGCGGCCGCAGTTGCACGCCCGGAAAGCGTCCGCGCACTTCCGCCGTGAGCGCGTGGAAAGCGGCCTCGAGCAACCGGTCGTGCCAGTCGCGCACCATGCGGTACGCCGCCGAATCCGGTTCTGCACGGCCGGACCAGGCCGCGAGCAGCTCGCGGAGCGCGCGGCGGCGCGGCTCATCGGCGAAACCCGCGCCGCCGAGCAGATCGAGCAGCACGTCGCGCCAGTAGCCGAGATACAGGGCCCTGTCGTCGAGCTGGATGCGCAGCATATCGGCAACGGACGGTGTTTTCAGGGCGCGCAGGCCATCGCGGATCTGTTGCGCGCGAGCGCCGAACGGATAGCCCCCCGCGCCGATTCTCGCGAGCGCCTCGCCGCCCACCGCTCGCGCATTGGCGGTCCACAAGTAATCCTCGGCCGGGCTCGAGCGGCGCGGATAGTCAGCGGGCGGGAGCCAGCCGAGCCATTCGGCACCGCCGTCCGCCGACGAGCGCGGCGCGCGGGCATCGTATGCAGCGCGCACCGGAATGCGCCCCATGATGGTCCAGCCGATGCGCCCGGCACGATCGGCGACCAGAAAATTCTGCGGCGGCACCCCGATGCCGCTCGCGAGCTCGATTGCCGATCGCACGTCGCGGGCGCGCTCGAGGCCGCCGAGCTCGAGATTGGTGGCCGCGGTCTCGTGGGCGAGCCAGCGCAGTGCGAGCGGCCGGCCGGCCGCATCGACGCCGCTCACGGGGCCCCAGATGGTGGTGAGCAGCTCGACGGCCACATCCGGTTGCCCGCGGACGCGGATGGTCTCCACCGGCCGTCCGAACCGCCGGGGACCGGCAGGCGTCAGATAGCGACCGTCCTTGTCGAGCTCCAGGCGCACGACATCGATCCAGTCCCCGTAGCTGTTTGTGAAGCCCCAGGCGACGTGCCCGTTGCTGCCGGCGACCAGAAAGGGCACTCCCGGCAATGTGAGCCCGGCCAGGTCCAGCCCGGCCGCGGACGCCCCACGGGTGCGCTGCACGAGCCGCGCGCGATACCAGATGTTCGGCACCTCCAGCGGCAGGTGCATGTCGTTCGCGAGCAGCGCGGCACCGTCTGCGGTTCGCTGGCCGGCGACCGCCCAGTTGTTGCTGCCGGCGGCGGGCATCGGGTCGCGCATCGGCGCAGGCCCGGCAGCGAACAGAGCGGGATCCAGCCGGCGGAGGTCGTAGACAACCGGCCCCGGCGCGGGCGGCACGCGCATTTCGCTGCCGTCGATCGCGGCGTCCCAGCGGGTTCCGGGGGGGTCGATGAAGTCGAGCAGCGCCGGCGGCAGCACCTCGGCCAGCAGGCCGCGCTCGCGCTCGCCGCGCGCAGTGCTGTCGTTGAGGGTCAGCCACATCGCGTAGACAACGAGCACGGAGTCTTCCGCCAGCCACGGGCGGGGCGCGAGACGCAGCAGCAGGTACTCGAACGGCCGCACACCGAGCGACCCGAGGCCGGCGCCGACGCCGGCCGCGTAAGCCTCGAGAACTGCCCGCCGGTCGTCGTCGGCATCTGCGAGGACCTGTCGCGCACGCATGCGGAAACGATGCAGCCGCGCTTCGCTGTCGGCGGGCAGCGCCACCGGGCCGAAAAGCTCGGCGAGCTCGCCTGCGGCTCGCCGCCGCATGAGGTCCATCTGGAAATAACGATCCTGAGCGTGCACGAAACCCGTCGCGAACGCGAGGTCGGCGCGGCTCCGGGCGGTCAGGGTCGGGATTCCGAGCGCATCGCGGTCGATGCCCACGGGCGCGCCGACGCCGTCCACGCGGA
The DNA here is from genome assembly GCA_035524935.1 of Gammaproteobacteria bacterium. Classification (GTDB taxonomy): domain Bacteria; phylum Pseudomonadota; class Gammaproteobacteria; order Steroidobacterales; family JACDCP01; genus JACDCP01. The sequence continues at coordinate 47,435 of DATLFD010000060.1, read as the reverse complement.
GCACCCCGTCGAGCGGCGGCAGGCTGCCGCGCACGAGCAGGTAGAGCGTGATGGGCACGAGGACGATCAGCAGCGCGATGCCGCCAATGACGCCGGTCGCGACGCGCCTCAACGCCCGTCCGTGACCTTGAGTATTTTCATCGCGTTGGTGCCGCCGGCAACTCCTTTGAGATCGCCCTTCGTGAAGACGACGAGATCGCCGACGTTGACGAGCTCGAGATCGAGCAGCTGGTCGAAGACGGCCTGGTACACGAGCTGCGCCTCGGTGTGCACGATGTCGAACGGCACCGGGTACACGCCGCGGTACAGGGTCACGCGCCGTCGTGTCGCCTCGTGCCGCGTGAACGCGAAAATTGGAATGTCGGAGCGGATGCGCGACATCCACAGTGCTGTCGAACCGGACTCCGTGAGCGCGATGATGGCCGACACGTTGAGATGGTTCGCCGTATACATCACGGCCATGGCGATGGCCTCATCGATATACCGGAACGAGTCGTCCATGCGATGCGAGGAGCGCCCGCGCGGCAGATGGTGTTTCTCGGCGCCCCTGCAGACCTCTGCCATGGCTTCGACGGCCTTGACCGGATAGCGTCCAATCGCGGTCTCACCGGACAGCATCACGGCGTCGGAGCCATCCATGACTGCGTTCGCCACGTCGGAAACTTCCGCCCGGGTCGGAATCGGGCTGTTGACCATCGACTCCATCATCTGTGTCGCGGTGATGACGATGCGGTTGTGCGTGCGCGTCAGGCGGATGATGCGCTTCTGCAACCCGGTCAGCTCCGCGTAGCCCACCTCGACGCCGAGGTCTCCGCGCGCCACCATGATGACGTCGCTCGCGTCGATGATCGACTCGATGTTCTGCACCGCCTCGGCGCGCTCGATCTTGGCGACGATGCGTCCCTCGCCGCCCACCTCGCGGAACAGCCTGCGCGCGAGCTCGATATCGGCAGCCTCGCGCGGGAACGAAACGGCGAGATAATCGAGCTCGAGCGCCGCCGCCGTGCGGATGTCTTCGCGGTCCTTTTCGGTCAGCGCAGCGGCCGACAGCCCGCCGCCCTGCCGGTTGATGCCCTTCGCGTTCGACAGCCGACCGCCGGCGGTGACGCGGCAGATGACGCGCGGGCCCTCGACGGCTTCGACGTCGAGCACGATATGACCGTCGTCGAGCAACAGCGTGTCGCCGGCCGAAACGTCCTGTGCAAGCTGGGGATAAGTGACGCCTACACCGGCGGCCGTGCCGGCATCCTCACCGAGGCTCACGTCGAGCACGAAGCGGTCGCCGCGCGAGAGTTCGATACTGCCGTCGGCGAAGCGCCGCGTGCGGATCTTCGGCCCGCGCAGATCGCCGAGAATGCCGACGTCGCGGCCGAGCCCGGCGGCCACGTTACGCACCAGGGCGACGCGGCGCTCGACGTCGTCGGCCGTGCCGTGAGAGAAATTGACGCGCACCACGTTCGCGCCGGCGCGCAGAATCTCGGCAAGCACGGCGGGATCGTCCGTGGCCGGCCCGAGCGTGACGACGATCTTGGTGCGTCTCAGCATCGTCCCGCGGCGGCCGCGCGCCGCTCGAGCACCTCGACCGCCGGCAGGGTCCGTCCCTCCAGAAACTCGAGGAAGGCGCCGCCCCCCGTCGAGATGTAGGAGATGCGTTCGCCGACCTTGTATTTCTCCACTGCGGCGAGCGTATCGCCGCCGCCGGCGATCGAGAACGCCCGACTCTCGGCAATCGCAGTCGCGAGCACGCGCGTGCCCTCACCGAACTGGTCGTATTCGAAGACCCCGACCGGACCGTTCCAGACGATGGTCCCGGCGCCGGCCATCACGCGGGCGAAGGCCTCGGCGGAATCTGGACCTATGTCGAGAATCATCTCGTCCGCGGCTACGGCGTTCACCGGCTTGACGTCGGCCTCGGCGTGCTCAGCCAGCTCGGTCGCCACGACGACGTCCGAAGGAAGCGGTATCAGCGCGGCGCCGTTGCCGCGCGCGGCCAGACGCTTCGCCTCGGCGATGAAATCGGGCTCGTGCAACGAGCGCCCCACGGAGTGCCCGGCAGCAGCGATGAAGGTATTGGCGATGCCGCCGCCGACGATGAGCTGATCCACCTTGCCCGACAGCGCATCGAGCACCTTGAGTTTGGTGGATACCTTCGCTCCGCCGACCACGGCGACCATCGGCCGCGCGGGGTCATCGAGCGCGTGCCGGAGCGCATCGAGCTCGTTGACCAGCAGCGGGCCGGCACAGGCAATCGGCGCGTGCTCGGCGACACCGTGCGTGCTCGCCTGGGCGCGATGCGCAGTGCCGAACGCGTCCATGACGAAGACGTCACAGAGCGCAGCCATGCGTTTCGCGAGGGCCGGGTCGTCGGTTTTCTCGCCGCGATTGAAACGCACGTTCTCGCACAGAACGACCTCGCCGGGCGCGACCTCGACACCGTCCAGCCAGTCGCGGACCAGCGTGACCTTGCGGCCGAGCAGCTCGGACAGGCGCGCCGCCACCGGGGCGAGCGACAACTCTTCGCTCGGTTCACCCTCAACGGGGCGCCCGAGATGCGACATCAGAATCACGGCGGCGCCGCCGCCGAGCGCCGACTGGATGGTGCCGAGCGCGGCGCGGATACGCGCATCGCTGCCGATTCTGCCGTTCGTCACGGGCACGTTGAGATCCTCGCGGATCAGCACGCGCTTGCCGCGCAGATCGAGGTCCGTCATCTTGAGCATGGTCATGGCTGCGGCCGAATGAAATCGGCGCCACGCTGCTCCGTAGGGCGGGTTTCAACCCGCCGATGCCGAACACGCTCAGGCTGCGGCCGAATGAATTCGGCCCTCCGCGGCAGACGCTCAACGTGCATTGGCGAATGCGATCGCGGTGTCCAGCATGCGGTTGGAGAAACCCCACTCGTTGTCGTACCAGGCGCAGACCTTGACCAGCCGGCCATCGATGACTTTGGTGAGCGTGGCGTCGTAGATCGACGAGGCCGGGTTATGGTTGAAGTCGATGGAAACGAGCGGGCCGTCGCTGTAAGTCAGCACGCCCTTGAGATCTCCTTCCGACGCCTTGCGCATGAGTCCGTCTATTTCCTCCCGGCTCGTCTCACGTGCGGTCGCGAAGGTGAGATCGACGAGCGACACGTTGATCGTCGGCACCCGCACGGCATAGCCGTCGAGCTTTCCGGCGAGCTCCGGCAGCACCAGACCGACCGCGGCGGCGGCGCCGGTCTTGGTCGGAATCTGCGACATCGTCGCCGAGCGCGCGCGTCTCAGGTCGCTGTGATAGACGTCGGTCAGTACCTGGTCATTCGTATACGAGTGAATCGTGGTCATGAGCCCGCGCTCGACGCCGATGGCGTCGTGCAGCGGCTTGACGAGCGGCGCCAGGCAATTGGTCGTGCACGAGGCATTCGAGATCACCGTGTCGCTCGCCTTCAGCACCTGATGATTCACGCCGTAGACGATGGTCGCGTCCACGCTCGTACCCGCCGGAGCGGAAATGATGACTTTCTTTGCGCCGGCCTCGAGGTGCGCGGAGGCCTTCTCCTTGCTCGCGAACAGTCCCGTGCATTCGAACACGACCTCGACGCCGAGCTGACTCCACGGCAGCTTCGCCGGGTTGCGCTCCGCCAGCACCTGCACGCGGTCGCCGTTGACGACCAGCTTGTCGCCGTCGACCGAGACTTCGCCGGGAAAAGGCCCGTGCGCGGTGTCGTAGCGGGTCAGATGCGCGTTCGTCTTCGCGTCGCCGAGGTCGTTGACGGCGACGATTCGGATCTCGCCGGTGCGCCGGCCCTCATAGAGCGCGCGCAGGATGTTGCGGCCGATGCGGCCGTAGCCGTTGATTGCTGTCGTGATTGCCATGCATGCCTCTTCCGTTGACGAATTCGTGCGGCCTGCTGCATTGTAGGGCCGAATTCATTCGGCCAACCGCGTTGGCGGCCGGTTGAAACCGGCCCTACCACATCGATTCGGCGACCTCGACGACGTGCTCCGGCGTGAAGCCGAAGTGCGCGAACAGATCCTTCGCCGGCGCCGAGGCGCCGAAGCGGTCGATGCCGATGGTCCGGCCGTGCGGGCCCACCCACGGACACCAGTAGGCGCTGACCCCCGCCTCTATGGCCACGCGCCGCGTAACCTGCGGCGGCAACACAGAGTCGCGGTAGCCTGCATCCTGCGCAGCGAAAGTCTCCGCGCTCGGCATGGACACGACGCGCACGGCCCGACCGCGGCCGGTCAGGATCTCCGCCGCCTGTGCGGCCAGGCCGACTTCCGAGCCGGTGGCGATCAGGATCAGCTCAGGCAGATCGTCCGTGTCTCTGAGCACGTAGCCGCCGCGGCGGATCGCCGCGACCTGCGACACCGTGCGCGGCTGGTGCGGCAGCCCCTGGCGGGTGAGCACCAGGCTCGTCGGGCCGCTGCCGCGCTCGATCGCGTCGCGCCAGGCGACGGCCGTCTCCACGGCGTCACACGGACGCCAGAGGGTCATGTTCGGCATCAGTCGCAGGCTCGCCAGATGCTCTATCGGCTGGTGGGTGGGACCGTCCTCGCCCAGGCCGATGGAATCATGCGTGTAGACGAGGATGCTCGGCGCGCCGATCAGCGCGGCCATGCGCACGGCGTTGCGCGCATAGTCGGAGAAGGTCAGGAACGTGGCGCCGTAGGCGATGAAGCCGCCGTGCAGCGCGAGGCCGTTGAGGATCGCAGTCATGCCGAACTCGCGGACCCCGAAATAGACATAGTTGCCGCGCGCGTCCGCAGCCGTGATGGCCTTCGATCCGCTCCAGTAAGTGTTGTTCGAGCCCGTGAGGTCGGCGGAGCCGCCGATGAGCTCCGGCAGCAGCGGGCCATAGCCGTCGAGCGCGGCCTCGGACGACTTGCGCGTGGCTTCGCTTTTTCCGGCAGCCGCCTGGGCGGCGATGAAACGATCCGCCTGCGTTTCCCAGCCGTCCGGCAGGCCGCGGCGCATGCGTCTGGCGTATTCGCCCGCGAGCGCGGGGTGCTCTTTCCGGTAGGCGTCGTACAGCGCGTTCCAGCGGCGCTCGGCGGCAGCGCCGCGCTCGCGCGCGTCCCATCCCGCGCGGATGTCGTCCGGCACCTCGAAGGGCGCGTGCGGCCAGCCGAGCGCGCGGCGCGCCCCGGCGACCTCGTCCTCGCCGAGCGGCGAGCCGTGCGTGGCCTCGGTGCCCTGCTTGTTCGGGGCGCCGAAGCCGATGATGGTGCGACAGACGATCAGCGACGGACGCTCTTTCTCCGCGCGGGCCGCCTCGATCGCCTCGCGGATTGCTTCGGCATCGTGACCGTCGACGTCGTCGATCACGTGCCAGCGATAAGCGCGGAAACGCGCCGCCGTGTCGTCGGTGAACCAGCCTTCGACCCGGCCGTCGATGGAGATGCCGTTCGAGTCGTAAAAGCCGATCAGCTTGCCCAAGGCCAGCGTGCCGGCCAGCGAGCAGGCCTCGTGCGAGATGCCTTCCATGAGGCAGCCGTCGCCCATGAAAACCCAGGTGTGATGATCGACGAGCTCGAATCCGGGCCGGTTGAACGTCACCGCCAGCACCTTCTCGGCCAGCGCCATACCGACCGCGTTGGCGAGGCCCTGGCCGAGCGGGCCGGTGGTCGTCTCGATGCCGATCTCGGGCTCGTATTCCGGGTGGCCCGCCGTGCGATAGCCGAGCTGGCGGAAATTCTTAAGCTCTTCGAGCGGCAGCTCGTAGCCGGTCAGCCAGGCCAGCGAATACAGCAGCATCGAGCCGTGACCGTTGGAGAGGATGAAGCGGTCGCGGTCGTGCCAGCGCGGATTGCCGGGATTGTGCTTGTGAAAATCGTTCCACAGCACCTCGGCGATATCGGCCATGCCCATCGGCATGCCGGGGTGGCCCGAGGCCGCCTTCTGCACCGCGTCCATGCTGAGCGCGCGGATGGCATTGGCCAACTCTCGTCGCCGGGGCGTGCGGGAACTCATCTCGGGAGCTGGATCCTGCGGCCGAAGGGCGCGCATTCTCCCCTAGTCCTCCCGCCCCGGCAACTCGCTCCATTTGATCGAACAGCCGATGCTCTGTGCCTGCTCGGCGGGGCCGCGGCCGCTCCGCGCGATCCCGACCATGGCGTCGAACAGCTCGCGCTTCGCATCCGGCGGCGCGGGCTTGCGGCCGCTGGCGTCGAGGCGACCGCGGTACTGCAGCTCGAGCGCGGCGTTGTATCCGAAGAAATCGGGGGTGCAGACCGCGCCGTAGGCGCGCGCCACCTCCTGGGTGACATCGATCAGGTAGGGGAACGTGAAACCGCGCTCCCGCGCGACCCGGCGCATGTTGTCCGGCGAGTCGTCCGGATACTGCGACGGATCGTTCGGCATGATGGCCACGCTGCGGACGCCGTGCGCCTCAAGCTCGCGCGTATCGCGCACCAGCCGGTCGAGGATCGCCTTGACGAACGGGCAGTGATTGCAGATGAACATCACCAGCGTGCCGTTCGGGCCGCGGCACTCTTCCAGCGTCCAGCGGCGTCCGTCCGCGTCGTCGAGCGCGAAGTCCACGGCGGGACGGCCGAATTCGCAGATCGGGCTTTCGAGAGCAGCCATGAGGAAGGCCATGAAGACTGAAGCAGGCCGCTAGGTTATGTCAGATGGCCGCAAAGTGAAAGGCACCCGGCGAGCCGGTATACTAGTCTGCTTTTCACCTGCCCCGAGCCGGTAAAACCCCATGGTCGAAGACTTCCTGTTCACTTCGGAGTCCGTCTCCGAAGGTCACCCGGACAAGATCGCGGACCAGATCTCCGACGCCGTCCTGGACGCGATCCTCAGGGAAGACCGCGGCGCCCGCGTGGCCTGCGAGACCCTGGTCAAGACCGGCATGGCGGTCATCGCCGGCGAGGTCACGACCAGCGCGTGGGTGGATCTCGAGGCACTGACCCGCCGCACCATCCTCGACATCGGCTACGACAGCTCGGAGAAGGGCTTCGACGGCGCCACCTGCGCCGTCATCAATGTCATCGGCAAGCAGTCCCAGGACATCGCCCAGGGGGTCGACCGCGGCGATGCGCGCGCGCAGGGCGCCGGCGACCAGGGCCTCATGTTCGGCTACGCGAGCGACGAGACGGACGTGCTCATGCCCGCGCCGATCACCTTCGCGCATCGCCTCATGCGCCGCCAGGCGGAAGTGCGCAAGCACGGTCGGCTCGGCTGGCTGCGCCCGGACGCGAAAAGCCAGGTGACCATCCGCTACAAGGACGGCCGGCCCGCCGGCGTCGAGTCCGTGGTGCTGTCCACGCAGCACGACGCCGATATTGCCCAGAAGGCGCTGCACGAAGCCGTCATGGAGGAGATCATCAAGCCCGTGTTTCCCGGCAAGTGGCTCGGGCCGAAGACACGCTTCCACATCAATCCGACCGGCCGCTTCGTGGTCGGCGGACCGCTCGGCGATTGCGGGCTCACGGGGCGCAAGATCATCGTCGACACTTACGGCGGCATGGCGCGCCACGGCGGCGGCGCGTTCTCCGGCAAGGACCCGTCCAAGGTGGACCGCTCGGCGGCCTATGCGGCGCGCTACGTGGCCAAGAACATCGTCGCCGCTGGCCTCGCGAATCGCTGCGAGATCCAGCTCTCGTACGCGATCGGCGTCGCCGAGCCGATCTCGATCAGCATCGATACCTTCGGCACCGGGCGCATCTCGCACGAGAAGCTCGTGCAGCTCGTCGAGCAGCATTTCGACCTGACCCCGTACGGCATCCTCGCCATGCTCGATCTGGTGCGGCCGGTGTATCAGCCGACCGCCGCCTACGGGCATTTCGGGCGCGAGGACGTCGATTTCACCTGGGAACGCATCAACAAGGCCGAGGAACTGCGCATCGACGCTGCAGCCTGAACCGGTACACAAGGAGACTGACCGAATGAGCACCCGACCTGCTACGCGACTGAGCGAGGATTACAAGGTCGCCGACATTGGGCTGGCCGGCTGGGGACGGCGCGAGATCGCCATCGCGGAGACGGAGATGCCGGGACTCATGGCGCTGCGCGCGGAGTTCGGCCAGAAGCAGCCGCTCGCGGGCGCGCGCATCGCGGGCTCGCTGCACATGACCATCCAGACCGCGGTGCTCATCGAGACGCTCGCGGAGCTCGGCGCCGAGCTGCGCTGGGCCTCCTGCAACATCTACTCGACCCAGGACCATGCGGCGGCCGCGATCGCGGAGCGCGGCATCCCGGTATTCGCCTACAAGGGCGAGAGCCTGGCGGACTACTGGGAGTACACGCACCGCATCATGCAGTGGCACGACGGCGGCACGCCGAACATGATCCTCGACGACGGCGGCGATGCGACCCTGCTGGTCACGCTGGGCGCGCGCGCCGAAGCGGACCCCTCGCTGCTCGACGATCCGCAGTCGGAGGAGGAGCGCGCGCTGTTCGCCGCGATCCGCAAGCGACTCAAGGGCCAACCCGGGTTCTATACGCGCATCCGCGACAACATCCGCGGCGTCACCGAGGAGACCACGACCGGCGTCATGCGCCTCTACGACATGCAGCGCGCGGGCTCGCTGCCGTTCGCCGCGATCAACGTCAACGACTCGGTAACCAAGAGCAAGTTCGACAACCTCTACGGCTGCCGCGAATCGCTCGTCGACGGCATCAAGCGTGCGACCGACGTCATGATCGCGGGCAAGATCGCCGTCGTCTGCGGCTATGGCGACGTCGGCAAGGGCTGCGCGCAGTCACTGCGCGGCCTGGGCGCCACGGTCTGGATCACGGAGATCGATCCGATCTGCGCGCTGCAGGCGGCGATGGAGGGCTACCGGGTCGTCACCATGGACAACGTAGCCGACAAGGCCGACATCTTCGTCACGGCGACCGGCAACTACCACGTCATCACGCGCGAGCACATGGCGCGCATGAAGAACCAGGCGATTGTCTGCAACATCGGCCATTTCGACAACGAGATCGACGTCGCCGGCCTTGAGCAATACGAGTGGGAGGAGATCAAGCCGCAGGTCGACCACGTGATCTTTCCCGACGGCAAGCGCATCATCCTGCTCGCGCGCGGCCGGCTCGTGAACTTAGGCTGCGGAACCGGCCATCCGAGCTTCGTGATGTCGAACTCATTCTCGAACCAGGTGCTCGCGCAGATGGAGCTGTGGACGAACCTGGACAAGTACGAGAAAAAGGTCTACGTGCTGCCGAAGCATCTCGACGAGAAGGTCGCGCGACTGCATCTCGGCAAGATCGGCGCCGAGCTCACGGAGCTCACACCGCGGCAGGCGAAATACCTGGGCGTTCCGCCGGGCGGACCGTACAAATCCGAACATTACCGTTATTGAGCCGCGGATCCGCGCAACCAGACGTCCTCGTCATCGCGGGCGAAGGCGCGCGATCCTGACGAGCGCCGCCCTTCGGATCAACGCTTGCGAGCCAGCGTGACCCCGTCGGCGATGGGCACGAGGCTCAGATCGATGCGCTGGTCGCCGACGAGCCTGGCATTGAACTCGCGGATCGCAATCGTGTCCTTGTCCTGCACGTCAGGATCGGCGACCTTGCCCGCCCACAGCGTGTTGTCGATGACGATCAGGCCGCCCGGCCGCAGGAGCTTCAACAGCTTCTCGTAATAATCACCGTAACTGGTCTTGTCCGCGTCGACGAACGCGAAATCGTAACTGCCGTCCCCGCCGTTCGCGCGCAGCGCGCGTAATGTCTCGATCGCGGGCGCAATGCGCAGATCGATCTTGTGTGCGATACCTGCCTCGCGCCAGTAACGACGCGCGACGCGCGCCCACTCCTCGCTCACGTCGCAGGCGACGATGCGGCCGCTCTCGGGCAACGCGAGCGCCAGGGCCAGGCTCGAGTAACCGGTGAACACACCGACCTCGATGCAGCGACGCGCGTCCATGAGCCGTGCGAGCAGCGCCATGAATTGTCCCTGCTCCGGCGAAATCTGCATGTTCGCCTCGGGCATTTTCGCGGTTTCCTCGCGCAGCGTCCTGAGCTCCGGCGGCTCGCGCAGCGAAGCCTCGAGCAGGTACTCGTAGACTGCATCCGACAACCCGAGGGTGCGGTTCGACATGCATCCGGCTCCGTGGTTTATGATGGATATCCGGCCACATGATAGCAGCGCCCGATGCCCGCTCCCCTGTGCCTCCTGCAGATCACCGATCCGCACCTGTTTGCGCACGATGGCGGCGAAATCGAGGGCGTCAACACACAGACGTCACTGAGCGCTGTGCTTGCAGGGGCGCAGGCCCGGGCGGACTGGCCGCCGCAAGCCGTGCTTGCGACCGGCGACCTCGTGCATGATCACACGCGCGCCGGCTACGAGCGGTTTCGCACGAACCTGGCCGGCTTCGGCCTTCCGGTCTACTGCATTCCCGGCAATCACGACGAGCCGGGCCTCATGCGGGAAATGCTCGACACGGCGCCGTTCCAGTTTTGCGGCGCGGCAGAGTACGGCCCGTGGGCCATCGCGATGCTCGACACGCACCTGCCGGGCTCGAACGGCGGCCGGCTCGGGGACAGCGAGCTCGCCCGGCTGGATGCGCTGCTCGCCGGCTGGCCGGACCGGCATGTGCTCGTCTGCCTGCACCATCAGCCGGTGCCGATGGGCAGCCCCTGGATCGACTCGCTCGGCATCGAGGACGTCGACGAGTTGCTCGCAATCGTCGCGCGGCACGGCAACGTGCGCGCGCTGCTCTGGGGCCACGTGCATCAGGAGTCGGACCGGATGCGCGACGGCCTCAGGCTCATGAGCACGCCCTCGACCTGCGCCCAGTTCGCGCCCTTCACTGAAGTCTTCACCGTGGACGACGCGGCGCCGGGCTATCGCTGGCTCGAGCTGGCGGCCGATGGCGGCATTGTCAGCGAAGTCATCAGGGTGCCCTTCCATGCGCGCTGACGGCGCGGCGCGGCGCTGCGCCCTCGTCTGCTGCGCAGCGCTGCTTTGCGCGGGCCGTACGGCCGCCGGCGCCCCGCTCATCTGGCAGCTCGAGGGCGAAGCCAACACCATATGGCTCATGGGCTCGGTGCACGTGCTCCGCGAGGACGACTATCCGCTGCCCGCCGTTTACGACCAGGTCTATGCGGCCGCGGACAGCCTGGTCATGGAGATTGATCTGGACGATCTCCATCCGCTCGAGGCGCAGCGCGCGCTCACGGCGCGTGGACGCATAGCCTCGAACGATACGCTCGCCGATCTCATCGGCGCCGAAGCCTGGGCGGCGGCTACGATGAAGGCGCGTGCGATCGGCATCGACATCCGCCGGCTCGCGGCCATCGAGCCCTGGTATGCCGCGCTCACCGTGGTGCAGCAGCGACTCCTGGCGCTCGGCTACGATCCCGCTTTCGGCGTCGATGCGCATTACGCGGCGACCGCCGCGGCCGAGGGCAAGCCGGTGCACGGCCTCGAGACCGTCGACGAGCAGCTCGCCATTCTCGATGGCATGTCACCCGCGATGCAGAGCGACTTCCTGCTGCAGGCGCTCGACGACGCCGCGGAGCTGGACGGCGAAATCGAAGGCATGCTGGCAGCGTGGAAGAGCGGAGACGCGGCGCACCTCGAGGAGACGCTGCTGACCGGCCTGAAGGCATTTCCGGCGCTCTATGAGCAGCTCGTCGTCGAGCGCAACCGGCGCTGGGCGGAGAAAATTGCCGGGTTCCGCCAGCGGCCCGATGACGTGCTCCTGATCGTCGGCGCGCTGCACCTCGTCGGCGCCGACAGCGTGGTCAAGATGCTTCGGAAGCAGGGATTCGAGGTCCGCCGGATGCGGGCGACCGGGCCGGGGAATCAGATCTCGATCATCTCGAAGTCTTCCTTGCCCGCGCCGCAATCGGGGCAGCGCCACGACAGCGGCACGTCTTCCCAGCGCGTGCGCGGCGGAATGCCGGATTCGGGATCGCCGTTCTCCTCTTCATAGACGAAGCCGCATATGACACACATATATGCTTTCATGCGCTTGAAGACACGGCGACCACTCGCGTGACTCGGATTCCGCCCGGGGGCCGTATTCTCACATTCCGGGCGGATGAGGGCAAAATTCCGGAGGCTTGAGTCAGGCTATGCGTGCAGCAACGGATCGGCAGGAAGCGCCGCCGGTGGTGCTGGTGATCGCCGGCAATGATCCGTCGGGCGGCGCCGGTTTGCAGGCGGACATACAGACCATAACGGCCCTCGGGGCTCACCCCGCACCGGTCGTCACCTGCCTCACCGTGCAGGACACGCGCAACGCCTCGCAAGTGAGCCCGGTCGAGCCCGACCTCGTCACGGCGCAGGCGCGTGCAGTGCTCGACGACTTGCCGGTCGCGGCGGTAAAGATCGGGTTACTCGGCACGGCCGCGATCGGCCATGCCGTCGCCGCTCTGCTGGCCGATCTCGACGATGTCGCCGTGGTGCTCGACCCGGTGCTGGTCGCAGCCGGCGGCGCGGCGCTTGCGGAAGACGCCCTCATCGACGTGCTGCTCGCAGAGTGCCTGCCGCATGTCACGGTCCTGACCCCGAATGCGCACGAGATCCGCCGCCTCGCACCCGCGGCGGACGATCCTGCCGGACGCGCGCGGCTGCTCATCGAGGCCGGCTGCAGATACGTGCTGGTCAAGGGCGGGGACGAAGCCGGCGAGGAAGTGCACAACCTGCTCTATGACGCAGGCGGTGAGGTCGAGCATTTCACCTGGATGCGGCTGCCGCACGCCTATCACGGCTCCGGCTGCACGCTGGCGTCGGCCATCGCCGCGCTGCTCGCCCACGGCAAGAGCCCGCGCGCGGCGGTCGCCGGGGCGCAGCGCTTCACGTTCGAGGCCCTGCGCCACGCGTTCCGGCCCGGCGGCGGCCAGTATGTGCCGCGGCGCATCGCCGGCGTGGGCAGCGAGCATGGCTGAGGCGCGGCAGGCGCGCGCCGCGCTCGGCCCCGGTCTTTATGCCGTCACCGGCGCCGGCGAAGCCCTCGCACGAGACGTGGCCGCGGCCGTGCGGGGCGGCGCGGTGGCAGTCCAGTATCGGGACAAGGACTCGAGCCGGGCGCATCGGCTGCGCACCGCGCTCGAGCTCGGCAAGCTCTGCCGGGACTCGGGGGTCGTCTTCGTCGTCAACGACGATGTCGAGCTCGCGCTCGCCGCCGACGCCGACGGCGTGCACCTGGGCCGCGACGACGCCCCGCTCGCGGCCGCGCGCGCGCGCCTCGGCAGCCGGCTCATCGGCGTCTCTTGCTACGACTCGCTGGAGCGCGCCCTGGCTGCACAAGCCGCCGGCGCCGACTACGTCGCGTTCGGCCGCTTTTTCGCGTCACCGACCAGGCCCGCCGCCGCGCGCGCGCCGGTCGAACTGCTGCGCGAAGCGCGCTCGAGGCTGCATTTGCCGATCGTCGCCATCGGCGGCGTGACCCCGGACAACGGCGCGGTGCTGGTCGAAGCCGGCGCCGACTGCCTGGCCGCAATCTCCGGCGTGTTCGGGCGGCCCGACATCGAGGCGGCGGCACGCCGCTACGCGCGCCTGTTCCAGTGAGCCGGTTCGAGGAAGCGCAACGCTACATCCCCGGCGGCGTCAACTCGCCGGTGCGCGCGTTCGGCGCCGTCGGCGGCGAGCCCGTGTTCATGGAGAGCGCCCGCGGCGCGTATTTGTTCGGAGCGGACGGCCGGCGCTATATCGACTACGTCGGCTCGTGGGGGCCGATGGTGCTCGGCCATGCGCACCCGAGGGTCATCGCCGCGGTTCAGGAAACCGCGGCACGGGGCCTGAGCTTTGGCGCGCCGACGCGCCTGGAGACCGGGCTCGCGCGCAAGCTCACCGAGCTCATGCCCTCGATCGAGCAGGTGCGCATGGTCAATTCGGGCACCGAGGCGACCATGAGCGCGATCCGGCTGGCGCGCGCCTGCACCGGCCGCGACCGGATCATCAAGTTCGAGGGCGGCTATCACGGCCATTCGGACGCGCTGCTCGTGAAGGCCGGCTCGGGCGCGCTGACCCACGGCGTGCCGAGCTCGCCCGGGGTGCCGGCCGCGGTGGCGGCCGACACCTTGACCTTGCCGTACAACGACATCGCGACCGTCCGCGACGCTTTCGCCGCGCTCCGTGAGCCGCCGGCAGCTGTCATCGTCGAGCCCGTCGCCGGCAACATGAATTGCGTGCCGGCCGACCCGGCATTCCTCCGCGCGCTGCGCGATCTCTGCGATGCCTGCGGCAGCCTGCTTATTTTCGACGAGGTCATGACCGGCTTCCGGGTGGCGCTCGGCGGCGCGCAGGCCGTGTATGGGGTGAAACCGGATCTGACCACGCTCGGCAAGATCATCGGCGGCGGCATGCCTGTCGGCGCCTTCGGCGGCCGGCGTGACCTCATGCAGCAGCTCGCGCCGGCCGGCCCCGTTTACCAGGCGGGGACGCTGTCGGGCAATCCCGTGGCGATGGCAGCGGGGCTCGCCACGCTCGCGGAGCTCGAGCAGCCGGGATTTTTCGAATTGCTCGAGGCGCGCACGCGACAGCTCACCGATGGCCTCGAATCCGCGGCGCGAGGCGCCGGCATTCCGCTCGTCACGAACCGGGCCGGCGGGATGTTCGGGTTCTTTTTCACGGCCGAGTCGCCGGTCACGCGCTTGCAGCAGGTCACCGCCTGCGACCTCGACCGCTTCAGGCGCTTTTTCCACGCCATGCTCGCCGCCGGCGTGTACTTCGCCCCTTCCGCGTTCGAGGCCGGCTTCGTCTCGGCCGCGCACACGGCGGGCGATATCGAAGCGACGCTCGCGGCGGCGCAGGTGGCGTTCCAGGAGATGGCCGGCTGAAGCCGGCCCTACAGGGCTTGCTCGTATGCCTGGCGCACGACGTCGCCGAAGCAGCACAACCATACGCATTCGATGTACGCGTCGTCGGCGAGCGCGCCCCGCATCCGCGCCGATCAGGCGCAAACGCTCACTGGGAAATGGGGACATTCCTGATTTAACGGAAAATGGGGACATTCCTGATTTATCCCGACAGATCAGATCCGGTGTGTCGCAACGAATAAATCAGGAATGTCCCCATTTTCCGAAGCTGGTGAGCAGAACGCGCGAACCTGCCGCGCTCATTCGACGGGTTCCTCGCGCACCTCCTCGAGCAGGGGACGGATGAACGCCAGGCGCTCGATCGGATCATTGAGCTCCAGGCAGAGCTGCTTGCGCTCGAGGCTGATCGGCAGGATCTCGGCGAGGCGGTTGCCGACCCAGGATGCATCGTCGTAGCGCGTGTCGACGATCTGGTAATGGTGGCCGAGATCCCGCATGACGTCCTCGAGCATGCGCGCGAGCGGGGCGTGCTCGTCCGGCAACCGCGTGCGCGGCTCGGGCTTGATCCAGCGACAGCGTCCGACGTGCAGGCCGTCGTGCTGGGTATTGACGGACTCGAGCGCGAAACGTTTCTCGCCAAGCGCCGTGATGCCGAGCAGCCCGTCGCTGCCCTGGTACCAGTCGACGATGCGCGCGCCGGTGCCGACTTGGTACAGCGCGGCGGCGCCCGTTTCGGTGCCCGTGCGGATGGCGACGACGCCGAACTCGATTCCCTGCCTGAGGCAGCGGCTGATCATGTCCAGATAGCGCGTCTCGAAAATGCGCAACGGCAGCGGGCCCCCGGGGAACAGCACGGTCTTGAGCGGAAACAACGGAATCGTCTGCTGCGGCATCGTTCGACCGTCAGTCGGGCGCTCCCCAGGCGGGCACCAGCGCGTTGGCGATACCGAGGTGATTCAGGATCCGTGCCACCACGAAATCCACCAGCTCGCCGATAGTCGCCGGCCGCGCGTAGAAGCCCGGGTTGGCCGGCAGGACCGTGGCGCCGGCGCGCGCGAGGCGCAGCAGGTTCTCGAGGTGCACGATCGACAGCGGCGTCTCGCGCGGCACCAGGATCAGCGGCCGGCGCTCCTTGAGCATGACATCCGCCGCGCGCTCGATGAGGCTCCGGCTCGCCCCGCAGGCCACGGCCGACACCGTGGCCATCGAGCAGGGGCACACCACCATGGCGCTCGCGGCGCCCGAACCGCTCGCGATCGGCGCGGTCCACTCTTCGCGGCCGAAGACGCGGAGCTGGCCGGCAGTCGCGGCGAAACGGTCGCCGAGGTACCGCTGCATGTCCGCGGCGCGCGCGGGCAGCTCGAGGCCTGTCTCGGTCCCGATCACGACCTGCGCCGGCTTGGAGACGAGGAGATGGACCCGCAGGCGTTCGCCGAGCAGGATCTCGAGCAGGCGCAGTCCGTACTGCGCGCCCGACGCGCCGGTCATGGCAAGACAGACGGTCCTGCTTGCGGCGCCCATGTCACGAGCCGCCGGTGCGCGCGCGCAATGCATCCAGCACGCGGCCGTGCAGCGCCTCGAATCCGCCGTTGCTCATGATGAGCACATGATCGCCCGCGCCGACGGACGACACAAGGCGCGCCGCGAGCTCCGGCACGGTATCGCAGACCTGCGCGCGGGCACCGAGCGGCGCCAGTGCCGCGTCGATATTCCAGCGAGTGCCCGGCGCACGGAATATCCAGACCGCATCGGCCGGCTCGAGCGCGCCTGCGAGCTCGCCCGCGTGCACGCCCATCTTCATCGTGTTCGAGCGCGGCTCGACCACCGCCACGATGCGAGCGCCGCCGAGGCGCTCGCGCAGGGCCTCCAGCGTGCGGCGGATGGCGGTCGGATGATGCGCGAAGTCGTCGTACACGCTGACCCCGGCCGCCTCGCCGCGCAGCTCGAGGCGCCGCCTGACCCCGGTGAAACGGCCGAGCGCCTCGAGCCCGGTCTCGAGCGGCACGCCGGCGTGACGCGCCGCAAGCAGCGCGGCGAGCGCATTCTCGGCATTGTGACAGCCCGCTTCGGACCAGCGCCCGGTACCCGCGGGCCGGCCTGCGTGCGAGACTTCGAGCCTGGGCTCACCGCGCGGGATGCGCGCGGTCCAGTCCGCTCCGTCCTCGCCGCTCGCAAAGGTCTCGACCGGGGTCCAGCAGCCCATGGTGAAGAGCCGGGCGAGATTGGAGTCGTGCGCGTTCGCGACGATGTGACCACCGCCGGGCACGCTTCGCACCAGCTGGTGAAACTGCAGCAGGATGGCGTCGAGGTCGGGGTAGATATCCGCATGGTCGAATTCGAGATTCGTCAGCGCGAGGGTTCGCGGCCGGTAATGCACGAACTTGGCGCGCTTGTCGAAAAACGCCGTGTCGTACTCGTCCGCCTCGATGACGAAGTACGGCGGTTCCCCGAGCCGTGCAGTGACGCCGAAGTTGACCGGCATGCCGCCGATCAGAAAGCCCGGCGCGAGGCCCGCGTGCTCGAGGATCCACGCGAGAATGCTGCTCGTGGTGGTCTTGCCATGCGTGCCGGCAACGGCAATCACCCGGCGACCCTGCAGCACGTTGTGCGCCAGCCACTCCGGCCCGGATGCATACGGCAGCCCGCTGTCGAGCAGCGCCTCGATGACCGGTGAGCCGCGACTCATCACGTTGCCGACCAGCACGCAGTCCGGTGCGTGATCGAGCTGTGCAGCGTCGTAACCTTCGTGGATCTCGATGCCGAGCGCCGCGAGCTGGTCGCTCATCGGAGGGTAGACGTTGCGGTCGGCGCCGCTCACCTCGTGGCCGGCTGCGCGCGCCAGAGCGGCGATACCGCCCATGAACGTGCCGCAGATGCCGAGAATATGCAGACGCATCAGGACGCGGGAAAGAACATCGCGAACAGGGCAACGTTCAGCGCGAAATAGCCCATGGCGAGCAGCACGCCGCCGAGATACGGAACCTCGAGCGCATGATGCAGGATGTGCCCGGTTACGGCCAGCGACCACATGAGAAGCGCGAACAGGCCGAGCACCGGCAGCAGGGCAGTACTCTGATCAGCGCCGGTCGCCTGCCGCCACAGATGGAGGGGAATGGCCAGCGAGCTCAGCAGACTGCCGGTGCCGAGCAGCGCGATGAACGTCTGCAGCCTGCGCTCGGGCCTGCGGTAAACGCCGAGCACCGCGGAGAAGAAACCGAACAGCAACGCGAGGTCGAGACCCACCTGCAGGACGACTTGAGCCGGACTGCGCCAGTAGATCGCGGCGGACAGCGCGCCGATGAGAATGTAGGTGAGCAGCACGAGCTGAAACAGAAACTTCGAGGCGGGCAGATCCTCGGGGCCGCGCCGGTGCAGCGCGATTTCGACCATGGCCCGTACCAGCGTTATCATGCCGCGCTTCCATGAGCACTTCTCAGGCGCGCATCATACCAGCCGAATCCCGTTACCCTCGTTCGTCGCGGACTGGTTCAAGACCTGCCGTTCGAGCTGTCCGGACACGTTTCGATTCGCGCCGCCGGGGCCGATGACGGGGTTCCGATATGTCGACGATCCGGGCGCACTCGCCGAGCTCGCCGCCGCACTCGGCGCCGAAACGCGCATCGCCCTGGACACGGAGTTCGTGCGGGAGCGCACCTACTTCCCGGTCCTCTGTCTGGTGCAGATCGCGAGCCCGTCCGGCGTCGCGCTCGTCGACCCGCTCGCCATCGACGACCTCACGCCGCTCGCAGGCGTGCTCGCCGATCCGCGTGTGACGAAAGTCCTGCATGCCGGCCGTCAGGACATCGAGATCCTGCTGACGCGCCTGGGCATCGTGCCTCGCCCGGTGTTCGACACCCAGCTCGCTGCGGCGCTGCTCGGCCACGGCGCGCAGATCTCGTATGCCGCACTCGTCGAATCGGTGCTCGGCATGTCTCTCGCCAAGGCCCACACGCGCACGGACTGGACGAGACGCCCGCTGCACCCCGAGCAGCAGCATTACGCCGCCGACGATGTGCGCTACCTGCTGGAACTGGAAACGCGCTTGAGCGCCGCGCTCGCCGCGCGGGGCCGCAGCGACTGGGCGCGGGCCGAGCTCGCCGGCCTGAGCGACGAGGCGCTGTACCGTGCGCCTGCGGAAGACGCCTGGCGCCGCATCAAGGCCTTGCACCGCCTGGACGCGCGCGCGCGGCGCGTCGCCCGGGCCCTGGCCGGCTGGCGGGAATGGCAGGCCGTGCGCGACGACCGGCCGCGGCAGTGGGTACTGCGCGACAACGTGCTCATCGAGCTCGCGCGGCTCGCACCGCAGAGCAGGGCCGGGTTCGACGCGGTTCCGGGCCTGCCGGCCGCGGTCCTGCGGCGACATGGCACAGCCCTCGCCGGCGTCATCGCCGCGGCGCTGGCCGACCCGCAATCGGCGGCCGGTGATGCAGAGCCGCCGGCGCGGCTCGACGCCGCGCAGAAAGCGCTGCTCGTCGCGCTCGCCGAAGAGGTGCGCGCCTGCGCCGCGCGCCACGGCTTGAGCGTGGAGCTGCTCGCCACGCGCGCCGAACTCGAGAGGCTCGTGCGCGGCGAGCGGGATCTCCCCGTGCTGAGGGGCTGGCGGGGCGAGCTCGCCGGCACGCGGCTGCTGGAGATCCTCGACGCGCCGGCATCGGCGTAGGGCGGGCTTCAGCCCGCCGCGAAGGCCGAGTGAATTCGGCCCGACACCGACATCGGCGGAGGCGTCCGTCGGGAATGTCGCAGGGCGGGCTTCAGCCCGCCGCGACGGCCGAATGAATTCGGCCCTACGCCTCGACATCGGCGGAGCGTCGGGAATGTCGCAGGGCGGGCTTCAGCCCGCCGCGAAGGCCGAATGCATTCGGCCCTACACCTCCTTGCGGGTCTGCTCGATGACGCTGACCAGGCGCTCGAAAACCTCGTCGATGTCGCCGTCGGCGTCGACGACCCTGAGCAGGCCACGGCGCTTGAAAAATCCGATCAGTGGCCGCGTGCGCGACCGGTACACCTGGAGCCGGTTGCGCACGGTCTCCTCGTTGTCGTCGGCTCGGCGCTCCAGGCTGCCGCCGCAGTGGTCGCAGATGCCGTCGCGCGCAGGCGGCGACGTATGGACGTTGTAAATCCGCCCGCAGCCCGTGCAGCTTCGCCGGCCGGTGAGCCGCTGCAGCAGCGCGTCGGTGTCGAGCTCCAGCAGAACGGCGCAATCGAGCGGCTGGCCGAGCGCGTCGAGCATCGCCTCGAGGGCTTCGGCCTGTGTCTCGTTGCGCGGAAAGCCGTCCAGCACGAAGCCGGCCGCGGCATCTTTCCTCCGCAGCCGCTCACGGATGATGCCGAGCACGATGTCGTCGGAAACGAGCTCGCCGGCGTCCATCGCCGCTTTCGCCTGCCTGCCGAGCGCGCTGCCGGCGGCTACGGCCTCGCGCAGCAGTTCGCCTGTGGAAATCTGCGGAATGCCGTAGCGCGCGACCAGCTTTTGCGCCTGCGTGCCCTTGCCGGAGCCCGGCGCGCCCAGCAACACGATTCTCATGGACCCTCCTGCCCCCGCGACCGCGTAACGCTACCGGTCTGCCGCAGGTGCGTCAAACCGGAAAGCCGGCAAACTGCATGCTCTGTTCATGTCGCCGCTGGCCAGCGCTGCCGGCGGAACGGTATATTGGCGATTGTGATCGAGCGGCGCAGGAGCAGTCATGAAAAACGCCTTTTATGCGCAGTCGGGAGGCGTGACCGCGGTCATCAACGCCTCCGCCTGCGCGGTCATCGAGACAGCGCGCAGGCACAGGAACAGGATCGGCAAAGTCTATGCCGGCCGCAACGGCATCATCGGGGCGCTGACCGAGGATCTGATCGACACCGGCAGGGAGACGACGCAGGCGATCGCGGCGCTTCGGCACACGCCGGGCGGCGCGTTCGGCTCGGCGCGTTTCAAGCTCAAGAGCCTCGACGACGACCGGGCGCAATACGAGCGCCTGATCGAAGTATTCCGCGCCCATGACATCGGCTACTTCTTCTATAACGGCGGCGGCGATTCCATGGACACCACGCACAAGGTCTCGCAGATCGGCCGAAGGCTCGGCTATCCGATCGTCTGCATCGGCATCCCCAAGACGGTCGACAACGACCTGGCGGTGACGGACAACTGCCCGGGCTTCGGCTCGGTCGCCAAGTACGTGGCGGTATCGACGCGGGAAACTGCACTGGACGTCGAGTCCATGGCCGAAACGTCGACGCGGGTATTCGTGCTCGAGGTCATGGGCCGCCACGCCGGCTGGATCGCGGCGGCCGCGGGTCTTGCAGGCGAGACGAAAGGCGATCCGCCGCACGCCATCATCTTTCCCGAAGTCGCGTTCGACGAGCGGAAGTTTCTCGCGCGGGTCAGGGAATCCGTCGAAGGCCGCGGCTTCTGCGTCGTCGTCGCCTCGGAAGGCGCGCGCGACCGCGAAGGCCGCTTTCTGTCCGATGCCGGCTCGCGCGACGCCTTCGGCCACGTGCAGCTCGGCGGTGTCGCGCCCGTCGTGGCCAATCTCGCGCGAGAGAAGCTCGGATACAAAGTTCATTGGGCGGTGGCCGACTATCTGCAGCGCTCCGCCCGACACATTGCGGCGAAGGTCGATGTCGATCAGGCTTACGCCGTCGGCAAGGCCGCCGTCGAGTTCGCCCTCAAGGGCCATAGCGCCATCATGCCGGTGATCGTTCGCCGATCGGACCGTCCATACCGGTGGGGCATCGGCATGACCGAGCTCAGGCACGTCGCGAACCGCGAGAAGAAAATGCCGAAGCGGTTCATCTCGCGCGACGGTTTCGGCATCACGGCCGACTGCCGGCGTTACCTCGAACCGTTGATCCGCGGTGAAGACTATCCGCCTTATCGGAACGGTCTCCCGGCCTACGTGCGCCTGAAGAACGTATCCGTGGCGAAGAAGCTGCGCGACGGTTTCGTGCTATGATTCGGCGTTTTTTTGCGGGCGCGATGCCTGGACGATCGCTGTGACGGCCGGAGGGCCGCCTCGCCTGGGGAGTTAACGATGCCCATTGAAAATGGTCTCTGGCTCGCGCTGGCAGCCGCCATCCTGGCGCTCGTCTACGGTGCCGTGTCGGTGCGCTGGATTCTCGGCCGGCCGGCCGGCAGCGAGCGCATGCAGGGCATCGCGGCCGCCATTCAGGAGGGCGCCGCCGCTTATCTCAACCGCCAGTACCTGACCATCGGCCTCGTCGGCATCATCCTGTTTCTGGTTTTAGGGTTTGCGCTCGAGTGGTGGACGGCGCTCGGATTCGCGATCGGTGCGTCGTTCTCGGCCGCGACCGGTTACATCGGCATGTACGTCTCGGTGCGCGCCAACGTGCGCACGGCCGAAGCGGCGACCAGCGGCATCAACCCCGCGCTGCAGATCGCTTTTCGCGGCGGCGCCATCACCGGCATGCTGGTCGTCGGGCTGGCCCTGCTCGGCACGGCCGGTTATTACGCTCTGCTCAGGGAATTCGCGCCAGCCGGCCAGCAGCTGCACGCGCTTGTCGGGCTCGCCTTCGGCGGTTCCCTGATCTCGATCTTCGCGCGTCTCGGCGGCGGTATTTTTACCAAGGGCGCCGACGTGGGCGCCGATCTGGTCGGCAAGGTGGAAGCCGGCATTCCCGAGGACGACCCGCGTAACCCGGCTGTGATTGCCGACAATGTCGGCGACAACGTCGGCGACTGCGCCGGAATGGCCGCCGACCTCTTCGAAACATACGCGGTGACCATAATCGCCACCATGCTGCTCGGCGGGCTGTTGTTCGGCGAGGCGGGGCTCGGCCCGGTGGTCTATCCGCTGGCGCTCGGCGGAGCTTCGATCGTCGCGAGCATCATCGGCACGTTCTTCGTGCGCACCGGCGAGACGGGCAGCATCATGGGTGCGCTCTACAAGGGCGTCATCGTATCCGGCGTCGTTGCGGCGCCGGCGTTTTATTTCGTGACCGACTGGATCATGGACGGCACCGAAGGCTTCAGCGTTCTGGCGCTGTGGGGCGCCGCGCTGATCGGGCTCGGGCTGACGGCGGCCATGGTCGTCATCACGGAGTACTACACGGGAACCCAGTACAAGCCGGTGCGCCACGTGGCCGAAGCCTCCCTGACCGGCCATGCGACGAATATCATCGCCGGCCTCGGCGTATCCATGAAGTCGACTGCGCTGCCCGTCATCGCGGTCTGCGTGAGCATTCTCGGCGCCTATGAGCTGGCCGGCCTGTACGGCATCGCCATCGCTGCGACCAGCATGCTGTCGATGACCGGCATGATCGTCGCGCTCGATGCCTTCGGCCCGATCACCGATAACGCCGGCGGCATCGCCGAGATGGCCGACCTGCCGCCGGAAATTCGTAAGCGCACGGACAAGCTCGATGCCGTCGGCAACACCACCAAGGCCGTGACCAAGGGTTACGCGATCGGCTCGGCCGGACTCGCGGCGCTGGTGCTGTTCGCCGACTACAGCCACGAGCTCGGCGTGCATCTGGCCCTGACCGATCCGGAGAACGCGGAGTCATTGACGCGCTTCGTGCTGTCCGACCCGCTCGTGCTCGTCGGCCTGTTCATCGGCGGGCTGGTGCCGTACCTGTTCGGCTCGCTGGCCATGGAAGCCGTCGGCCGAGCGGCCGGCGCCGTGGTCAACGAGGTGCGCCGGCAGTTCCGCGACATTCCCGGCATCATGGAAGGCACGGCGAAACCGGACTATTCGCGCGCGGTCGACATGCTCACCAGGGCGGCGATCAAGGAAATGATCATCCCGTCGCTGCTGCCGGTGCTCGTGCCCGTCGTCGTTGGCGTGCTGCTCGGTCCGAAGGCGCTCGGCGGCCTGCTGGTGGGCACGATCGTCACCGGCCTGTTCGTGGCCATCTCGATGACCACCGGCGGCGGCGCCTGGGACAACGCGAAGAAATACGTCGAGGACGGCAACTTCGGCGGCAAAGGCTCCGAGGCGCACAAGGCGGCGATAACCGGCGATACCGTCGGCGATCCTTACAAGGACACCGCGGGGCCCGCGATCAACCCCCTCATCAAGATCATCAATATCGTCGCGCTGCTGATCGTGCCCCTCTTGTAGGGCGGACTTCAGTCCGCCTCCGGCGCGGCGTTGAATGGCGGGTTGAAACCCGCCCTACGAAGGACACCGCGGGACCGATCGTGCCGCTCTCGTAGGGCGGACTTAAGTCCGCCCCCCGCGCGGCCTTGAATAGCGCCGTTGGCCGAATGAATTCGGCCCTACGCGAGCGGTTGCGGGCGACCCACGACGTAACCCTGCACGAAATCGACGCCCAGTCCGCGCACCGCGGCGAAGGTCTGCTGATCCTCGACCTGCTCGGCGACGACCTGGAATCCGAGCGTCCGCGCGAGCTTGACCATCGCCGTCACCATGGCCTCGTTCACGCTGTTCTGCTGGAGATCGTGGATCAGCGAGCCATCCAGCTTGACGTAGTCCGGGCCGAGGTTCTTGAGATTCGCGAAGGAACCGAGACCGCTGCCGAAATCGTCGAGCGCGAAGGCGCAGCCCATGCTGTGCAACACGTCGACGAGCCGCTTGGCGTGCGCCAGGCTGGTGACGACCGACGACTCGCTGAGCTCGAAGCAGATCTGTGCCGGCTTCACGTCGCTGCGGTCCAGGCACTCGACCACGAAGTCGAGGAATGATTCGTCGCCCAGCGTCTGGCCCGACAGGTTGATGGCGCAGCTGCGGTTGTCCGGCAGCTTGAGCGCTCCCCGCCCGATCGCGGCCAGCGCGGTCTGCACTACCCATCGATCGACGTGGCTGGTCAGATGATAACGCTCGGCCGCGCGCAGGAACTCGGCAGGCAGCACAAGCCGGCCGGACTCGTCGCGCATGCGCAGCAGGATCTCGAACGCAGGCCCGGTCTGCGAATGTCCGGCCAGCGAAAGAACAGGCTGGGTATAGAGCTCGAAGCGGTCCTCCTTGAGCGCGGTCTGCAGCCGTTGCAGCCACTGGATGTCACCGCGCTGCCGGGCCGCGGCCTCGTCGCGCGCCGAGTAGACGTGCACGCGGCCGCGACCCTGTTGCTTCGCGACATAGCAGGCCGAATCGGCGGCGCTCAGCAGGTCCTCGATCGAGCCGCTCTCACGGCCGATCTCCACCAGCCCTATGCTGACGCCGATGTTGAAAATCTTGTCGCGCCAGACGAAGCGGTAATCACGGATGGCTGCGCAGACGTCGTCGGCAATCTGGCGGGCCTTGTCGAGCGGGCAGCCGATCAGCAGCATGCCGAACTCGTCGCCGCCCAGGCGCGCCACGGTGTCCGAGTCACGCACGCGATCCCTGATGAGCGTGGCAACCTCGCGCAGCATGCTGTCGCCGGCCATATGACCGGACGTATCGTTGACGACCTTGAAACGGTCGAGGTCCAGGTAGCACAGCACGTGCCCCGCATCGCCGGAATGGGCGGACTGCAGGCTTTCCTCGAGCCGGCGCTCGAACTCGCGGCGATTGACCAGGCCCGTGAGAGCATCGTGAGTGGCCTGATAGGACATCTGCCGGGTGAGCCCGCGCAGCTCGGACACGTCATGCAGCACGACAACGGCACCGACGATCGCGCCGCTGTCGTCGCGCTGAGGCGACGCGGTCAGCTCCACCGAGTACTCGCCTGCGTCGTTGCGCGCGAGCAGTAGGGCGCGCCTGCCGAGATTCACACGGCGCCGGTCGCGCAGACACGCGCCGACCGGGTCGCCGAGCGATTTGCGGTCGGTCTCGTCGACCAGGCTGATGATCTCGTCGAGGGTTTTGCCGCGGGCGGCCGCAAGGCTCGACCCCGTCAAGTGCTGGGCTGCAGCGTTCATGTAGTCGATGCGGCCGGCTGAATCCGTGGTCAGCACCCCCTCGCCGATCGATTCGAGCGTGGCCTGGGCATGGCGCGCGCCGGTGCGACGGTCCGCGGCTCGCGTCCCGGCGGGCGACGCGACGCTCAGGATCGCGGGCGCCCCCTCGTAGACGATTCGCGCCGTCCTGACGGTCGCGTACAACGGGCGACCATGATCGTCCATGAGGATGACTTCGAAACTTGCGGTGTTGTCCCTCGCGACCAGCAGCTCGCGCACACCGTCGAGGACGCGCCGCCGCAGCGCAGGCCGCACCAGGTCGGTGACCGGGCGTTCCGTCAAAACGCCCGCGCCGAACCACTCGACCGCAGCCGGGTTGGCGTACAGCACCTGCTCGCGATGCACGACCACCATGGCGGGCACGGTGTCCGCGATCGCGTGCAGCATTCCCTGGCGCTCGCTAAGGCGCTCCTGCTGGTCGCTCAGCGCCTCGAACAGCGTGTTGACCGTCATCCCGAGTCGGGACACGGCATCCCCCCTGTTCGAGGCGGCCACGCGGCGCTCGAAACGCCTGTCGCTCGTAATCCGGCTGATCTCTTCGTTCAGGCGAACGATCCGGCGGGAATGCCGAAGCGTAAGGAGAAAGAAGAGAATCACGCCGAGAGCGGCCAGGGCGATTGCTGTTGTTATTATGCCCGTCGTCGGCATCCAGGCCTCACCTGCTACGTCGGTTCATACACGCGCGCTCCCCGGCGGCGGAACTGGTCAGCCTTCTCGGCCAACCCGGTGCGCACCGCATCGTCCATGTCGCCGATGCCTCTTTCGCGGGCGTATTCGCGCACTTCCTGCGTAATTTTCATCGAGCAGAAGTGCGGCCCGCACATGGAGCAGAAATGCGCCAGCTTGTGCGCTTCCTTCGGCAGCGTCTCGTCGTGGAACGCGCGCGCCTTTTCCGGATCGAGGCCGAGGTTGAACTGGTCCTCCCAGCGGAATTCGAAGCGCGCCTTCGACAGCGCATTGTCGCGAAGCTGGGCGAGCGGATGACCCTTGGCAAGATCCGCCGCGTGCGCCGCGATCTTGTAGGTCACGATGCCTTCGCGGACATCGTCCCGGTCCGGCAGGCCGAGATGTTCCTTCGGCGTCACGTAGCAGAGCATCGCGGTTCCGTACCAGCCGATCTGCGCCGCGCCGATCGCCGAAGTGATGTGGTCATAGCCGGGCGCAATGTCCGTGGTCAGCGGACCGAGCGTGTAAAACGGTGCCTCGAAGCACTCCTCGAGCTCACGCCGCATGTTCTCGCGGATGAGCTGCATGGGAACATGCCCCGGACCCTCGATCATGACCTGCACGTCGTGTTCCCACGCGATGCGCGTCAGCTCACCCAGAGTCTCGAGCTCCGCGAACTGCGCCTCGTCATTCGCATCGGCAATGGAGCCTGGCCGCAACCCGTCGCCGAGCGAGAAGGAAACGTCGTAGGCACGCATGATTTCGCAGATGTCCGCGAAATGCGTATAGAGGAAGCTTTCGCAGTGATGCGCCAGGCACCACTTCGCCATGATGGAGCCGCCGCGGGAGACGATGCCGGTCATGCGCTTCGCCGTCAGCGGCACCCATGCGAGCCTGACCCCCGCGTGAATGGTGAAGTAATCGACACCCTGCTCGGCCTGCTCGATGAGCGTGTCGCGATACATTTCCCAGGTCAGCGACTCGGATTTGCCACCGACCTTTTCGAGCGCCTGATAGATCGGCACGGTGCCGATCGGCACGGGCGAATTGCGCAGGATCCATTCACGCGTTTCGTGGATGTGCCGGCCCGTCGACAGGTCCATAACGGTGTCGCCGCCCCACCGCGTCGCCCACACCATTTTCTCGACCTCCTCGGCGATGGAGGAGGTGACGGCGGAATTGCCGATATTGGCGTTGATCTTTACCAGAAAATTGCGCCCGATAATCATCGGTTCGAGCTCGGGATGATTGACGTTTGCCGGGATGATGGCGCGCCCCGCGGCCACCTCGTCCCGCACGAACTCGGGCGTCACCTCTTCGTGCAGCTGCGCGCCGAACGGCTGCCCCGCGTGTCGGGCGAGCAGCCCGGCACGGCCGTAGGCGTCACGCAGCTCGGCATAGCGCTGAGTTTCGCGGATCGCCACGTATTCCATCTCCGGCGTGACGATGCCGGCGCGCGCGTAGTGCATCTGCGTGACGCAGGCCCCGTCGCGTGCCCGCCGCGGCCGGCGCGGGTGCGCGAAACGCACCTCGGCGAGCTTGGGGTCGACGAGACGCGCGCGGCCGAACGCGGAGCTCGGCGCATCGAGCGTCTCGGTGTCGCCGCGCCCGTCGATCCAGCCCTCGCGCAGCGCGGGCAGGCCGCGCTCGAGATCGATGTCCGACTCCGGATCCGTATAGGGACCCGAGGTGTCGTAGAGCGTCAGCGGAGGATTGTCCTCGGCGCCGAAAACGGCCGGCGTCGGCGTTTGCAGGATCTCCCGCATGCCGACGCGCAGGTCGCCGCGGCTGCCCCGCACGTATATCTTTCGCGACGCCTTGAGCGGCGCCGTCGCCGCCGTGCTCAGCCGCAGGCGGCTGTCGTTGATCTCCTTGGGATCCGCGCTCATTGCATACCTCTTGGCGGGCGGCGCACCTGTGCGGAAACGCCGGTTCTCGGGGGGTCCTCATGCCTTGCGAATCGTGTCTCGCGCGGAAGGCGCATGCCCGGGAATCTTGTGCTCAAGCATATCCCATGCCTTCCGCGCAACGCAGGCAGATTCACCATAATCCAGCCGCATCGGCTTGTCACGCCAAGGCAAACTCCGTAGTCTTTACGGCCCTCCGCAGCTGCAACGCGTACAACAACATGTTCAACGCCGAGACGGCACGCAGGCAGATGGTCGAGCAGCAGGTCCGGGCGTGGGATGTCCTCGACCAGCGCGTGCTCGACGCGATTTCCGACGTGCCTCGCGAAGCGTTCGTGCCGGAACCGTGGCGCGGCCTCGCCTTTGCGGACATCGAGATTCCGCTCGGTCACGGCGAGGTCATGATGGCGCCCAAGGTCGAAGGACGCCTGCTGCAGTCGCTGGAGCTCTGCGCGGCGGATACGGTGCTCGAAGTGGGCACCGGCAGCGGATTCCTCGCCGCATGCCTGCACAGACTCGCCGGCGCCGTGACCAGCATCGATATCCGCGCCGAATTCACGCAGCGCGCTGCGCGCTGCCTGCGCGAGAACGGTGCCGGTGCCGTGCAGCTCGACACCCGTGATGCCTTCGGGCTCGACGGCTCGCGTCGCTTCGACGCCATAGCAGTCACCGGCTCGCTGCCGGTCTACGACGAGCGCTTCCAGGAAGCGCTGGAGACCGGAGGCCGCCTGTTCGTCATCGTGGGCACGAGCCCGGTCATGGAGGCGCTGCGGATACGGCGGGCCGGCGAGGCCGAATGGACCCGCGAGAGCCTGTTCGAGACGTCGATCCCGCCGCTCGTGAACGCACCGCGGCCGGCTGCCTTCGTCTTCTGACGACAGCGGCGAGCCGAGTGCAGGGTGGGACGATCCGTGCAACCCTCGGCTGCCGGGACGGTCCCTAGCAGGGTGCGAGGCAATTGTGCCGTCGCCCGGTGCCCGATTTGCCGACCGGCGGTTTGGTGATATAGTTCACTATAACACTTGCAACCCGGGCCGGCCGAGCGTCATCAATGAATGAGTCAGGAAGGATGGGGAACATGAGCCGCTTGAAGCCCCTGCTGCTTTGCCTCACTGCCAGCCTGATCGGCGCCCGGCCCGCGCCGGCGGAGGATCTGGCAGACGTGTATCAGCTCGCCGTGCAGAGCGACCCGCTGCTGCGCGAGGCCGAGGCCAACCGGCTCGCTGCGCTCGAGGCCAAACCGCAGGCACGGGCCCTGCTGCTGCCGCAACTCAATATCGCGGCGTCGCGGACCGAATTCGAAGACGACACCGCGGGGACGTTCTTCCAGCCTGCGGAAGGCGGCGATAGCTTCCTGATCCCGTTCAACCGGGAGACTGACGACAGCCAGACTGTGCTGAGCTATCAGCTCCAGCAGAGCATCTTCCGCTGGGATCAGTGGGTGGCGCTGCGCCAGGCCGACTCGGCGGTAGCCCAGGCGGAAGCCAACTTCCGGGCCGCGCAGCAGGACGTCATGACGCGCGTCGCACAACGCTACTTCGACGTGCTCGCGGCGCGAGACACGCTCGAATCCGAAGACGTCGCCAAGGAATCGATCGCACGGCAGCTCGAGCAGGCCGAGAAGCGCTTCGAGGTCGGGCTCATCGCCGTCACCGACGTGCAGGAGGCCCAGGCCGCCTACGATCAGGCGGTTGCCGCACAGATCGCGGCGAGCCGCGCGCTGGCCACGGCCCGCGAGCTGCTGCGCGAGATCACCGGCGAATACTTCGCCGAGCTCGCTGCCCCCGATGAAGACATGCCTCTCGAGCCGCCGACGCCGGCCAGCGAGGAGGAGTGGGTCGCGATTGCGATGGACCAGAACCTGAATCTCATCTCGAGCCGCCTCGGCGCCGACATCGCCCGCGAGCAGATCAAGCTCCAGCGCGCCGGGCACTTTCCCACGCTCGACCTCGTCGCTTCGCGGCAGGATTTCGACAGCGACGCCGATCTCATCGTCGACGGCGAGTTCGGCCCCTCCACGCAGGACTCGACGAGCGACTCCATCTCGCTGCAGCTCAACGTGCCGATCTTCAGCGGCGGCGCCACCTCGTCGCGTACCCGCGAGGCCGTGTACCGGCACCGCGCGGCGAAGGAGCAGCTCGAGCGGGTGGCGCGCGAGACCGAGCGGCTGACACGCGACTCCTACCTCGGCGTGCTGACCGGCATCTCGCGCGTGCAGGCTCTGCGCCAGGCGGCCGAGTCATCGCGCACCGCGCTCGAGGCTACCGAGGCCGGCTTCGAGGTCGGCACGCGCACTACGGTCGATGTGCTCGACTCCCGGCGCAACCTGCTCGCCGCGCAGACCAACTATGCGCGCAGCCGATACGACTACGTGCTCAACCTGCTTCAGCTCAAGCGCGCGGCGGGCACGCTGAGCGCCGAGGATATCGCCGAGGTGAACGGCTGGCTCGCGGAGGGCGAGACGCCGCAGATCGGCCAGCTCACGCGGTAGAGCCCTGACCCGCCGTAGGGCCGAATCGCGCGGCCGGTTGAAACCGGCCCTACGCCATCAGGCCCGCCGTAGGGCCGAATTCATTCGGCCAGCACGTCCGAATCGCGCGCCCGGTTGAAACCGGCCCTACGCCATCAGGCCCGCCGTAGGGCCGAATTCATTCGGCCAGCACGTCCGAATCGCGCGGCCGGTTGAAACCGGCCCTACGCGATGAGCGGGTCAACGAGATCAACCAGCCGGGCGAGCGCACCGCGGTTCGCGTGCACGGTCGCGAGGCCGGCGCCGCCGTCACGGCTGCGTAACGCCGGGTCACGTAAATAGCTCAGCAGCGCATCGGCCAGCTCGGCGCTGTTCCTGACCACCCTTGCGGCGCCGACCTCGATGAGCATCGAGGCGATCTCCTCCGCGTTGAAGGTGTGCGGGCCGGTCAGCACCGGCAGCGCCAGCGCGGCCGGCTCCAGCAGGTTGTGGCCGCCGATCGGCACCAGGCTGCCGCCGACGAACGCCACGTCGGCGGCGGCGTAGAACACCGGCAGCTCGCCGAGGCTGTCGCCGAGAAATACCGATGTGCCGGGATCGCAGACGGCGCGGCTGCTGCGTGTCACGTAATCGACGCCGCGCTCGCGCAACAGCGCCGCCACGGCGGGGAACCGGTCCGGATGGCGGGGCACGAGAATGAGCAGGGCTTGCGGAATCTCGCGTCTGAGCAGCGCGAAGGCGTCCAGCACGTGCTCCTCTTCGGTCTGGTGCGTGCTGGCTGCGATCCATACCGGACGCCAGGGCGCCTGCACGGCGCGCAGCCTGCGGCCGCTTTCAGCCACGGCCGGCGGCAACTCGAAATCGAATTTGATGTTGCCGGTGACGTGGGTTCGCGCCGGATTGGCGCCGAGCGAGCGGAATCGCTCGGCGTCCTTCTCGCTCTGCGCAGCGATCACGATGCCGTGCGACAGCGCCTCACGGAACAAGCCGAGCAGCCAGCGGTACTTGTGCACGGAACGCGGCGAAATTCGCGCGCTCGCGAGCACCAGCGGCACGCTGCGGCGGCCGCATTCATGGTAGAGGTTCGGCCATAGCTCGGTTTCAAGGATGATCGCGAGCTTCGGCCGGATACGGTCGAAGAACCGGCTCACCGCGCCCGGCAGATCGTAGGGCGCGTAGCTGTAGCTTACGTCGTCGCCGAACTTGCACTGGGCGGTTTCGAGCCCGGTCGGGGTGACGGTAGTCACCACCAGCGGCGTGTCCGGATAGCGCTGCCGCAGCGTCTTGACCAGCGCCGCGGCGGCCTGCACCTCGCCGACGGACACGGCATGGATCCAGATGCTCGATTGCGCGAGCCGGGTATCACCGAATCCGAGCCGTTCGCCGAACCGCTGCCAGTACGCCCGGTTGGCGAAGCCGCGCCACAGCAGGAACCCGAACGCCACCGGCGCGAGCAGGTAGGAGAGGATGACGTAGGCGAATCGCACCGGCCGCGTGCGGCGTGTCAGCGCCCGCGAATCGCCTCGAGCACAGCCGTGGTCGAGCGGCCCTCGTGGAAGCGAAGCACTCGCACCTCGCCGCCGTGCGCGCGTACGCAATCACCTCCTTCGATGTCCTTCGCCGCATAGTCGCCGCCCTTGACCAGAACGTCGGGCAGCACGTCGCAGATCAGTTCCCGCGGCGTATCTCCGGAAAACGGCACCACCCAGTCGACAGCGGCGAGGCCGGAAAGCACGGCCATGCGGTCGGCAAGCGGAGTGACGGGCCTGCCCGGCCCCTTCAGGCGCCGCACCGAGTCATCGTCGTTCACCGCCACGACCAGCCTGTCGCCGAGCGACTTTGCCTCCTCGAGATACGCGACATGACCGGCATGCAGAATGTCGAAGCAGCCATTGGTCATCAGCACGCGCTCGCCGCGCGCCTGCGCCTCGCGCACGAAGGCCACCAGCTCGGCGCGCGTCACCGGGCCGCCGCCGCCCTTGCCGCGCTGATGCAGGGCCAGTTTGAGCTCCGAAGGCGTGACGGTGGCGACGCCGATCTTGCGCACCACCAGCCCGGCAGCAAGATTGGCGAGTGCCGCAGCCTCGGCAGCGGCGAGCCCGGCGGCCAGGCCCGCACCGAGCACGGCGATGACCGTGTCACCCGCGCCCGTCACGTCATACACCTCGCGCGCCTCGGCCGGCAGGTGCAGCGGCGCGGCCTCGCGAGTGATGACGGTCATACCGCGCTCGCTGCGCGTGATCAGCAGGATGTCGAGATCGAGCCCGGCGCGCAGGGTCTCGGCGCGTTTAACCAGCTCGTCGTCGTCCGCGCAGTGACCTGCAACGGCCTCGAACTCTGCGAGATTGGGGGTCATCCCCGTCGCCCCGCGATAGCGGCCGAAATCGGTCCCTTTCGGATCGACGAGCACCGGCCGGCCGGCGCGCCGGCAACGCCCGATCAGGTCGGCGACGTCGCTCAAGGCTCCTTTCCCGTAATCGGACAGAATCACCATGCCGGTCCCGTCGAGCGCCGAATCGACGGCTCCGGCCACGGAGCCGAGCGGCGCCGGACCGAAGTCCTCTTCCTGATCGAGACGGATGAGCTGCTGGTTGCGACTCAGCACGCGCAGCTTGGTGATGGTGGGCGCGTCGGGGGAGCGCACGAAGCGACAGTCGATGCCCTCCGCGTTCAACAGGGCCTCGAGCCGGTCCGCAGCCGGATCGTCGCCGGTCAGGCCGGTCACCAGCGTCTTCGCGCCGAGGGACGCGAGATTGACGGCGACGTTGGCCGCGCCACCGGCGCGCTCCTGCGATTCACGCACGCGCACGACCGGCACCGGGGCTTCGGGAGAAATCCGCGCCGTGAGCCCGAACCAGTATTGATCGAGCATGACGTCACCGGCGACGAGCACCCGGATGCCCGAGAACGAGGGGACGGTCAGTGTCATGCACGGTACCGGTGTCGAGACCGGCCGCATGGTAGCACGGCGGTTTCCCACTCCCGCCGGGGGCGCGGCGCGCGTCGCGAGGGCGCCTGCGGCGTGGACTGCTAAACTGCGTCGGTCCGTTCGCCGCCATACCAGCGTGTCCGATTCCACCACCGCGCTCTATCGATTCGCTGCCCCGCGCTACTGGCCCGTCTGGCTGGGCCTGGCCGGCATGCGCGCCGGCAGTTGGCTGCCGCACGGTGCGCGCATGCGGCTCGGCCGGCGGCTCGGCGCCGCGCTGTACCGGAAACTGGCCGGCCGGCGGGAGATCGCCCGGCGCAACATCGCCCGCTGCTTTGCCGAGCTCGGAGAACCCGCGCGCCGCGCGCTGCTCGAGGCGCACTTCGCCTCGCTCGGCATCGGCCTGCTTGAGGCCGCGCTCGCGTGGTGGGCGGCGGAACGGCGCATCATGCTTCGCGTGCGATTCGAGGGTCTCGAACATCTCGAGCGTGCGCTCGACGCCGGCCGCGGTGTGATCCTGCTGAGCGCGCATTTCACGACCATGGATCTCGGCGTGCGCGCTCTGGGCTCGCGCGTGAGCTTCGACGCGCTGTACCGGCCGCTCGGTCACCCGCTGTTCGACGAGGTCATGCGTCGCGGCCGGCAGCGCGGCATGGAGCGGGCCCTGATGAAGCAGGATCTGCGCGGCATGTTGCGCAGCCTGGCGTCCAATCGGGCGGTGTGGTTCGCGCCCGATCAGGCGCACGCCGGCGCGAACAGCGCCCGCGTGCCGTTCTTCGGCGTGCCCGCGCCGACCAACACCATCATTTCCCGCCTCGCGCGCAGGAGTGGTGCGCAGGTCATCCCGTTCTTTCCGCGGCGCGAGCCGGACGGCTATCGCATGACCGTGCTGCCCGCGCTCGAGGCTTTCCCCGGCACCGACGCCGCAGCGGACGCGGCATGCATGAACCGGCTTGTGGAGGCGCAGGTGAGACTTGCGCCGGAACAGTACCTGTGGATCCACCGGCGCTTCAAGGGTGAGCCGGGGATGTACTGATGACCCGCCGCAGGACGCCGTGGTATCGCTTTGCCGCCCCGCGCTACTGGCTGCTCTGGCTCGGCATGGGCGCGCTCAGACTTCTCATCCTGCTGCCCTGGCGGGCGCAGCTCGCGATCGGCCGCCGGCTGGGACGGCTCATGCACGCGCTCATGCGCAGCCGCCGGATGTACGCAGAGCGCAATCTGAGCGTTTGCTTTCCCGCTCTCGACGAGGCTGCGCGCCGGGCGCTGCTGCTGCGACATTTCGAGTCGCTGGGCATATCCCTGCTGGAGATGGCGTTCGCGTGGTGGGCGCCGCTGCGGCGGCTGCGCCCGCTCGCCCGGCCCGAGGGGCTCGAGCATCTGCGCGAGGCGCTCGCGAAGGGCAACGGTGTAATCCTGCTGACCGGCCATTTCACGACGCTCGAGCTCGCGAGCCTGCTGCTTACTGAATTCGTGCCGCCGCTCGATGCCGTCTATCGCGAGAACGAGAATCTCCTCCTCGACGAGATCGCGCGCCGCGGCCGCGAGCGCGGTGCCGAACAGACCATACCCAAGGAGAGCGTGCGCAGGATGTTGAAGACACTGCGCCGGAGCAAGGCACTGTGGTACGCGCCGGATCAGAGCTACCGGCGCAAGCAGTCGGCGCTGGTGCCGTTCTTCGGCGAGCCGGCCTTGAGCAGCGTTGCCACCTCGCAGCTCGCGCGCCTGAGCGGCGCGCCTGTGGTGCCGTTCTTTCCGTTGCGGCTCACCGACGGCAGCGGTTATCGCCTGCGCGTGCTGCCCGCGCTCGAGAATTTTCCGGGCGACGACCCGGCAGCGGACACGCTGCGCTTCCACCGCCTGCTTGAAGCGCATATCGCGGAAGCGCCCGAGCAGTACTACTGGATCCACCGCCGGTTCAAGAAACGCCCCGGTCTGCCGGACATCTACGCGCGCGACGACGATATCCCGTAGGGCCGGTTTCAACCGGCCATCGATCGTTCGGCCGAATGAATTCGGCCCTACGGTCACCAGGCCGGATGGCCGAATGAATTTGGCGCGACGACGATATCCCGTAGGGCCGGTGTCAACCGGCCATCGATCGTTCGGCCGAATGAATTCGGCGCGACGGCAATATCCCGTAGGGCCGGTTTCAACCGGCCATCGATCGTTCGGCCGAATGAATTCGGCCCTACGTGCGCGTATAGGCGGCGAGCAGGGCGGACCAGTCCGCCCGGGGGGTGCGCGGGTCCTCGCGGCGGATCTTGGCCAGCGAGCGTTCGAGCCGGGCGAGATTGGCGGCCTTCCAGCCACCGTCGCCGCGCAGGCGACCCCGATCGAAGTCGAGCACGTGCACCGTCCCGGCATCGTCGACCAGCAGGTTGTGCGCGGACAGGTCGGCATGATAGACACCCGCGTCGTGGAAGCGCCGCACGCAGGCGCCGATCCGCCTCCAGATGTCTGCGGGCGCGGTCGCCCGGGCAAGCCGCCGCGACAGCGGCTCGGCGCCCGGGATGCGCAGCGTGACCAGGTCGGCCGTGTAGACCGGGCCGCGCCGCCGGTAGCGCGCCGCGACCGGGCGGGGCACCGGCAGCCCGGCCTCGTGCATGTGCGCGAGCAGACGCCACTCACGAAACGCGCGCGTGCGATCCGCGCCCTGCCAGAGATAGACGTCGTCGAGCCAGCGGCCGACGACCCCGCCGCGGTGATAATGGCGCAACGCCCAGTCGCCGCCCGCGGTGTGCGCGAAGAATACCGTCCCGCGTCCGCCGCTCGCCACGCTGAGCGCGCCGCGCGCGCGCCAGTATTCGGGGTCGAAATGCGGCTCGTCGAAATCCGGAGCGACGGCTTCGTCGACCAGCATCGCGCCGTCGGACGTCGCGTGGCGGCGCTCGCGGCCGGCTGGTGTAAAATCCGGGCTTTCCGTCAAGGCCGTCTGTCACCCATGCTGGAAACGTTCACGCGCGAGCGCATCTCTGCCGCCGGCCAGCATGACATGTCGGACGCGCTCGAGCACGGCCGCATCGTGTACTTCCCGGAATGCCCGATCGAGCTGCCGAAACCGGCCGATCTCGAATTCCTGCGCGACCGGCTGCCCGGGCAGCTCAGGCTCAAGAACATCAGCTATCACCCGGAGGCCGACCGGGTGCACGGAATCGAGGGCGACCCGGAGATCGTCGCACGCGT
Source organism: Gammaproteobacteria bacterium (assembly GCA_035524935.1). Classification (GTDB taxonomy): domain Bacteria; phylum Pseudomonadota; class Gammaproteobacteria; order Steroidobacterales; family JACDCP01; genus JACDCP01. The sequence continues at coordinate 10,719 of DATLFD010000060.1, read as the reverse complement.
GCACGGCATTCTCACGGCCCACAGCCAGCGTGTCGAGGCGTTTCTCGAGCGCGCCATCCCCTCGCTCGCGCGCGGATGGACGGTGGGCACGTCGAGCTTCCGGCCCATCGAGGAACGCGGCCGCGGGCTCTCGCCGCATGCGAGCAACGAGCTCGTGCACATCGACGCCGGCGCCTACGGCGCCACCGACGGCGATCGCATCTTCCGCTTCTTCGTCAACGTGAATCCGCACGAAGATCGTGTGTGGGCTAGCAAAGGCCGCTTTCCGGAGCTCTACGCGCGCTACGCGCGCGAGGCCGGCATCGATGCCGGCCAGCGGCGCCGCGGGCTCGCGAAAGGCCCGCTCGATCACCTGCGCAGCGCCGTCATTCGCGGCCTCGAGAATGCGGGCCTGCCGATGGCGCGGGTGCTCGATTCGAGTCCGTATGACCGTGTCATGCGCCGGTTCCACAACTTCATGAAGGACACGCCGGAATTCCAGAGCAGCATGGCCGGACACGTCGACCTGCGCTTTCCGCCGTTTTCCGCCTGGATGGTCTTCACGGACATGGTCAGCCACGCGAGCATCTCCGGCCGGTACGCGCTGGTCAGCACCAATCTGGTGCCGCTCGAGAACTGCCGGCTCCGGGAGCTGGCGCCCTGGCACATCCTGCAGGCCGCCTGAACGGGCTCAGGCGACCTGCGAATCGAGCGCCGCGCTCACGTCCGCGAATACTTCTTCCGCGCCGATGCCGCGCAGGCAGCGGAAATGCCCCAGCGGGCAGACGCGCTCGAAGCACGGGCTGCATTCGATACCGAGATACTTGACCGACCGGCGCGCGGTCAGCGGCGGCGTGTAGGCGGGGGTCGACGAGCCGTACAACGCGACGACGTGAATGCCGACTGCCGCGGCGACGTGCATGAGACCCGAGTCGTTGCTGACCGCGACGCGCGCCAGAGCGAGCAGATCCACGGCGTCCTCGAGACGGGTCTGCCCGCACAGGTTGCGCGTGCGGTCGAGCGCAAAGCCCGCAATGCGCTCGCCCGCGAGGCGGTCGCGCTGCGATCCGAGCACCCAGATCTCGCAGCCCGCGGCGGCCAGCCGCTGCGCGAGCTCCCCGAAGTGCTCGAGCGGCCAGCACTTGGCCGGGCCGTACTCGGCGCCGGGCAGCAGCGCGACGATGCGGCGGCCCGGATCGAGGCCGAGCGCGCGCGACAGCCGCGTCTGATTCTGCGTGTCGACGGCGAGATGCGGCTCGGGAACCGCCGGCGGTTGCGGCGCGTCCGCGGGGAGGCCGAGCGCGACGAAGCGCTGCGCGGTCTGCACGAGCCGCGACTCGTCCAGGTCGCGCATGTCGTTGATGAGGCCGTAGCGCATTTCGCCGCGATACCCGGTGCGCACGGGGATACGGGCATGAAACGGCACGAGCGCCGCCTTGAACGACCGCGGCAGGATGATCGCACGCGCATAGCGGCCGCGCAGCGACCGGCCCAGCCGGTAACGGCTCGCCAGCGCGAGCTCGCCATGGCCTGCAGCGAGCTCGATGCCGGACCGCACCTCGGGCATGCGCCGTACCAGCGGCAAAGACCATGCGGGCGCGAGCAGATCGACGCTGTCGCCCTGGCCGGCGACCACCATGCAGAGCGCCTGCGCCATGACCATGTCGCCGACCCACGACGGGCCGACGACCAGCACGTCGGCCACTACCCCTGCGTCTCGTCGAGATAGCGCCGGACGCCCTCCGCGACCGGAGCGAAGGGCGCCGTGTAGCCGGCATCGCGCAGCTTGCGGATGTCGGCCTCGGTGAAGCTCTGGTAGGCCGCCTCGAGCCCGTCCGGGAAAGGCACGTAACGCACGGCGCCGCGGCCATGCCAGGCGATGACCGCCCGGGCGACTTCGTTGAACGTCTGGCTGCGGCCGGTGCCGACATTGAAGATGCCGGAAACCTCCGGGTGGTCCAGAAACCAGAGATTGACGTCCGCGACGTCACCCACGTAGATGAAATCGCGGCGCTGCTCGCCGTCGGCGAAGCCCGCGCTGCCTGTGAACAGGCGCGCCTCCCCTTCGGCACGGATCTGCCGATCGAAATGGTACGCGACGCTCGCCATGGAGCCTTTGTGGCCCTCGCGGGGGCCATAGACGTTGAAATATCTCAGGCCCGCGATCTGGCTGCGCGCCGACGGCAGCGCGCGGCGCACGTACTGGTCGAACAAGAGCTTCGAGTAACCGTACACGTTGAGCGGCCGCTCGCAACGCTCCGCCTCGGTGAATTCAGGCCCGGAACCGTACACGGCGGCAGACGACGCGTAGATGCAGGGCAGATCGCGCTCCAGGCAGTAAAGCAGCAGCTCCTTCGAATACTCGAAGTTGTTGCGCATCATGTAGCGGCCGTCCCATTCCGTTGTGGTCGCGCAGGCGCCCTGATGAAAGATCGCGCGGACGCCGCCGCCGAAGTCGTCTCCCGCGCGCAGCGCGGCGAGGAAGTCGTCCTGGTCAAGGTAGTCGGCGATCTCGAGCCCGACGAGATTGCGGAACTTGCTGCCGTCGGCGAGATTGTCGACGACGATCACGTCGCCGATGCCGCGCGCAGTCAGCGCCGCAACCAGATTGCTGCCGATGAAGCCGGCGCCGCCGGTGACGATGATCATCCTGCCGATCCCTTGAGTGATCCGAGGAGGCCCGGCGCCGCCGACCGGTACAGGTCGAGATAGGCAGCCACCATGCGTTCGGGCGTGAAGCGCCCGGCGTCCTCGCGCGCCGCGCGACCCAGCGCGTGGCGCCGCGCGCTGTCCGAGTGCAGCGCGAGTATGGCATCTTTGAGCGCCGCAGGGTCGGCAGCGGGCACGAGCACGCCGTTCTCCCCGTGCACGATGATGTCCGGTATGCCGCCGACGTCGCTGGCCACGATCGGCAGGCCGAAATCGAGCGCGTCCAGCAGCACAGAGCCCAGGCCCTCCTGCAGCGACGGGAACGCGAACAGGTCGAACGCCGCCAGCCAGTCGCCGACGTCTGCGGTGAAGCCTGCGAAGTGCACGTTGTCGAGCCCCTCGGCCTCACGCCGCAGCATTGCCTCGTCGCGCCCCTCCCCGACCAGCACCACGACGATGTCCGGTCGGACGTCGCGCAGGGCGCGCGCTGCGCGAATGAGCGTGAGCTGCCCCTTGGTCGATTGATCGAGCGCGCCGACGTGCCCCACGAGGAAGCGGCCGGCGAAACGCGCCCGAAGCCGGCGCACGTTGTCGGGATTGCGGCGCAGGCGGCCGGCGGCGCTCGGTATGACGCGCACGTTGAGTCGCCGATCGTAAGCTGCGAGGGTTCGCCGCACGGCCTGCGACAGGCCCGCGATCGCATCCGCGCGACGGTAGACGCGGCGCGTGAACCAGCCGGACTTCGGCGCATGGTTGACGCGGCGGGTGATCACGTAGGGCACGCCGGACAGGACCTTGCGCAGGTAGGCTGCATGCACCGCGCGGCCTTCGTGGGCGTGCACCAGACCCGCCCCGCGTGTCGCGCGCAGCGCAGCCGGCAGGCTGCTTCCGACGGGACGCACGGTGACGCCGGACACCGCGGCGAGCCGTGCTTCGAGACCGGCGCCGGACCTCAGCACGACCGTCTGCACGACGCCCCGCTCGGCGAGCCCGAGCACGAGCAGTTCCGTCTGCCGCTCGCCGCCGCGAAATCCTTTCGCCAGGTTGACATGGCAGACCGCGTTCAGCGCCCACCCGCTTTCATGCGCTCGGCGTACGGCCTCATGTACTTGAAGAACACGCCGTTGGCATTCGACCAGGCGATGACGAGCCCGCGCCAGCCGTCCAGAAACCCCAGCAGCAGCACATAGCTGCGGAAGAAAGCCCAGCCTGCCCGCAGGAATGTCGCCGGCGGCCCTTGCACGCGGCGGTCCTCCCGGCCGCGCAGGGCGGAGTAGCAGTCCACCTTGCTCAGGAACTGGCCGAGCTCGCGGACCGCGAGGTGCCGCAGCGGACCGGCGAGACGCCGCGGGCGGCTGCCGGGGCCCGTCGCGACCTTCTCGTGAACCTGCGCGTCGCTGTACCGGTGCCGCGCACGATGATAGAGGCGCGGCAGCCAGTCGCGCCCCCAGCCGCTGTGCCGCACGCGCCTGCCCATGAAATAGTTGTGCCGCTCCACGAAATAGACGCATGCCGGGTCGCCGAGATCGGCGCTGCGCAGGCTGTCGATCAACGCCTCACTGGCGATCTCGTCGCTGTCGAGCACGAATACCCAGTCGTTGGCGGCGAGGGCAACGGCCTCGTTCTTTGTCGGACCGAATCCCTTGAACTCGCCGTGTGACACCCGGACATTGCGGTAGCGACGCGCGATCTCGACGGTGTCGTCACCGGAACCGTTGTCGAACACGACGATCTCGGCGAACGCGGCGAGGCTGTCGAGGCTCTCGGCGAGCGTCGGCGCAGCATCGCGCGTGATCATGACCGCGGAGATCCGCTCGATCGGCCCGCCGGTGGAGTGTCCTGTCCCGCTAATAGGTTTCCCGATCCGCGAAATCAAGGAGCGTGTAGACCGCGCCGCAATACGGGCACTTCGCCTCGCCCGTTTCGGTGATCGGCAGATACACTTTTGGATGGGAATTCCACAAGTACATGCCCGGCATCGGGCAGTGCAGCGGCACGTCCTGCAGGGTGACCTCGTAGCAGTTCCTGGCGTTCGGCTGTATCAGGTGTTCCTGCGCCGGTTCCTGCCTGTCCACGACTCCCGGTCCTCCCCATGTTGCGCGAGCGCCGCATTATACGCCGAGCGCCGCGGCCCACACCCGCTGCACGTGCGCGCGCTCGGTGCGAAACTCCGTTTCCGGAACGATGTCCGCGGCGTCGTCGAGCGCGAGCCGATGCAGGCGGCGGCGATAAGCGAGCCAGGTCGCGGTCAGGCGGGCAGCCGTGCGCTGGCCGATGCAGCCCGCCCGCGCCAGCGCCTCGAGCTGCCGCACGTTGTCCGAATGCTCGACGAGCGCAGGATCGGCATGGGCGCCGCGCAGCACCCAGTACTGGACGAGGAACTCGATGTCGGCGAGGCCGCCCGAGTCCTGCTTGATGTCGAAACCGCCACTCCCGCCGCGCGAGAGCTGACGGCGCATGCGCTCGCGCATGCGCGACACGCGATGGGCCAGCCGCCTGCGGTCCACGTGGCCGGTAAGTATCTCGCGGCGGCTGTCCTCGAACGCCGCGCGCACGGCGGGAGCGCCGGCCACCGCGCGGGCGCGCGACAATGCCTGGTGCTCCCAGGTCCAGGCCCGTTCCTGCTGATAGCGCCGGAACGAGTCCAGACTGGTCACCAGCAGGCCGGCGTTGCCGCTCGGGCGCAGCCGCATATCCACGGCATAGAGGGCGCCGGACGCCGTAGGCGTGCTCAACAGATGGATGATGCGGCGTCCGAGGCGAGCGAAGAACATCGCGTTGTCGAGCGGCTTCGGCCCGTCGGTGCGTGCGCCCTCTCCGCTCGAGTCGTGCACGAAGACGAGATCGAGATCGGAGCCGTAGCCGAGCTCGAGGCCGCCGAGCTTGCCGTAGCCGATGATCGCGAATCCGACCTCGCGCGGCTCGCCGCCCGACGTGCACCCGGGCCGGCCGTGGCGGGCGGCGAGCTCGTCCCAGGCAAGCCCGAGGGCGCGCTCGAGTATGAGCTCGGCGATGTCGGTCAGGCGATCGCTGATCTTCATGATCGGCAGCGTTTCGCTCAGATCGGCCACGGCGACCCGGAAGATCGCGGCGCGCTGGAAGCGGGCCAGCGCCTCGATGCGCTGCTCGAGATCCTCACCGCCGGCGCGGCTCAAGCGGGCGTCGAGATCCGCGGCGAACTGTTCGCGCGTCGGTGGCGCCTCGAAGAGTCGCGGATCGAGCAGCTCGTCGAGCAGCAGCGGATGCGCGGCCACGTGTCGCGCCAGGAGGCTGCTGCCCGCGCACAGCGCCGCCAGGCGCTCCAGGGCTGCCGGGTTTTCGTTGAGCAGCGCGAGATACGCGCTGCGCCTACCGACGGACTCGACGATCTGCAGGAGTCGCTGCATCGCATTGACCTGGTCCCCGAGGCGCCCGACGGCGCGCAGCAGGTTCGGGATCAGCACATCGAGACGCTCTCGCGCGGTTTCGTCCATGCGGCGCCAGGCGCTCCCCGCGCGCAGCCGCTCGAGCGCCGCGCGCACGCCCTGCGCCTCACGGATGCCCACTGCCGCCAGCGCCGCATCGGCGTCCGCGGCGTTCGCGCTCCCGTCCCAGACGCCGACCAGGCCGTCATCCGGCCCGGCGCCGCGCGCCGCATCGGGCGGCCCGAATACCGTGCTTGCGAAATGCGCAGCGACGCAGGCGCGATGCCGGTCGAGCGTCGCGGCAAGCCCGTCCCAGTCCGCGAAGCCCATCGCGAACGCCAGCCGCGCGCGCTCTGCGGCGGTGTCGGGCAGGGCATGGGTCTGCCGGTCGTGCATCGCCTGCAGGCGGTTCTCGATCGTGCGCAGGCAGCGGTAGGCGCTCGCAAGCTCGGCCGCGACCCGGCCCGGCAGCAGGCCGTGCCGCTCGAGCAACGGCAACGCCGCAAGCAGGTTTCGCGCACGCAGCTCCGGCTCGCGGCCGCCGCGGATGAGCTGAAACGTCTGGGTGATGAACTCGATCTCGCGGATGCCGCCGCTGCCTGACTTGATGTCGTCGCGCAGGTCGCGCCGCGAAGTCTCGCGTGAGATCAGCTCCTTCATGCGTCGCAGCGACTGGAATACGCCGAAATCGAGGTAACGCCGATAAACGAACGGCCGCAGTATCGACCGGAACAACGGCCCCTCTTCATCGTCGCCGGTAACAGGCCGCGCCTTGACGTAGGCATATCGCTCCCAGTCGCGCCCGTGCTGCTGCAGATAGGACTCGAACGCGCCGAAGCTCATCGCCAGCGGCCCGCTGGCGCCGAAAGGCCGCAGCCGGGTGTCGACACGGAAAACAAAGCCGTCCTCGGTCACGTCGTCGAGACTCTGGATGAGCCGCTGGCACAGCCTCAGGAAATATTCCTCGCTGGCCAGGCTGCGGGCCCCGTCGGTGCGGCCGGGGCCGGGATGGACAAACACGAGGTCGATGTCGGAAGAGAAATTGAGCTCGCGACCGCCGAGCTTGCCCATAGCGAGCACGGTCAGCTCCTGCAGCTCGCCGCCTGGCCCCCGCGGCCGGCCGAAGCGCGGCCCGAGCTCGCTTTCGGCGCGCAAAAGCGCCGCCCGGACGCAGGCGTCGGCAAAACCGGACAGCGCCTCCAGGGTATCGTCGAGCGTCGCCAGGCCCGCCAGGTCCCGCCAGGCGATGCGGCACATCTCGCGCTGCCGCAGGCGCCGCAATCGGCGCCGGAACGCCGCGGCGTCCGCGCCGGAAGCGGTTTCGGCTTCGATCACCCGCTGCCAGTCGCCGGGCGTCCGCGCTTCGCGAAGACCGGTCGCCAGGAATTCGACGATGGAAGGGTCCCGCAGGCAGCTGTCCGCGACGTACTCGCTCGCCGCCCACACGCGCGGCAACGTGGCGGCCACGAGCGCGGAGCCGGGCGCGTCCGGCGGACCGCCGCGGCGAGCGAATTCCTCGAGCTTGAGCCCAAGCGGTCCGGCGAGCTCGGCCGGGACCGGCGGGACGGGATTCGCGTCGATAACCGGCTCCTCGGTCCTCGCGCGGCCGCGCTGCGACCGATGATAAATCAGTCGCGCCCGCCGGCGCGCCCGGAGCCGGTGCAGGACTCAGTCCCCGGCGGCGTCCGAGTAGTCGCGGACTATCGCGGAATCCTCCTCGCGTGCGCGGCTTCGGCCTATCTCGTCCGCTTTCCCGAGTGCCTCGCCCTCGCGGGCGGAACCGGGTTCCGCGCGCCGCGACTCATCTTCGACATCGCTGCTTTCGACGTGCTCCCCGGTGTGCTTGCGGTAGCGGCGGGCGGATTCCCGGTCGCCTTCGCCCTGCATCCCGCCTTTGACTTTCATCGTGGCTTCCTGCGGGATCTGTCCATGACCGGGCAAAGCAAGACCCGTGCCGGCAGACGGGGCGCGCCGGACGGCGCCAATCAGGAGCAGCGCTCGCGGAGAAACCGCTCGCGCTTGCGGATGCGCTCGCGCAGGCTTTGCTGGTCGATCGATCGATCGTCCTCGTCCTGCATATGGATGATCGTGAGCGGCGCATTGACGTTCGATTTGACGCGGCTGCCCGTGGATGCGGTGACCCGCCTGCGATCCTCGGCCAGCAGCCGGCCGGCCAGGGCACAGTCGCCGTAGCTGGCGCGCAACTCCATGAGCAGGGTATCGCGCCGTGGCCGCTGCTCTTCCGGAAGCCCGGCCAGGGCCTCGTCGCTCGCGGCCTCGAGCCGCTCATCGCCCCGCTCGGCTGCGAGCGCCAGCCAGGCGGCGCCGAGAGCGGGGTCCTGCTGCACGCCGAGGCCGTGGGCGTGCATGATGCCGATCATGTACTGCGCATACTTGTCGCCGGCCGGCGCCAGATCGCCGAGATAGATCTCGTAGGCCTGCAGGTAACCGCCCGCTTCGTAGGCGGCGTCCGCCGCCTGCTGGGCAGCTCGGAGCTCCGGCGACGCCTCCGTCGGGACCTCCTCCGCGGCGCCGAGTGGCGGCGCCCATGCAAGCCAGGCGAGCAGCAGCGCGAGCGGCGTCGGTCGAAAGCGCATCGGCGCAAGTCCTCGAGGCATTCCAAAGATATTGCCATAGCCCAAGAGTTGCCTGCAACGGTCAAATATTCATATATCCGGCCGATTGAATGACCTTCGTGGCCCGTCGCGGGCGCTTCGCGGGCAAAAAAAAGCGGAAGTAGGTACCTAATGAAACGTGAGGATGGGGCCCTCGGCCCTCGGCGCGAGTCTTACTTGGTGGGGGCTGTCTTAGAATCGGGCCAGCCGTCTTTTGGCCGCTTCTTCTTTAGGGCTTTCTTGACGGCCTCTTCCCAGTCGTCGTCCGTCTTGACGCGCTCGGGTTTCGGGCCGCGCTTAGTTTCCTTCTTCTGCCGCTCGCTCATCGTCCCTCGCAGCGGCTCGCTCGATTTTCCGCCCCATGATGGTAAGCCAATCCCTCAAGTCGTCGAAGCTCGCTTTGCTAAGGCGTTCCGGCCACTCAATCGTGACCGTGCCCTCGTCTAGCGTAAAGGTGTCCTGCCGCATCTTGATGCCTTTGGCGTGCCCTGAACCGTCTGGATCTGGGCTTGCGTCGTCCTCCTGCTCGCTCAAATCCTCAAACTCATCGAGAAATGCTTCCTGGTGACGCTTCGCCGCCGCCAGATAAACGCGGATTATATCACTGACTGCGCTCGGATTATACTCACGCTCCGCGGTTAAAAAGTGCCTTACGGTATCCTCGGAGGGCAACTCCGTGCCGTACGTGTTCCACATTTCTAAGAGAATCTTGGGCTTTAGGGCAAGTCGGCCAATCAGATGGTTACGATCCGGCGACACTTCACGCTCGTCGCGGACTATCGTCAGACCGTCATTTGATAACCATACCTTGCGGTCGGGGCCGGACCCTTCGTCCACGAGCAGGCCGTATGCCTTCAGTGCGGCGACCGTCTTCGTCCCGCCGCTGCTCTTAGGCTTATAGCCCCAATGCGATACGGCCGTCTTGACCAGTGCCGGGTGCTTGCCCTCGATCTTATAGAGGACTCGCGCACGATCTACTGCCTCGTCAATGGTTATTGCCGGATAGGCCGGGCTCCTTACGCGTGCCGCCATTGTTGCTCCCTCCACTGCCGAAGCATTGAAAGCTATATACTAGCGGCGTTTCCGAGATATGGCAAGCTACGGGCTTGAGAGTAGTCTTCAGGTATGGCAGAATCGGCTCGCTAGAAGGCTTCAGGTGTGGCAGAATCGCAGCTTAAAGAAGATTTGAGGGGGAGACACGATGAGAAGAGACTAAGCGCCGGCTAGGCGGCGGGTTTCAACCGGGGGGAGAGAAAGGGAAGCGGCCCATTAAGACGGCTCCCCGATTTCCCCGGACCTAGCGATCCTTTTCGTGCCCCCGTGCCGGAATCGGTAGACGGGCCAGTTTTGGGAACTGGTGGGCCCTATGGCCCGTGCAGGTTCGATGCCTGTCGGGGGCACCATTTTATCCTCAACCGGGGCCAAACAGCAATCTTTATACTTGACGAAAGTATTTCATCAAGTATAATAATGTCATGACCAAGATACAAAACAGAAGCACTAAAGGCGACCTGCCAATTCGGGACCTTCCAGCTGCCTGCGCCGATGAAGCCACGGCGGTGGAGTTTATGGAGAAGCACCGCTGGGGAGACTATCCGGCCTGCCCGCGCTGCGGTGACCTCGACGTCTACCAGATGAAGTCTCGGGACGGTTGCCGCGAAAAGCACTTCCGCTGGCGCTGCCGGGGCTGCAAGAGCCAGTTCAGCGTCCGCACCGGCACGGTATTCGAGGATAGCCGTATCCCCCTCCGGCACTGGTGCTTCGCCTTCTGGCGCGCGTCCACGTCGAAGAAGGGCGTATCCGCCCTCGAAATCCACCGGCAGACCGGCCTGTCCTACAAGTCCTGCCTGTTTCTACTGCATCGCATCAGATTTGCGATGGCGCCAGACGACGGCAATCCGCTGACCGGGATTGTTGAGGTTGACGAAACCTACGTCGGCGGGAAGCCCCGCTACAGGAGCAGCAAAAACCCGCGCGGCACGGCTGGCAAGCAGCCCGTAATGGCGATGGTTGAGCGCGGTGGGCGGGTCCGGTCACTCGTCGTTCCTGATGTCAGCGCCAAAACGCTCAGA
>DATLFD010000059.1:0-2313 GCA_035524935.1 Gammaproteobacteria bacterium | reverse complement strand
TGCCTGGTCTACAGCGAGGAGAAGAAGCTCGACGCCATCCGCGACAGCGAGTGCATGGCCCACGCCGAGAAGCTCGAAAAGAGCGGGCACTCGATCGCCGCGGAGGCCCTCCAGCCCGTGGCGACTGCGACGACCGTGCGGGTGCGCAACGGCAAGGTGTCCGTCACCGACGGGCCGTTCGCCGAGACCAAGGAGCAGCTTGCGGGGTTCTACCTGATCGACGCCCGCGATCTGAACGACGCCATCCAGGTGGCCTCGCGCATCCCGCCGGCGCGCGTCGGCAGCATCGAGGTGCGGCCGGTGCGGGAGCTCGACCCGGATTGAACGCTGCCAGCCGCGAGCTCAGCCTCGCCGGCGGGACCGCCATCGCCACGACCAGCACACGCCGGGTGCGCTTCGCAGGTAGCTGTCCGACTCGAGCTGGTCGAGCATGAAGGCCGCTACGTCGGCGCGGGAGATGCGCACGGTCCAGAAGTAATTTCCGACGTGACGGCCGTGGCGATATTGGCCCCGCCTGGCGCCGTTGTTGAGCGCCCCGGGCCGGACGATCACCCAGTCCGCCCCGCTTGCCCCGATGATCCGTTCCTGGCGAGTCTTGTCCCAGTAGTAGAACGGCAGAATGAACGGGACGACGAAGAACGTGTAATAAAGCCCCATGCGCCCGGCGCTGTCGCCGATGCCGAGCGAGGTCTCGCAGACGAATCGCGATACGCCGTGCGTATCCATGGCGCGCAATATGTTTGCGGTGCCCTGCGACTGGATGCGGGTCGGCTTGAAGTATTGCTTGTGGCCCAGGGCCGACAGCACCGCCTGCTGACCGTACACGGCCGCCGCGACGGACTCGGCGTCGAGCACGTCGCCCGGCACGATCCTGAGTCGCGGATGCTCGATCTTGAGCCTTGACGGATCACGCACGAAGGCCGTGACCGCATAACCGCGCTCCAGCGACTGCGCCACGAGCATGCGCCCAGTGCCGCCGGTCGCGCCGACGATGAGGATGCGCAACGGACGGCGCGGGGGCGCCTCGCTTCGCGCCGCGGGTCGCGACCAGTGTCCTGCCCACGCCAGCGCAGCCGACAGGACCACGGCATACAGCGCGACCAGAATCAGCAGCGTCATCTGATTGTGCTCGTCATTCCGGCCCTACAGAACAGCGCACGCCACACCACGTAGGGCCGACTTCAGTCGGCCACTGCGCACGGCCGGTTGAAACCGGCCCTACAGAGTGCCGTCGGCGTAAAGGAACAGATCCGACTCCTCGCTCTCCAGCACGCCATAGATGAGCTGGCGACCGTCGGAAGACACCGTGAGGCCGGCGCGATAATAGAACGGAGCCAGCGGCAGCCGGTGCGTCTCCTCAAGCGTTTCGGCGTCGAGCCACACGAGCTTCGGAGCGTCCGGATCGATACGCTCGACAAAAATCACGTGCCCGCGCGCGAGTTGCCAGCTTCCCGCATCCACCGGACGCAGACCCGCGGCCACGCGCTGCGGCTCGCCGCCTGCCGCCGGCCTGCGCCAGAGGCCGTCACGATCGGCATGACTGAAATAGTGCCACCGCCCTCCGCTGTCGCTCACGAGACGAAACGCGTCTTCGACAAGAACCGTTTCACGCCCCGTGCCATCGCGCTCGAGCGCCACCCAGCCGTTTCCCGTGCGCCGGCTGAAGACGATGCCCTCCCCGTCCGATGCCGGTCCGGGGAATCGTTCGTCCTCCGCGCTGTGCGTGAGGCGTTCGAGCCGGCCGCTCGCCACGTCGATGCGAAAGGCATCGAACTGGCCGTCGAGGGGCGCAGCGAACAGCAAGGCGCGCCCATCGCGCGCCCACGCGGGTTGCTGCACAAAAGGCCCCTGCATCTGCGTGAGGCGTCGCGGCTCTCTGCCGTCGGCGCGGCTCAGCCAGAGCTCGGCCGCGCCGCTGCGATCGGACACGAAGGCCAGCCACTCGCCGTCCGGGCTCAAGGCCGGCCAGAAGTCCCAGCGCGTCGAGGCCGGCAGCGCCGTCTCCGTGCCGCTCGCGACATCGTACGCGCGCAGCGCGACCGCGCTTTGCCACTGCTCGAACACCAGCACCTCGCGCTCGCGCGCGAAGCGCGGGAACTCGGCCTCGGGGAGCACCGACCAGCGCCGCAGCGCGCCGCCGTCGGCGCCGATTTCCCAGAGCCCATACACGCCGCCGGCGCGATTCGACGAGAACACCAGCCGCTCGCCGCCCGGATGCCAGGTGATGCCGGAGAGCTTGGTTGTATCGTGCGTCAACCGCGTCTCCTCGCCGCTCGCGAGGTCGAGCAGCCAGGCATCGGCGACACCGAGCGT
>DATLFD010000058.1:0-2810 GCA_035524935.1 Gammaproteobacteria bacterium | reverse complement strand
GCGCACGGATGTCGGCCCCTTGACGGGCCGCCGCGCGCTGCGGAGTCAATCCCGATGAATTGCTGGGCAGTCGTACCGATCAAGCGCCGTTCCGCCGCCAAGCAGAGGCTCGGCGGAAGGCTTTCGCCGGAGCTGCGCCTCGCGCTCACGCGGACGATGCTGGAATCCGTCGTCGATGCCCTGCGGAACTCGCGAGGCGTCGATCGCATTGCATTCGCAAGCGTCGAACGCGACACGATTCCGGAAGAATTCCCGGTATTGCCGGACACGGGCGGCGGTCTCAACGCCGTGCTCGAGGACGCGCGCCGGACACTCATCGCTCGGGGAGCGGGCACTCTCCTGGTGTTGCCCGCCGACCTGCCCCTGATCTCGGCGGCCGACATCGACGCCGTCGTGAAATCGGGGCGGCGGGGCGGATTCGCGCTCGGCGCCGACGACGCGGGCCGGGGCACCAATGCGCTTTTCCTGAGGACGAGCGCCGCGTTCCGATTCCAGTTCGGCCCCGACAGCCGCGCGCGTCATCTCGAGGAGGCGATGCGCATCGGCTGCATGCCTGCCGAGGTGAGCTCCCCCGGTCTTTCCCTCGACGTGGACGAGCCGCAGGATCTCGATCGACTGCTTGCCGCGGATGATCCGCGCTATCTTTTCCTGACCGCCGGCCCGGGAGGTAACGCTTGGCACATGCAGCGCGAAATGCGGAACGGCTGATCGACGACGCAGCCAGCGGGCGCCGGCCGGAGCCCGAGGCCGCGCTATTCCTGGCCGAAGCGCCGCTCGAAGCGCTGATGGGCGCCGCGGAACAGCTCACGCTCGCCGGATTCGGCCGCACGGTGACGTATTCGCGCAAGGTATTTATCCCGCTTACCAAGTTGTGCCGTGACGTCTGCCATTACTGCACTTTTGCGAAGGTGCCGCGGCGGCTCGAGAGTCCCTACCTGTCGCCGGAGCAGGTGCTCGCCATCGCCCGGGCGGGCGAGGCGGCGGGCTGCAAGGAGGCACTCTTCACGCTCGGGGACCAGCCGGAGAAGCGTTACCCCGTCGCGAGGAAGGCACTCGAGGCATTTGGAGTCGCCACCACGCTGGAGTACCTCGAGCAGGTCGCTCGCCTCGTTTGCAACGAAACGAAACTGCTGCCGCACCTGAATGCGGGCGTCATGAATCGCGTCGATTTCGAGCGCCTGCGGCCGGTTTCCGTTTCGATGGGGTTGATGCTCGAGACCGCATCCGAGCGACTCTCGGCGCGTGGCGGGCCGCATTACGGCTCGCCCGACAAGTGGCCCGCCCGACGCCTCGAGACGATCCGCGCCGCCGGCGAGCATGCCGTCCCTTTCACGAGCGGGCTCCTGGTCGGTATCGGCGAGACGCGGCTTGAGCGCATCGAGTCCCTGCTGGCGCTCCGCGCGCTGCACGACGAGTTCGGCCACCTGCAGGAACTCATCCTCCAGAATTTCCGCGCGAAGCCGGGCACGCGCATGGCGACCGCCGCGGAGCCCTCGCTCGAGGAACAGCTCTGGACCATCGCGGTAACGCGCACCCTCTTCGGCGCGACGATGTCGATCCAGGCGCCGCCCAACCTGCGTCCCGGCGAGCTCGCGCCGCTGGTTCGCGCGGGCGTCAACGACTGGGGCGGGGTGTCGCCCGTGACGCCGGACCACGTCAATCCCGAGGCGCCGTGGCCGCAGCTCGCCGTGCTCGCCGGGCAGACGGCGGCGGCCGATCGCGAGCTCTGCGAGCGCCTCGCGCTGGTGCCGTCCTATGCGTGCGCGCCGGCGAAGTGGGTGGATTCCGCGCTCGTCACGCGCGTCCTGCGCATGACCGACAGCGAGGGGCGGCCGCGCGTCGACGACTGGTACGCGGGATCGGAGACGCCTGTTCCCGCCGCGAGCAGGCAATGGCTCGTGTCGCGAACGGGGGCATCGCGGCAAGTACGCGAATTCCTGTCGAATGCGGCGGCGGGCCGGGCACCGGGCGAGCACGAGATTGCTTCGCTCTTCGCGGTGGACGACCGCGACTTTCACGCCGTCCTCGCGGCGGCCGACGCTCTGCGCGCGGACACGGTGGGCGACACGGTGACCTACGTCGTCAATCGCAACATCAATTACACGAACATCTGCACTTACCATTGCGGCTTCTGCGCGTTTTCGAAGGGCAGAAGCGCTCGCAGCCTGCGTGGCGCAGCCTACGACCTTGACCTCGAGGAAATCGCGAAGCGCACGGCCGAGGCCGCCGCCGCGGGGGCGACGGAGGTCTGCCTGCAGGGCGGGATCCATCCGCGCTATACGGGCGATACCTATCTCGGGATTGTCGCGGCCGTCAAGGCGGCCGTCCCCGACATTCATGTGCATGCCTTCTCGCCGCTAGAGATCTGGCATGGAGCCGAGACGCTCGGGCTCGCGCTGCCGGAGTACCTCACGCGCCTGAAACAGGCGGGCCTCTCGACCTTGCCCGGCACCGCGGCCGAAATCCTCGACGACGAGGTGCGCGCGGTCCTCTGTCCGGACAAGCTGAAGACCGACGAGTGGCTCGAGGTGATGCGGGCCGCGCACGGCGTCGGCCTCAGGACCACGGCGACGATCATGTTCGGCCATGTCGACCATCCGCGCCACTGGGCAAGGCACCTGCTGCGAATCCGTGCACTGCAGGCCGAGACCGGCGGATTCACCGAGCTTGTGCCGCTTCCGTTCGTTCACATGGAAGCGCCGATCTGGCGCAAAGGGCGGTCACGCTCCGGACCGACGCTGCGGGAAGCCGTCCTGATGCACGCCGTGGCGCGCCTCGCGCTGCATCCGCTGATCCCGAATATCCAGACT
>DATLFD010000057.1:0-24932 GCA_035524935.1 Gammaproteobacteria bacterium | reverse complement strand
TAGAAGGCCCGTCCTGGATAGCAGCGGCAATTCAGCAGAAGGTACAAAAGCACTACGCGGGCGTTGAGGGACTAAACTTGCTGGTCTACGCCAACTTTGATGCGCTTCAGATGATGCACAGCGAAGTAGTTGCAGCGTGCGCATCCAATTTATCTGTATTTGGTTCGACTTGGGTGCTGACAAGTAAGCACCTATGCTCGCTGGCCTCATCGAATAGCATAGGGGCAGTTCCTGGCTGGCGGACGATACGCTCGATTCAAGACTACTACTTAGACGAGTAGTAGGGCGGGTGTCATTCAACGCCGGCGTGTCAGGTGCGCAGATCCTCCGCGATGCCGGCGAAAATCAGCCGCACACACTCTCGCGGTAGCTCACGCTCGACGAGCATCTGCCGGGCGATGTTGCGCAAGCGAACCGCGCTCATGTGAATCACTTTGCGCGTGGAGGGGTCGAGTGCCGGCTGGCCTTCCTCGATACGTTCGGCGGCGGTGTAAGCGGGCGTGAGATCCATGCTCGGGAAATGTAGCAGAGATGCACTTACCCGGCACTTACGAGACGATTGACGGTGAGAACCAACCCGGCGGTGTGAGTGTAAGCGGCTGAACTAGCGAGTGATTTCTGGTCGGAGTGAAAGGATTTGAACCTTCGACCCCTGCGTCCCGAACGCAGTGCTCTACCAGGCTGAGCTACACTCCGAGCGTTTGTCAGATGCGGCGTTCGACCGCGAATTCCGCGAGCGCCTTGAGAGCGTCCTTGTACTTCGATTCCGGGAGAGGTACGAGGGCGGCGAGGGCGGCAGCCGACTCGCGCTGCGCGAAGGCGGCAGTGTACTCAAGCGCCCTTGTCGATTCAATGGCTTGCGTGACCTCGCGCAAGCGCGCGCGGCCGCTGCGCTCGATGGCGTCGCGGATCACGGAGCGCTGCGCCGCGGTGCCTTCGCTCATGGCGTGGATCAGCGGCAGGGTCGGTTTGCCTTCGGCAAGGTCCGCGCCGACGTTCTTGCCGAGCGCTTCGCTCGAAGCGCTGTAGTCGAGCGCGTCATCGACGAGCTGGAACGCGTTGCCGAGCCGCCTGCCGTACTCGACCAGCGCGAGCTCGATCTCGGGGCTGCGGTCGGCGAGGATCGCGGCGATGCGCACGCCGGCCTCGAAGAGCTTGGCGGTCTTTCTGTATATCACCTGCAGGTAGCGATCCTCGGTCGTGTTGGGATCGTGGCAGTTGTGCAGTTGCAGGACCTCGCCCTCGGCGATGGTATTGGTCGCCTCGGCGAGCACGTCCATGACACGCATCTCGCCGATGTCGACCATCATCTGGAAGGCGCGCGAGTAGAGAAAATCGCCGACCAGCACGCTCGCCTGGTTGCCCCACACGGTATTGGCCGTATCCTGGCCGCGGCGCAGCGCCGAGGCGTCGACGACGTCGTCGTGCAGCAGGGTGGCGGTGTGGATGAACTCGATGATGGCGGCGGCCTCGGCGTGCCGGTCGCCGCGGTATTCGCAGGCGCGGGCGGCGATGAGCACGAGCAGCGGCCGCAACCGCTTGCCGCCGCTGTTGACGATGTAGTGCGAAACCTGATCGATGAGCGCGACGTCGCTCTGCAGGCGGTCGCGGATGACCTGATCGACCCGCGGCAGGTCGTCGGCGACGACGCTGCGAATGGCGTCGAGCGGGCTCGGCTCGGGCGCGGCTTTGGGCGTCTGAAACACGGTTTGCTGGCCTTGCGCGGGACCGAAGAATCCTAGCCCGGATATGCCGGTATTGCCAGCCGGGACAACCCTCAATCGACGCCCGCAACGGCGCCGAAAATCAGCAGAACTGGGTCGATTCTTGCGAGGCAATTACGATGGATAGTTGGACGATCGACGGGCAGGCGGGCGAGGGCGCGGTGCTGGCGACGGCGATCCACAACGGCCATGCGCTGCGGCCCGACGTGCAGGCGCTGATGGTCCTCGACGAGGCGACGCGGTTGCGTGAGGAGGACCCGCACACGGATACCTGGGCGGCGCTCGGCGACGTGAGCGCCGTCGTGCACCGTTCGCGATTCGAGATGGACCTCAACCGCCCGCTCGAGAGCGCCGTGTACCTGGAGCCGGACGACGCCTGGGGGCTCCGTATCTGGAAACGGCGGCCGCCGCAGCCGGTGATAGACAAGAGCCGGGCGCAATACCGCGCCTTCTATAAGACGATCGGTACCCTGCTCGACGACATGACCTCGCGCCGCGAACGGGTCGCGGTGCTCGACTTCCACGCCTACAATCATCGGCGCGGAGGCCCGGACGCAGACCCGGAGCCCCAGGAACAGAACCCGGACATCAACATTGGCACTCACGACCTGGATCTGGAACGCTGGGGCCCGCTCGTCGCTGCGTTTGCCGGCGAGCTGCGCGGCTGCGCGGTCGACGGCCGACCGCTGGATGTCCGCTGCAATGTCAAGTTCAAGGGCCGGCAGTTTCCGCGCTGGGTCGATGCGCGTTTCCCCAACGCTTGCGCGCTCGCCATCGAGGTGAAGAAGATCTACATGGACGAGTGGACGGGCCAGCCGGACCCTAGGGTCATCGGCGAACTGGCGAACGCGTTCCGCCAGGCCATCGCAAGGCTGAGAGCGGAGCTCGGTACGTGAGCGAAAGCAATGGCCTTGACGTCGAAGCCCTGGCCGCGGCCGCGTGCCGGGCCATCGACGAGGACCGCTTCGTGCGCAAGCGCATCCGCGGCGGCGGCGTGCTGCACATCGAGCGACGGCTGCCTTTCCTGGTCGTCTATCGTCGTCCGGAGAAGCGTCCCGACAAGGGCACGGCCCGGCTGGTGACGACGCAGCCCGCCTATCTCATCATCGAGGAGAACGCCTTGCCGGCCGGCGAGCTGAACGATCTCGTCGCGGCCGTGGCACGTTGCGTTTGCGCGCACCTGGAGACGTTTCTGCTCGTCGAGGTGTGGTCGGCTTCGGCGTCAGCCGAGGGCGAAGGACTTTCCCGGGCAAAATTCCGCGTGGTCACCGGCGAGCATACCGCGCTCGCCGGAACCGCGAAGACGCTCGCCGACGGGCTCTCGGGCATATCGATCCCGGGCGTCGCGTTCGAGTCTGGGGTGGTGCGCACGAGCCGCGTCAAACCGCCGTCGGTCGACGAGGCGCTCCTGCCGCCGGCCGACCACGACCCGACCTGGCACCACATCGGCATCGAGATCCCGGCCGTGTTTCGCGCTGAGCAACCGCGCGAGTTCTATCCGCGCGTGCTGGATGGGTTGCGCGCGCCGCTCGGCGTCGTGCTGCGCGCGGCGATATTCCGCTTCTGCGCGGACAACGATATTGAATTGAGCGATCGGCGCGCCATTTCGCTCGCGCCGAAGCGCTACGAGAAGGCGGCTGTCGAGTGCGACCGCGAGATCCTCGAAATCTGCGCCGCCTTCGAGCTGCTGCTGCTGGTGACGCCGGTCAACGCGGAAAGTGCCTGGGCGGAGTTCGAGAAGGGCGGCTTCGAGCAGGCGCCGGTGTTCTATTACCGGCCGCTGCCTTTTGACCCGGCCGTGCTCAAGCGCCGGCTGTTCTCGGTCTCGCTGGAGCGCATTCACGATCCGGTGGTCAAGTTTCTGTTCGAGGAGAAGCGGCTCGAGCTCGACCAGCAGATCTCGCTGCTCCGCGACCGCGGCTCGCCGGAGTTCCTGTACGGCAGCCTGCAGCTCTTCGGCGGCATCGACGCAGAGCTGCTCGAGCTCGCCGAGCAGATACTGCACGCGAGCGGCGGCGCGAACGGCGGCGGGCCGCGGGACGTCGATGCCGGCGCTTTCTGCTCGGCCCTGAGCCACGAGCTCGACTGGTACCGGCAGCAGGATGCCGGCTTCGAGCCGAGCGTCCAGGTGCGCGACGACATTCCGGCGGGGCTCATGGTCAGCGACGGCGCCGTGTACGTGAGCACGGTGCTGTGCCTGTCGCGCTCGCGCGTGAACCCGCTCATTCAGCATGAGCTCGGCACCCATGTCGTCACGCATTTCAACGGCAGCCGGCAGCCCTTCGGGCAGCTCGCCACGGGCCTCGCGCACTACGAAAGCACTCAGGAAGGGCTCGCGGTGCTCGCCGAGTACGCCGTCGGCGGGCTTACGGCCGCGCGCGCCCGCACGCTCGCCGGGCGCGTGATCGCCGTGGACGCGATGATCCGCGGCGACGCGTTCGTCGAGGTCTTCGACCGCCTGCGCGGCGTCTGCGGGTTTTCGCCGCGCGCGGCGTGGAATATCGCCATGCGGGTGTTCCGGGGCGGCGGGCTGACCAAGGATGCCGTCTATCTCAAGGGCATGCTCGATGTCATGCGTTTCATCGAAGGTCCGGAGTCGCTCGATCTGCTGCTGCTCGGCAAGCTCAACACGACGCACGCCCCGCTCGTCGACGAACTGCTGCAGCGGGAGATCGTCGTGGCGCCGGCGATCCGGCCGCGCTACTGCGCGGACGTCGATGCCTACCGGCGCATACTGCATTGCGGCGAGAAAACGATTTTCGAGGTCCTGGGAGTGGCGGCATGAAGATTGCGTTTTTCGTCAACGACGTCAAAAAGGAGTTACCGCGCTTCACGACCACTGCGCTCGCGCGCGAGGCCTGTCGCAGCGGCCACGAGGTCTGGTACGTGACCGTCGGCGACCTGGTCTACGACAGCGACGACAGCATCCTCGCCCATGCGCGCCGCCTGCCGCCGAAAAAATACCGGTCGCCGGAAGGCCTGATCAAGGATCTGCAGAGCGCGGAGACGGAGCGGGAGCGCGTCGAGATCGACGATATCGATGTGCTGCTGCTGCGCAACGATCCGGCCCAGGACGCAGTCGACCGCCCCTGGGCGCAGGACATCGGCATCATTTTCGGCGAAATCGCGGCGCGCCGCGGCGTGGTCGTGCTCAACGATCCCGCCGGCCTGCTGCGCGCGACCAACAAGCTTTACTTCCAGCAGTTTCCGGTCGAGGTGCGGCCGCGCACGCTGATCACGCGCTCCGCGGACGACGTCCGGCATTTCGTCAAGGCGGAGAATGGCCGCGCGGTGCTCAAGCCCCTGCAGGGCTCCGGCGGGCAGAACGTGTTTCTGGTCGAGAAAAAGAGCGCGCCCAACCTGAGCCAGATGATCGAGGCGATCACCCGCGACGGCTACATCGTCTGCCAGGAATACCTGCCCGAGGCCGAGAAGGGCGACGTGCGGCTGTTCGTCATGAATGGCCGGCCGCTCGAGCGTGACGGCAAATACGCAGCGCTGCTGCGCGCCACGCCGAAGGGCGAGATCCGCAGCAACATGCACGCAGGCGGTAAGGCGAAGAAAGTGAGTGTCGGCGAGACCCAGCTGCGCCTGGCCGAACTCGTGCGCCCGAAGCTGGTCGAGGACGGCATGTTCCTGGTCGGCCTCGACATCGTCGGCGACAAGCTCATGGAAGTGAACGTCTTCAGCCCCGGCGGGCTGCACAGCATCAGCGCGTTGACCGAGACCAATTTCAGCCGCTCGGTCATCGAATCCCTCGAGTACAAGGTCGGCTACATGCTGCACTACCGGCGGGAGCTGCCCAACCGGATCGTCGCGACCCTGTAGGAAATGGGGACATTCCTGATTTCAAGGCAATAGTCCAATCATACCCACACCCCGGTTCCGAAATCAGGAATGTCCCTATTTCCCCCGAAATCAGGAATGTCCCTATTTGACCGGCATACTTTTAGCCCTTAAAATTCCCGCTCTTTTGCCGGGGCGATTCGCGCCGGCCCGCGTTTCCACGGAGAACCGGGCATGTACGCCGTGATCAGGACTGGTGGCAAGCAGTATCGCGTCAGCGCGGGCGGTGTGCTGCGCGTCGAGAAGCTCGCCGCCGAAGCCGGTGCGACCGTGACTTTCGAAGAAGTGCTGCTGGTCGGTAGCGGCCAGGATGTCCGGGTCGGCTCGCCGCTCGTCGACGGCGGTGCGGTGACGGCCACCGTGCGCGGCCACGGCAAAACGCGCAAGATCGAGGTCGTCAAATTCAAGCGCCGGCAGAATTACCGGCGCACGCTCGGCCACCGCCAGCAGTACACGGAGATCGAGATCACGGAGATCGCAGCGCAGGGCATGGAACCGGTGCGCCGGGCGGCCCGGCCGGCGGCGGAGGCAAAGCCCGCCACGAAGAAGAAGAAGAAAGTGAAGAAGAAGGCGGCTGCGAAGAAGGCACCGGCCCGCAAGACGGCGGCCAGGAAGCCGGCAACGAAGAAGGCCCCTGCGAAGAAGGCGACCGCCACAAAGGGCGCGGCCAAGAAGAAGGCCGCGAAGAAGGGCAAGGAGTAACCACGCATGGCACACAAGAAAGCGGGCGGCAGCACGCGCAATGGCCGCGATTCCGAGTCCAAGCGGCTCGGCGTCAAGCGCTTCGGCGGCGAGGAAGTCGCAGCCGGAAGCATTCTCGTGCGCCAGCGCGGCACGCGCTTTCATGCCGGGCCGAACGTCGGCGTCGGCCGCGACCATACGCTGTTCGCGAAGGCGGCGGGACGCGTCGAGTTCCGGCGCCGCGGTGTCAAGAACCGCTGTTTCGTGAGCATCATCGGCGACTGACGCCGTCCATTCCCGCGTCCCGAAAGCCCCGCACGCCGGGGCTTTTTCGTATGCGCGTGTGCTGTAATCGATGTCATGAAGTTCGTCGACGAAGCGGACATTCGCGTGCAGGCCGGCAACGGCGGGTCGGGCTGCGTCAGCTTCCGCCGCGAAAAATACATTCCGCGCGGCGGCCCGGATGGCGGCGACGGCGGCGACGGCGGCAGCGTGTTCCTGGCCGCAGCGAGCGGCATCAATACCCTCGCCGATTTCCGCGTCAACCGCGTATTCAATGCCGGTCATGGCGCAGGGGGCGCCGGCCAAAACCGGACCGGCGAGTCGGGTGCGGATCTGGACATCCCCGTGCCGCTCGGCACGGTGGTCTACGAAGCGGACACCGGCGAGCGCATCGGCGATCTGGTGCGGCCCGGGCAGCGTCTGCGCGTCGCTCAGGGCGGCATCGGCGGCAAGGGCAACACGCGCTTCAAGAGCAGCACCAACCGGGCCCCGCGCCGGGCCACGCCCGGCACGCCGGGGGAGGCGCGCCGTCTCAGGCTCGAGCTCAAGGTGCTTGCCGACGTGGGGCTGCTCGGCCTGCCGAACGCGGGCAAGTCGAGCCTGATCCGCGCGCTGTCGGCGGCGCGGCCGAAGGTGGCGGACTATCCGTTCACGACCCTGCACCCGCATCTCGGCGTGGTGCGCGTCGGCCCGGAGCAAAGCTTCGTCATGGCGGACGTTCCGGGGCTCATCGAGGGCGCTGCAGGCGGCGCGGGGCTCGGGATACAGTTCCTGCGCCACCTCGAGCGGACGCGCCTGCTGCTGCATCTGGTCGATATCGCGCCCGCCGGAGCTGCGGGCGACCCGGCGGCGGACGCACGAGCCATCGCCGGAGAGCTCGCGGCCTACGATCCGGCGCTCGCCCGCAAGCCGCGCTGGCTGGTGCTGAACAAGGCCGACCTCCTGCCGGAAGACGCGGTGACGAAGCACGCGCAGCGCATGGTCACAGCGCTAGGCTGGGAGGCGCCGGTGTTCACGGTGTCGGCGCTGAGCGGAGCGGGCACGCGCGAGCTGGCGCAGGCGGTCATGCAGTGGCTCGAGGAAGCAGGGGACGCATCTTCGTAGGGCCGAATTCATTCGGCCAGGTGGGATGTGGTGGCCGCATTCATTCGGCCGGGGATGCGGCGGGTTGAAACCCGCCCTACGGGGCGTCGCGATTGCGGCGGGTTGAAACCCGCCCTACAGGGAGCGGACGCGCTTGTTGAGACGGCTCTTGTGCCGGGCCGCCTTGTTGGCGTGGATGATGCCCTTGTCAGTCATGCGATCGATGACCGGCACCGCTTCGCGGTAGCGGGCTTCGGCTTCGTCGCGCTTGCCGGACTCGACGGCCTTGACGACCTTCTTGATGGCCGTGCGCAGGCTCGAGCGCTGCGCGACATTATGCTCGCGGCGCTTCACGTTCTGGCGCGCGCGCTTCTGCGCCGACTTGATGTTGGCCAAGCTGGGCTCCGGGGGTAGGCGGACCGTCCGCCGAGCGAGAAAAGCGCCGTATTGTGGTAACTTCCGCCAGCTTTGTCAAACCGGCGCATGAGGGGACAGTGAGCCGCAAATTCCTGCGATCGACCTCGGTCGTCGGGGGCATGACCCTGCTCTCTCGCGTCCTGGGCCTGGCTCGCGACATGGTGTTCTCGCGCCTCTACGGCGCCGGTCCGCTCATGGATGCGTTCCTGGTCGCCTTCCGCATTCCGAATCTCGGCCGGCGGTTGTTCGCGGAAGGTGCGTTCTCGCAGGCCTTCGTACCAGTGATCTCCGAGTTCCGCTCGACGCGCGCCCACGCAGAGGTGCGCGCGCTGGCCGACGGCGTTGCCGGCACGCTGGGCCTGTTCCTGTTCCTGTTCACCCTGGCCGGCGTGCTGGCAGCGCCGCTGCTCGTATACCTGTTCGCGCCCGGATTCGCCGACACGCCCGAGCAGCACGACCTCACGGTCGCCATGTTGCGGCTGACGTTTCCGTATCTCTTCTTCATCTCACTGACGGCGCTGGCCGGCGGCATTCTCAACACCTACGGCCGCTTCGGCGTGCCTGCCTTCACGCCCGTGCTGCTCAACGTCGTACTGATCGCGTTCGCGATCTGGATCGCGCCGCGCATGCCGGAACCGGGCATCGGTCTGGCGCTCGGCGTGTTCGTGGCGGGACTCGTCCAGCTCCTCTTCCAGCTGCCGTTTCTTGCGCGCCTGCGCGTGCTGCCCCGGCCGCGCTGGGGCTGGCCGCACGAAGGCGTGCGCCGTATCGGTCGGCTCATGCTGCCCGCGCTGTTCGGATCCTCGGTCGCGCAGATCAATATTCTCATCGATACATTGATCGCGTCGCTGCTGGCGGCCGGCAGCATCAGCTGGTTGTACTACTCCGACCGCCTCATGGAATTTCCGCTCGGGGTATTCGGCATTGCGCTCGCGACCGTGATTCTCCCCGGCCTGTCGCGGCAGCATGCGGAGCAGCGGCCGGACCTGTTCTCTGCGACCCTGGACTGGGCACTGCGGCTGTCATTGCTGGTCGGCCTGCCGGCGTCGGTCGGCCTGTTCGTTCTCGCCGGGCCGATGATTGCCACACTCTTCCAGTACGGCGAGTTCGCCGCGCGCGACACCGGCATGGCTGCCTACAGCCTGATGGCATACGCGCTCGGTCTACTCGGCTTCATTTTCGTCAAGGTGCTGGCGCCGGGCTATTTCGCGCGCCAGGATACGCGCACGCCCGTGCGCATCGGCGTGATCGCGCTGGTGGCCAACATGGGCCTGAACATCGTCATCGTGGGTCCGATGGTGCTGCTCGGGCTGCCGGCGCCGCATGCCGGCCTCGCGCTCGCCACCGCGGCGTCGGCGTTCCTCAACGCCGGCCTGCTCTACCGGGGTCTGAGGCGCAACGGCGCATTGCGGCCGGGGCCCGGCCGGCTGCGGCTGCTCGCGCGCGTCGGAGCGGCCAATCTTGCTATGGGCGTCACATTATGGTGGGCGCGCGGCAACCCGGGCGACTGGACTGCGCGGGGCGTCGGAGAGCGCGCCGGCTGGCTGACCGCCTGCATCGTCGGCGGCGCGCTCGTGTATTTTGCGGTCCTTTGGCTGACCGGCTTCCGGACGGCGCATCTGCGCCGGGGCTGAAGCTCGAGATGCAAGCCAGGCGCAATGAATTCCGCGTTCCGCGCCCGTATAATCCGCCGTTTTCGGACCCACCGTGGAGCTGATTCGCGGACTGCACAACCTGCGACCCCGGCATGCCGGCGGCGCCGTGACTATCGGCAGCTACGACGGCGTCCATCTCGGCCATCAGGCGGTGCTGCGGCGGCTCCGAGAGGCGGCCGATGCCGAAGGGTGCAAGGCGACGATGATCTCGTTCGAGCCTTCGCCGCGAGAATTCTTGTGCCCCGCCGATCCGCCCGCGCGATTGACACGGCTGCGCGAGAAATGCGAGGCGCTCGCCGCCTGCGACGTCGACAGCTTCCTGTGTCTGCGCTTCGATCGGCGCTTGAGCGAATGGACGGCGGGCGAGTTTGCCGAGCGCGTGCTGGTCGCCGGTCTGAACTCGCGTTTCCTGATCGTCGGCCGCGACTTCCGCTTCGGGCGCGGACGCGAGGGCGATGTCGGGATGCTGCGCGAATTCGCCGGCGCGCACGGCATCCGGCTCGAGGTGGCTGCCGATTTCGCGGTCGACGGTGAGCGCGTCAGCAGCACGGCCGTGCGGCATGCGCTGGCAGAGGGCCGGCTCGACGACGCGCGGCGCCTGCTCGGCCGCTGGTACCGGATGTCCGGGCGGGTCATCGGCGGCCGCCGGCTCGGACGCGAGCTCGGCTACGCCACCGCGAACATCGACGTGCAGCGGCGATCGATCGCGGTGCAGGGCATTTTCGCCGTGCGCGTGCACGGTCTCGGCGACGATGCGCTGCCGGGGGTGGCGAGCATCGGCACGCGTCCGACCGTGCAGGGCGGACAGCCGCTGCTCGAGGTGCACCTGTTCGATTTCGACGCGGACATCTACGGCCGGCGTCTGCATGTCGACTTCGTGGCCAAGCTCAGGAATGAGGCGCGTTTCGACAGCCTCGACGACATGAAGGCACAGATGCGGGCGGACAGCGACACGGCGCGCGCGATCCTGGCCAGTGCGGAAGGCGCGCCGCGACGCTTCGTAGGGCCGGGTTAAACCGGCCAGGCTCGAGAATATCGTGACGGACTACAAGGACACGCTCAATCTGCCGCACACGGACTTTCCGATGCGGGCCAATCTCGCCGGCCGCGAGCCGGCGATGCTCGCGGCGTGGGACGCGGCCGACCGCTACGGCCAGATCCGCTCGGCCTGCGCCGGACGGCCGCGCTACCTGCTCCTCGACGGTCCCCCCTACGCCAACGGCGTCATCCACATCGGCCATGCAGTGAACAAGATACTCAAGGACGTGGTCGTCAAGGCGCGCACCCTCGACGGCTACGACGCGCCCTACGTGCCGGGCTGGGACTGCCACGGCCTGCCGATCGAGCTCATGGTGGAGAGGAAACACGGCAGGGCCGGGCACAAGCTCGATGCGCGCGCGTTTCGCCAGGCGTGCCGGGACTATGCCCTGCGCCAGGTCGACGCCCAGAGCGCCGACTTCAAGCGCCTCGGCGTGCTCGGCGACTGGGATCGACCCTATCTGACCATGCAGCCGGAGTACGAGGCCGAGCAGCTCCGCGCGTTCGCGGACATCATCCGCCGCGGCCACGTCTACAAGGGTTACAAGCCGGTGCACTGGTGCCTCGACTGCCGTTCGGCGCTCGCCGAGGCCGAGGTCGAGTACGCCGACCGGGTCTCGCCGGCGGTCGAC
This sequence comes from Gammaproteobacteria bacterium, assembly GCA_035524935.1. Classification (GTDB taxonomy): domain Bacteria; phylum Pseudomonadota; class Gammaproteobacteria; order Steroidobacterales; family JACDCP01; genus JACDCP01. The sequence goes on along the minus strand of DATLFD010000057.1, from coordinate 13,574 downwards.
GTGCGATTCCCGTTCGCCGATGCCGCCGAGTTAGGCCGGCGTTTCGGTCTCGGCGCGGAGGCGTTGCCCGATTCCGCGCGCGTGTCGCTGCCGATCTGGACGACGACGCCGTGGACCCTGCCTGCCAACCAGGCGGTCGCGGTGCATCCGCAGCTCGACTACGTGCTGGTCGAATGCAGCGCGCACGGCCGGCAGGAATTTCTGGTGCTGGCGACCGAGCTCGCGGCGAGTGCGCTCGAGCGCTACGGCTTCGCGTCCTGCCCGCGCCGGGCCGAAGTGCCCGGCGAGACGCTCGTCGGACTCACGCTCGCGCATCCGTTCTACGATAGACCAGTGCCGGTGATCCCTGGCGAGCACGTCACGCTGGAGGCGGGCACCGGCGCCGTGCACATCGCGCCCGGGCACGGACACGAGGACTTCGCGGCCGGCGTCGCCCACGGCCTGCCGCTCGACAACCCGGTCGGTCCCGACGGCCGTTTCCTGCCCGGCACGGCGCTGTTCGCCGGCGAGCACGTCAATGACGCCAACGCGCACATCGTCGAGGTGCTCGAACGCAACGACATGCTGCTCGCGCACGGGCCGTTCCGGCACAGTTATCCGCACTGCTGGCGGCACCGCACGCCGGTCATCTTCCGGGCGACGCCGCAGTGGTTCATCAGCATGGAAGAGCAGGGGCTGCGCGCGAAGGCCCTGGCGGCCATCGACACGGTGCGCTGGACCCCGGCCTGGGGCGGCAAGCGCATCGCCGGCATGGTGGCCGGCCGGCCGGACTGGTGCATCTCGCGGCAGCGCACCTGGGGCGTGCCGATCGCGGTATTCGTGCATCGCGAGAGCGGCGCGCTGCATCCGCGCACGCCGGAGCTGCTCGAGGCGGTCGCCGCGCGCGTCCAGACCGGCGGCATCGACGTCTGGTTCGATCTCGATCCGGCGGAGCTGCTCGGCGATGAGGCCGGCGACTACCAGAAGGTCGGCGATATCATGGACGTGTGGCTGGACTCGGGCCTGCTGCACCACTGCCTCTCGCGTCTGCGCGCGGAAATCCCGGCGCCCGCCGACCTCTATCTCGAAGGCTCGGATCAGCACCGCGGCTGGTTCCAGAGCTCGCTGCTCACTTCGGTGGCCATGCACGAGCGGGCGCCCTACCGCGCGGTGCTCACCCACGGCTTCACGGTGGACGACAAAGGCCGCAAGATGTCGAAGTCGCTGGGCAACGTCGTCGCGCCCCAGGCCGTCGTCAGCACGCTCGGCGCGGACGTGCTGCGGCTCTGGGTCGTGGCGACGGACTATCGCAACGAGATCGGCGTTTCCGACGAGATCCTGAAGCGCATGGCGGATTCGTACCGGCGCATGCGCAACACGGCACGTTTCCTGCTCGGCAACCTGCATGGCTTCGACCCGGAGCGCGACAGCGTCGCCGCCGCCGACCTGCTCGCGCTGGATGCGTGGGCGCTGGAGCGCGCCGCTGAATTGCAGCGCGCGGTCGTCGAGGCGTACCGCGACTTCGAGTTCCACACCATCTACCAGCGTGTGCACAACTTCTGCGTCGTCGACATGGGCGGCTTCTACCTTGACGTCATCAAGGACCGGCTCTACACCACCCGGGCCGACAGCCCGGCCCGGCGCTCCGCGCAGACCGCGATGCATCACATCGCGGAGGCCATGGTACGCTGGCTCGCGCCGGTGCTGAGCTTCACGGCCGAGGAGATCTGGGCCGCGCTGCCGGGACGGCATCCGGCGTCGGTGTTCCTGGCGACCTGGCATGACCTGCCGGCTGGCGCCGGCGAGGCCGTGATCGACTGGAATGCGGCACTCGCGACCCGGGTCGCCGTCGCGCGCGAGCTGGAAAGCTTGCGCAACTCCGGCGCGATCGGCGCCGGGCTCGAAGCCGACGTCGATCTCTATTGCGGCCCGCGCCTGCGCGAGGCGCTCGCGGCGCTCGGCGACGAGCTCAGGTTCGTGATGATCACGTCGGAAGCGCGGGTGCACGACGCGGCGGCGCGTGCTGCGGAGGCGGTCCCGGCGGAGCCGGAACCGGATGCCGCGGCAGGCAGGCGGGAGGCCTCGCCTCCGAGCGCGGACGACGCGCTGTGGATTCGCGCGCGGCCTTCGACGCAGCCCAAGTGCGTGCGCTGCTGGCACCGGCGTGCGGACGTCGGGACGGATTCGCGGCATCCGCAGCTTTGCGCGCGCTGCGTCGCCAACGTGGCGGGGCCCGGAGAGGAAAGGCGGTTCGCATGAGCAACGGTGACGCGCAACCGACCACGGCGGCTGCAGAGCAGGCGCGCGCGGGCGCAACCCGGGGCGCCGTCCAGTGGCTGTGGCTCTCGTTTGCCGTCATCGCCCTCGACCAGATCACCAAGTGGCTCATAGAGCGCCGGCTCGAGCTGTTCGACCAGATCGAGCTGCTTCCCGTGCTCGCGCTCAAGCTGCTCTATAACGAAGGCGCGGCGTTCAGCTTCCTGAGCACGGCCTCGGGCTGGCAGCGCTGGCTGTTCATCGCGCTGGCGCTTTCGATCAGCATCGTCATCGTCTTCTGGCTGCGGCGGCTGCCTGCGAAGGGGCAGGCCTGGCTCGCAGCGGCGCTCGCGCTGGTGGCGGGCGGCGCGCTCGGCAATGTCATCGACCGCGTGGCGCACGGCCACGTGATCGACTTCATCCTCGTGCATTACGGGGCGTGGTATTTCCCCGCGTTCAACGTCGCCGATTCGGCGATCACGGTCGGCGCCATCATGCTGATCGTGGACAGCATATTCATCAGCGGGAAGAACAGAAAGGCCGGTTGAAACCGGCCCTACGGCGACGCATTTGCCGCCGGCCGGTTGGAACCGGCCCTGCGCATTCCCCGTAGGGCGGGTTTCAACCCGCCATCCGGCATCCCGCCATCGGCGCCCCCGCCATTCCGCGCCTCAGCGCCAGCAGACGTCGATGCCGTCCGGGTCGGAGCCGCGCACGTCCTGGTGATTGATCGTGAACGTCGTGCAGGCGACGTCGGCGGCCTGCGGCCCGCCCGCATCGACGGTGGCGGTGGCCAGGAAATCTCGGGTCGGATCACCGACAGTTACCGCCAGCGTGTAATACCCGTTCTCGGTGGCCGGTATGCCGAGCCCTGCCGGCGGCGGGTCGTCGAGGTTGTTCGTGTAGGTATTATTCTGCAGATAGAATTTTTCCTGTGCGGCGGCGATCTTCATAAGCGCCGCCGTGGCGTCGTTGCGGTTGGCGCGCATCACGTAGTTCCGGTAGCCCGGAATGGCGATCGCGGCCACGATGGCGACGATCAAGAGCGCGATCATGAGCTCGATCAGTGAAAATCCGCGCGTTGATTTCATCGTGATTTCCCGCTGTTCCAGGCTGCCTCAGTCGAGTCCGTCCTGACGCCAGAACGTTCTCACCGGCGCATTCGTGAAGTTGGGCTCGCACTGCTCGACGCCGACCAGGCATTCAGGCGGCGGCGGCTCGCAGGGCTCGCCGGGCACGCAGCTCGCAGGGTCGTGCTCGGGAAACAGGATCGCCACTTCGGGCGCGATACCGCCCTGATTCAGCATCTGCACCCGGTCATCCAGCGTCAGGTCGTCGTCGCTGCCCTGGCCGTCGAGATTGGTGACCGGGCTGCCGTCCAGCACGCTGACCACGTACAAGCGGTTCCGCACGTCGGGCAGGCAGGCGTTGGGCTCCTCGGGCTCGGGCGTCAGCGACGTGAAGAAGATCTGATTGTCGAACGTGCGCGCCTCGGCGAGCACCTTTTCGCCGCTAGCGCCCAGATCGATCTTCCAGCCGCGCGAGTTGGACGGGATGACCGGCGTCAGATCGTTGGTCACGTCGTCCAGATCGCCGTCGGTGATCGCGGTCAGTGCGTCGAATTCGGACTGCGTGAGCTTGGTAAACACGGCGGGGTCGCGCAGGCTGTAGAAGCGGTCATCGATGCCGGTGTTGAGCGGATGCGCGCGGTAGCCCGAGCCGATCGCGATGTTCAGGAACGGCGGTGCGCCCGATTGCGGCGAGTTGACCAGTGACACGTCCGGCGCGTTGTAGAACCGCCGGTTGCTCGCGAGCGGCGGGCTCGCGCCCTGGCCGGCCGCGCCGAGGCTGGCCAGCATGCCGCCGGTGACCAGCGAGCCGGTTCCCTGGCCGTTGAAGATGTCGAAGCGGAATACGCGGCCGCCCATGTCGGCCGCGTACATGCGGTCGGCGAACCCGTCCTGGTTGAGATCGATGACGCGCACGTCGGCGGGAATCGCGTTCTCCATGGTCGCGACGGCGAGCCCCTCGCTCGATGGCACGCCCGGGCCGGCCCTCCAGAGCAGATCGCCGGAAATCGCATCGACCAAGTAGATGCCGTTGCCGATGCTGTCCGTCGAGTAGCCCTCGTTGTCCTGGCTGGCATCGTAGCCGCCACCGAACACCAGCACGAAATTCTCGGCGTTCTGCGTCACGCCCTGGATGTCGACCCGTGTCGGCACCGGCGTCGACCAGGTCTGGCCGAGGCCCGGGTAGTCGGCGCTGTCCTTGACCCACAGCAGGCGTGGCGCGGCCTTGTTGGTCACGTCCAGCGCATAATAGGTATCGCCGCCGCGGCGCATGCCGAAGAACAGGTACACCTTGTCGTTGCCGTCGACGACTCCGTTCAGGTTCTCGTCGAAGATGAGCGGCCGCAGGATGCCGTCGAGGCCGTAATGCTTGGATGCGGCGGCCGAGTTCTCGAACAGGTTCTTGAGGTCGGGCAGCTGCTCCTGCGGCACGAAGGCCCACAGCTCGCTGCCGTCGACCGGGTCGAAGGCGTGCAGGTAGCCGTCGTTGGTCGAGGCGAACACCACGGCGTCGTTGACGTCGGGATTCGACGCCGAGCCGCCGTAGATCACTGCCACCGGGCGGGAGTGCAGCGGATCGCCCATGGCGCGGCGCTCGGTGCTGTCCGGATCGTCGTCGTTGACGTCCAGGCCTCGCGCCCAGTCGATGAGATCGTCGCGGCTCGGATCCCCCGGCGTGCCGAGCTCGAGCAGGGCGCTGGTCAGCGCCGCGTTCGACGTGGTGAACGCATTGGCGGAGCTCGTCAACGTGCTGGGCAGCGCGCTGCGGGTGTCGGTGAATGTATAGAGATTACGCGCTGTGGACGCGGGCAGCTCGGCGGCCGCGCCGCCCAGCACGACGTCGTCGCCGTCGACCACGTCCGACCAGAAGCTGCGGGCGGAATCGCGGAAAAAGCCCGTCGTGGGGTTGACCGCATCGGTGCCCGTCTGATCGACGATGACGCCGTTCTCGAGCCGGTATTTCTTCACGTTGCCGGGCCAGTGCGTGGTCGTCGAGGGGCGGAACACGCTCACGTAGAGATCGTTCAGGTTCTGTGTGCGGTTGAATGCATTGACCGAGACCGCCGGCGCGGCGAAGGTGGTGTTCTCCTCGAGTATCTGCGCAATGATGCTGGTGAGCGCGATCTGCAGCGTCGAGGTGTCGTCGGCGAGGAAGTACTTGCCGCCGCCGCGCCGCGCCGTGCTCGCGAGCAGCGGCAGGTCGACGGTGAAGCCGATCGTGTACGTGATGACGTTCTGCTGCTCGGCGGCGGAGCTCACGAGATCGGCCTTGAACAGGTACTCGGCCATGTCGTCGAGGCAGGCGCCATCGCCACTGCCGTCGCAGCCCGATCCGACCAGGGTGCTGTAACCCGGCAGATTCACAATCTTGGAGTTGGCGCTCTGGTCGGCAGTCGGCGCGCCGTCGGTCAGCAGCACGACGAAGTTCTTCTGGCAGGAGAACTCGAGCGGCGTCTGGTAGGTGCTCTGGTTGTCGGTCACGCGCGAGCCGGGGACGCTGGGCTCGAGCACCCGGTCATTGCCCCGCGAATCGATCCCGTAGTCGACCAGCCGGCCGGCGAGGTATTGCCCGGCCTCGTACAGGGATTCGGACAGCGGGGTGTTGCCCTGCGCCTTGAAGGAATTCACCTTGGCCTTCATGTCGTCGCGCGCGGTCTCGATGTTCTGCATCGGCCAGACGACCATGCCGCCCTCGGCGGTGGCTTCCTGTGGGCTGCCGCCGTTGTTGCTGAAGCGCATCAGGCCCACGTTCACGCCGGTGATCGAGTCGAGCAGGTCGTTGGTGACCTCCTGCATGACGTCGAGGCGGGTCTTCTGCACGAGGGAGCTGAAATAGAACCAGTTCATCCAGTTGCCGTCATAGAGGCTGTACACCCGGACGGCAGTGCCGCCGCCGGCGTTCCAGTTGATCTCCTGGTTCCGGTCCGTGGTCCAGGCGCCGTTGGGGCTGTTTCGCGCCCAGACCGCCGAGCTGCCCGTGGTCTGGCCGTGGATGCCCCTGTCGGCCTGGCACTCGACATGGCGGCTCTTCTGCGCGGCCAGGATCCGTCGCCACTGGTTTAAGCCGGTGTCGAACTGGCCGGCCCGGCCGGACCAGTAGCCCGGATTCTGGAAGTCCTGCAGCGCGTCGTTGCAGCGCAGCCAGCTCCTGTTGAACCAGCGGTCCTGGCTGCAGTTCGGCGGGGGCGCCACGCCCTGCGACCAGTACACGCGGCTCGCGTCGCAGGCGCCGTCGTAGACAACGGACGGGTCGTAGCTGGGCTGGGTATCGAGAAAGTTGGCCATGCTGCCCGAGGTGTCGAGGATGAACAGGATGTTGGGGCGCACGTCCGGGTCGGCATCACTGACGAAAAGCTCGGTGTCGTCGCCGAGGGCGGGGGTCGCGCACAGCGCCGCGGCCATCAGCCCGGCGCCGAACCAGCGAAAACGGATATTCAGTGTCGCCATGTTCCGATCCTCATTCGGGAACCGCACGCGTGTTCCGGACCGACTCTAGCGGCGGGCGCCCCGCGGACGCGCATCTTTCCGACCGGAGGCGGAAATTCGCAGACAAACGGCGCATCGGTCAGCTCACATCCATCACGATGCGCGTCACCGCGAGCGTCTCGGGGTCGTAATGCACGGTCATGCCGAAGGTGCCCCGGTTGGCCGCGAGGCGGAACTCGGCCTGTGTGACCTGCTGCTCGTCCACGAAGAAGCGCGTCGCCGGCGTAATGGTGAGCGTCACTGCCTCGCAGTCCGGGCAGTGGCGCAATGCCAGCGACTCGCCGGCCGCTGCGGGTATGCGCACGTCGGCCGTCGAGGACTCGAAGGCCTCCTCGACGACCTTGAGCACCGCAGAGACTTCCGCGCCCGCGAGCAGGAGGAGCGCGATGGCGCCCGCTGCGCCAAGGTGTCCGATCTTCATGTCAACTCTCCCTCGCACCGCTCGTGCGCTCATGGGCCGCCCGCGGGGCCGACGACGTAGAAGCCCTGCGTATGGTTGGAGGCGGCATCGCGTTGTGCGACGCCGGCGCTGTCGATATCGAAGTGATAGGCGGAGAAGCTGCCGATGCTGTAGGCGCCGTCGAACGGCGCCGTCGTGCTCTGAAATTCTATCTGCGCCACGTAGCCGTGACCGTCGGCGTCGAGCGCCTCCACGTCCGTGGGCGCGAGCGTATTGAAATTGCCGCTCTGTAGCGCGACCTCGATGCCGGTCTCCGCATTCTGGAATGCGTTCTGCGAGAACTGCGTGTTCTGGGCCATGCTGAGCTCGAAAGTCGCCGTACTCATACCGGATACGGCGAGCAGGGTCAGCACCAGCAGCAGTATGAGCCCGACGATGAGCGCAGCGCCGTGCTGGCGGTCCGATCGGGCGCGGATCAGGTTCATTGGCGCGTATTCCTGAGCAGGATGGTTTTCGATACGAGCAGGCGCCGGAAATTGTCGTTCAGCGGCCCGACGACCTGGTCGGCGTAGGTGTATACGTTGTCGTCCTGGAAGCCCACCTCGATGGCTTCCGTGCGCAGCCGCAGCCACAGACGCACGGCGAGGATCGGCGAGCCGATCGGCACGGCGCCCGGGTTCACGTAGCGATTGATGATGCCGTCGCCGGTCGTGTCGACGCCGAACTGGACCTGCAGGTCCTCGACCCCCGGAATGATCTCCTCGTCCGTGATGTCGGGGCCGGCAATCAGGGCCTTGCGGCGCAGCGAGGGCAGGCCGTTCGTGGCCGTCGAATCCCGCGACACGTAATAGCCATGGGTGATGAGGTTGAAGGTCTCGGACGTGGTTACGAAGCCGGCCGGCTGCACGCCGTCGTCGAACAGCTGGCCATGCGCGCGATCACTGTGGAGCTGGATCCGCCCGGCCTGCAGTGCGGCCGGGTTCGAGCTCACGTGCCGGACTACGAGCACGTCCGAGGCGGGCGCGGGATTATTGTTATGCGCGGCGCAGGCGAGCGTGTAGCTGTTGTTCGATCCGTCGATGTCGCTGTCGAGGTTCACCCCCCAGTTCGGGCCGCAGGCGTCGTCGCCGGCAAACGCATTGGGCTCGATCGGCGTGGCGCGCCCATCGATGAAGTTGGTGCGGCTCGTCTGGCCCCAGTAGCGCGCGAGGCGGATGTCGGGCTCGAGGGTGTCGAGCGCGAACCGCCCGTTCTCCTGCAGCCGCGCCACGGCCTCATTGACGCGATACGAGGAGCGGCTCTGCATGTAGACGCTCACCGCGCCGATGATGAGGACCGTGCCGATCGTCAGCGCCACCATGAGCTCGACGAGGCTCATGCCGCTCTGCCGCGCGCTCATATCTGCACCACCATCTGGTATACGGCGGGGTCGGCCTCGCCGACCTCCGACCAGCTGATCGTGATCGTGTACTGATCCGGGATGGGCCCGGCGTCATAGGCGATCGCGCCCTGGCCGTTCGGCAGCAGGTTCTGAATGACCTGCCGCCACAGGAAGACGTCGTGAGCGGCCATATCGGCCGGCGTGCAGTCCGTGACGCCGCCGGTGCAGGCGTTGTCGGCGCCGGCGCCCGTGTAGGCCCCGGCCACGGTGCCGTCAGTCGCCGGATTCACGCGGATACGGTCGGCCATGTCCGCGGCGAGATTGACCGCCTGCGTGCGATAGATCGCGCTGCGGCCGGCCTTCAGGCTCTCCACGTACAGCGCGGCGATGCCGAGCATGCCGATCGACAGCACGACGAGAGCGACCAGTGCCTCGACGAGCGTGAAGCCGCGCAGCCTGGTCGACGATGAGGGGCGGGGACCGTTCATTCAGGGGCAATCTCCGGCAGCCGTGACGTCCGCTTCGGTGCGCAGGATCTGCGGCCGACCGGTCGCGGCTATCTGCAGCACACGGGCCGTGGAAATGCCGCCGCCGGCGTTGACGTTGCCACGCTCGTCGCAGAGCCGAATCGTTCCCGCGCTCGGGTTGCCGCCGAAGTCGCGGCGGAATCCCGTGCCCGCAAAGGACACGAAAGAACTGTCGCTCAGGGTGGTGATGGTTTCCGGAAGCGGGCCGTGCGCCCGCAGGATGACCTCGGGCGGGACCGCGGCCGCATCGACGGCGATGTCGCCATCGGTGTCGGCGAAGACAATCCAGCCATTGAAGCTTCCGGCCGAGCATGTGGGCGCAACGCCGAGGGCATTGGCGCTGCTGCAGACCGTGACCGGCGTGCGCCGCTTGACAGCCTCGGTGCGCGCGAGGTGCATGGCCGCGAGCAGGTCGTTGGCGCTGGCCGCCATCTGGCTGTTGCGTATCGTGTCGATGAAGCTCGGCACGCCGATGCCGAGCAGCACTGCGGCCACCGCGACCGTCACCAGGAGCTCGAGCAGCGTGAAGCCGCGATCCCGTGCGCGTTTCATGCGCGGACTATACAAAGGTCGGTGGGCGGACGGGCAGGTATCCGACGAACGGTCTGCCCCGGCCGACGGGCGGCGCGGGATTCAACCCGTCCTGCGGCACCGGCCGATTGAAATCGGCCCTACGGGCACCGCAGCGGACCGCCTCCCGCTGCGCGATCCGATACGCGGGGCCGGCCGGTGTGGCTGACGATCACGGCCCGGGCCGATGCCGCGCCCCGCGAATCGCAGAACACAAGCGTACCGTTCGTGCTGCGCTGATGAAATGGCCGGAACGTGAAGGCATTGCGGTTGCCGGTGACCTCGACGTGCGCCAGCGGCGGCTCGCGCAGGAGGACTGCCTCGCCGGCATCGACACGCGGGGGCTCATCGCGATTCTCGTTCACGAAGGCGATCCAGCCGCCGCTCCACGGCACCTGGCCGCCTGCGCAGTCCTGACCGCCGCCGGTCTTGCACAGGCTCACATACCGGGCGCGCTTGATCGCCTCGCCGCGCGCGAGGTGGAAGGCATGCACCAGCCTGTTCACCGCGGCGGCGCGACGGTTATCCTGCACGAGCGCGAGAAATCCCGGCACGCCCGTCGACAGCAGCAGGCCGGTCACAGCCACGACGACGAGAAGCTCGAGAAAGCTGATGCCTGACCCGCGCATGGTGCGTGCCGTCCCTGCGAATCGATGCGATCAGGCTAGGCGGGAGAAAGGACCTTGTCGGCGCGAATTTCTGGTCAGAAGCTGCGGATTCAGGGCCGGGCGGGGGCCGTGGCGTCCGGCGCGGCGCAACGGTATACTGGCCAAGTGCTTGATTTGGCGAACAACGAAGCCCTGCGCGCACGAGTGGTGCAGCTGCTGGAGCGGGCCGCGATCGCGGTCACGCCGCAGCGTGTGGAGATCGGCGCCGCGCTGCTCGCCAGGCCGCAGCACGTGTCGGCCGAGCAGGTTCTCATCGCCGCGCGCGCGGGCGGCTCGAAGGTGTCGAAAGCCACTGTTTACAACACGCTCAAGCTGTTCGTGAGCAAAGGGCTGGTGCGTGAGGTGAACATCGATCCTGGCCGCCTCTGCTACGATTCGACGACGGCGCCGCACTACCACTTCTACAATGTGGATACCGGCGAGCTGTTGGACCTTCCGCACGATGCCGTCGCGCTCCTTCGTCTGCCCGAGCCGCCGCCCGGCACGGTCGCAGACGGCATCGAGATCGTCATCCGCCTGCGCAACCGACGAGCCGTGGAATCCACGTGAATCGTCGCACGGCGAACGCCTGTTCCCGAAGATAACGCCTGGATTCCGATTTTCGCCGGAACGACAAAGAGCATTTGCGGTAAAGCCGAAGGACTCTGCGCGCACGGCGTTGCCGCACCGGGGAGCATTTCTTATACTGCGCGGCCCGTGCCGGAATAGCTCAGTCGGTAGAGCAGCGCATTCGTAATGCGAAGGTCGGAGGTTCGACTCCTCTTTCCGGCACCGACTTTCGTCTGCGCGCGCGCGCGCTATTGCCGCCGTTGGCGCGACCTGCCGTTTCGGCCTGGTAATTCCTGTAGATAACAGAAGCTTATCTTGTTTTCTTCGGAAAGCATGTCAGAATACGGCCGGACTGCTCCTGCGAACCGGTGTCGTGAGCACGAAACGAATCCGCAACGCTTCACAACGACCACCATCCGGCGGCGCGGAACGTGGAACCGGGCGCGGGTGACGCAATGGCATCGCTGCTCGAGCCCGGCGAGACAGAGCAGGCCTCAGAGCAGGACACGCCGCGGCATGATCTGATCGGCCGCGCCGCCACACCCAAACGCATCGCCGTCGACGTCATCGCCACCAAGATCGCGGTGGATTTCCAGAGCCTGCCGGACAAGGATACCGACGAGCACGTCGTGCATTGTCTGCAGTCGCTGCGCGAGGCGACCGGCACAGATGCCGCATGCATCGCGCTCTTCGACGATCTGCAGACCTGTATTCAGAAAGTGTTTTCGGCGGCAGCCGTGTTCGCGCCGTGCAATCCGGACGTGCTCGAGGGCGAGTCGCTCGGTGACTGGCCGTGGATGCGTACCCGGTTGTCGCACATGCGGCTGCTGGAAATAGACGACACTTCGCGCCCGCGCCGCGCTTTCGCAGTCGAAGCGCAGCGCTTCGCCGAGCTCAAGATCGCCTCCGTGCTCCTGATGGGCTTCGAGCTCGAGGGCCGCCCGGGCGGATTCATCGCACTGTACAGCGGTCAGCCGCGCGAGCGGTGGGACGCCGATCTGCATCTGTTGCTCAAGCTGCTCGGCGCGAGCTTCGCCTCGGGTCTCGAGCGGCTGCACATTGCAGCGCAGCTTGCCAGCATCGAGGAGCGCAATGAGCTGGCCACCTACAGTGCGAACGACGGGGTGTGGGATTTCGACGTGCAGTCGAACCGGATGTATTTTTCGCCGCGCTGGAAAGCGATGCTCGGCTATGACGACGAATCGCCGGAGGGGGTCGTGCCCGAATGGCGCAGCCTGGTGCATGCCGACGACATGGCGCGGGTGCAGAGCCTGATCCGCGATCATCTGGAAGGCCGTACCGAGCTGTTCGAGAGCACGCATCGCATGCGCCACCGTAACGGCGAATGGCGCTGGGTGTTGAGCCGCGCGCGAGCCCTGCAGGACGAGCACGGCCGGCTCAAACGGCTGGTCGGCGTGGAGCTCGACATCACCGAGCGCAAGCTTTACGAAGAAGCGCTGTTCCGGGAGAAGGAGAGCGCCCAGATCACGCTGCAGTCGATCGGCGACGGCGTGGTCACGACCGACTCCGCCTGCATGGTCGAGTATCTGAATCCCGTGGCCGAAGGCCTCACCGGCTGGAAGCTCGACGATGCGTTCGGCCGGCCAGTGGACGAGATCTTCCGCGGCTTTCACGAGGAAACCTGCGAACCGATCGAGAACCCGCTCGCGGTCGCTATCCGCCGCGCGCGGCCGATCAAGTCGGTGCGCCCGACGCTGCTCATACGGCGCGACGGCAATGAGCTGTACATCGAGAGCACGGCGGCACCGATCCAGGACGGTGCGGGCAAAGTGAGCGGCGGCGTGCTGGTCTTCCACGACGTCAGCGAGTCACGCGAGCTGAACCGGAGGCTGAGCTACCATGCGAGCCACGACATCCTCACCGGGCTCGTCAATCGCCGTGAGTTCGAGAACCGTCTCGAGCGCGCGCTCAAGAGCGCCAAGGCTCGCGAGACCTCCTACGCGATCTGCTACCTCGATCTGGACCAGTTCAAGATCGTCAACGATTCGTGCGGTCACAGCGCCGGCGACGCGCTGCTCGGCCAGCTCGGCGCGCTGCTCAAGTCGAAGATCCGCTGGCGGGACACCCTCGCACGGCTCGGCGGTGACGAGTTCGGCCTGCTGCTGGAAAGCTGCTCTCTCGAGGAAGCAATGAGCACCGCGGAATCGCTCCGCGAGGCGGTGCGCGACTTCAAGTTCGTCTGGGACGAGCGCACCTTTCGCCTGAGTGCGAGCATAGGCGTTGTGCCGCTCGCCGCCGACAACGAGGAAGTGGCGACCGTGCTGAGCGCCGCCGACAGCGCTTGCGCGGCCGCGAAGGAAGCGGGGCGCAACCGGATCCACAGCTATGCCGAGAACGATATCGATCTCATGCGCCGCCGCCGGGAGATGCAGTGGGCGACGCGCATCAACAACGCCCTCGAGGAGTCGCGCTTCGAGCTGTTCCGCCAGACCATCCTGCCGCTGCAGACCAGCGATACCGGCGCCCATTACGAGCTCCTGCTGCGCATGCGCGACGAAAACGGTTCGCTGGTCTCGCCGGAGCTATTCATCGCCGCCGCAGAACGCTACGGTATCACGCCCAACATCGATCGCTGGGTCGTCGACAATGCGTTTCGCTGGCTGGTCTCGGAAGCGGACGAACGCGAACGACTGGCGATGTGCTCGATCAACCTGTCCGGGCAGAGCC
>DATLFD010000056.1:0-13170 GCA_035524935.1 Gammaproteobacteria bacterium | reverse complement strand
CCAAACGCACAGGCTCGTGCAGATAGGCCGCCCATGCCCCGTGTGGCGATCTGACTCGAGGCGACTGGCTTACACAACGTCGTGAGGCTGTCGGGGCTGCGGCGAGGGCCTCTGCGAGCCAAGGCCGAAGCATGCCCCCTTGGGACTTAATTGTGGCATGGGGCATTCATGGGGCACTTGGCTACAAATTTGCACAACCAACTACCGCCCGACACAATACCGAAATTGTAGTAACTTTTTGAAAAGACTGTCGTAGTATGTTGCCTGTTGTTGCGCATCGCAGCACGCGCCGGATTCCCAAGCTGATGACGTGGGTTCGATTCCCATCACCCGCTCCAGCTACGGAACCTCGGACTAATTCGTTGCACCGCCCCGGCTTTCGCCGGCGTGACGAGCAGGTGTCCAGGTAATCGAGAACACTGGATTCCGGCCTTCGCCGGACTGACGAAACCTCAATAGACGCAACACTGGACTACAGCGCCGTGCACACGTGGATCGACGAACACTGCATGCCACCGGCCGGCGCAATCGACTGAAGCGTCCGCCTAACCATGCTCATCGAAGGCAGCTGCCACTGCGGCAATCTAACCTACATGTTGCGGACACGCCGCACGCGCGAGGCTCTCGCTCCGCGCGCCTGCGACTGCTCGTTCTGCCGCAAGCACGATGCGAAAAGCGCCTCGGATCCGGACGGCAGCGTCGTCTTCCGGATTCGCGACCCTGACGCCGTGTCGCGATACCGCTTCGGCCTGCGCACCGCGGACTTTCTCGTCTGTCGCGACTGCGGCATCTACGTCGGCGCCGTCATGGAACGCGACGGCCGCCAGTGGGCCATCGTCAATCTCCGCGCCAGCGAGTTTTTCGATGTGCCGGTCGCGGCTGTATCCTACGACGCGGAAAACGAAGCGGGGCGTTTCGACCGCCGCCGGTCCCGGTGGACGCCTGTCCGCGCCCGGGCTGGCGAATAAACTTCACCCATCCCTTGTCCGCGCCGGCTGGGCGGGTCAGCCGTTGCGGGCAGGCACTGCGGAGAATTGACATGGCCGACATCAAACCGATTCCCGAGGGCATGCACACGATCACGCCGCACATCGTCTGCAAGGAGGCGGCGAAAGCCATCGAATTCTACAAGCGCGCGTTCGGCGCCCTCGAAATCGCCCGGCATACGACGCCAGGCGACAAGATCCTGCACGCGGCGATCCAGATCGGCGACTCGCCCATGATGGTTGTCGACGAGTTTCCCGACTGGGGTTGCCTCGGCCCGCAGTCCCTCAAGGGCTCGCCGGTGACGCTGCACCTCTACGTCGAGGATGTCGACGCGTTTTTCACTCGCGCGCTCGAGGCCGGGGCCACGGAGACCATGGCCGTCGCGGACATGTTCTGGGGCGATCGCTACGGCAAGCTCGAGGATCCCTTCGGCCATTCCTGGTCGGTGGCCACCCACGTGCGGGAAGTTGCGCCGGAGGAGATGGCAAAGGCGGTCAAGGGAATGTTCAGTGACTGATCTTGTCCACTGACCCGACGCTGCCCTTCAGCCCTGGCGAGGGGCCGGAAAGCGTCTGCATCATCCGCCTATCCGCGATCGGCGATGTCTGCCACACGCTGCCGGTCGTGCGCACGCTGCAGGCCGCGTGGCCGAAGACGAGCTTCACCTGGGTCATCGGCCGCACGGAGGCGTCGCTGCTCGCCGGCATCCGCGACATCGAGCTGGTGGTGCTCGAGAAGTCGAGCGGCCGGGCGGGCCTGAGCGACCTGCGCCGCGTGCTCGCCGGCCGGCGCTTCGAGCTGCTGCTGCACATGCACGCGTCCATGCGCGCAAACCTCGCGAGCCTGGCGGTGCACGCGGAGACGCGGCTGGGCTTCGACCGCGAGCGCGCGAGCGATCTGCAGTGGCTGTTCACAAACCGGCAGATCGAGGCAAAGGACCGCCAGCACGTGATGGATGCGCTGTTCGGCTTCGCCGAGGCGCTCGGTGTGACCGAGCGGCGGCTCGAATGGAACATTCCACTGGGAGCGGCAGATCGCGAGTTCGCCGATCGTTATGTACCGGCCGGAGGGCCGGTGCTCATCTTGAGTCCGTGCAGCAGTGAGATGCGCGGGCGCCAGCGCAACTTTCGCAATTGGAGTCCGGAGCGGTACGCGGCGGTCATCGATCACGCCGCGGCGCGGCACGGCATGCCGACCCTGCTGACCGGCGGCCGCAGCACGCTCGAGCTCGAGTACGGCATGCGCATATGCGAGCTCACCGACCGCGCGCCCGGGAACCTGATCGGCGCGACCACGCTCAAGCAGCTTCTTGCGCTCCTCGAACGGGCAACCGTGCTGATCTGTCCGGATTCGGGTCCGGCGCACATGGCGACGACCGTCGGCACGCCGGTGATCGGCCTGTACGCGGTCACCAACCCGGAGCGCGCAGCGCCCTATCTGAGCCGCGAGTGGCTGGTGAACAAATATCCCGAGGCGGTCGAGCAGTTCTTCGGCAAAAGCGTCGAGGAGCTCCCGTGGGGCGTGCGCGTGCGCCGCCCGTTCGCCATGCAGCTCATCGAGGTCGAGGACGTCACGTCGCGCCTGGATGCCCTGCTCGCGGGGAAATAGGGACATTCCTGATTTTCGGCGGCTTGCAAACGGAAAAGGATTTGTGACGGCTGCAGCGGCCGAAAATCAGGAATGTCCCTATTTCAACGGGGCTGCAGGGTGGAGCTCGAGCCGCGCTTTTCGCCGCGCAGCCATTTCCGCAGGCGGAATCGGCGCAGGCGCCAGAGCTCGAGCACGTACCACCATGCCGTCAAATATTGCTCGCCGAGATAGCGGCCGACGAATGCGCGGCGGCCCTCGCGATCGAAATCGAGTCGCCGCAGGCAGTTGAGATCGAGGAATCGCTTGAGCCCGGGCACGAGGATGCGCGCCTTGGACACGCGGTCGGTGTCGATGAGATAGAGCCGCGCGTTGTCGGCATCCGTCTCGTTGCGCGGTCGCGCGCCGTGGTTGCCGAAGTCGACGAGAAAGTTGCCGAGCTCGAGCGCGCCATGGCGTATATTCTTCTCGTGCAGGTCGCGGCTGATATGCGCTATCTCGTCGATCATGCGGTCCCAGGCACGGCGCTCGAGCTCGCTCGGCGCGCCGCGGATGCTCTCGCGGAACCTGTGCACGCTGGTCTTCGCGGGAATTTCCTCGTACAGGTAATAGCCGTCCATATGCTGGAAGTCCGGGCGGAACGTCCAGTAGGCCACGGCCCGCGCGCCGGGGATGCCCGCCTGCTCGAGTATCCGCGCACCGGCGAACGAGGCGCGCGGATAATTCTTCGCCAAGCTGGTCATGAACAGCGCGGCTCGCTGGCGCGCCGATAGCGCTGGATCGACGCCGAAAATCTTGACCACCAGGCGCCGGTCCGCCGGCGGAAAATGAAACGCGTACAGCTTGTTGCGGCGATTGGTCGTGGCTATCGGCTCGTACTTCGTGCGGTCGCGGAAATCGAACGACTCGATGAACGCACGCACGGCGTCGGCGTAGGGCACGTCCTCTCGCACGCAATAGACGCCGTGCTTGTACGACTGTTCGGCCACGGATCAGGCGCTCACGCGCCGTGGCATGCAGTCACGGTCCGCTCGGCACCGGCTTGTCGAGCATCAGCGCGCGCACGAACTGGACGGGCGGCGATCCGTATGACAATACCTCGTCGTGGTAGCGCTTGAGCGCGAAATGCTCGCCCCACATCTGCTCGACCTCGCGGCGCAAGTCGGCATGCTCCTGGTAACCGACGAAGTAGGTCGACAACTGACCGAAGCTGAGCTGCGCGCGCACCCACTTACCGGCAGCCTCGCTCTCCTCTTGGAACCCGCCCTCGATCATGAGCTGCATGGCTTCGTCGCGTTCCATGCCATCGACGTGGATCGCCTGGTCGATGATGGCGTTGGTCACTGCGCGCAGATACCACTTGAGGTTGATGAGCCGCATGAGCGGGTCCTTGTCCATGTACCCGGCCTCGATCATCATGCGCTCCGCGTATACGGCCCAGCCCTCGATGAACGGACCCGACGCCAGCACGGCGCGCAACGTGGACGGGTACTGGTTCGAATGGGCGAGCTGCAGGTAATGCCCCGGCATGGCCTCGTGGATGGTCAGCTCCTTGATCGACAGCAGATTGTACTCGCGCAGGAATGATCGCACCTGCTCCTCGCTCCAGTCCTCCGGCAGCGGCGCCACCGCGTAAAAGGTCTCTTGCCCGGCATCGAGAGGCCCCGGCGAGTCGCAGTAGGCGACCGCCACGCCGCGCTGGAATTCCGGCATGATGATGATCTCGATCGGCGTGTCGGGCATGGTCACGAGGTCGTGCTCGCGAACGAACTCGGTGGTCTCGGCGAGATCCTGCTTCGCCGTCTCGACGATCTCGTCGCGGCCGGGCCGTTGCGCGTAGGCGACCTCGAGCGCGGCGCGCACAATCGCCTGCCGGTAGGTCTCGTCTGGCGCGGCCGGAAAGATCGTGTGCGGATATTCCTTCGCATACACTTCGCTCGCGACCTCGTACATTGCCTCGCGCACGCGCTGGTATTCCCGCTCCGCGCGGTCGCGAATCTCCAGGCGGGTCAGCGGGCTATGCAGGGTGTAGCGCAGCCGGGCGTCGAACAGCTCCGCGCCGGCGCGGAAACCACCCTCGGCCTTCGGCAGAAGCTTTTCCTCGAGCCATTCCTGATGCTCGCCGACGGCCTCGCGCGCCTTCTCCACCGCCGCCCCCACGCGTTTGCGCTCCCCGGCCGCGAGTGTCGCGAGTTGCGGCACGATCATTGCATCGATGATCGACAGCACGCCGGGATTCTGCTTGATGGCGGTCTCGGCATGGATTTTCGGCACGCGGGCGGGTTCGAGCGCATCGCGCGCCTGCTCGAGCAGCCGCGGCATCTTTTCCAGCCGCGAGCCCGCATTGGCGAGGCGCTCGGGCAGCGGGGCGAAGTCGCGCGCGAGCAGCCCGTAGATCGCGCTGCCGGCGAGGTCTGTGTAGAAGGTCGGGTTCCAGGTCCAGGACTTGAGCGTCTCGAGTTGCCACAGGCTGTATTCGAGCTCGTTGTCGAGCAGCTCGGCATCGACCTTGTTGGCAGCTGAAAGCTCGTCGCGATCGATGTCGTCGAGCTCGGCGCGGATGTCTTTCACGAAGGCGATTCTGCGTTTCGTCGCCCGCGAATTGATCTCGTCGAGCTCCGCGTCGAAGCGGTGATCGCCGAGCTGCGTGGCAGAGACAGGGTTGAAGGCCGGAAACTCGTCGACGTATTTCGCGCCGAGCGTCTCGAATTGCCGGTCGGCCCGAACGTCCGCGGCTTGCACCTGGGCGGTCATGGCGAATATCAGGTAAAACGCGAAAAGCCGATTGTACATATGCACTCCGCCGGCGGTTATTGATATTGATTGCAGGCCGGCGTCATTCTAAGAGCCGCACCGGCAAGAAGGAAGGATAATGCGCAAGTCCCTGAAGTTACCCTTGGTTGCGATCGGCCTGTTGCTCGCGGTCGCTGCGGTCGCCGTCTGGCTCGTGCTCGACAATCTGGACCGCATCGTGACGAAGGCGATCGAGGACAACGGCTCGGCCGCCACCGGCACCAGCGTCGACGTCGACGGTCTGCACATCGCAGTGCGCGCCGCCGAAGGCGAGATCGCCGGCCTGGTCATCGACAATCCGCCGGGATTCGACACCGGACACGCGATCCGCTTCGAGGACATCCGTCTCGTGCTCGACCCGGCGACGCTGCTCGACGACACCGTGCGCGTCCGCGAACTGCGCGTCGGCTCAGCCGACATCAATCTCGAGCAGAAGGGCAGCGCGCAGAGCAATCTGCAGACGCTCGTCGACAACGTGTCGGCGTACGCCGGCCCACCTGCCGGGGACGAGGATGCCGCGGAGTCGCGCAACGTGGTCATCGACGAGTTCGTGCTCGAGGCGGCGAGACTGCGTCTGCGCTCGGAGCTGCTCGGTAACGCCGAGTTCGCCCTGCCGCGCATCCGCGCGACCGACGTGGGCAGCGGCGCGGCGGGTGCCACGGCCGCGGACGCGCTCGAGGAGATCCTGCGTCCCATCGTCGCCGAGGCGCTCGAGACGGCGAAGTCGAGCGCCGTCGAGGCCGGCCGCGAGCGGCTAGAGGAGGAAGCCGTCGAGCGGCTCGAGGGTTTCATCGACGACAAGCTCGGCGGCTGACTATCCACAGGGGTCGGATCCTTGGATCCGAACCCTTATTGGAATGTGACGGCAATCACGGACAGCGGGGGGCGGTGCGGCGAAGAATCGGCGCATGGTTTCCCGATGCCGCGCTTTCACCCTGAGCGAGTTGCTGGCCGTCATTGCCGTGCTCGGCATGCTGGCGGCGTTCGCCGTGCCGCGCTTCGTCTACAAGCAGGCCGACGCTCACGCCGCGGCTGTGCAGAATCTAGCCAGCAGCGCGCGCACCAGCGCCTTCTTGGCCCATGAGCTGTCGGACGTGCAGGGCGAGTCGGACAGGGTCGTCATCCAGGGCCGGCCCATTGCCCTGGAAGGCGGGTATCCCACGGCCGCCTCCATCGATGAGGCCATCGTGCCGATCGGGGGATTCACGTTCGCGCCGGGGCTCTGGACCCGCACCGGCGCCCGCGATCCTGTCCGGTGCAGCGTTCGCTACGTACCGGCCATCCGGCCCGGCGCCGTGCCGCTGGTCGATCTCGATACCCGCGGCTGCTGAGCCGCGCCTCCCCACGGTCTTGATCCGGCCCTTGCCGGGCGCGCATCCTTTCGGGCTATAAACCCCGGGCGGCCGTGGACCGTCCAATTCTACGAACAAGGACCATGGAGCCGGAGCGCAGCGTTTGACGTCGGATTCCTGCCCGGGTGCGGCTGCCGCGCCGGAGGCGATTGCCGTAGCAGACCAGGTCAGGCGCGCTCAACAGGGCGACGTGGCTGCCTACGAGGCGCTGTATCGAATGCACATCGGCAGGATCTATGCACTATGCCTGCGCATGACCGGCGAGAGGGCCGACGCCGAGGACTGCGCTCAGGACGCTTTCATCAGCGCCTGGCGCAAGCTCGCGCAATTCCGCGGCACCAGCACGTTCGGCACCTGGCTGCACCGCATCGCGGTCAACGAAGTGCTGAGCCGCAAGCGCAGGGCGGGGCGCGAGCGCGCGCACCTCGAGCTGGTCGACAACGAGCAGCAGATCAGCCGTGCGGAACGGCGCGGCAACCCCGCGGAGCATCGCATCGATCTCGACAAGGCGATCGCGTCCCTTCCGGAGGGCGCGCGCCACGTGTTCGTGCTGCACAGCGTCTACGGCTACAGCCACGAGGAAGCAGCCAGCGCGCTCGGCGTGGCCGTCGGCACCTGCAAGGCCCAGCTGCACCGCGCCCGCAAGCTCCTCGGGGCCCGGCTCGACGCATGAGGCCATCGACATGACGGAAACGACAGAAGGACCCGATAAAGCATCGCCGGCGCTGGAGCGCGCCACGGCGGCGCTGCCGCGCGAGATCGAGCCCGCGCGTGATCTGTGGCCGGGCATCGAGGCGTGCATTCGCGATGAGCGAACCGGGGCGCGACGCACCACGTGGCTCGGCCGAATGGCTGCCGCGGTAGCGCTGCTGGCCGCCGGCTCGCTGGCGACCTTCATGCTGCTCGACCGGCCGGCGCATACCCCGCAGACGGTCGTTGAGCACGCCGATGGCGGCTGGGCCGACAGCCTCGCCGACGTCTGGGCGGAGCCCGCCCGCTTCGGCACGCACCACGCGCTCGGCGAGGACTACCTGCGCACGCGCGCCGAGCTCACGACGACGCTCGAGCAGCGGCTCGCGACGCTCTCGCCCGAGACGCGGACGGTCGTCATCGACAACCTCATCGAGATACGCAGCGCGCTCGACGCCATCAACGCGGCGCTGGCCGAAGATCCCGACAACATCCTGCTGCAACGGCTGTTGCTGACCGCCTACCAGGACGAAATGTTCGTCCTCGCCGATCTCAACAGCTCCACCGACCCCATACGCGAGAGGATCGATTTATGAACGCGCGCATAGCGATAGCGCTCGCCATGCTGGCCGTGCCGGCCGCCCATGCCGGCGAGAAAATCAAGGAACGGGCCGCCGCCGACCCGCGCGGCGAGGTCGAGGTGTCGAACCTCGCCGGCACCGTGACGGTTACCGGCTGGGACCGCAACGAGGTCGAGGTGACCGGCGAGCTTGCTGACGACGCCGAGCGCCTCGAGTTCGTTGCGAAGCGCAAGCACACGCTCATCAAGGTCGTCTTTCCGCGTGACAAGCATTCGCATCGCCGCGACTCCGACTCGGAGCTCAATGTCAAAGTGCCCGAGCGCAGCCGCGTGAACGTCTCCACCGTGTCCGCGGACATCACCGTCGAGAAGGTGCTGGGCGCGCAGTCGCTGGGCACCGTGAGCGGCGACGTGATCACGACGGTCAGCGAGGAGGAGGTCCAGGTGCGCACCGTGAGCGGCGACGCCCGGGTGAGCGGCGACGGCGCCAGCACGACGACCCAGGTGAACACCGTGAGCGGCGACGCAATCGTCGAGAATCTCGGTGGCGAGATTACGGCGGCGAGCGTCAGCGGCGACATCGACGTCACCGGCGAGACGGCGGATCGGCTGGAGGCGCGATCGACGTCGGGCTCGATCAGGCTGTCCGTCAAACTCGCCGACGACGCTCGCGTCGACGCAGACACCATCAGCGGCGAGATAGAGCTCATGCTCGGCAACGCGCGCAATGCCGAGTACGTCATCGAGACCTTCAGCGGCGACATCGACAACTGCTTCGGCCCGAAGCCTCAGAGGAAGAGCCAGTATGCGCCCGGCTCGGAGCTGCGCTTCACCGAGGGCGACGGCGATGCGCAGGTGCGCGTTAACACGCTGAGCGGTTCCGTCGAGCTCTGCGACGAGGACTGATCTCTTACCCCCTCCCGTCCCGGGAGGGGGCAGGGGGAGGGCGCAGGTCGACGGTCGCCGCATACGCCGCCAGCTCCGGCCTGAGGCCGGCCGCGCCGAACCGCGCCCGCAGCCGGTCGATCACCTGCCCCGCTCGTTGCGCATCGTCGCGCCTGTCGAGCAGCACGCGGATCGCGAGGAGCGCCGCCGCCTGGATCGGGCCTCGCCCGTCGTAGTGCGTGTCGAAGTCCTCGAGCAGCAGCAGCGCCCGATCCGTATCGCCGCCCTCGAGCGCGAACTTCGCCAGCGCGAACGCGGCGTCCGCATCGGCCGGCCGGAATCGCGCATCCACGCTCAGGCAGTCCGCGCACAGGCGCCACGCCGCGGGCGTTTCACCTCCGCGCACCAGCTCACCCAACCAGTCGCGGGCGTGCGCGAGCGCGAGCGAGCGGTCGTCCCAGCCGAGCAGCCGTTCGTGCACGGCGATGCGCTCCTGCGTATCGACGACTTCTTCCTCGAGCCCGGTGAGCAGAGCGGCGTAGGCCGCGCGCAGCTTACCCTGTCGCGCCTGGCGCCAGACCTCGTCGAGCACGCGCTCGATGCGCTGCCAGCGCTCGCGCCTGAGCCGCGCCAGCACGCGGTCCGGCTCGATCTCGACGTCGAGCCCGATCGCGTCCCGGCCTTCATACAGCACGCGGCCGAACGCGTGGGCGCAGAGCAGGACGCCGTAAATCCAAACCACAACGAGCAGCAGCGGTTGTCGAATCAGCAACGGCGCGAGCGCGGGCAGCGACACGCAGCCGGCGACCGCGAGCCACAGGAGCGCATAGCGCCAGCGCAGCGCGGCGGCAAGCCTGAGCATGCGCAGCGGGTCGAGCGCCGGCAGCAGGCGCTGTTCCACGGTCAGCAGCGCAATGCTCGCCGGCAGGAGCAGGGCCACGGCCCACAGGAACAGCAGCATCGCGTCGCGGCCGAGCATGCCGCCCAGCCACGCGGCGAATCCGGCGTAGATCGCGAGCACGCCGAGCAGCAGCAAGTGCCGCGATTCGCCGAACGGGTTGATCATCTCCCGCGACAGCACGGGCGGCTCGCGGCGGCCCTGCGCGCTGTTCTCGACGACGATGAACACGTACTTCGCGAGCCATACGACGAGCAGGGCGAAGAGCGGCAGACCGAGTAGTCCGGCCATGGCCGCGAGCGCAAACCCGAGCGTGAAGAAAACAATCGCGATCAGCGGAACGGGCTGCAACGGGTAGCCGAGCAGTTTCGCCGCCGAGCGAAGGTGCGCATGGAGCATCGGTCCCTCCCTTCGCAGTATAGCTGTCGGCGCGCCTTGCACCGGCCGCGAAATGCCGCGTGTATAATCGTCTCGTCGCAAGGGATGACTAAACGGCTTTCGCCGGAATGATGAAAGGACGACGATCGGCTTGCGCCGGGATGACAACGCCGGGCGCACCGGGAGCGAAGCGGGTCGACTGCCCGCGTCACGGTCTGGACAGGGACTCGCGCACAGGAGGTCCATGGCGCGCGGACTGAAAATCTTCGGCATCGTCGCCGGCGTCGTGCTGGGGCTCGTCGTCCTCGCGATGTTGCTGGTCGCCCTGTTCTTCGATCCCAACGATTACAAGGATGACATTGCCGCCGCCGCGGAAGAAGAGACGGGCCGCGAGCTCTCGATAGACGGCGACCTGAGCCTGAGCCTGTTCCCCTGGCTCGCGATCGGCGTCGGTCACGCCACCCTGTCCAATGCGCCCGGCTTCGGCGACGAGCCGTTCGCCGAGATCGACGGCGCGAGCCTGAGCCTGCGCCTGCTGCCCCTGCTGCTGCGTCGCGAGATCGAGATCGGCACCGTGCGCCTCGACGGCCTCTCGCTCGATCTCCAGGTCGATGCGAACGGGCGCAGCAACTGGGAAGATCTCGCCGACGACGAGGCGCCGGAGCCCGCGCCGGAGGAAGAAGGCGCTCCGCCATCCATCTCCGTGCACGCGGTCGAGGTGTCCGACGCGCGCGTCTCTTACACGGATGCCGCCGCGGGCACGCGCTACGTGCTCGAGGACTTCGATTTCGAAACGGGCACCCTCGAGCCCGGCGAGCCGTTCGAGGTGGTATCGAGCTTCGCCATCGAGAGCAGCGAGCCGGCCTTGCGCGCGCAGGTCAGGCTCGACACCAGGGCGGCGGTGGACATCGAGAACGGGCGCTTCACGCTCGAGGCGCCGCAGCTCGACCTCGAGGTCTCCGGCGAGGCCGTGCCGGGCGAGGACGCGATGCAGATCGCGGTCGCCGCCGACGCGGTCGCGATCGATACCGAGGCGCAGACGCTCGCGCTCGATGCTCTGGTCGTAAAGCTCCCCGGCCTCGAGGCGCGCGTGCAGGCGAGCGGCACGCGCATCGTCGATGCGCCCCAGGTCACCGGCGAGCTCGTGGTGCCGGAGTTCTCGCCGCGCGAGCTCCTGTCCGCTCTCGACATGCCGCTCGAGACCGCCGATCCGGGCGCGCTTGGCGCGGCGAGCCTTGAGGCGAAGATCGCCTACGGGGAGGACGGCCTCGCGCTCGACGATCTCGGAGCCCGGCTCGACGATACCCGCATCACCGGCGAGCTGCGCATGCCCGCGGCCGAGGACGCCCCGCTTCGCTTCGCCTTC
Source organism: Gammaproteobacteria bacterium (assembly GCA_035524935.1). Classification (GTDB taxonomy): domain Bacteria; phylum Pseudomonadota; class Gammaproteobacteria; order Steroidobacterales; family JACDCP01; genus JACDCP01. The sequence continues at coordinate 1,654 of DATLFD010000056.1, read as the reverse complement.
ACGGTCGACGCGATCGATCTCGACCGCTACCTGCCGCCGGAGGACGAGGACGACGCCGGCGCCGACGACGCCGCGGCGCCGATCGACGACGTCGAAATTCCGGTCGATACGCTGCGCGGTCTCCTGCTCGACGGCTCGCTCGAGATCGGCGAGGTGGTGTTGTCGGAGATGCGCTTGCAGAACGTCCGCCTGGTGGTGCGCTCCGACGGCGGGACCCTGCGGCTGCATCCGCTCGAGGCCGGCTTCTATGGCGGCCGCTACGTCGGCGATATCCGCCTCGACGTCGCCGCCTCGCCGCCGCGCGTCTCGCTCGACGAGCACGTGGAAGGCATCCAGGTCGGCGCGCTCACGCGCGACATGTACGAGCTCGAGCGCATCTCGGGCACCGCGAGCGGCGATCTCGTGCTGTCGGCCGCAGGCGCGAACGTCGGGCAGATGCGCCGAACGCTTGACGGCACGGTCAAGCTCGCGCTCGCCGAGGGCGCCATCGAGGGCATCGATATCTGGCACGAGATCCGCAAGGCGCGCGCACTCATTCCCGGCCAACCGGCAGCGCCGGGCCGGGAAGGTCCCCCGCGAACCGAGGTCACGGAGCTGCGCGCGAGCGGCACCGTCGACAAAGGCATCCTGCATAACGACGACCTCGTCGCGAAGCTGCCGTTCCTCAACGTGACCGGGCAGGGTGACATCAACCTGCCCGAGGCGACCGTCGATTACCGGCTGCGCGCGACCGTGGTGTCGAAGCCCGAGCTCGAGGCGCAGACCGGCGCACTCGGCGGCAAGACCATCCCCGTCGCGATCACGGGCACGCTGTCGGAGATCAAGGTGAGACCGGACGTCTCCGCGGCGCTCAAGCAGGAGGCGCGGGACCGAGTCGAACGCGAGATCCTCGAGCGGCTCGGCGATGACGACGAAAAGGATGCGGCCGGCGACGAACCGGCAGGGGAGCGCGACCTCGAGCAGGAGCTCGAGGACAAGGCGAAGAAGAAGTTCAAGGACCTGTGGGGCGACTGATGCGCGCGGCCGTCCTGTTCCTCGCGTTCACGGCCGGCGCGCAAAGCGCCGAGATCCGCCGCGTCGACGTCGATCATGCCGGTGAACGCTATTACGTGAATTCCGAGTCTCTCGTCGATGCACCGATCGAGTCAGTGTATGCCGTGCTCACCGACTACGAGCATTTCGAGCGCATCTCGAGCGTGTTCACCGACAGCCGCTACCTCGAGCCCGTCGAAGACGGCGAAGGGGTCGTGTATACCCGAGCCCAGGGCTGCGTACTGTTCTTCTGTCAGACAGTCGAGCGTGTGGAGAGGCTCGAGGTCGATCCGGTGACCGACATCGTGGCCACCGCCGACCCCGAGCGCAGCGATCTCAGGTACAGCCGCGCGCACTGGCGCCTCGAGCGGGCCGGCGAGGCGACGCGCGTGCTTTACAGCCTCGAGATGGAGCCTGATTTCTGGGTGCCGCCCGTGATCGGCCCGTGGGTGATCCAGCGCAGCCTCACGCGCAACGGCGCGGAGGCGGTAGCGCGCATCGAGCTGCTCGCACGCGATCGCGCGGATTCCCTGCTCGGAGCGCATCGGCCATGAGGCCGGTCAACCCGGCGCTGATTCTCGTCACGGCAGCCGGTGCGTGGCTCGTCTCCGCGCCCTTGCCC
>DATLFD010000055.1:0-65627 GCA_035524935.1 Gammaproteobacteria bacterium | reverse complement strand
GTGAACGCCGTGGGGAGGACTCATCGCAGTGCCGCAGAGAGCGCGGAGAAAACAGGTTGTGTGTCAATGACGGCAGACTGGTGCGGGGATTCGGCTGACTCACGATGATCTGATGATCATGCCGGGTTCGCTCCCTCTGCGGCTCAGCGGTGAATCATCGTTGCAGGGGCGCGTTCATGCAAACCCGGATCAATTGAAGTGTCCGCGATCGACGCCACCCAACTTGTGCTGACCCGTTGCCGCGAACTCGGCTTCGCGCTGGCGGGGGTGTGTGATGCGCAGCCGATCGACCGGCCGGGGGCGTATCTCAACTGGATTGAGGCGGGGAAGCACGGTGAAATGACGTACATGGCCCGCAACGTCCAACTGCGCACCGATCCCGCAGCAATGGTGCCGGGGGCGAAAGCGATCATCTGTGTCGCGGACAGGCACCATGTTGAAACGTCGAAAGGCCGAAGGGTCGAAAGGGCGAAAGGGGAAGGGGTTGTCGGACCTCGGTCTTCGGCTCTCGGCCGGATCGCGCGGTATGCGCGCGGGGACGATTATCACAAGGTCATCAGGCGGCGGCTGATTGCACTCTGCGACGAACTCCGTGAGATGTTCCCGGATGTGACCTTTCGCGCGTGCGTCGACACCGCGCCGGTGATGGAGCGCGGGCACGCCCAGCGCGCGGGTCTTGGCGCGATCGGCAAGCACACGCTGCTCATCGAACGCGGCGTGGGAAGTTATCTCCTGTTGGGCGAGATCATCACGACGCTTGCGCTTGAGCCGACGAGCCCGGCTGAGGACGATCCGTGCGGCTCCTGCACGCGATGCATCGATGCGTGTCCGACGGACGCCATCACGCCGTGGTCGGTCGATGCGACAAAGTGCATCTCGTACCTGACGATCGAGCATCGCGGTGTGATTGATGAAAAGTATCATGACGCGATGGGTGCATGGGTCTTCGGCTGCGACATCTGCCAGGAAGTCTGCCCGCACAATCAGCGCACGCGCGCCAAGCGGCAGGCGGATGTCTTTCCCGCGTACGAACCGATGCGCGAAGAGTTTGATCTCCTTGCCGTACTGCATTGGACGGAGGATGATCGCCGCCGCGCCTTTGCGCGCAGCGCGATGAAACGCGCGAAACTTCATATGATGCATCGCAACGCGGCGATCGCGGCGGGCAATGCGTTGACGAAGGGTCACGGGGTGTCGAACTCGGAGGTCGGCCGTGCGCTTTCGGAGCGATTGCGCGCAATGGCTGAATCGGCGGACCACCCGCAGTCAGTGCGGCAGGCGGCGCGGTCAGCCTTGCGCCGGGCGGGGATGGGCGACCGCTGATGACCGTTCCCGGACGTGAAACAGGGTAAGAAGCCGCGGAATCGATGCCGCGAGCGGGTTGAACCTGTTGCCCATTTCGTTTCCGTGCCTACGATCGCCCGTTCTTTGTTGAAAACAGACGTTTTTGGAAGGAGATTGGCGCATGTCGGCCGGACTTATCCCCCCGCACGGCGGGACACTGGTGAATCGGATCGCTTCATCGGCAAAGGCCGAGGAACTTCGCGCCAAGGCGGCCGATCTGCCGAAGATCACGCTCTCGGCCAAGCAGGCGTGCGATCTGGAGATGATCGCCATCGGCGCCTTCAGCCCGCTGACGGGATTCGTGAAGAAGGCGGACTTCGAGTCGATCTGCCGCGACATGCGGCTGGCAGGTTCCGGGGGCGGGACGGTCTGGCCGATCCCAATCACGCTGGCAGTGGACGATGCGGTCAAGGCGACGCTGAAGACAGGATCGCAGGCCGCGCTCCATCACGCCGACGGCACGCTGCTGGCGGTGATGGACGTTGAAGAGATCTATCCGCACGACAAGAAACTGGAGATTTCCAACGTCTTCCGCACCGAGGATGAGGCACATCCGGGTGTCAAGTCGGTCGTTGATGAAGGCGACTGGCTGGTCGGCGGCCCGGTTCACGTCATCACAGTCACACCCGAGAAGGAGCCGGGCGAGCAGTTCACCGAGTTTCGGCTTCCGCCGGCGGCCACGCGCGACGCCTTCACCCAGCGCGGCTGGCGGACGGTCGCAGCGTTCCAGACGCGCAACCCCATCCACCGCGCCCACGAGTACCTGTGCAAATGTGCCCAGGAAATCTGCGACGGCCTGCTCATTCACCCGCTGGTGGGCGAGACCAAGCCCGGCGACATCCCCGCTGACGTGCGCATGAAGTGCTACGAGGTGCTGATCGAGAAATACTTCGTCCCCGAGCGGACGCTGCTGAGCGTGATGCCCGCGGCGATGCGCTACGCCGGGCCCCGCGAGGCGATCCTGCACGCGCTGGTCCGCAAGAACTACGGCTGCACGCACTTCATCGTCGGACGCGACCATGCGGGTCCCGGCAACGACAGCAAGGGCAAGCCGTTCTACGGTCCCTACGACGCCCAGGCGCTGATGAAGAAGCACGCCGGGGAGCTGGACATCACGATGGTGCCGTTCCAGAACATGGTGTACGTCGAGGACCGCGCCCAGTACATCCCGGAGGACGAGGTCAAGGAAGGCCAGAACGTGCTCAACATATCCGGCACCGAGTTCCGGCGGCGATTGCAGGAAGGGCTCGACATACCGGACTGGTTCTCCTACCCGGCCGTCGTCGACGAGCTGCGCAAGACCCATCCGCCGCGGCACCGGCAGGGCTTCACCGTGTTCTTCACCGGGCTGTCCGGGTCGGGCAAATCCACGATCGCGAACGCGCTCATGGTCAAGCTCATGGAGCTCGGCGGACGGCGCGTGACCCTGCTCGACGGCGACGTGGTCCGCAAGCACCTGTCGAGCGAGCTCGGCTTCACGCGCGAGCACCGCGACATCAACATCCTGCGTATAGGCTTCGTCGCCAGCGAAATCACCAAGAACGGCGGCATCGCCATCTGTGCGCCGATCGCGCCCTACGTGCAGACGCGACGCCAGGTCGCCGAGATGATCCGTCCGCTGGGCGGCTATCTCGAGATCCACGTGGCGACGCCGCTCGAGGTCTGCGAGCAGCGCGACCGCAAGGGCCTGTATGCCAAGGCGCGCGCCGGCATCATCAAGGAATTCACGGGCATCAGCGATCCCTACGATGTGCCGCAGAGTCCCGACATGTCCATCGACACGCAGATCATCTCCCCGGACAACGCGGCGCACCGCATCATCGTCAAGCTCGAGAGCATGGGCTTCGTTCGTTAACGGTGCCGGGCTCCGGTATTTCGGTTATTCTCGGGGCTTCGATTGAACGGCATGACAAACCGCCGAATAAACGAAATACCGAACCCCGGCACCGCACCCCTTTCCCCCGACCGGCCGGCGGAGTAACTTGATACACCGTCACCAGCGCGGAAAGGGCATGCCAGGCAAGCTGCACATCCGGACCTTCGGCTGCCAGATGAACGAGTACGATTCCGCCAGGATGGCGGACGTGCTGCACGCGAGCCACGGCCTCGAGCTCACCGCGGATCCCGCCGAGGCCGACGTGCTGCTCCTCAATACCTGCTCGGTGCGCGAAAAGGCGCAGGAGAAAGTCTTCTCGCTGCTCGGCCGCTGGCGCGAGCTCAAAGCCGAGCGGCCCGGTCTGCTGATCGGTGTGGGCGGCTGCGTGGCGAGCCAGGAGGGCGCTGCCATCACACGCCGCGCGCCCTGCGTCGATCTGGTATTCGGCCCGCAGACCCTGCACCGGTTGCCGGCCATGCTGGATCGGGTGCGGGCCGACGGCCGCGCCGTGGTCGACGTGAGCTTCCCCGAGATCGAGAAATTCGACCATCTGCCCGCGCCGCGGGCCGACGGACCAACCGCATTCGTTTCCGTCATGGAGGGCTGCAGCAAGTACTGCACTTTCTGCGTGGTGCCCTACACCCGCGGCGAGGAGGTGAGCCGGCCGTTCGACGACGTCGTGGCCGAGGTCGTCCGTCTGGCCGGGCAGGGCGTGCGCGAGGTGACGCTGCTCGGCCAGAACGTCAATGCCTACCGCGGCCGGCTGCACGACGGTGCCTCCGCGGACCTCGCGCTGCTGATCCGCTACGTTGCGCTCATCGACGGCATCGAGCGCATCCGCTTCACCACGTCGCATCCGCGCGAGTTCTCACCCTCGCTGATTCGCGCCTATGCCGACGAGCCGAAGCTCGCAAGCTTTCTGCACCTGCCCGTGCAGAGCGGGTCGGACCGCCTGCTTGCGCTCATGAAGCGCGGCCATACGGTGCTCGAGTACAAGCAGAAGATTCGGCGGCTGCGCGAGGCGCGGCCCGGCATTTCCGTATCCTCTGACTTCATCGTCGGCTTCCCTGGCGAGACCGATGCCGATTTTGCGGCCACCATGGATCTCATCGCGGAGGCGGGCTTCGACCAGTCGTTCAGCTTTCTGTACAGCCGCCGCCCGGGCACGCCTGCCGCGTCCCTGCCTGACGAGCTGCCGCAGGATGTCCGCCAGCGGCGCCTCGAGACCCTGCAGGCGGCGATCAACGGCCAGGCGCAGGCGATCAGCCGCGGCATGCTGGGCACCGTCCAGCGCGTGCTCGTCGAGCGTCCGTCGAGACGCGGCGCACGCCAGCTCGCCGGGCGCACGGAGAACAACCGCTGGGTCAATTTCAACGGCGATCCCGCACTGGTCGGCCGGTTTGCCGATGTGCGCATCACCGAGGCTCTGCGAAATTCGCTGCGCGGACGCCTGGAAGATTACGGCGCTGCGTGGCGGCCATCCGCGGCGTCGAGCGCAACCTGTCCATGACAGTCCGAAAGCAGGACCTGACCCCTTCCGAGCTGGTGCTCGAGCCGGCCGACAACGGACGCCTGGCGAACCTCTGCGGGCCGTTCGACCGGCACTTGCGGCAGATCGAACACGGCCTCGGCATCGAGATCAACAATCGCGGCAATCGGTTCCGCCTGCTCGGTCCGAGCGCCTCCGCGAGCGTTGCCGGCGACGTCCTGCGCAGGCTGTTCACACTGACCGAGTCCGAATCGCTCGATGCCGAGCGCGTGCACAGCTGCCTGCAGCAACTGAGTGAGGCGAGCGACGTCCACCGCGGCGGGGACGCCGAGTCCGCCGATGCGGCGCTCGTGCGCACGCGCCGGCTGATCATTCGCGCGCGTGGTCAGAACCAGCGTGCTTACCTCGACGGCATCCGCAAGTACGACCTGAGCTTCGGCATCGGCCCGGCGGGCACCGGCAAGACCTATCTCGCGGTGGCCTGCGCGGTGGAGGCGCTCGAGCGCGACACCGTTCGGCGCATCGTGCTCGTGCGGCCGGCCGTCGAGGCCGGCGAACGGCTGGGCTTTCTGCCGGGCGACATGTCGCAGAAAGTCGATCCCTACCTGCGGCCGATGTATGACGCCCTCTACGAGATGATGGGCTTCGAGCGCGTGGCCCGTCTCATCGAACGCAATGCCATCGAGATCGCCCCGCTGGCGTTCATGCGCGGGCGCTCGCTCAACGACTCCTTCGTGATCCTCGACGAGGCGCAGAACACGACCATCGAGCAGATGAAAATGTTTCTGACGCGTATCGGCTTCGGCTCACGCGCGGTGGTCAACGGCGACGTCACGCAGACCGACCTGCCGCGCAGCGTGGTCTCCGGGCTGCGGCATGCGGTCGACGTGCTGCGTGACGTCGCCGACGTCGGCTTTACCTGGTTCACCGCGCGCGACGTGGTGCGCCATCCGCTCGTGCAGCACATCGTCGAGGCTTACGAGCGCCACCGCACGGACACGGCGGGTGAGAGTTGACCTCACGCTGCAGGCGGCCTGCGAAGCGGAAGATTTTCCGGCACAGGTGGATTTCGAGCGCTGGGTTGCCGCCGCGCTGCAGGGCCGGCGCGCCAGCGCCGAGATCACGGTGCGCATCGTCGGGGAAGCTGAATCGCGAAGCCTGAACCGCATCTGGCGCGGCAGGGATCGCGCGACCAACGTGCTGTCCTTCGGCGCCGGGCCCGCCGAAGACCTGCCGCCGGCCCTGCGCGGCGCGGCGCTCGGCGACCTGGTGCTCTGTGCGCCGCTGGTGCGCCGCGAGGCCCGCGAGCAGGGCAAGGAGCCGGCCGCACACTGGGCCCATCTGGTCGTGCACGGCACGCTTCATCTGCTAGGCTACGACCATGCGGAGTCGGAATCCGCCGATGCGATGGAGGCCCTCGAAACCGGCATTCTGGCCCGGCTCGGCTTTGCCGATCCCTACCGGTTGCGATCCGCCGGGATGCCTTAATATTGACAGGTACATGACCGCCGACAACAACCCGCCGAGTACCGACGGTCCCGGCACTGCACGCTGGCTCAAGCGCCTCACCCAGGTGCTGGCCGGAGAGCCCCGGGACCGCAGTGACCTCATCGAAACGCTGCGCGAGGCACGGGAGCGCGGCCTCCTCGACCCCGACGAGAACGCCATGCTGGAAGGCGTCCTCAAGGTTTCCGAGATGCAGGTGCGCGACATCATGATCCCGCGCTCGCACATGGTGGTGCTCGAGCGCGACGCCCGGCCCGACGAGCTCATCAGAGTGATTACCGACTCCGGTCATTCCCGATTTCCGGTGATCGGCGAGGACCGAGACGAGGTGATCGGCATCCTGCTGGCCAAGGATCTGCTGCGATTCTTCGCGGAGCAGCCCGCGGGCGAATTCGATATTCGCGCCTGCCTGCGCCCGGCCTCGTTCATTCCGGAAAGCAAGCGACTGAACACCCTGCTCAAGGAATTCCGCGACAGCCACAATCACATGGCGATCGTCGTCGACGAATATGGCGGCATCGCCGGGCTGCTGACCATCGAGGACGTGCTCGAGCAGATCGTCGGCGACATCGACGACGAGCACGACATCGCCGAAGACGCGCCGATCCAGCGCAACAAGGACGGCGAATACCTTTGCAGCGCGCTGGTGCGCATCGAGGATTTCAACGAGTTCTTCGGCACGTCGTTCAGCGACGAGGACTACGACACCATCGGCGGTCTGCTCATGCACCAGTTCGGCCGCCTGCCGCGGCGCGGCGAGTCCATCGAATTCGGCGGTTTCATCTTCAAGGTCGTGCGCGCCGACCGGCGCCGCATCGAGCTGTTGCAGGTGACCGTGCCCGAAGGCTGGGCAGCGATCGACAAGGCTTCGTGAGCCGCGTCACAAGCTTCGTCGCCCGGCGCGGCGGCTGGGTGGCGGCGGCGGCGGGTCTGGCCCTGCCGCTCGCGTTCGCGCCCTTCGACGTCTACCCGCTGGCCGTGCTGTGCACAGCCACGCTGTTCCTGAGCTGGGAAGGGGTTACGCCCCGGGTCGCGGCCCGCCGGAGTTTCCTGTTCGGAGCCGGCGCATTTCTGGCCGGCACCTACTGGATCTACATCAGCGTGCGATTCTTCGGCGAGGCGCCGTTGTACGTCGCCCTGCCGCTCATGCTCGGCCTCGTGGCGATCATGGGCCTGTACTTCGCACTGCTCGGCTTCGCCGCCACGCGCTGGCTGCGAGCGCCGGGCATGCTGCGCTGGTTGCTCGCCTGGCCCGCGGCCTGGGTGCTCGTCGAATGGCTGCGCGGCTGGGTGCTGAGCGGCTTTCCGTGGCTGAGCCTCGGCTACAGCCAGATCGACGGCCCGCTGGCCGGGCTCGCGCCGGTGCTCGGCGTGTATGGCGTGAGCTGGGCGGTGGCGGTCTCGGCCGGGGCCGTCACAGCTTTGCTCTGCGGCGGGCGGAGGCCGCGCGTCGCGGCCGTGCTCGTGATCGCAGCCATGTGGGCGGGCAGCGCAGTCCTCGGCACCGTGCGCTGGACGATACCGGCCGGCGAGCCGCTGCGCGCGAGCCTGCTGCAGGGCGCGGTCGCGCAGCAGGTCAAATGGGACCCCGAGCAGCTCGCGCCGACTCTCGCGCTCTACCGCCGGTTGACTCGCGCGCACTGGGACAGCGACCTCATCGTCTGGCCCGAGGCCGCCATTCCCACGCTCGCGCATCGCGTCGGCGGGTATCTGCGCGCTCTGCACGAGGAGGCGCGGCGCCACGGCTCGAGCATCGTGCTCGGCATCCCGCTCTACGACTCCGAAAAAGAGCAGTATCGCAATGCCGTGCTGGTCATGGACGAGACCCTGCAGGTCTATGCCAAGCGCCACCTCGTGCCTTTCGGCGAGTATTTTCCGGTGCCGGACGTGATTCGCAGCTGGATGCGCCTGCACAATCTGCCTTATACCGATTTCGCGCCGGGCGATCCCGTCACCGAGCCTTACCGCGCCGCCGGCGGGAAGATCGCGCTCAGCATCTGTTACGAGGATGCCTATGGCGCCGAGCAGCTCGGTTATCTGCCGGAAGCGACCCTGCTCGTCAACGTCAGCAACGACGCCTGGTTCGGCGATTCCATCGCGCCTCACCAGCACCTGCAGATCGCGCGCATGCGCACGCGCGAGGCCGGGCGCTACCAGCTTCGTGCCACCAACACCGGCGTCTCCGCGGTCATCGCACCGGACGGCGCGCTCATGCAGGTCTCGCCGCAGTTCGAGACCCATGTGCTGACCGCCGAGGTGCAGCCGCATACCGGCAGAACACCATATATGACGCTCGGCAACCGGGCGGTTATCATCGCCGTGCTGCTGGCCCTTGCTGCGGGGAAAATGGGGACATTCCTTATTTTTCGCTCGACACGAAAGCGGGGGGCCGGGGGTCGAAGTATGAGCGAAAAATGAGGAATGTCCCCATTTCCCTGAATCGCAGCTACGTTCCGGGCGACATCGAGCCGGCCGCACAGCGCTTCTGGGAGGAGCGGCAGAGCTTCGCCGCGCGCGAGATTCCCGGGCGCGAGAAGTTCTACTGCCTGAGCATGCTCCCCTACCCGAGCGGGGCGCTGCACATGGGCCACGTGCGCAATTACAGCATCGGCGATGCCATCGCGCGCTACCAGCGCATGGAGGGCCGCAATGTGCTGCAACCGATGGGCTGGGACGCGTTCGGCCTGCCGGCCGAGAACGCGGCCATCAAGCACGGCGTGCCGCCGGCACGGTGGACGTACGCGAACATCGAGCACATGCGCGGGCAGCTCAAGCGCCTCGGCTTCGGCTACGACTGGGCACGTGAAGTCACCACCTGCCGTCCGGAATACTACCGCTGGGAACAGTGGCTGTTCACCCGCCTGTTCCGGGAAGGGCTGGTCTACAAGAAGAACGCGCTCGTCAACTGGGATCCGGTCGACCGCACCGTGCTCGCCAACGAGCAGGTTGTCGAGGGCCGCGGCTGGCGCTCGGGCGCGCCGGTCGAGCGCCGCGAGATACCGCAATGGTTCATGCGTATCACCGCCTATGCCGACGAGCTGCTCGCGGAGCTCGACCGCCTCGACGGCTGGCCGGAGTCGGTGCGCACGATGCAACGCAACTGGATCGGCCGCTCCGAGGGCCTCGAGATCGAATTCGAGGTCGAGGGCGGGGCCGCGCCGCTGACGGTGTTCACGACCCGGCCCGACACCCTGATGGGGGTCACCTACATGGCGGTCGCCGCCGAGCATCCGCTCGCGGTCGCGGCCGCCGAAAACGATGCGCAGGTCGCTGCCTTTCTCGAGGAGTGCCGGCGCACGCACGTGGCCGAGGCGGCCCTGGAGACGATGGAAAAGCGCGGCCTGCCGCTCGGCCTCGCGGCACGCCACCCGCTCACGGGCGAGGCGCTGCCCGTCTGGGTGGCGAATTTCGTGGTCATGGCCTACGGCTCCGGCGCGGTCATGGGGGTGCCGGGCCACGACCAGCGCGACTGGGAATTCGCCCGCAGGCACGGGCTGCCGGTGCGCCAGGTCATCGAGCCGGCCGGGGGCGGCGCCGTGGACCTCGAGCAGGGCGCGGCGGTCGTCCATGGTCGCCTCGTCAACTCCGGTCGCTTCGACGGCCTGAGCTCCGACGAAGCATTCACCGCCCTCGCTCGGCACTTCGAAGCCACGGGACGCGGGCGCCGCCGCGTGCTCTACCGGTTGCGCGACTGGGGCGTGTCGCGCCAGCGCTACTGGGGCGCGCCGATACCGATCATCAACTGCCCGCTGTGCGGCGCCGTGCCGGTGTCGGACGAGGATCTGCCGGTCGTGCTGCCTGACGGCGGCGCGGGATCGACGCTCGAGCACATGCCCGAGTTCGTCAACGTCGCCTGCCCCACATGCGGGGGCGCGGCCGAGCGCGAGACCGACACCTTCGACACCTTCGTCGAGTCGTCGTGGTATTTCCTGCGTTATTGCTGCGCCGACAACGACGCCGCCATGACCGACGAGCGCGTGGATTACTGGATGCCCGTGGATCAGTACGTGGGCGGGGTCGAGCACGCCATCCTGCACCTGCTTTACGCGCGCTTCTACCAGAAGCTCCTGCGCGACCACGGTCTCGCGTGCGACGGCGAGCCGTTCGCGCGCCTGCTGACCCAGGGCATGGTGCTCAAGGACGGCGCCAAGATGTCGAAATCGCACGGCAACACCGTCGACCCGCAGGCGCTCATCGAGCGTTACGGCGCCGATACCGTGCGCGTCTTCACGCTGTTCGCGTCTCCGCCCGAGCAGTCGCTCGAATGGTCGGACGCCGGTGTCGAGGGCGCATTCCGGTTTCTCAAGCGCCTCTGGTCGTTCGCGCATGCGCAGCGCGAGCGCGTCGTGATGGCGAATGCCGCGGCAGCCGCGGACGAATTCACCGACTGGCGCGGCCTGCAGGCGAGCGAGCCGGCGCTCGGCAGCCTCGTGCATACGGTGGCCGGCCTCGTGCGGCAGGCGCGGTTCGACTACGAGCGCAAACAGTTCAATACCGTCATATCGGCCTGCATGAAGCTGCTCAACCTGTTGCCGGAGATCGCCGGTCCCGCTCGCCGCGGCAACGGAGCCGCCGTCTCCGCGCGCGACCGCACGACTGCGGCGGCGCTCGGCGTCCTGCTGCGCCTGCTCTCGCCGGCGGCCCCGCACCTTGCCCACCACCTGTGGCGCGAGCTCGGCTACGGCGAAGATATTCTGCAGGCGGCCTGGCCGCGCGTGGAGGTCGACGCGCTGGCGCTCGCCACCGTGTCGCTCGTGGTGCAGGTCAACGGGCGACTGCGCGGTCACATCCAGGTCGCCCCGGACGCCGATCGGGGTGCTATCGAGCAAGCCGCGCTGGCCGATCCGAACGTGCGTCGCTTCGTCGCCGACCGGCCGGTGCTCAAGACCGTCGTCGTGCCCGGCAAGCTCGTCAACCTGGTGACTTGATGATCGCCGGGGCTCGCGTGTGCACTGTTCTGGCCGCGGCCTTGCTCGCGAGCTGCGGCTTTCAGCTGCAGGGCTCCGCCGGACTGCCTGCGGCGGCCGCGGCACCGTACCTCGACGCCCCCGACCCCTATTCGGACTTCTACCAGGCGCTGAGCGCCGCCCTGGTGCGCTCCGGCGCGCTGCTCGAGACCGACCGTGGCGCTGCCAGCGCCGTCCTGATCGTGCGGCGCGACGAGACCGGACAGAACGTGCTGTCCGTGTCGGCGCGCAATGTGCCGACCGAATACGAGGTGTTCTATACCGTGAGCTACGAGATCAGGCGCGGCGAAGAGGTGCTGATCCCGCTGCAGACCGTCACCCTGACTCAGGATTACGTATACGACGTCACCGACGTGCTGGCGAAGAGCCTCGAGGAAGAGCATCTCCGCGAGGCGCTCGCGAAGGACATCGCACAGATGATCATCCGCCGGCTGTCGTCGCTGTGATCGCCCTCCGCGCGCTGCTCGCGATTGCCGCGCTCGCCGCGGCGGGCTGCACCCCGCTCGCGCTCGGCACGCTGAACGTGCCCGCCCGCTTCGGTAATTACGAGCTCGTGACCGACCTGGCCTACGGCGGGGCGGAGCGCCATCGGCTCGACGTCTACACCCCCGCCGAAGCCGGGCGACCCTTGCCTGTGATCGTGTTCTTCCATGGCGGGCACTGGCGCAGCGGCGACAAAGCCCGCTACCGATTTGCGGCCGACGCACTGGTCGCGCAGGGTTATGCAGTCGTGGTGCCGAACTATCGCCTCTGGCCGGAGGCCGGGTTTCCCGACTTCGTCGAGGACGGTGCGGCGGCCGTTGCCTGGGTGCACGCCAACATCGCCGATTACGGCGGCGATGCGGACGAGCTGTTTCTCATGGGCCATTCTGCGGGTGCACACATCGCCGCGCTGATCGCGCTGGATCCCCGCTACCTCCAGGCGGCGGGCGGCAGCGAGCGCTGGATCGACGGTATGATCGGCCTCGCCGGGCCCTACGAGCGCCTGGCAGAGGAAGTGTTCGGAGCGCCGTCCGCACAGTCCGCGGCGCGTCCGGTCAATTTCGTGCATCCCGGCCAGCCGCCGCTGCTGCTGCTGCACGGGCGCGATGACGAGACCGTCCCGGTCAGGAACAGCGTGCGCCTGGCGACGGCTGCGCGCGAGGCCGGCGCACGCACGGAGTTCTACGTCTACGACGGTATCGGCCACGTCGGCATTCTCACCGCGCTCGCGCGGCCGTTTCGCGGGCGCGCGCCGGTGGTCGACGAGGTGGACCGGTTCATCCGCGGCCGATTGGCCGGCTCCAGGCCCTGACGGTATGATAGTCGAGCGCCTTTCCGCGCAGCCGCCGGCAGCTCCCGTCTCACGTTGAAGCTCAGCCTCGACAAACTTCCCGCCGCACTGTCCCGCTCCATCGCGCCCGTCTATCTCGTCTCAGGCGACGAACCGCTGCTGGTCGGTGAGGCCTGCGATGCCATCCGCGGGGCAGCGCGGGCGGCGGGGTTCGTCGAGCGCATGCTGCACGTGGCGGAGCGCGGCTTCGACTGGCCGGCGCTGGGCGCGAGCAGCGCGAACCTGTCGCTGTTCGCGGACAAGCGCATTCTCGAAATCCGCCTGCCGACCGGCAAGCCCGGCACGGCGGGGGGTGCGGAGCTCGCGCGACTCGCTGAAGCCGGCGCCGGCGACACGCTGCTGCTCGTGGTGACGCCCCGACTGGACGGCGGCGCGCGTGCGCCGGTCTGGGCGCGGAGCCTCGAGCGCGCGGGCGTGCACGTCGAGATCCGCCCGGTCGGCAGCGAGCGGCTCGAGCCTTGGATCGCCGCGCGCATGCGCAGCCGCGGCCTCACGCCGAGCCGCGAGGCCGTCGAGCTGCTCGCCGGCCGCGTCGAGGGTAACCTGCTCGCCGCAAGCCAGGAGATCGAGAAGCTGCTGCTGCTCGCCGGGCCGGGGCCCGTGGATGCCGACACCGTGCGGCAGGGGGTTGCCGACAGCGCCCGTTTCGACGTCTATCAGCTCGGCGACGCCGCGCTCGGCGGCGATGCGCCGCGCGCGCTGCGCATCCTCGACGGGCTGCGCGCCGAAGGCATCGAACCTGCCTTCGTGCTGTGGGTGATTGCGAGAGAGCTGCGCACGCTCGCAACCGTGGCCGGCCAGGTGAGCACCGGGCACAGCGTGCAGCAGGCGCTCGGCGCCGCGCGGGTCTGGCCGAAGCGCCGCGCGCTCGTGCAGAATGCGCTGCGGCGTCACGATGCACCGGCGCTGTGCGCGCTCGTCACTTCGGCCTCGCGCGCCGAACGGGTCATCAAGGGTCAGCTCGCCGGGCGGCCCTGGGACCGTCTCGCCGGCCTCGTCGCCGCCCTGTCCGGTGCGCCGGCCGCGGCTGGAGCGCGCGCTTGAATCCCATCGGCGTTTTCGGTGGTACCTTCGACCCGATCCATTACGGCCACCTGCGCACCGCTTTTGAGTTGCTGGAGACCCTGCGCCTCGGCGAGGTTCGCTTCATGCCGTGCGGGCAACCGCCCCACCGCGTCACGCTGCTCGCCGACGCAGAGCTCAGGCTCTCGATGGTGCAGGCCGCTGCCGAAGGCCAGCACGGCTTTATCGTCGATGACCGCGAAATCCGCCGCGACGGGCCGTCGTACTCGGTGGACACGCTGATCCAGTTGCGCGCCGAGTATGCCCACCGCTCGCTGTGCCTGATCGTCGGCATGGACGCGTTTCTGGGCCTGCCGAAATGGTACCAATGGCGCGAGATCCTGCAGCTTGCCCACGTCATCGTCGCCCATCGCCCGGGCTGGAGCGCGCCCGATATGGGCCCGCTCGGCGAGCTGCTCGTCGATCGGGGCACGGGGCGAGCCGGAGACTTGCACGAATCGCGTTCGGGCCGCATATATATCCAGGCCGTCACCCAGCTCGAGATTTCCTCGACGGGAGTGCGCGACCTGGTGCGCGCCGGCGGCGATCCGCGCTTTCTCATGCCGGATCCGGTACGCAGGATCATCCAGTCATCAGGTTGTTACACGGCGTCCGAGCCGGCGTGGAGGAATGAATGACCGACGGGACGAGACTCAGGCTCGCGGTGTTGACCGCGCTCGAAGATCTGAAAGCGCTCGATATCCGGGTGCTGGATGTTCGCGAGCTGACGACCATCACCGACATCATGATCATTGCGAGCGGCACCTCGGACCGCCACGTCAAGGCGCTCGCGGACCGCGTTCGCGAGGGCGCCCGGATGGCCGGCCAGACGCCGCTCGGCGTCGAAGGTGAGCGGGAGGGTGAGTGGGTGCTCGTCGATCTCGGTGATGTGGTGGTGCACGTCATGCGCCCGCGGACGCGCGATTTCTATCAGCTCGAGAAGCTCTGGGACATGGGTGAGGCGCAGGGCATCGCCCGGATCGATGCGTAGGGCGGGTTTCACCCGCCATTCCACCGGTCCGCGCGCGCGGTCGGTCGAAGGCGCGCGGTCGGTCGAATGAATTCGACCCTACGGGTTTGCGGATAAGGCTCGTCGCCGCCGGCGCACGCATGCCCGACTGGGTCGCGGCCGGTTTCGCGGACTACGCAAAACGATTCCCGCGCGATTTGCCGATCGAGCTGCACGAGATCCGTCCGGCCGGGCGCACGCGGGGCGGCGACGCGCCGCGTGCCCTGGCCGCCGACGGTCAGCGCATGCTCAGCCGCGCCGGCGGCGCGCGGCTTGTGGCGCTCGACGTTGCCGGCCGCCTGCTGGACAGCGGCGAGCTGGCCGCCGAGCTCGGCCGGTGGCGCAGCGAGGGGGGCGACGTTGCGATCCTGATCGGCGGGCCGGACGGCCTGGCGCCGGCCTGCCTGGAGCGCGCCGATTTGAGGTGGTCGCTGTCGCCGCTGACCCTGCCGCATCAGCTCGTGCGCATCGTCGTGACTGAGCAGCTTTACCGCGCGCTCACCATTTTGCAGGGACACCCGTACCACCGGTCCTGACGCGGCTTGCAAGCGATCTGCGAAGGATTACTATTCCGTGAATCAAGACTTTATCTACCTCGCCTCTGCGTCCCCGCGGCGCCGTGAGCTGCTCGACCAGATCGGGGTGCGCTACCACACCCATCCCGTGCAGGTGGACGAGAGCCTGCGCGACAACGAGCCGCCCGAGGCCTACGTGCGCCGTATGGCCGTCGACAAGGCGCGCGCCGCATGGTGGGCGGTGGCGGGCAAGGGGCCGCGCCCGGTGCTCGCGGCCGACACGGCGGTGGTGCTCGACGGCGAAGTGTTCGGCCAGCCGCGTGATCGCGGTCATGCGCTCGCCATGCTCGAGCGCCTGTCCGGGCGCACGCACGACGTGCTGACGGCGGTGGCGGTCAAGCTCGGTGCCCAGGAGGGGAGCGCGCTGTCGGCAAGCCGCGTGACCTTCCGCGAGATGTCCGCCGGCGAGCGCGAGGCCTACTGGCGCTCCGGCGAGCCGCTCGGCAAGGCCGGCGCCTACGCCGTGCAGGGCCGCGCCGCCGCATTCATCGCCGCGTTGGAGGGCAGCTATTCGGGAGTCATGGGCTTGCCGCTTTACGAGACCGCGAGGCTGCTCGAATCGATCGGATACGGCATCGCGTCCCGGGAGCCGCGGTGACGCTCGATGCCGGTCCGCCGGCCGGGACGGACCCGCGCACGCTCATGCGCGAGGAGATCCTCATCAACGTGACTCCGCGCGAAACGCGTGCCGCCGTGGTCGAGAACGGTGTGCTGCAGGAGCTGCTCATCGAGCGCGCGAGCCGCCGCGGCCTGGTCAGCAATATCTACAAGGGCCGCGTGCAGCGGGTTTTGCCCGGCATGCAGGCGGCGTTCATCGATATCGGACTCGAGCGCACGGCGTTCCTGCACGCCTCCGACATCGCCCGTCCTGCTCACGACGAGAACGGCTTCGAGGCGCCGCGTCCGGCCGATATCCAGACGCTGGTCGCGGAAGGCCGGGATATCCTCGTGCAAGTGCTCAAGGACCCGCTCGGCACCAAGGGCGCGCGGCTCACCACGTCGATCACCATCCCATCGCGTTTCCTCGTGTATATGCCGCAGGGACGGGGTCTGGGCATCTCCGGGCGCATCGAGGACGACACGGAGCGCGAGCGGCTGCGGCTCATCGTGCAGGAATTGGGGGATGGCGCCGAGGGGGGCCATATCGTGCGCACTGCAGCCGAAGGCGCGAGTCAGGACGCCCTGCGCGCGGACATGCTGTTCCTGCGCAAGCTCTGGGAGGCGGTGCGAAACGCCGCCGCGCAGGCGCCCGCCGCGAGCCTCGTGCACGAGGACCTCCTGCTGCCGCTGCGTGTGCTGCGCGACCTGCTCGGCTCGCGCATCGAGCAGGTGCGGGTCGATTGCGCGGACACCCTGGCCCGGATGCAGCATTTCGCGCGCATGTTCCTGCCGGAGCTCCTGCCGAAGATCGAGCATTACGACGGCCCGCGGCCGATTTTCGATCTGTACGGCATCGAGGACGAGATTCATCGCGCTCTCGACCGCACCGTGCAGCTCAAATCGGGCGGTTACCTGATCATCGACCAGACCGAGGCGATGACCACCATCGATGTCAACACCGGCGGCTACGTCGGCCGGCGCAACCTCGAGGAAACCCTCTTCAAAACAAACCTGGAAGCAGCCGTGGCGATCGCGCGCCAGCTCCGGCTGCGCAACCTCGGCGGCATCATCATCATCGACTTCATCGACATGGAAGAGGACGCGCATCGCCGGCAGGTGCTGCAGGCGCTGGAACGCAGCCTGTCGACCGATTACGCGCGAAATTACATATCCGAGGTCTCGGCGCTCGGCCTGGTGCAGATGACCCGCAAGCGCGTGCGAGAGAGCCTGGAACACATGCTGTGCGGCGCTTGTCCAACCTGTGGTGGGCGCGGCTCCCTGCGCTCGCCGGAAACCGTCTGTTACGACATCTTCCGCGACATCCTGCGGCAGTCGCGGCAGTTCGATTTCGAGGAGTTGCTGGTAATCGCTCATCAGCAGGTCATCGACCTGCTGCTCGACGACGAATCCGCCGGCCTGGCGGAGCTCGAGGAGACGACCGGCAAACCCATCCGGCTGCAGACCGAAGCGCTCTATACCCCCGACCAGTACGATGTGGTGCTGATGTGAACCTGACCGCCGCGCTGGCCGCCGGCCTGCGATCGACGTGAGCCCGCTCGTGCGCAGGCTCCGCAATTGGCTCACGGCCGGCTTTGCCGCCGTGATCATCGCGCTCGCGCTCGCCGTCGGCCTGTTCCGTGTGCTCGCGCCACAGCTTCCCGAGCACCGCGCGCAGATCGAGGCCTGGGCCAGTGAGGCCATCGGTCTGCCGGTGTCCGTCGGGCGCCTGGACGCCCGCTGGCGGTTGCATGGCCCCGAGCTCGTCTTCATCGACGCGCATATCCTGTCGCCGGATCGAACGGCGACCGTGGTTCGGGCCGCTTCGGGCAGCGTCGGCATCAGTCTCTGGCGTCTCGCCCTGCAGCGCGAGCTTGCCCTCGCCCGGCTGAGCCTGACCGGCGCGCACATCGGCCTCGAGCGTGACCGCGACGGCCGCCTGCGGCTGCTGGGCCTCGATCGGCCGCCCGCCGGCGGCTGGCCGCTGGACGCGCTGCCGGAGGCCCGTCTGGAGCTGCGCGACGCCGAGCTTTCGTACCAGGACTCGATCACGGCCCGCGGTCCCTGGCGATTCACGCGGCTCGACATCCGGGTAGAGCGCGACGGCGATGCGATCCGCGCGGAGGGCAGCCTCGAGCTGCCGGCGGCGCTCGGCGAGCGGGTGTCGTTCAAGGCGGACGTGAATATCGCCGACAACGGCGCAGGCACTGCCGCAGAGATCTTTGCGGAGGCCGCCGGCATCGAGCTGCCGGGCTGGTCGCGGCTGCTGCCCGCCCGCCTGCCCGTGCCGGAGGCGGGGCACGGCGACCTGGTCGTCCGGGCCGCGCTGCGGGGTCCGTCGCTTGCACGCCTGAGCGTCGACGCCGACCTGGCCGGCGTCGCGCCGGCAGGGGTCCCGCCGGACGCCGGCGGTGAGCGGTTCGTCTTCGACCGATTCGCCGGGCGTTTCGACTGGGACCGCACCCCCGACGGGTGGCTCGGTACCGCGACCCGGCTCGAGCTCGAGCGCGCCGGCTCCCGCTGGCCCGAGAGCGAGCTTCTGCTGAGCGTCCGGCGTTCCGGCCCCGGGGCATCGCTGCATGCCGAGGGCTCGTTCCTGCGCGTCGAGGATGCGCTGGCGCCGCTCGCCGCGGCTTACGACCATCCGCTGCTGGCGCGGGTCGCGGAATTCGAGCCGCGCGGGGTGCTGCGTGATTTCGCGGTCGACTACGCACGCGGCCCTGACGGAGAGCCGCGTTACCGGTTGCGCGCGACCGTCGCCGACGCGGCCGTGCAGGCGGTGGGCCGACTGCCCGCGCTGGCCGGCGTCGGCGGGACCGTCGAGGCCACCGACTCCGGCGGGCGGGCGGAGCTCTCCAGCAAAGCACTCGACCTGACGCTCGAACCGATGTTCCGCGGCACCCTGCATGCCGACGTCGCGCGCGGCGCCGCGACCTGGCGCCGCAGCCGCGCTGGCTGGCGTATCGTCAGCGACGCGGTCGAGCTGCGCAACCGCGACCTGCACCTGCGGTCGAGCTTCGAGATCGGGCTGGCGGATGCCGGCGGCGCGCCGGTCGTGGACATCGACATCGACCTCGTCGAAGGCCGCCTGGAGCGCTTGGAGCATTACCTGCCGGTCGGCATCCTGCGGCCGAAGGTCGCCGCCTGGATGGAGCGCGCCGTGGCAGGCGGCCGCGTCGAGGACGGCCGGGTCGAGCTCGACGGACCGCTCGACGCATTCCCTTTCGACGATGGTGGCGGGGAGTTCCGCGCCCGATTCGCCGTTGTCGGTGCGACCTTCGATTACGCTCCCGGCTGGCCCGTCGTCGAGGCGCTCGACGCGGAGCTCGAGTTCGCCAACGCTTCACTGCAAGGCCGGGCACTGGACGGCCGCCTGCTCGGCCACCGGATTGTCCGCGCGGAGGCCTCGTTCGCCGATATACGCAGCGGTGTGCTGCGCGTCGAAGGGCAGAGCAAAGGGCCGCTCGAGCAGGTCGAGGCATTCGTGACCGCGAGCCCTCTCGAGCGCCGGATCGGCGCGTTGACGGACCGCCTGGAAGTGTACGCGGGCGAGGCGCAGGTCAGTGTCGATCTCGAGTTGCCGATCAAGCGCATCGCCGACCGGCGGGTCGACGGGGCACTGGTCATGCGCGGCGGCGTTCTCGGTATGCCGGGGGTGGATGAGCGCTTCAAGGACGTGAACGGTACCCTCGAGCTCGATGACGGTGCGCTTGCGGGCGGCGAGCTGACGGGCGTTCTTTTCGGCAGGCAGGCGGTATTCGAGATCGTGCCGGGCGATACTGCGGACGCCCGGGCGGTCGCCGTACTGAGCGGCCGCCTCGACGATCGAAACCTGTCCCGTGATCTTCGCCTGCCGTTGGCGGAGCGGTTGCGTGGCGAGACCGGCTGGCGCGCGACGGCCCGACTGCCGGCGCGGGTGGCCGGCGGCGAAGCCGGCGAGGTGCCGTTCGTCCTGCGAGTCGAGAGCGCACTCGAGGGCATGGCTGTCGATTTTCCAGCGCCGTTCGCCAAGGGGGCAGATGCGGCGCGGCCGCTGGCGATCGATTTCAGGTTTCCGGCGCCGGACCGGCTCGACGTCGGCGGGTCGTGGGGCGATCTGCTGCGCACGCGCCTCCATTTCACGAAGCCGGCCGGCGAGTGGGTGCTGGCGGCCGGCGCCGCACACGTCGGCGGCGGCGCGCTCGCGATGCCCGAAAGCGGCTTCACCGTGCAGGGCAGCATGCCGGAATTGCGCCTGGAGGAATGGCTCGCATTGCGCGCGCCGGGCGGGGGCTCCGGCGCCCCGGCGCCGCTCAAGTCCTTCAAGCTCGCGCTCGGTGACCTGTACGCGTTCGGCCAGCGTGTTGCGGGACCGGTGACCCTGAGCGCCGAGCGCAGCGCCAGCGAGTGGCTCGTCCAGATCGAAAGCGGCCAGGTGGCCGGCGCCATCTTCCTGCCGTTCGACCTTCGGGGCGAGGCGCCGCTGCTGCTGCGCATGGAGCGCCTGCTGCTGGTCGAGCCGGATCCACGGGCGATCCCCGGGCGGCCACCGCCGGATCCGCGCCGGCTGCCCGCGATGGACATCCGGGCCGACGAATTCGCGCATGGCGTGCGCCGCTTCGGCGGCCTCGAGGCCGTGCTCGCGCGCACCTCGGACGGTCTGTCCGTGACGCGCCTGACGACGACCGCGCCTTCGTTCACGGCGAGCGCGACCGGGGAATGGATTGCCGTCGACGGCGGACAGCGCACCCGGCTGGCGCTCGAGGTCACGAGCGAGGACGTCGGAGCGACCATGGCAGCGCTCGGCTACGGTGATGCCGTCGAGGCCGAAAGCGGCAGCGCGAGCTTCGACCTGCGCTGGCCGGATGCCCCGGCCGGGGATGTCCTCGGGCACCTGTCGGGTACCGCCAGCGTCCACCTCGAGGACGGCCAGCTCAACGACGTCGAACCGGGCGCCGGCCGCGTCTTCGGGCTGTTGAGCCTGTCCGCGCTGCCGCGTCGCATGGGGCTCGATTTCCGCGACGTTTTCCAGAAAGGGCTCGCATTCGACCGCATCGAGGGAGATTTCGCCATCGAGGACGGCCACGCCTACACATCCAACCTGCTGTTGGAGGGACCGGCTGCCGACATCGGCATCATCGGCCGCGCCGGCCTCGCTGCGCGCGATTATGATCAGACCGCTATCGTCAGCGCCAATGTCGGCCGCTCGCTGCCGATCGCAGGTTTTCTCGCCGGCGGCCCGCACGTCGCCGCCGCAATGCTGCTGTTCTCGCAGGTCTTCAAGAAGCCGCTCAAGGGTATGACGCAGGTTTATTACCACGTGGACGGAAGCTGGGACGATCCGCAGGTCGAGCGGGTCGCCGCCGCGAGCGCCGAAGAGCCGGCCGGCGGCTCCCCCTGACATGCGATCAGTTGCCGCTTTCGCAACCGCCGCGGCCAGCCGGCCCGGCTTTATCGCACACATGGCCGAAACCGGGATCTGACCCCGTGCGCGCAGCGGCGATCCAGATGACCTCCGGGTCCTCGGTCGAAACGAACCTCCGTCAGGCCGCCGAGCTGCTCGACCGCGCAGCGGCGCTCGGCGCGGAGCTTGCCGTCCTGCCGGAGAATTTTGCCTTCCTCGGCCCCGGCGATGCCGGCCGGCTCGCGATCGCCGAGGCGCCGGGCGACGGACCTCTGCAGGCGTTCCTGGCCCTGCAGGCCCGTCGTCTCGGCCTGTGGATCGTTGGCGGGACGTTGCCGCTCACGACCGGCGACGCGGAGCGCGTGGCCGCGGCGTGCCTGCTGTACGACGCTGAGGGGCGGCAAGTGGCTCGCTACGACAAGATTCACCTGTTCGACGTAGCCATCCCGGGCCGCGAGGAGCGCTATCGCGAATCGGCGAGCACCCGCGCCGGGCTGCTGCCGGTGGCCGTCGACAGCCCGGCCGGCCGGCTCGGGCTCGCCGTCTGTTACGATCTGCGCTTTCCGGAGCTGTTCCGGCGCCTCGCCGCGGACGGTGCGGCCACGGTCGCGCTGCCGGCCGCTTTCACCGAGGCTACGGGCCGGGCACACTGGGAAGTCCTCGTGCGTGCCCGCGCGATCGAGAACCTGAGCCACGTCATTGCCGCGGCGCAGGTAGGGCTGCACGACAATGGGCGGGAGACGCACGGCGATTCGATGATCGTCGATGCGTGGGGCGAGGTGCTCGCGCGGCGCCGCGACGGCATCGGCGTGATCGCGGCCGATCTGAACACGGAGCGCCAGCAGGCGCTGCGCAAGGGGTTTCCCGCCCTCGAACACCGCATCCTGGAATGAGAATAGACCTATGAGCCAGCAGGCTATCGCCATCGCGCGACGCTGCATCCTCGACCGCCACGGCCTGGACGAGGATCATCTGACACGTTCGCTCGGCACCCTGATGGGTCGCGCGATCGACAATGCCGATCTCTATTTCCAGGTGAGCCGCCACGAGTCGTGGGCGCTCGAGGACGGCATGGTCAAGGAGGGCAGCCACAGCATCGAGCAGGGCGTCGGCGTGCGAGCCATGAGCGGCGAGAAAACCGGCTTCGCCTACTCCGACGAACTGGTGCTGCCGGCGCTGACCCAGGCTGCGCACGCCGCGCGCGCCATCGCCCGGCATGGCGGGGGCGCCTCGCTGCAGGCCTGGCGCGCGCGCGGCGGTCACGATCTCTACCCGGCTCTCGATCCGCTGGAGACGCTCGACGACACCGACAAGGTGCGCCTGCTCGAGCGTGTCGATGCGGAGGCGCGCCGCGCGGATCACCGTGTGCGACAGGTCATGGCCAGCCTGACCGCGCTGCACGAGGTGGTGCTCGTCGTGGCCAGCGACGGCACCTTCGCCGCCGACGTGCGGCCGCTCGTGCGCCTGGGGGTTTCGGTCATCGCCGAGGAGGGTGGCCGCCGCGAGCAGGGCACGAGCGGCGGCGGTGGACGCTGGGGCTATGCGGCCTTCCTGAAGAACGACCTGGCGCTCAACCACGCGCGCGAGGCCGCGCGCCAGGCGATCGTCAATCTCGAGGCGGTGGCCGCGCCGGCCGGCCCGATGACCGTCGTGCTCGGGCCGGGCTGGCCCGGCGTGCTGCTGCACGAGGCCGTCGGCCACGGGCTCGAGGGCGACTTCAATCGCAAGCGGACCTCCGCGTTCGCCGGCCGCATGGGCGAGACCGTGGCGGCGCCGCTGTGCACGGTGGTCGACGACGGTACCCTCGACGGGCGCCGCGGCTCGCTGAATGTCGATGACGAAGGCACGCCGACCGAGCGCACGGTGCTCATCGAGGACGGCGTCCTCAAGGGCTACATGCAGGACAAGCTCAATGCGCGACTCATGGGTACGCGCTCGACCGGCAACGGGCGGCGCGAATCCTTCGCCCACCTGCCGATGCCGCGCATGACCAACACGTACATGCTGCCGGGACCCCACGATCCTGGCGAGATCCTCGCCTCCGTCGAGCGTGGCCTGTACGCGAGCAACTTCGGCGGCGGCCAGGTCGACATCACATCGGGCAAGTTCGTGTTCTCCGCGAGCGAAGCGTATCTTATCGAGAACGGCCGCATCACCCGTCCCGTCAAGGGCGCGACCCTCATCGGCAACGGTCCCGACGTCCTCACGCGCGTATCCATGGTCGGCAACGATCTGCGGCTCGACCAGGGGGTCGGCGTCTGCGGCAAGGAGGGGCAGTCGATTCCTGTCGGCGTCGGCCAGCCAACCCTGCGGATCGACAGCCTGACGGTGGGCGGGACGGGCTGAACCCCATCCGTGCCCGGCTGTCCAATTGCATTACCGAACTTCCGGTGCCGGGTTCCGGTTTTCCTTGCCCGATGCCGGTGCCGAACGCGGTGTTTCCGAGGTAAGGTAGCAGTCAGATGAGCGCGCAGGACAAAAGCCCCATAACCGGAACCCGGCACCGGTTCGTTCGGTTATTGGGAGTGGGGGCCGTGCTTGGGCTCGGCGGGTGCGTGAGCTGGCCCGGATACGGGCCATCGTGGGAATCAAGCAGCTATTACGGCAGCTCGTACGAGGCCTATGGCGGGGTCTATGAGGAGCGCTACGACATGTACCCGTACGATTACGGCCTTCGCTACGGGCGTCCTTTCTATACCACGTACGGCGCTTATCGGCCCGGCTTCTACTACGATCCCCGTTTTCTCGGTCACGGACGGCCTGTGAGGCCTCAGGCCCCGCCCGCCGCACCCCCGCCGGCGCCCGATCCGGTTGCGACGCCAGCGCCGCCGCCGCGTCTCGGCCCCCGGCCGAGCCCGGATCAGCCGGTGTATCGTCCCGTGCCGAGAGCCGACCCCGTCGCGCGTCCGGCGCCGCCGCCACAGCGCGATTCGCCGACCGGCCGCCAGCCGCACCACCGCATTCCCCAGTAGGGCGGGTTTCAACCCGCCCTCGACGCTGCCCCTCGTATAGCGGGATTCAACCGGCAGGGCGGGCTTGCACCCCGCCGCTAACGGGCTACTTGTCCGCCGCCAGGCGCTGTACGTAAGCGCCGCGCTCGTCGACGTAACGCATCTCGTGCTTGCCGATCTGAATAACGTCGCCATCGCGCAGGCGGTGCTTCTTGACCCGTTGCTGGCGCACGAAAACGCCGTTGGTGCTGTTCAGGTCCTCGAGAATCGAGTGCTGCATGTCGGTAATGATCTGCGCGTGGTGCCGGCTGACGAACTTGCTGTTCAGGCGCAGGTCGTTGTCGGAGGTCCGCCCGATGATGAGCCGGCCGCAGGTCACCGGCACCTCGCTCGTCGCCTCGCCGTTCTGCCCGACGAGCAGCTTGCCGACCACGAGGTTGCCGGTCACGCTCGGATCGGTGCGATAGCCCTCGAAGCGGCTGGTACGCTCGCTGAACTCGACCCACTGCAGCTCCTCGATGGCGCTCTCGATGAACTGCAGGGTGACACTTTCGCTTTCGTCCGCGTAAGCGCAGAGCATCGCCGTGTCGCAAAGCGTATTAATGAGGCGCGGTATGCCGCCGCAATATCGGGTGATGACGGGATAGGTATCTTCGCTGAAGATCTCGCGGCCGGCGGCGCCGGCGATGTCGAGCCGGTGCTGGATATAGGCGCGCGTCTCGCGGCTGGTCAGCGGTCCGAGGTGAAAACGCAGGCGCACGCGCTGCGCGAGCTGCATGAGCTCGGGCGAATCGAGCGTCTGGTTGAGCTCGGGTTGCCCGGCAAGGATGATGCGCAGCACCTTCTCCTTGTGCGTTTCGACTCCGGACAGCAGCCGGATTTCCTCGAGCACCTTGGTACTCAGATTCTGCGCCTCGTCGATGATCAGCACGACCTTGCGGCCCTCGGCAAACTGCTCGATGAGGTACATGTTGAGCATGTCGAGCAGCTCGGCCTTGCGCTTCTTGAAGGGCTCGAAGCCGAATTCGACGAGCACGGCCTGCAGGAACTGGACCGGCGAGATCTGCGTCTGCGAAACCTGCGCGAAGACGACGTCGTCCTCGAGCTCGCTGAGGAACGACTGGATGAGCGTCGTTTTGCCCGAGCCGATCTCACCGGTGATGACGACGAACCCGTCCGTCAGCCATATGGTCGACTCCATGTAGGCCTTTGCCCTGGAGTGCTGCTTGCTCCAGTAAACGAATTGCGGGTCCGGGCTTAACCGGAACGGAAATTCGTCAAGTTTGAATAATTCGAGATACATGCTGGTGGCGGCATTCCTGGCCGTTCAGCGGAAACGATAAGCCTAATATAAAGCGGGGCGCCGTGCAGCCCGGCGGCCGGGCTTCCCGCGCAGGTTCAGGTTTCGGTCGCCGGACGGGCCGCGTCGCACATGGCGAGCAGCTCGTCCAGGCGCCGGTCACGCTCCGCCGGGGTTGCTGCGGTCACCGTGCAGTGTCCGAGCTTTCGTCCAGGGCGCGGGGCCTTTCCGTAACTGTGGTAGTGCGCGCCGGGAATGGCCAGCACGGCCTCGAGAGGCGGCAGGCGGCCCAGAAAGTTGAGCATGCCCGAATGACCCGCCGCGCTGGTGTCGCCGAGCGGCAAGCCGAGCAGCGCGCGGATGTGATTCTCGAACTGGCTCGTCACGGCGCCCTCGATTGTCCAATGTCCGGAGTTGTGCACGCGCGGCGCCATTTCGTTGGCCAGGAGCTCCCCGTCCTCGACGAAGAACTCGATCGTCAACACGCCTGCATAGTCGAAATGTTCGAGAACTCTCGTCAGATGGCGCTCGGCTTCGAGCTGCAGGCGCGGCCGTCGGAAGGGGGCGATCGAATAGCGCAGGATGCCGGCTTCGTGGCGGTTCCGGGAGATCGGATAGCAGGACGTCTCGCCTTTGACGCTGCGCACGCCGATGACCGAGGTTTCGCAGTCGAAGGGTACGTACGCTTCGACGATCAGCGGTACGCCGGCAAGCTCGTTCCAGGCCGGCTCGACATCGGCGTCGCGGCGCAGGAATCGCTGTCCCCGGCCGTCGTAGCCCAGTCGCCGCGTCTTGGCCACGCAGGGAAAGCCCAATTCCGCGGCCGCGCTGCGCAAGCCTGCGAGGTCGTGGGCGGCGCGAAAGCGCGGCGTGGGAATACCGAGCGCGACGAACAGGTCTTTTTCGGCTAGACGGTCCTGCGCGGTCGCCAGCGCCGGCACCGGCGGCAGGACACGCACCTGCGCAGCAATCTCGCGCAGCGGCTCGACCGGCACGTTTTCCACGTCGAAGGTAATGATGTCGACGGCGGCGGCGAGCTCCGCGAGGCGATCGCGGTCGCCGAATTCGCCGGTGATCAGACTTCCGACCTGGCCGCCGGGTGCGTCAGTGCTCTTGTCGAGGAACACGAACCGCAGGCCAAGGGGATAGCCGGCCAGTGCCAACATCCGGCCGAGCTGGCCGGCGCCGATAATGCCCAGACGCACCGGAATCTAGTCCGCCGGTGCGCGCGGATCGGCAGCGGCCAGTACCTGGTCGGTCTGTCGCTGGCGGAAAGCCTCCAGTGCGCGCAGCACGGCAGGGTGCTTGTTGGCCAGGATCGCCGCCGCGAGCAGCGCCGCATTGGCGGCCCCCGCCGGGCCGATCGCGAGTGTCCCGACAGGCACGCCGCCCGGCATCTGGGCGATGGAAAGCAGTGAGTCGATGCCGCTCAGAGCCTGCGACTGCACTGGCACGCCGAGCACCGGCAGCGAGCTCTTGGCTGCCGCCATTCCAGGCAGATGTGCGGCGCCGCCGGCGCCGGCGATGAGCACTTCGAGGCCGCGCTGGCGAGCGGAGCTGCAGTACTCGAACAGCAGATCGGGAGTCCGATGCGCCGAGATGACCCGGGCTTCGAAAGGGATCGCCAGCTCGTCGAGGCGAGCGGCCGCGTGACGCATGGTGTCCCAATCGGAACGCGAGCCCATGATGACGCCGACCAGCGCCGGGGCCGTGTTCGCCGCGGTATCCGTTTCCCGAGTCAAGCGCGAACCTTACGCAGCAAACACGGTAGTCTACAGGATTCGATCGAGCACTTCGATCAGCCGGTCCACTTCCCCCGCCGTGTTGTAGTGCGCGAACGACACGCGCACCACGCCGCTCGGCGGGAGACCGAGCGCGCGAATCAGGCGCAGGGCATAAAAGTGGCCATGGCGGATGCCGATGCCGTGCCGGTCGACCTGCGCGACGATCGCCGCCGGCTCGAGATCGCGCGCGACGAACGAGACGATCGGCAGCCGGCGAGCCGGATCCGAGTCCGGCCGGCCGACGACCGTCACGCCGGCCTTACCGTGCAGGTAGTCGAGCAGCCGGGCGGCGAGGACATGCTCGTATGCTGCAATGCCGGCAAACGCGCTCGAAAGCCGGCTGCGCAAGTCGCCCGCCGCGCCGTGCCGCGCGCCGAGCCCGGCGAGGTAATCCGTGATCCGCCGCGCGCCCCAGGCCAGTTCGTAGGGATAGGCGCCCGGCTCGAGCTTCCACGGCAGCCGGGCATTGCCGACGTCGAGATGATTGATGTTGCCGAGCGCGGCCAGGCAGTCGTGACGTCCGTACAGCAGTCCCAGGCGAGGGCCAAAGCACTTGTAAAGGCTGAGCACGTAATAGTCCGCCTCGAAAAGGCGCACGTCCGGCAGGCGATGCGGTGCGACCGCCACGCCGTCGACGCACGCCTCTGCGCCATGTCCATGCACGAATTGCACGATCTCGCGGGCGCGGTGCAGGGTGCCGAGCACGTTGGTCGCCTGCGTGAAGCAGACGATCCGCGTGCGCGGACCCATGAGCGGCTCGAGGTCCGCCATTTCGAGC
The DNA here is from genome assembly GCA_035524935.1 of Gammaproteobacteria bacterium. Taxonomy (GTDB): domain Bacteria; phylum Pseudomonadota; class Gammaproteobacteria; order Steroidobacterales; family JACDCP01; genus JACDCP01. The sequence continues at coordinate 37,673 of DATLFD010000055.1, read as the reverse complement.
TCGAGGCTGTCGCGATTGAGGCGCCACGTGCGCACGACGATGCCGAGCCGCTCGAGCCTGAGCCAGGGCGTGACGTTCGCCTCGTGATCAGCCTCGGTGACGACGATCTCGTCGCCGGGGACGAGCCTTTCGCGCATTGCTTCGGCGAGATTGCGCAGCAGGGCCGTCGACGACGCGCCGAGCACCAGCTCTTCGGCGCGCAGCGGCTCGCCCGCGCCGAGCAGGAGTCCCAATGCATCTCGTGCCTCGCCCGTGCGTCGCGCAGCCTCGGCGGAGGCCGGGTAACTCGCGCCGAGCTGCACGGGGCAGCTGCGCATGTAATCAGCAACGTCCTCGATGACGCGCCCGAGCACGAGCGAGCCGCCTGCGTTGTCGAAAAAGGCGCAGCGTCCGTCGAGCCCGGGGAACTGCGCACGGGCGTAGGTCACGTCAAAGGCGGCCGCCGGCGGCTGCGGTGCGGAAGAGGCAATGGCCATGCGCGCGCAATCTTAGCAGAGGCCAGTGTCGTGTCCCGCAAGCAGGGGCAATAAATCGCGAAGGGATGAGCCCGCCAGCCAAGGCGCGAGGAGGAGACGTAGCGGGACTATGGCGACGACGAGCAACGCCGAATGGCGGGTTCAGACCGAGCGAGAATCGATGCGTACTTGCGGGACACGACACTGGCATCGGCGCGCCGTTTCGACCAACATCGCGTCATGACGCAAACTGAAATCAGCGCGCCGCCGCTCGGCCGCGACGAGCTCCTGTCGATCATCACCCGCGTGCTCGCGCATGCCGGCGCGCGGGGCGCCAGCCAGGCGGAAGCCGCGGCCAGCCTGAGCACCGGCTTGAGCACGACCGTTCGCATGGGCGACGTGGATACGCTCGAATATCAGCGCGACCGCGGAGTGGGTGTCACGGTTTATTTCGGCCGGCGCAAGGGCACGGCGAGCACCGCCGATCTCGGCGACGCGGCGCTGGAGGCGACGGTGGACAAGGCCTGCTCGATCGCCCGTTTCACCGCCGAGGACCCGTGCGCAGGTCTTGCCGACTCCGGCCTCATGGCCACGGATGTGCCAGATCTCGATCTGTGTCATCCCTGGCCGCTTTCGCCCGAGGCAGCCATCGAGCTGGCCACGCGTTGCGAAACGGCGGCGCTGGCCGTCGATCGGCGCATCGACAATTCAGAAGGCGCGACAGTGAGCACTCAGCGCGGATTGCGGGCCTACGGCAATTCGCACGGCTTTATCGGCAGCTACGAACGCACGCAGCACGAATTGAGCTGCGTCGTGCTCTGCCGTGATGACGGCGGCATGCAACGCGACTACTGGTATTCCGCCGCGCGCGATCCCGCGGAGCTCGAGGACGCGGTTCGCGTCGGCGAGGAGGCAGCGAGACGTGCGCTGCGCCGCCTCGGCGCGCGCCGGATCGGCACGCGCACGGTGCCGGTTCTGTTCGCCGCAGAGGTCGCGCGCGGCCTGATCGGGCATTTCCTGGCGGCCGTCCGCGGCTCGAGCCAGTATCGCCGCGCATCGTTCCTGCTCGACGCCGAGGGACGCCAGGTATTTCCCGCCTTCATGTGCCTGAGCGAGCGGCCGCATCTGCGCAAGGCCGCCGCCAGTGCGCCGTTCGACTCGGAGGGGGTCGCCACGCGAGATCGCGAGCTCGTCAGCGCCGGTGTCCTGCAGGGCTATGTGCTGGACAGCTATTCGGCGCGCAAGCTCGGGCGTCAGACCACGGGTAACGCCGGCGGCATCCACAACCTCCTAGTGACCTCCACGGGGCAGAGCCGGGATGAGCTGATCGCATTGATGGGCACGGGCCTGCTCATAACCGAGCTCATGGGGCAGGGGGTCAACGGCGTAACCGGAGATTACTCGCGCGGCGCGACTGGCTTCTGGGTGGAGGGCGGAGAAATTGCGTTTCCGGTCCAGGAGATCACGATCGCGGGAAACCTGCGCGACATGCTTGCAGGGGTGGTTGCTGTCGGAAACGACGTCGATCTGCGCGGCGCAGTGCGCTCGGGCTCGATCCTGCTCGAGCGCATGACCGTCGCCGGCACGTAATCTTACCGTCCCCGGGTGACCGGGCCCCGATCTCAGCGATCCTTCTCCGCGATGAGGTCACGCAGCGTGAGGCCGGACAGCGTTTCGTCGAGGGTCGTCTCGATGTCGCGCATGATGGCCTCGACGCGCGGCACCGAACGCGCGCGCGTCACATCGCGGTCCTCGCTTCCGGCGCGCACGGCGGCAACGATCTCGGTCAGGCTCACGGTCTCGGAGTCGCGTCCCGGCAACAGCCGGCCGCTGTCGGTTTGCACGACGAGCTGGCATGCACACAGTGCCTGCAGGACGCTGCCGATGACGTTCCCGCTCAGACCGAGCTGGTCGTTGAGGTCATCGGGCGTGAAATCGGGCTTCGAGGAGCGATGGCGGCTGCCCACGTGGTACATGATCAGCAGCGCCAGCCGTTCGCGCGCGCGGTTGCTGAGCGACACCGGCCGATGGCCGATGCGCAGGAATTCGGGGTGCTGGTGGTAGAACGCGATCTGTGCGCCGAGCAGCAGGATGAACCAGTTCAGATAAACCCAGATCATGGACAGGATGACGATGGCAAAGCCCGAGTAGATGGCGGCGTACCGGGTCGACGACTCGGCGAACGAGCGGAAGAAGAAACCGACGATCAGCCAGAGAATGCCGGCCGTGATGCCGCCGATCAGCGCGGACGAGAAGCGCACGCGCGTGTTCGGCACGAAGATGTAGAAGAACGTGAAAGCGCTGACGATCAGCACCAGCGGTGCCAGTGCACCGAACGCCAGCACGATGGTTCCCACCGGCTCGACCTCCATGAGCCGGCTGATGACCGCGTTGCTGGTCACCGAGGCGCCGATGCCGATCGCCGAGAACATGAGAAGTGGCCCTACGAGGATGACGCTCAGATAATCGCTGAAGCGGCGCGCGATCGTGCGCGGATTATCTATGCGCCACACGTAATTGAATCCGCCCTCGATCTTCTGCACCAGCGAGATGACCGTGTAGATGAGGAAGGCGAGGCCGATCGCGCCCAGCACGCCGACTTGCATGTTGTCCACGAAAGTGATGATCCGGTCCACGACTTCGTTGCCGCGTTCGCCGAGCGGTGCGGCAATCTGCTCGAGGAACGGGCGCACCTGGTTGTGCACGCCGAAGCCCTTGAGCACGGAGAAGCTGAAGGCGAGCAACGGAACGATCGACAGCAGGGTCGTGTATACGAGACTCATGGCGCGCAGGCTGAGCTGGCCCTCGACGAGATCACGTACGATCGCGTAGGCGAAACGCGCGGTCTGCACCAGGCGTGCCTGCCACCAGCTCAGCGCTTCCGGGTCCCTTTCCCAGATTTCGCTTCTGATTTTGCGGAGAGCGCTCTGCAGCATGTATTCAGGAGACGCGGGGCTGGCCAGGCGATGATGGCACCGTTGCGCAGCAAACACCATCGGATGGCGCCCGGCTGAACCGTGGCTTCCGGGGTTTGGCATGCTCGTTGCATCTTCGGCAGCACAACAATCCGGGAGCGGGCACATGGCGGTATGCGAGGTATGCGGGAATGACTACGACAAGACGTTCGAGGTCGTCATGGACGGCCGCACGCACGTATTCGACAGCTTCGAGTGCGCCCTGCACGAGCTGGCGCCTACCTGCCAGCAGTGCGGCGTGCGTATCGTCGGTCACGGCCTCGAGGCGGGCGGAATCTTCTTCTGCTGCAATCACTGTGCAGAAGGCCATGGCGTCGAAGAGCTGCGCGACCGCGCCTGAGTAAGGAGAAGAGCCGATGGATATCCTGCGTATTCTGCTGGCCATCCTGTTGCCGCCTCTCGGCGTGTTTCTGCAGGTCGGCATAGGCCCGCAATTCTGGATCAACATCCTGTTGACAATACTGGGCTACATCCCGGGCATCGTGCACGCCGTGTGGATCATCGCCAGGCGCTGAAGGCGGTCATCCAGTTTCGCACGCGGCCCACGCTGCACACCGTCTGCGCTGTCCGCGCGACAGCCGCACCCACGACCGGCTTCAGCCCTGCGGTGCAGTCAGCGCACGCAACGCCTCGGCGTACTTTTCGCTCGTGCGCCGGACAACCGCTTCCGGCAGCCGCGGTCCGGGAGGCCGCTTGTCCCAGTCGAGCGTCTCGAGATAGTCGCGCACGTACTGCTTGTCAAAGCTCGGCGGGCTGATGCCGGGACGATAGCCGGCCACGGGCCAGAACCGCGACGAGTCCGGAGTGAGGACCTCATCGATGAGCACCAGCCGGCCGGAAGCTTCCACCGCGAACTCGAACTTCGTGTCGGCGATGATGATGCCTCGCTCGGCGGCATGGCGGGCGGCGTCCGCATATAGTGCGACCGATACCTGACGTACGCGCGACGCAAGCTCGCCGCCAATCAGCGCGGTGGCGTCTTCGAAGCCGATGTTCTGGTCGTGGGCGCCGCGGCCAGCCTTGCTGGCCGGCGTGAAGATCGGCTCGGCAAGCCGGTCCGCCAGCCGCAGGCCGGGGGGCAGCGCCACGCCGCTGATCCGACCGGTGGCCTGATAGTCCTTCCAGCCCGAACCGATCAGGTAGCCGCGCACGACCGCTTCCAGTGGCAGCGGCTCGAGCCGTCGTGCGATGACGGCGCGGCCTTCGAGCGGCGCACGCTCGATCGGATCGGGCACTGCTGCCGCCAGCGGCATGGAAGCGAGGTGATTGGGCACCAGATGATGCGTGCGAGCGAACCAGAAGTTGGAGAGCGCCGTCAGCACCCGGCCCTTGCCGGGTATCGGATCCGGCAGCACGACGTCGAATGCCGACAGCCTGTCCGTGGCCACGATCAGCACGTGGTCGTCGCCGACTTCGTAAAGATCACGCACCTTGCCTTGCGCGATACGCGGCAGGCTGGTCACGGCAGCCTCGAACATGGGTTGGCCGCCGTCCGCGCTGCGCGGCGTCGTCATTTTGCGCGGCCGATGCCGCTCTCCCATGCACCTGCTACCATGGATGTTTCCCCAGCCGTCCTCTTTCGATGAACGACCCGATCGCGCGCAATCTTGTCGATGCGGGCGGGCACGGTCAAGTCTCCGTGCCCGGTCCGCAGGACCGCGCCGGAACTCGCTGATGTATTGGGGCAAGATCATCGGCGGCTTGCTCGGCCTGATGCTTTTCGGCGCGGCAGGCCTGCTGCTCGGCGTGCTCATCGGGCACCAGTTCGATCGCGGCGTGGAACGCAGCCTGCGCGGCGCGCGCGCCGGTACCGGTTTTTCCACGCGTCACGGTGCGCGCGGAGTGCGAGAGGCATTTTTTCGCACGACGTTCGCGGTCATGGGGCATGTCGCCAAGGTGGACGGCCAGGTATCCGAGGAGGAAATCCGTGCCGCGCGCGGCGTCATGTATCACATGCACCTGTCGCCGGAGCAGGTGCAAATTGCAATCGCGCAGTTCACCGCGGGCAAGCAGCCCGGCTTCGCGCTCGAGCAGGTTGTCGAGGACCTGCGGCGCGCCTGCTTCGGCCGCCGCGACCTCATGCGCGCATTCGTCGAAATACAGGTGCAGGCCGCGATGGCCGGCGGCGGCATTTCGCCTCGCGAGCGCGAGACGCTGTGGCGAATCTGCAAGCCGCTCGGCATCTCGCGGGTCGAGCTCGCACAGATCGAAGCGCTGGTGCGCGCGCAGCACGCATTCCAGAATCGCCGGGCCGGCGCACCGCAATCGCCTGCGCGCGACCTCGACGAGGCCTACAGCGTGCTGGGGATCGAGCGAACGGCGGCGGAGAAAGAGATCAAGATCGCCTATCGGCGGCTCATGAACCAGCACCATCCCGACAAGCTGGTCGCCAGAGGGTTGCCGGAGTCCATGATGGAGAATGCGCGCGTGCGCACGCGCGAGATCCGCGCCGCGTACGAGAAGATCAGGCAGCAGCGCGGCTTCAGATAGAACGAAGCGGGGTCAGATACCATTGCCTGATGACGCTTGTATACTGATGGCTGTTCAGCAAACGGATCTGAGCCCACAGGCTCAGCGAACGGAGACCACAACGGGGGTCTGACTCCCGCGCAGCATATGTCCCACGACCTGATCGCCCCGTCGATCCTGTCCGCAGACTTCGCCCGGCTGGGCGAGGAAGTGAAAGCCGTCGTCGCCGCCGGCGCCGACATGATTCACTTCGACGTCATGGACAATCATTACGTGCCCAACCTGACCGTCGGGCCGGTCGTCTGCGAGGCGTTGCGCAGGCATGGCATCGAAGCGCCCATCGACGTGCATCTCATGGTCGAGCCGGTCGACGGCCTCATTCCGCAGTTCGCCGCGGCCGGAGCCACCTGGATCGGCATTCACCCCGAGGCCACCCGGCACGTCGACCGCAGCCTCGAGCTGATCCGCGCGCAGGGCTGCCGGGCAGGCCTGGTATTCAACCCGGGGACGCCCCTCGGCTGGCTCGAAAACCTTCTCGAGCGCATCGACCTCGTGCTGGTCATGTCCGTGAACCCGGGTTTCGGCGGACAGCAGTTCATCCCGTCGGCTCTGGACAAGATCGAGCGCGCGCGCGCGCTCATCGACGCCAGCGGCCGTGACATCCGCCTCGAGGTCGACGGCGGGGTGAAGGTCGACAACATTCGCGAGATCGCGCGGGCGGGCGCCGATACCTTTGTCGCCGGATCAGCGATCTTCGGCAGCGGGGACTACGCGGCGACCATCGCGGCGATGCGCCGGGAGATCGCCGCAGCACGCGCGGACAGCGGCAGGCAGGCGGGCTGAAACGAGCTCGCGGCTCAGGCTCTGGCGGGGGTCGGGCGCGTGTTGTAAACGACGATCGTCTTGCCGTTGGCCGACACGAGCCCCTGGTCCTCGAGCACCTTGAGCACACGCCCCGCCATCTCGCGGGAGCATCCCACGAGGCGGCTCAGCTCTTGGCGGCTCACCTTGATCTGCATGCCGTCCGGATGCGTCATCGCATCGGGCTCGTTGCAAAGATCCATGATGGCGTGCGCAACGCGTCCAGTGACGTCCACGAAGGCCAGATCGCCGAGCTTTCGATTGGTACGGTCGAGCCGGCTCGCGAGCTGCGTGGCAAGCTCGAACACCAGGCCCGGGCTCTCGCTGGCGATCTGGCGGAAGCGCGGATAGGTCATCTCGGCGATTTCGCACTCGGTGCGCGTTCGCACCCAGGCGCTGCGTGTCGGCTGCTCGTAAAACAGCCCCATCTCGCCGAAGAACTGCCCCTTGTTCAGGTAAGCGAGCACCATTTCGTTGCCATCCTCGTCCTCGATCATCACCTCGACTGACCCGTCGACGATGAAATAGAGGATATCCGGCAGGTCGCCGGCATGGATGACCACGGTTTTCGACGGAATGGTCCGTACCCGGCAATAGCCGAGAAAACGGTTGATCGCCGGAACGTCGGTCAAATGCTTGGGCGGATTTTCCATCGCATTCCCTGAGGCGTGGTGGATACGTTCGTGTCCCCCGGCCACTTTGTAAACTACTCCGACCGGAAGGGCAAGCCAGTGGCCTTACAGGCCGCTAGATCCAGTACGCGGTGCGCGTGAACAGCCGCGAGCCGAGCCGCATGGCGACGCGGACCGGCGCCGGCAGAGTCGCGCCCCCGGCGTGCATCGCGCGTCGGCCATGCGCCGCCTCGTCTTTGCGCATCTGCTGCAGGATCGCGCGACTCCTCGTATCCGCCGCAGGCAGCCGTCCGAGGTGATCGGCGAGGTGGGCGACGACCTGCCGCTCGGTCTCTGCGACGAAGCCGAGGCTCGACCGGTCGCCGGCGAGACCCGTCAGTGCACCGATCGCGAAAGAGCCCGCGTACCAGAGCGGGTTCAGGAGGCTCGAACGGCCATCGAGCTCGGCGAGACGCTGCGCGCACCAGGCAAGGTGATCGCTTTCCTCGGCCGCGGCCTCACGCATTGCGGCGCGTACCCCGGCCTGTCGCGCGGTCGTCCCGTGGCCGTGATACAGGGCCTGGGCGGCGATCTCGCCGGCGTGATTCACGCGCATCAGTGCAGCCGCGTGACGGCGCTCGGCGGCCTCCAGCCCGTCCGCCGGCAACGCCGCTGCGGGGCTCGGCCGCGCCGGCGCCCCGGACACGCCGAACAGGGTCTTTAAAGCGCGGTCGGCAGTCGTGAGCCACCGGTCGACGAGGGTTGGTCGGCGGGAATGCATGCACTTATTATAGGACCTGATGAGCTATTACCGGCGACATGCGTTTTTTTGCGTCAACCAGCGCCAGGGCGGCAAGACCTGCTGCCAGAACGCCGGCGCGGCGGCCATGCGCAGCCACGCCAAGACGCGGGTCAAGGCGCTCGGCCTGGCCGGCGCGGGCGGCGTGCGGGTCAATGCCTCGGGCTGTCTCGATCGCTGCGAGGAGGGGCCCGTGGTGGTCGTCTACCCGGAGGGCGTCTGGTATACCTACGTCGACGAGCTCGACGTCGAGGAGATCGTCGACGAGCATCTGCAGCACGGCCGCATCGTGGAGCGCCTGCGACTCCCGTAAGCGAATTGCAAATAGCGGCCCCGACCCGTAAAATTACCCGCTTTTCGTCCGGCCCGAGCGAGCACATGAAGACCTTTTCCGCCAAGGCGCACGAGGTGCGCCGCGACTGGTATCTCGTAGATGCGAGCGGCAAGACGCTCGGCCGTCTTGCGTCGGAGATCGCGCACCGCCTGCGCGGAAAGCACAAGCCCGAATTCACGCCCCACGTCGACACCGGCGATTACATCGTGGTCGTCAATGCGGAGAAGATCCGCGTCACGGGCAACAAGCTCAGTGACAAGATTTACCATCACCATACCGGCTACATCGGCAATCTGAAGTCAGTGCCGCTCGCCAAGCTCCTCAAAAGGACGCCCACGCGCGCCATCGAGCGAGCAGTCAAGGGCATGCTGCCGAGGAATGCCCTCGGCAGGCAGATGTACCGCAAACTGCGGGTATATGCCGGCCCCCGGCACGACCATACCGCCCAGCAACCGAAGCCGCTCGACCTCTGAGCGCGCGAGGACCGAAAATGGCGACAGCAGCAGATTACGGTACCGGGCGGCGCAAGACCTCGACCGCGCGTGTTTTCCTTCGTCCGGGCAAGGGTGCGATAACGATCAATGCCCGTCCGATCGACGAGTTCTTCGGCCGCAAGACCGCGCGCATGATCGTCCGCCAGCCGCTCGAGATGGTGAAGTTGACCGACAGCTTCGAGGTCACCGTTACCGTCAGCGGCGGGGGCACGACCGGGCAGGCCGGCGCCATCCGCCACGGCCTGACGCGCGCGCTGATCGCGTACGACGAATCGTTGCGCGGCCCCCTTCGACAGGGCGGCTTCGTGACGCGCGATGCGCGTGCAGTGGAGCGCAAGAAGGTCGGATTGCGCAAGGCGCGGCGCGCGCCCCAATTCTCCAAGCGCTGAGCCAGGAATGTCCCCAAACCCCTCGCTCTTCTGGGGGATCGTCTAGCGGTAGGACATCGGACTCTGACTCCGAGAACCGTGGTTCGAATCCACGTCCCCCAGCCATCAGCGCTCGAGCCGGCGCACGCCTGACGAGGTTCCGACCAGCAGGAGGTCGGCGGGGCGTTTCGCGAACAGGCCAACCGTCACGACACCGGGCAGCTCGTTAAAACGCTGCTCGAGCGCGACCGGATCGACGATCGTCAGGCCGTGCACGTCCAGAATGTGATTGCCGTTGTCGGTGACGAATCCCTCGCGCCACACCGGCCGACCGCCGGCGCGAACCATCTGCCTCGCCACCCAGGCCTGCGCCATCGGAATGACCTCGACAGGCAGCGGGAAGCGGCCCAGCACCCCGACCAGCTTCGAATCGTCGACGATGCAGACGAACCGCCGCGAGGCGGCCGCGATGATTTTCTCACGTGTCAGCGCGCCGCCGCCGCCCTTGACCAGGCGCAGATGCTCGTCGGCCTCATCGGCGCCGTCGATGCAGAGATCGAGATCGCCCGTGTCATTGAGCTCGCGGACAGCGATGCCGGCGAGTTCCAGCCGCCGCGTCGTCTCCGTCGAGCTCGATACTGCCGCTTCGAGCTCGCGCCCGCTGGCTCCAAGCGCGTCGATGAACATATTGACGGTCGAACCGGTGCCGATGCCGAGTGTCGCGCCCTCGCTGACGAGATCCAGCGCGGCAAGTGCGGCATTGCGTTTCTTTGCATCCTGGTCCATCGTCTGTCACCGCCTGGAAAAAAAGTGCCCGCTCAAGCGGGCACGAGTTCGAGTTGATTGCGAGGGTTCGAAGGTGCCTTCAGGTGCCTGCAAAGCCCACCGCAACGATTTGATTTAGCGCAGCTTTCAGCCCCCCATCATGGGTGTTGAAGGGGCCGAGGGAGACGCCGGGGCCTTCTTTCTGCGCGCTGCCTTGCGCTTCTTGCCGCCCGCCTTCTTCTTGCGGGCCGGGGCCTTCTTCCGTGTGGTTTTCTTCTTGCGGCGTGCCGGCTTTTTCTTGCCGGCCTTCTTGCGACGAGTTGTCTTTTTCTTGCCGGCCTTCTTGCGCGACGCCTTCTTGCGGCGCGAAGCTTTCTTCTTGCCAGCCTTCTTGCGAGTCGTCTTTTTCTTGCCTGCCTTCTTCCGTCTGGCGGGCGACTTTTTCTTCTTGCTCCCCGCTTTCTTGCGGCGGCTCGCAGTCTTGCGCTTGGCAGCGGTTTTTCTCTTCGCCGGCTTTCTGCGCGCGGTCTTTTTCCTCGATGCGGCTTTACGCCGGGTCGCTACCTTACGCTTCGACGCGGGCTTTTTTTTGCGCGTCGCCTTCCGTTTCGCAGCAGTCTTTCTAGCCATAGTAGTCTCCGTGTCGGGGTGTTCGCCGTTGAGTATATACGAGAACAGTAAAAATTCCAGCAACTTAGCTTGCGCGACGATGAGCAGCGCAACGTCACCGACAAGACGCGCCGATGCGTCGCAAACGTGACGCACGTCACAGTTACGCGCGTCGCGCAGTTTTCAAGACGCGCCAGGTTCGCTCCGCAGGTCGTAAATGCCGCGTTCGGTAGCTATTCCGGACAGGGGCACATCCCAGGGTTCCGGCTCGATTGCCGGCGCGCGCTGCAACTCGTAGGCCGCGCCGATCAGCAGCGGCCGCGCCGGCTGCGGCCGCTCATTGAGGAATGCAAAGGTCCGGTCGTAGAACCCCGCGCCCATGCCGATGCGATGACCGCGCGAGTCGAAGGCGACGAGCGGCGCCAGCACGAGGTCGAGCTCGCGCGGCGACGCGTGCCTGACACGGGGTCCGCCCGGTTCAGCTATGCCGTACCGGTTGGGGTACAGCGGCGCGTCGCGCTCGAAGACGGCGAACCGCAGCGCGGGACCGGCGGCGATCACGGGCAGGCACAGCCGCTTGCCGTGCCGGTGTGCGGCGTCGATGAATGGTTCCAGATCGATCTCGCCGTTCACGGCCAGGTAGGCAGCAAGCGTGTCGCTGTCGCGGTACCAGGAGCTGGATATCAGTTGCCGGCACAGCTCATCCGCCGCACGCTGGCGCTCCAGATCCGACAGCGCCCGCCGCGCGGCCTGCATGGACCTGCGCAGCTGCTCCTTTGACATGGAAGGTGGCGCCTCCCGCGTGTGCCGTTTCGGACCGTTGCTCTCGAACCAGAGCAACAGGTGGGTTCGCTCGTGGCGGTTTAAGGCTCCCCGCCAGGGGCGGTTCTGCTCACTACCGCCGACAGTTGCGACCCCTGCATCGTTAATTAGGGTCGAAAGGTCTATCGGTCCGAATCGAACACCGCAGGAGACGCCGGAAACGAGTCCTACAGCTCCAGTTGCTGGCCGCGATCCAGCGCCGCCTCGACGCGTTCGCGCATGGATCTGAGCCGCAAACCGAATGTGTGCTCGAGCGACTCACCGCTGCCGCGGAGCTCGAGCACCTCGTGTGCCAGGTTGAGGGCGGCCATGACCGCGATGCGGTCAAGGCCGACGACCTTGCCGCTGTCGCGGATCTCGCGCATCTTGCCGTTCAGCAGCTCGGCCGAATCGAGCAGCGCCGAGCGCTCCTCGAGTGGACAGGACACCTGGTACTCTTTCTCCAGTATGCGCACGCTGACGCGGGCAAAAGTATCGCTCACGAGCCGTGCTCCATGGCCTTGAGCCGCGTAATCATCGCCTCGACCCGTGCGCGGACCTGCTCGTTTTTCTGCAAAAGGCCGGCGCGTTCCGCGGAGAGCGCGTCCTGCCGCAGCTTCAGAGAGCGGTTCTCCTCCTGAAGGTGGCTGCAGATGCCGACAATCTCGTCGAGACGTTTCTCGAGGCGCTTGAGCTCCTGCTCGAAGGAAGGCTTCGCCGAACCGGGAGTCGCAGGCATGGGCGCAATATAGAACCGCGCCCCGGTGCGGTCAAATAGGCGTGCTTCGTCGCACAACCGCGCAATGATAGGATGGCAGTGTCCGCGCGACGGCCCGTTCGGGGCAGCACCGGATTCCGAGTTGCAGCATCAGGACATGGAACACGCATTGGCCGGGCCTCAGCCGGCTGCCGAGGCGCACGGCCTGGTGTGCGGACTGGTATGCGGCAAGGGCGGCCCGGTCGCCGGCCGCTGGCTGCACCAGCTCCCGGAAGCGCCGGGCGGCGATCCGGATCCGGCGCAACGGGAGCTGCTGGTGCGCCTGCACGACGAGACGCTCGAGGCCCTGCAGGCCGGCGACATGCGCTTCCAGCCGCTGTTGCCGGACGATCAGCGCAGCATCGCCGAACGCGCCGAGGCGCTGGCCCGCTGGTGCCAGGGTTTTCTGTACGGGCTCGGCCTCTGCAGCCTGCCGCCGATGCTGCCTGCGGACCTGCGCGAGATCCTCGCCGACTTCAAGGAGATATCGCGCGCGGCTGGCGACGAAGCGGCCGCCGGGGAGGAGGACGAGGCGGCCTGGGCCGAGCTCGTCGAATTCGTGCGCGTGAGCGTGCAGCTGGTCTTCGACGAGCTCGCAACGGCGGGCCACGACCTGGATGATTTTTCCACCGTGCAATGAACCGAGGTCTCATGAACAGCAACGAATTCGCCAGACGCCGCCGCCAGCTCATGCGCATGATGGGCAAGGGCGGCATTGCCATTCTGCCGGCCGCCCAGGTGCGCCTGCGCAACCGCGATGTGACTTACGGGTTCCGGCAGGACAGCGACTTCTATTACCTGACGGGTTTCGCCGAGCCGGATGCCGTCGCAGCCCTCATCCCGGGTCGCGATCAGGGCGAGTACATCCTGTTCTGCCGGGAGCGCGATCCCGACAAGGAGATCTGGGACGGCGCGCGCGCCGGGCCGGAGGGCGCCGTGTCCGGGTACGGCGCCGACGACGCGTTTCCGGTTTCGGATATCGACGACATCCTGCCTGGCCTGCTGGAGAAGTGCGACCGCGTATATCACACCATGGGCCTGCAGCCCGAGTTCGACAGCCGGCTCATGGGCTGGGTCAACGAGCTGCGCGGACGAGCGCGCGCCGGCGTGCAGACTCCGCAGGAATTCATCGCGCTCGACCACCTGCTGCACGACATGCGGTTATACAAGAGCCGCTCGGAGATTGGCGCGATGCGCCGCGCGGCACGCATCGCTGCGGCCGCCCACAAGCGCGCCATGCGCACCTGCCGGCCGGGCATGATGGAATACGAAATCGAAGCCGAATTCATGCACGAGTTCCGCCGGCAAGGCACAGACACCGCCTATTACCCCATCGTCGGCGGCGGTCCCAACAGCTGCGTGCTGCATTACAACGACAATAACGCGCGGCTCAACGACGGCGATCTGCTGCTCATCGACGCGGGCTGCGAGTACGACTACTACGCCTCCGACATCACGCGCACTTTTCCGGTCAATGGACGTTTCACAGGCGAGCAGCGCGCAATCTACGACATCGTGCTCGAGGCGCAGCATGCGGCCATCGACAAGGTGCGTGCCGGCAATCACTGGAACGAGCCGCACGACGCGGCCGTGCGTGCCATCACACGCGGACTGAAGCGGGTCAAGCTGCTCAACGGCAGCCTGCCGAAACTCATCCGGGAAGGGGCTCACACGCGCTTTTTCATGCACCGGACCGGGCACTGGATCGGTATGGACGTGCACGACGTGGGCGATTACAAGGTCGGCGACGAATGGCGGGTGCTGGAGCCCGGCATGGTGATGACCGTCGAACCCGGCATCTATATCCCGCCGGGGTCGAAAGGCGTGGCGAAAAAATGGTGGAGCATAGGCGTGCGCATCGAGGACGATGTGCTGGTGACGCGCGGCGATCCGGAGGTGCTGAGCCGGGACGTGCCCAAAGACCCGGACAGCATCGAGCGGCTCATGCAGGCGGCCTGAGCGCGATGTCCGCACTGGCTCCGAGTCGCTCCCCGATACTCGCTTGGTCGGAGCCAGTGCGGACATCGCGTGCGACGATGCTCGTTGGGCACCGACGGCGCGGTATCCGGACTTCGGAGGGCCTGCGGACACCGCGTCTCGTACTCACGCAATGGGCATGAGCGACGAATACGACATTGCCATAGTGGGCGGCGGGATGATCGGCACGAGCCTCGCAATCGCGCTCGATCCGCTCGGGCTTCGCACCGTGGTCATCGAGGCGCGTGCGCCAGAGTGCAGTGCACAACCAGGCTACGACGAGCGCAGCACCGCGATCTCCGGCGGCAGCCGACGAATCCTCGAGGGGCTCGGCGTCTGGGAGCGCATCGAGGGCGTGGCGGAGCCTATTCATCGGGTGCACGTATCGGAGCGCGGCAGGTTCGCTTTCGCGCGGCTCGACCGCCGAGACGCTGGCGAGCCGGCGCTCGGCTACGTAATCGAGAATCGCCGCCTCGCCGCGGCGCTCTGGGACACGCTGTCCCGGTGCCGGCACGTCCAACGGCTGATCCCAGCTCGGGTGTCCGCCATCCATTGCGGCGCGCAGCAAGTCACGCTCGAGGCCGTCGATGCGAGCGGGGCGCCGCGCGTCGTCACGGCGCCGCTCGTGGTCGGCGCCGATGGAGCGCGCTCCGCGCTTCGCGAGCTGCTCGGCATTCGCGCGCGCGTTTGGGATTATCGTCAGACCGCGATCATCGCCAACGTGTCGCCGGCGCGCTTTCACGAGCACGTCGCCTACGAGCGGTTCACGGGTAGCGGACCGATCGCCATGTTGCCGATGAGCGAAGGCCGCTGCGCCTGCGTGTGGACGCTGGAAACCGCGCGCGCGGCGCAGATGCTCGAATTGTCCGACCAGGCGTTTCGCGACGCGCTGCAGGCGGGATTCGGCTATCGCCTGGGCCGCCTCGGGAAAATCGGCGCGCGGCAGGGCTATCCGCTTGCCCTCGTGCGGAGCGAGCGGCTGGACTGGGGCGGGCGCGTCGCCTTCGCGGGCAACGCCGCGCAGGGGCTGCATCCGATCGCCGCGCAGGGCTTCAACCTCGGGCTGCGCGACGTGGCTGCGCTCGCCGAGGCCGCTGCGGCGAATTTCGACGATACACGGCTTCTGCTGGAACGTTACAGAGCCGCGCGCCGTCGCGATCGCCTCGCGGCGATCGCCCTGACGGACGGTCTGGTGCGGCTGTTCTCGAGCCCGCTGGCCGGGGCCAGGGCGGCGCGCGATCTCGGCCTCCTCGGGCTCGATCTGCTGCCGCCGCTCAAGACCGCCTTTGCCCGCCGCGCCATGGGACTCGCAGGCCGGCAATCCCGCCTCGCACTCGGCGCCCCGCTCGACAGCGGGCGGAACTTATGACCGACGCGACCTACGAACTCGTGATCGTCGGCGGCGGCGTGGTCGGTGCGGCGCTGGCCTGCCTGGCGGCTGGCAAGGCAGGCGGTCCGCCGCTCAGCGTCGCTCTGGTGGAGGCGGATGCGCCGTGCCGGTTCGCGCTGTCCGACCCCCTCGATCTGCGGGTCCTCGCCGTGTCGCGCGCCGCGCAGTATATATTGAGTGCCTGCGGCGCCTGGCCCGCCATCCGCAAGGCCCGCGTGAGTCCCTACCGCGAGATGCGCGTATGGGATGCCCTTGGCAGCGCTCGCGGCTATGGCTCAATTCATTTCGACAGCGCCGAGCTCGGCGAACCGGATCTCGGCCACATCGTCGAGAACCGGCTCGTCCTGTCGGCGCTCTACGACGTGCTCGAGTCGCTTCCCGGGATCGAGATCGTCCGGCCGGCCGCTCCGGCAGCCATCGATTTCGAGCCGGGCCACGCCGTCGTCACGCTGGACGATGGCCGCAGACTCGCCGCCCGTCTGGTGGTCGGCACCGACGGCACGGCGTCGCGCACCCGCCGCCTCGCCGACCTCGGTTCCCGCGGCTGGAGCTACCGGCAGGCCGCCGTGGTCGCCCACGTCGAGACCCGGTTGCCCCACGAAGCCACCGCGTGGCAGCGGTTTCTCCCGGGCGGGCCACTCGCGCTGCTGCCGCTCGCAGACGGGCGCTCCTCGGTCGTCTGGTCGGCGCCTGCCGGGCGCGCGAGCGAGCTCCTGGAGATGCCGGCGGGGGATTTCTGTGACGCTCTCGCTGAGGCGAGCGATTTCGTGCTGGGGTCGGTTACGGGTTCGGGGGCGCGCGCCAGCTTTCCGCTGCAGGCGAGCTACGCGCCCGCCTACGTGCGCCCGCGTTGCGCCCTTGCAGGCGATGCGGCGCACGTCGTTCATCCGCTTGCCGGCCAGGGCGCCAACCTCGGACTGCTCGACGCCGCCGCGCTGGCCGAGCAGATCAGGGATGCGGTAGAGTCGGGCCTGGACCCCGGCGATACCCCCACCCTGCGGCGCTATGAACGCCGGCGCAAGGGGCACAACCTGGCGATGCTGCTGGCGCTCGACGGCACGCATCGGCTGTTCGGCAGTGCGCTCGCGCCGCTCGGTGTTCTGCGCCGTGCGGGGCTGGCGGCCGTCGACCGTGCGCCCCCGCTCAAGCGCCGTCTGGCCCGACGGGCGATGGGGCTGGACGGCGACCTGCCGCTTTATGCGCGGGCATCATGATCCATGAACGATCTTCGATCCAACGAGAAGCACCTGGCCGAGTTGCTCCGCGAGCTGGAGGCGGAACTCGCGGGTGCCGACAGCCTGGACGAAGCCGGCCGCGAGCGTCTGCGTGCAGTGCAGGCGCAGCTCGCGCGCGCGCTCGGTGACAGCGAGCGGGCCGCGGATTTGCAGCGCTCTGCCGTCATCGAACCCGTGCAGCGCGCCATCGACGAATTCGAAAAAACCCATCCGACCTTGACGCTGACGCTCGGCAGGATTCTCGACACGCTCAACAAGATCGGCGTCTGACTCCCCGCGGACCAGCGGCGGCGCCGATACACCGAACCCATGCGATCCAGGCTGCGCGCCAAGCTCGAGACCCTTTTGTCGGAGGCCGACGTGCAGCTCGATGGAGCGCGCCCGTGGGACCCCCGCGTGTTCGATGAGCGACTCTACCAGCGGGTCTTCGCCCAGGGTTCGCTCGGCGTCGGCGAGGCCTGGATGGACGGCTGGTGGGACTGCGATCGGCTCGACGAGCTCTTCTGCCGGGTATTCCGCGTGCGCCTCGAACGGCGGCTGCGCACGCCCGCACTGCTCTGGCAGATGCTTCGAGCCCGGCTCATGAATCCGCAGCGGCTGTCGCGGGCGCGCGAGGTCGCGCTCAGGCACTACGACCTTGGCAACGAGCTGTACGAATGCATGCTCGACCGGCGCATGGTGTACAGCTGCGCATACTGGGAAAACGCGGCGGATCTCGATGAAGCCCAGGAGCGCAAGCTCGACCTGGTCTGTCGCAAGCTCGGCCTCGCCCCCGGCATGCGCGTGCTCGACATCGGCTGCGGATGGGGCGGCTCGGCCCGTTTCGCAGCTGAGCATTACGGCGTCGAGGTCGTCGGCATCACGGTGTCCGTGCGGCAGGCCGAGCTCGCGCGCGAACGTTGCGCGGATTTGCCGGTGCGGATCGAAATCGCGGACTACCGCACTCTGAGCGGCCGCTACGACAGGATCTATTCGCTCGGCATGTTCGAGCATGTCGGTTATCGGAACTATGCGATCTACATGCGCAAGGTGCGCGAGCTGCTCGACCCCGACGGGCTGTTCCTGCTGCACACCATTGGCGCAAACGAGTCGCGAACCGTCACCGACCCCTGGATAGCACGCTATATATTCCCGAATTCGATGCTACCTTCGGCGCGCCAGATCACGGCTGCCGCGGAAGGCCTGTTCTTGATGGAGGACTGGGAAAACTTCGGCGTCGACTACGATCGTACGCTGATGGCCTGGCATGCGAACTTCGAGCGCGGCTGGAACGGGCTGTCGGCGCGTTACGATGAGCGGTTCCGGCGCATGTGGAACTACTACCTGCTCGTTTCTGCGGGGACGTTTCGTGCGCGCAAGAACCAAGTGTGGCAGATCGTCTGGTCACCGCGCGGGCTGCCGGGCGGGTACCGCCACCGGCGCTCTCCGGCAGGACTCCCGTGAGCTTCACGCAGTCGCCGCCGGCGCTCGACAACCAGTACACGAACGATCGTGTGCTGCGCGGCTATCTGGCGCGCAAGCTGGAGCCCGACGTGCTGCGCGACCTCGAGCCCGGGCTCGTGCAGATGGGCGAGCTGGCCGGCGGCGAGCTCTATGACCTGCAGCTCGCCGACCGCCTGAACGAGCCGCGCCTGCAGCAGTGGAACGCCTGGGGCGAGCGTGTCGACCGTATCGAGATCACGCCCCTGTGGCGGCGCGCCGAGGCGCTCGCCGCCGAGCATGGCGTGGTCGCTGCCGCCTACGACGGCAGCCGCGGTTGGCGCGATCGCGTCCACCAGTTCGCGCTGGTTTACCTGTTCCATCCCTCCACGGACGTCTATACCTGTCCGCTGTCGATGACGGACGGCGCCGCGCGCACGCTTCTCGCGTCCGGAAACCAGGCGCTCATTGCGCGGGCCGTCGGTCGGCTGACGAGCCGCGATCCCGCGTTGCGCTGGACCAGCGGGCAGTGGATGACCGAGACGACAGGCGGCTCGGATGTCGGCCGCTCGGAGACCGTAGCGCGCCGCGGTGCCGATGGAGGCTGGACCTTGCATGGCCGCAAGTGGTTCACGTCGGCGATCGGCTCGCAGATGGCGCTGACACTCGCGCGTCCGGAAGGCAATCCGCCCGGAGGACGCGGCCTCGCGCTCTTCTACGTGGAGACGCGCGACGAATCGGGACGGCCTTGCAACATCCGCGTCGAACGCCTCAAGGACAAGCTCGGCACGCGCAAGGTGCCGACCGCCGAGCTCACTCTGGACGGCACGCCGGCGCGCCTCGTGCGCGGTACCGACAACGGCGTGCGCCACATCGTACCGATGCTGCGCCTGACGCGCACCTGGAACGGCGTCTGCGCCGTTGCGTTCATGCGCCGGGGGTTCGCCCTGGCGCGCGATTACGCCCAGCGGCGTGTCGTGTTCGGCAAGCCGCTCGCAGACCAGCCGTTGCACGCCGACACGTTAAACGGTATCGAGGCGGAACTCGAGGCGGCGTTTCACCTCACATTCTTTCTCGTCGAACTTATCGGCCGAGACGAGGCGGGGGAAAGCGATGAAAGCGGGCAGGCGCTGCTGCGGCTGCTGACCTCGATCGTCAAGCTCACCACCGGACGCCAGGCGGTCGCCGCGGCGAGCGAAGTGCTCGAGGCGTTCGGCGGCGCGGGCTATGTCGAGGATACGGGGCTGCCCATGCTGCTGCGTGACAGCCAGGTGCTGACGATCTGGGAAGGCACGACGAACGTGCTCGCGCTCGATGCGCTGCGCGCGCTGGAGGAAGGCGCCGGCCTGGGCGCGGTAGCGACGCTGGTAGCCCGCATCTGCGATGGCTTGCGCGATGCCGATCTCGCGCGGGCGGGGCGCTCGGCCGCAGCAACCATCGAACGCGCGACGGCGTGGCTCGCGGCTGCCCGGCCGGGCGACCGCGCCGCGCTCGAAGCAGGCGCGCGGCGATTCGCGCTGGCGCTCGGCCGGTCGCTCGCGCTGCTGCTCACGGCAGAGCATGCGCAATGGTCTCTCGATGCGCAGCGCGACGGCCGCTCGCGCGACGCGGCCGTGCGCTTCGCGGCCGACGCGGGCCAAATTGAGTTTCGCCGGTGAAGCGACTACGCTTGCGGCGTCGGTTCGCGCTGCCGCACAGGGATTATGGTTAATAACAACGAATGAACCGACGTCATCTTTACGGCCTCGTCATCGCGCTCACCGTCATCGGGCTCGGAGTGTTTCTCTACAAATGGCAGGTGCTCGGCTTTCCGCTGCGTCCCGGCGCCGATACTGATGCCTGGGCGGTTGAGGCGTCGGTCCATTTTCGCGCCGGGCCGGGGTCGGTGCGCGTCAATCTGCACATTCCGATCCTGACGCCCGGATATACGCTGCTCGATGAGAACTTCGTCTCGCGCGGCTACGGCTTGACTACGGACTACGTGCCCGGCGGACGCGTCGCGCAATGGGCGGTGCGCCGCGCGAGCGGCGAGCAGACTCTGTATTACCGCGCGGTGTTTTACGAGGACCGCGACCAGTTCGAAAGCGACACGACGCCGCCGTTTCCGCCCGAGCCAGTGCTTGAGGAGCCGTACGCCACAGCGCTCACCGAGCTGGTTGCGGAGGTGCGCTCGCATTCGGCCGACATCGCGACCTTCACCGCCGAGCTCATCAAGCAGCTCAACGACCCTTCGCCCGACCAGTATGTGGATATCCTCCTGCACGACGTGCGCACGGCGGCCGAGCGCGCGCAGGTGGCCACGACCCTGCTTGCAGGTGCGCGCATCCCCGCGCGTGTTGCCCACGGCCTTTATCTGCAGGACCGGCAACGCAGGGTCAGCATCGTACCCCTGCTCGAAGTGCACGACGGCGACGAGTGGCTGTATTTCGATCCGCAGACGGGCGAGGAAGGGCTGCCGCGCAATTTCCTGGTCTGGTGGCGCGGCAACGAGCCGCTGGCGCGTATCGAGGGCGGCGGCATCGCCGACGTGCAGCTTGCCGTCCAGCGCAACGCTATCAATGCCATGGTGATCGCCGAGCAGCGGGCCGAGCAACGCCAGTCGCGCCTGGTCGAGTTTTCACTCTTCGGTTTGCCGATCCAGACGCAGACCGTGTACGCAGTGCTGCTGATGATACCTGTCGGCGCGTTCGTCATGCTGATACTGCGCAATGTGGTCGGCATCTCCACGTTCGGCACCTTCATGCCGGTGCTGGTCGCGCTTGCGTTTCGTGAGACGCAGCTCATCGGCGGCATTGTCCTGTTCACGCTCATCGTAAGCTTCGGCCTGATGGTGCGATTCTATCTCGAGCAGCTGCGCCTGCTGCTCGTGCCACGCCTGACCGCGGTGCTCATCGTCGTCGTCATACTGATGGTCGCCGTGAGCGTGCTGTCGCACAGGCTCGGCCTCGAGACAGGGCTGTCGGTCGCGCTGTTCCCGATGGTGATCATGGCCATGGTTATCGAGCGCATGTCCATTGTGTGGGAAGAGCGGGGCGCATCGGAAGCCATCAAGGAAGGTATCGGCAGCCTGCTGGTGGCCGCCGTCGCCTACCTGGTCATGGACATCGATTTTCTCGAGCACGTCGTGTTCATGTTCCCGGAGCTGCTGCTGGTCGTGCTGGCCGCCACCCTGCTGCTCGGCCGCTACAGCGGTTACCGCCTGCTCGAGCTTGTGCGCTTCCGGGCGTTGAGCCGGGAGATCGGCTGATGCTGGCTCTGCGAAGTCGCTTGCGCAGGCAGGGCGTGCTCGGCATCAACCAGCGCAACGCCGACTATGTGCTGCGCTACAACGCTCGCCGGCTGTACCCGCTCGTCGACGACAAGCTCAAGACCAAGCAGCTGGCTATCGAAGCAGGTATCGCCGTGCCGGAGCTGTATGGCGTCATCAGCACGCAGCACCAGATACGTAATCTGCCGAAAATCGTCGCGGACCACGAGGATTTCGTCATCAAGCCGGCCCACGGCAGCGGCGGCGACGGCATCCTGGTCATCACCGGGCGACGCAAGCACCGCTACCGGCGTATCAACGGTCTGCTCATCGACCAGGACGAGCTCAGCCACCACATCTCCAACACCATCAACGGCCAATACAGTCTGGGCGGGGTCCCGGACAAGGCGATGATCGAGTACCGTGTGCAATTCGATCCGCTCTTCGAGGCGATCAGCTACCTCGGTGTGCCGGATGTTCGTGTCATCGTCTTTCAGGGCTATCCGGTCATGTCCATGGTGCGTTTGCCGACGCGGCAGTCCGACGGCAAGGCAAATCTCCACCAGGGGGCGATCGGAGTCGGCATCGACATAGGGCGCGGCGAAACGCTGCGCGGCGTGTGGGCCAACGAGATCATCACCGAGCATCCGGATACCCTGCACCCGATCTCCGGCGTCGCCATACCGAACTGGCCGCGCATCCTCGAGCTGGCCGCAGGTTGCTTCGAGATGACGGGGCTGGGCTACGTCGGCGTCGACATCGTGCTGGACCGCGATCTCGGACCGCTGATCCTCGAGCTCAATGCGCGTCCCGGGCTCAATATCCAGATCGCCAACGCGGTCGGCATACACCAGCGTCTGAAGCTCGTGGAGCGGGATGCGTCACCCGGCACGCCGGTCGCCGAGCGCGTCGCGTTCGCCTTGACGCATTTCGCCAATGCCTCGCCGCAAGTCTCGACTGCGCTCCCGGCCGTCGAAACGGCGACTCCCGAGATGCCCCCGCAGAGCCTCAGCGCGTGAACGAGCGCCGCGCGCCGCGGCAAGTTCCCCGGTCCCCGCGCCGCTCAGGAAAACAGCGCCTCGATCTTCGCGGCGCAGATGAAATCGTTCTCGGACAGCCCGCCGATCGCATGGGTGCTGTAGCGGACCAGGCAGTGCCGGTATCCGACCTCGAGGTCCGGGTGGTGGCCCTGTTCGTTGGCGATCCACGCCACTGCGTTGACGAAGCCGATCGTGCGGTTGAAGCCGCGGAACTCGAAGTCCTTCGCGATCTCGGCGCCGCGCTCGTCGATCCGCCATCCCTCGGGCAACTCGGCGAGCAGCCGCTCGGCCGCCGCGCGCGACAGCGGCTCGACGCCGCCCTCGCAAGGTTTGCAACGCCTGTCACGTAGGGCCGAATTCATTCGGCCATTCCCCGGCGGGTTGAAACCCGCCCTACGAAACCGGCGCTCCGTCGTGGGGCCGAATTCATTCGGCCGGCCTCCGGCGGGTTGAAACCCGCCCTGCGAAACCGGCGCTTCGTCGTGGGGCTGAATTCATTCGGCTGACTCCTGGCGGGTTGAATCCCGCCCTACGGTCCGGATCCAGGCTTCGATGTTCGCGCGCAGGATGTCGAGCGGCACGCCGCCGCTTTCGAGCACGGTATCGTGGAATGCGCGGATGTCGAAATCGCCGCCGAGCGCCGCCTCGGCCTCGGCGCGCAGCGCCTTGATCTCGAGCTCGCCGATTTTGTAAGCGAGCGCCTGTCCGGGCCAGGCGATATAGCGGTCGATCTCGTTGACGATGTCGTGCTCCGTCTTCGCCGCGTTGGCCTTGAAGAAATCGATGGCCTGCTCGCGCGTCCAGCGCTTGTGGTGCATACCCGTGTCGACGACGAGGCGCACCGCGCGCCACATCTCGTAGGTGAGCTGGCCGAACTTCGAGTACGGGTCATCGTACAGCCCGAGCTCGTCGCCGAGGCTCTCGCTGTACAGCGCCCAGCCCTCGGTGAATGCGGTGAAGCCGCCGTAGCGGCGAAAAGCCGGCAGCTCGCCGAGCTCCTGCGCGAGCGCGAGCTGCAGGTGATGTCCCGGCACCGCTTCGTGAACGGTGAGCACCTCGATCTCGTACTTCGGCCGCACCTCCGGCTTGTACAGGTTGACGTAGTAGTAACCGGCGCGGCTGCCGTCGGCCGCGGGCCGAGAATAGTAGGCGGTGGTCGTGTCCGGCGCGCTCTCGGCCGGGATCGGCCGCACGCCGTAGGGCATGCGCGGCAGGCGTCCGAACAGCTTCACGAGCATGGGATCGACGCGCTTCGCGGTGGCGAGATAAGCCTCGAACAGTTCTTCCGGATCCCCGTAATAGAATTGCGGATCGCTGCGCAGGAACTCCAGGAACTCGTCGAAGCTGCCCTCGAACCCGAGCTCGTCGATGATCGCCTGCATCTCGCCACGTATGCGTTCGACCTCGGCCAGCCCGGTCTCGTGCACCTCGTCGGGGCTGAGGTCCCTGGTCGTGAAAAGCTTCACGCGAAAGCGGTACAGCGCTCCACCGTCCGGCTGCATCCAGGCGCCGACTGCCTCGGGCGTGGCCGGCAGGTACTGTCCGGTGAAGAAATCCGCAAGGCGCCGGTACGCAGGCAGGACGCTCTCGCGGATGGCCGTTCGTGCGGCCTGCTCGAGCGCTGCGCGCTCCTCGTCGCCGATATCGGCTGGCAAGTCCTCGAATGGCGCGTAATACGGGCTATCGGTCGGATCCGCGACGATCTGCGCGTCGATCTGCGCCGGCACGCGCGTCATGATGACGCGCGGATGCACGCGCTTCTCCTCGATGCCGCGGCGCATTAGCGCGATGGTCTGATCGACATAGCGGTCCAGAGACGCGAGCCGCGCTATCCAGTTGCGGTAATCACGGGCGGTCCTGAACGGCAAGCGCTCGGCGAGCTCGTGAGCGGTCTGCACGCCGCCGCGTTGGTTTATCGGGAGCAGGAACTGGCGGAAACGGTGCCCGGCGACGCGATCGCCGTATTCGCGCCCGAAGAGCTCGTAATTGAGTTGCTCTTCGGCGGGGAGCGACTCACGTGGAATGTCCTCGAGCGATTCGAGCGCGCGCCGGTCCGCCGCGTGGCTGCGCTCGATGGCCTCGAGGCTCGAATCCGGCCAGCGATCGTCGTAGCGCCGATCGCCGAGATTCGAAGCCAGGATCGGATCCTCCGCGAGCTCGCGCTCCCAGTGCTCGTCGAAGAGCTCGTGCAGTCTGGCGACGGCGTCGGGATCGGCGGCCGCGGCCGGCCTCAGACAGAGGAGACTCGCACTGACGACAGCCAGGCGCGTGACGGCATGCATCCGCGTATTGTCGCCGCAGCCTCCTGCGCACGGCAAGTCGGGCGGTGGAGACCTCCACATCGATGGGCTATCATCGCCCCTCTCAAGGGGGCCGGTTTCAACCGGCCCTCGGTGTTAACCGGTCCGGCTTCCGGCCGGACTGTGGTCGATCAGCATGGGCCAGAAAACGCCTCTCCACGCAGAGCACGCGCGCCTCGGCGCCCGCAGCGTCGATTTCGGCGGCTGGGACATGCCGGTGCACTACGGCTCGCAGATCGACGAGCACCACGCCGTGCGCAGGAACGCGGGGATGTTCGACGTCTCGCACATGACGGTTGTCGATGTGGACGGCGCCGGCGCGCGCGACTATCTGCGACGCCTGCTCGCAAACGACATCGGCCGGCTCGGGTCGCCGGGCAAGGCGCTGTACAGCTGCATGCTCAACCCCGGCGGTGGCGTCATGGACGACCTGATCGTCTATTGGCGTGGCAATGGCCGTTATCGCGTGGTCGTCAATGCGGCGACCCGGGACAAGGATCTCGCGTGGATGCGCAAGCAGGCCGGGCATTTCGCTGTCGAGCTTCGCGAGCGCGCAGATCTCGCGATGCTCGCGCTGCAGGGGCCGCAGGCGCGCGCCAGGGGGGCCGGCGCGCTCGGCGGGACGGACCGCGCGCTCGCGCTCGGGCCGTTCGAGGCGGTGGAACTCGGCGAGCTGTTCGTTTCGCGCACGGGCTACACCGGCGAGGACGGCTGGGAGGTCATTCTGCCCGCGACGCTTGCCGTCGAATACTGGCGGCGCTGCCTCGATGCCGGATTCGTTCCCTGCGGCCTCGGCGCGCGCGATACGCTGCGGCTCGAAGCCGGGCTGAACCTGTACGGGCAGGACATGGACGAGGAGACTACGCCGCTCGAATCCGGGCTGGCCTGGACGGTCGCCTGGGAGCCCGCGGAGCGCGAATTCACGGGCCGCGCAGCGCTCGAGGCGCAGAAGTCACAAGGCGTTGCCCGCAAGCTCGTCGGGCTCCTGCTCGACGGGCGAGGGGTGCTGCGCGGCCATCAGCGCGTGCGCGCCGCAGGCGGCGACGGCGAGATCACGAGCGGCAGCTTCTCGCCGACGCTCGGCCGCTCGATAGCGCTCGCGCGCGTGTCGCGCGAGGCCCAGGGCGGCTGCGAGGTCGAGATCCGCGGCCGCTGGCTCGGTGCGCGCATGGTCAAGCCGCCGTTCGTCCGCAACGGCAAGGCCTGCGCGGGGGTCGTGGATGTCATTGAGAAAGCGGCGGCCGGTTGAAACCGGCCCTACGATCAGGAGACCGGGAATGAGCAACGTGCCAGGCGAGCTCAAGTACACCAGAGATCACGAATGGGTGGCGCTCCTCGAAGACGGCACCGTCAGGGTCGGCATCACCGATCACGCGCAGGCCGCGCTCGGCGACCTCGTCTTCGTCGAGGTGCCGGAGGCCGGTTCCGCGCTCGCCGCCGGCGACGCCTGTGCGGTCGTCGAGTCAGTCAAGGCCGCCTCCGACGTGTACTGCCCGGTGTCGGGCGAGATCCTCGAGGTCAACGAAACGCTCGCCGACAGCCCCGAGACCATCAACCAGGATCCCTACGGCGATGGCTGGATCATGACCATCCAGCCCGACGATGCCGACGAGCTCGAGGAGCTCATGGACGCCGACGCCTACCAGGAATTGCTGGATCGCGAAAGCGACTGATGCCCTTCATTCCGCACACTGCAGCCGACACCGCGGCAATGCTCGAGGAGATCGGCGTCGACAGCATCGAGACGCTGTTCGACGAGATTCCCGCGGCCTTGCGCGTGCGCGGCCTCTCCGGCGTGCCCGCGGCCCTCAGCGAGATGGAGATTGCGCGCATCATGCATGCGCGCGCGGCGCAGGATGGCATGCCGCTCAGCTTCATAGGCGCCGGCGCCTACGAGCACCACATTCCCGCGGCAGTCTGGCAGATCGCGACGCGCGGCGAGTTCTACAGCGCCTACACGCCCTACCAGGCCGAGGCGAGCCAGGGCACGCTGCAGCTCATTTACGAATACCAGACCATGATCGCCAACCTGACCGGCATGGACGTGTCCAATGCCTCGCTCTATGACGGCGCGTCGGCGGTCGCGGAGGCGAGCCTCATGGCGGTGCGCGCCAACCGCGGCTCGAAATCCGGCCGCGTGCTGGTTGCGGGCACGCTCAATCCCCGGTACCGGCGCGTCGCACAGGCGATCGCCGGCGGCCAGCAGATCGACTTCGAGCCGCTCGCCTTCGACCGGCGCAGCGGTCGCACCGATGCCGGCGAAATCGATGCGCGGGGCGGCGGCAATCCTGCCGCGCTCATCGTGCAGCAGCCGAACTTCTTCGGCGTGCTCGAGGACGTCGACGAGCTGACCGATCGTGCGCACGCGATCGGGGCACTGGTCGTCGCGGTCGTCAACCCGACTTCGCTCGCCTTGCTCAAGCCGCCCGGCTCGTGGGGCACTGGCGGTGCGGACATCGTCTGCGGCGAGGGCCAGCCGCTCGGCGTGCCGCTGTCGTCCGGCGGGCCCTACTTCGGCTTCATGACGACGAAGCAGGACTTCGTGCGCCAGATGCCAGGGCGCATCGTGGGCCGCACTCTCGATCTCGACGGCAAGCAGGGCTTTACGCTGACCTTGCAGGCGCGCGAGCAGCATATCCGCCGTTCGCGTGCGACCTCCAACATCTGCACGAACCAGGGACTCATGGTGACGGCGGCAACCATTTACCTGTCGCTGCTCGGCGCCGGCGGCCTGGCGCGTGTCGCTGCGGCGTCGCAGGCGAACACGGCGCACCTCGCCGACGCGCTGACCCGGTTGAACGGCGTCAAGCGCCGCTTCACGGGCCCGCACTTCCACGAAGTCGTGCTGGGCTTCGACCGGCCGGTGGCGGGTGTCCTCGAAGCGCTAGCCCGTCGTGACATTCTTGGCGGCTACGAGCTCGGCAACGACTTCCCGGAACTGGGCCCGTGCCTGCTCGTCTGCGCGACGGAAACCAAGAACGCGCGCGACATCGACAGCTACGCCGCGGCGCTCGGCGAAATCCTCGATGACGCGCGCGTCGCGTGATTTTTCGTAGGGCCGAATTCATTCGGCCACTGGCAAAGGAGCCATCCATGGCAACCATCACGCTCAAGGGCAGCCCGGTTCACACCGAAGGCGACCTCCCCGCCGTCGGCAGCAGGCTGCCGGATTTTCAGCTCACGGACGACAAGCTGCGCGACGTGTCGCTGTCCGAGTGGGCCGGCAAGAAGAAGCTCATCAGCATCTTTCCGAGCATCGACACGCCGATCTGTGCGCTGTCGACGAAGAAATTCAACGACCTGGCGCGCGAGCGCGCCGACACCGTCATGCTCATGGTCTCCGCGGACCTGCCGTTCGCCCAGTCGCGATTCTGCAAGGCGGAGGCGCTCGACAACGTGCAGGTGCTCTCGACCATGCGTTCCAGGGAGTTCGCACGGAATTACGGCGTCGGCATCAAGGACGGTCCGATGGCCGGTCTGACCGCGCGTGCCATTCTGGTCGCGGACGAGAACGATATCGTGCTGCACTCGGAGCTCGTGCCCGAGATAGGTGCGGAGCCTGACTACGAGTCCGCGCTCGGCGCCCTGCAGTAAGAGCGCTGCGAGCATGCCGGAAGCGTTGATATTCGAGCATTCGCGGCCTGGCCGGCGCGCGTTCGCCCAGGCGCCGCTCGAGGACCTGCAAGCCGCGATACCGGACGAGCTGCGCCGCCGCGAGCCGCCGGCGCTGCCGGAAGTCTCCGAGCTGCAGACGGTCCGTCACTTCACGCGCCTGTCCCAGCTCAATTACTCCATAGACACGCACTTCTACCCGCTCGGCTCCTGCACCATGAAATACAACCCGCGCGCATGCAACGAGCTCGCCATGCTCCCGGAGTTCCTTGCGCGCCACCCGCTCGGGCCCGAGTCGCATGGTCAGGGCTTTCTCGCCTGCATGTACGAGCTTCAGGAAATGCTTAAGGCCGTTACCGGCATGAAAGGCGTATCGCTGACGCCGATGGCCGGCGCACAGGGGGAGTTTGCAGGGGTGGCCATGATCCGTGCCTACCATGCCGGGCGCGGCGACCAGGCGCGCGACGAGATACTCGTGCCGGACGCGGCGCACGGCACCAACCCGGCGACGGCGACCATGTGCGGCATGAAGGCGCGTGAAGTGCCGACCGACGCCGAAGGTGACGTCGATCTCGAGGCGCTGCGCGCGGCCGTCGGGCCGAAGACCGCGGGCATCATGCTCACCAATCCGTCCACGCTCGGCGTGTTCGAGCGCCGCATCCGCGAGATCTCGCGGATCGTGCACGACGCCGGCGGACTGCTTTATTACGATGGGGCGAACCTGAACGCCATTCTCGGCAAGGTGCGGCCCGGCGACATGGGCTTCGACGTTATCCACATGAACCTGCACAAGACATTTTCGACCCCGCACGGCGGCGGCGGCCCCGGCTCCGGCGCAGTCGGCGTCGGTGAACGCCTGCTGCCTTTCCTGCCGGTGCCCGTCGTCGGCAAGGTCGAAGAGGGTTACCGCTGGCTGACCGAGAAGGATCTGCCGCGGTCCATCGGCAGGCTGTCGGCGTTCATGGGCAACGCCGGCGTGCTGCTGCGGGCCTACGTCTATATGCGCATGCTCGGCGACAAGGGCATGGAGCGCGTGGCCGAGTACGCGACCCTGAACGCGAATTACATGCTCGCCAGGCTCGGGAAATCGGGCTTCCGGCCGGCGTTTCCGAACCGGCGCGCGAGCCACGAGTTCATCATCACGCTCAAGCGCGAAGCGCGCGAGCTCGGCGTAACTGCGATGGACTTTGCCAAGGCGCTGCTCGACGAGGGTTACCATGCGCCGACAACCTATTTTCCGCTGCTCGTGCCCGAGTGCTTCCTCATCGAGCCGACCGAGACCGAGGCGAGGGAAGACCTCGACGGTTTCGTCGAAGCCATGGCCCGCATCCGAGAGCGCGCCAGGAAAGACCCGCAGAGCGTGCGAGAAGCGCCGCAAACGACACCCGTGCGGCGCCTCGACGACGTGCGTGCCGCGCGCAACCTCGATCTCGTCTACCGATAGGCGGTGCCGGGTTCCGCTATTTCGGTAATTCATGCCTGATGAATAAACCGGTTCGATGTTGCGGTAGCGCTCCATAGATGGGAACCGCTCGAAATACCGAATTACCGTACCCCGGCACCGCCAGGGCATTGATCTGCGGCTCAATCGCGTACGACACCATCATGGTGTACCCGGGCGAGTTCAAGGATCATATTCTTCCGGACAAGATTCACATGTTGAACGTGTCGTTCCTGGTGCCCGAATTGCGGCGCGAGTTCGGCGGCTGCGCCGGCAATATCGCGCACAATCTGAAACTATTGGGCGGCGACGGCGTTCCAATGGGCACGGTGGGTCACGATTTCGGCCCGTATGCCGATTGGATGGAGCTGCGGGGCATCGATGACCGCCACATCCGCCGGCTCGACAAAGCGTTCACGGCGCAGGCGTATATCACCACGGATCTCAAGGACAACCAGATAACGGCGTTTCATCCCGGCGCGATGAACCTGTCGCATTTGAACCGCGTGCCGTCCGACGGCGGATTCACGATCGGCATCGTCTCGCCCGACGGGCGCCGGGGCATGCTCGAGCACGCCGCGCAGTTCGCGGATCTCGGCATCCCCTACATGTTCGATCCGGGGCAGGGGTTGCCGATGTTCGACGGCGAGGAGCTGACCGGATTCGTGGGTCGGGCGAGCTGGGTCACCGTCAACGACTACGAGGCCGAGCTCCTCCAGCAACGCACGGGGCTCACGCCCGGCGAGATTGCGCGCCGGGTGAAAGCGCTCGTGATCACGCGCGGCGGTGACGGCTCCATTGTGTTTATCGACGGGGACCGGCTGGAGATCCCTGCGGCAAGTCCTGCGCGCATCGAAGATCCGACTGGCTGCGGTGACGCCTACCGCGCGGGCCTGCTGTACGGACTCATGCATGAAATGGACTGGGAAACCACGGGGCGCCTCGCGTCGCTCATGGGTGCGATCAAGATCGAGTCGCCCGGCACGCAGAATCATACGTTCACCGTGGAATCTTTCCGCGCGCGCTTCAAGGAAAATTTCGCTTATGACTTCTAGGAAAAAGGGGACATTCCTTATTTTTTTCTCGCGTCGCATCGGTCGGAAACGTGCGCGGGAAAAAATAAGGAATGTCCTCTTTTTCCTGCTGCTGCTCGCGCCGATCATGGCTCACGCACAGCAGCCCGCACAGCAGCCCGCGCTGCCGCAGCCGCTACCGCCGGTCGAGTCCGAGCCGGTGCCGCCGGTGCTGCCGCCCGTGGAGACCGTCAGCAATCCCATCTGGAGCGAAACGCTGGAGCGCGTGTCGTCCGGTGTCGTGTCGATCCGCGTCGACGGGACGCGCGCGTTCGACACCGAGTGGAACCAGTCGGCGCAGGCGACCGGCTTCGTCGTCGACGCCCGGCGGGGCCTCATCCTCACGAACCGTCATGTGGTCACGCCCGGACCTGTGGTCGCCGAAGCGATCTTCATCAACAACGAGGAAGTCGAGCTCCTGCCCGTATACCGCGATCCGGTGCACGATTTCGGTTTCTTTCGCTACGATCCCGAGGCGCTGCGCTTCATCGAGCCGGCCGAGCTCGCGCTCGCTCCCGACGCGGCGCAGATCGGCCGCGAGATCCGTGTCATCGGCAACGACGCCGGTGAGCAGTTGTCGATCCTCGCCGGCACACTGGCCCGCCTCGACCGGCGCGCGCCCGAGTACGGCCACGGCCGCTACAACGATTTCAACACTTTCTATTACCAGGCCGCCTCGAGCACCTCCGGCGGCTCGTCGGGCTCGCCCGTCATCGCTATCGACGGCCGGGTCGTGGCGCTCAACGCCGGCGCGCACAGCGAGGCGGCGTCCAGCTTTTTCCTGCCGCTCGATCGCGTGCAGCGCGCCCTGCGCCTCATCCAGCAGGGCGAGACTGTATCGCGCGGCACGCTGCAGACTGTGTTCGTGCAGACGCCGTACGCCGAGCTGCGCAGGCTCGGCCTGCGCGAGGAGACGGAGCAGGCCGCCCGCGCTGCGTTCCCCGGCGAGACCGGCATGCTGGTGGTGCAGCAGGTCGTGCCCGGGTCGACGGCGGAAGGACGCCTCGAGCCGGGCGATATCCTCGTGCGCGCGGGAGGCGAGCGGGTCACCGGATTCGCCGCGCTTGCCGAGCTCATCGACGGGAACGTCGGCGAAGCCGTTCTGCTCGACATCGAGCGTGGCGGCTCACCCCATGAAATCTCAGTCAGTGTGCAGGACTTGCACGCGATCACGCCAGACGAGTACCTCGAGTTCGGCGACGCCATCGTGCACACACTGTCGTTCCAGCAGGCCAGGCACTTCAACACGCCGGTCGAGGGTATCTACGTCGCCAATCCTGGTTACGTATTTTCCCGCGCGGCCATCCCGCGCGGCTCGGTCATCACTGAGCTGAACGGCGAGCCCATGCAGCGCCTCGACGACTTCGCCGGCGCGCTCGCCGGACTCGCCGACGGCGAGCAGGCAGCGACGCGCTTCTTTACCTTCGATGATCCGCACACCACTACGCTGCGCGTGATCCGCATGGACCGCCGCTGGTTCCCGGCCGCGCGTTGCCGGCGCAACGACGCGCTCGGCTACTGGCCATGCCTGCCGCTCGCTGCGACCGGTGAACGCGCGCCGCCCGAGGCCGGCACGACGCGCTTCACGGCGAACGGCGACCCGCGCATCAGGGCGCTCGCGCCGTCAATGGTGCTCGTCAATTTCGACATGCCCTATGTGGTTTCCGGCGTGTCCGAGCGCCACTATCACGGAACTGGACTCATTGTCGATGCCGGCCGCGGACTGGCGGTGGTCGATCGCAACACAGTGCCCGTCGCGATGGGGGACGTGCGCCTGACGTTCGCCGGTACGCTCGAGATTCCGGGCCGCGTCGAGTACATCCATCCGCTGCACAACCTCGCCGTCGTCGCATACGATCCGCGCCTGATCGGCGATACGCCCGTGCGGTCGGCGCGCCTCAGCGTCGATGACATGCACCCCGGACAGAAAGTGTGGGTGGTCGGCGTGCGCGGTGATCATAAGATGGTCGCCCAGGCGACCGAAGTGAGTTCCATCGACCCGGCGATATTCCCGCTGTCGAGCACGCTCAGGTTCCGTGATGCGAATCTCGAGGCCGTCTCGGTGGTCAATGCGCCGGCGGAGATCGATGGCGTGCTGGCCGACGAGAAAGGCAGGGTGCTGTCACTCTGGTCGAGTTTCGCCTACCAGACCGGCACCGAGCTCAGTCAGGTGAACATGGGCGTGCCCGCGGAGATCGTTGACGAGCTGGTGGGCCTCGTGCGCGACGATGAGTCGCTGCACTCCCTCGAGGCGGAGTTCGCGCTCCTGCCGCTGTCCAGCGCGCGTAACCTCGGTCTCGACGAAGACTGGGTGCGCCGGCTCGAGAAGCACAATCCGGACCGGCGCCAGGTGCTTCAGGTTACGCGGCTCGTGGCAGGCTCGCCGGCGAGCCGCGAGCTGGTCACGGGCGACCTGTTGCTCGCCGTGGACGGCGAGCCGGTATCGAGCTTTCGCGAAGTGGAACGCGCCGTGCAGCAAGCCCGTGTGGAGCTGACTGTGTGGCGCAAACGCCGCGAGCAGCGCATCGAGCTCGATACCGTCGCGCTCGACGGCCGCGATCTCGACCGCGCAGTCATGTGGGCCGGCGCTCTGCTGCAGGCGCCGCACCGGCCTATGGCCGCGCAGCGGGGCATACCGCCCGAAGGCGTCTACGTCGCCTACTTCGGTTTCGGCTCGCCGGCGACGCGCTACGGGCTCTATGCAGGCCGGCGGATCGTTGCCGTGGACGGCCGGCCGACGCCGGACCTCGACAGCTTCATAGCCGCCGTCGACGGCAAGGAGAACCGCGAGTCAGTGCGCCTGAAGACCATCACCTGGAACAACGTGGTCGACGTCATCACGCTCAAGCTCGACAAGCACTACTGGCCGGCCTATGAGCTCAGGCTGACCAGGGCGGGATGGGAACGCAGGGCCTTGTAAGACCCTTGCCGCATGAAACCGAGGATCCTCCGGTTTTGCCTGAACCTGCTGATAGCGCTTGGCGGCGCGGCGCTGTACGGATGCGCCGACCCTGATCCGGCCGCGTTCGCGGACGTGCGCACGTTGCCGTCACCCGCAGGCGCGGGCAGCGGCCAGCCGCATCTCGGCGTGACGCCGGATGGTCGCGCGCTGCTGAGCTGGCTCGAGGAAGCGGAGCCCGGCACCTACGCGCTGCGCTACTCGTTTCTCGACGGCCAGATCTGGAGTGCGCCGCGCGAAATCGCCCGCAGCGCCCACTGGTTCGTCAACTGGGCAGATTTCCCGTCGGTAGAGGCCTGGGAAGGCTCGCGGATGACCGCGCACTGGCTGGCGAAACGGCCAGGCGGCACGTATTCCTACGATGTCGTCATCGCGCAGTCGGACGATTCAGGGAAATCCTGGAGTGCACCCTTTACGCCCCATCGTGACGGCACGCCGACCGAGCACGGGTTCGTTTCCCTGTTTTCATGGAGAAATGCGCTGGGTGCCCTGTGGCTCGACGGCCGGGAAATGACTGGCAGCGGACATGCAGCGCACGGCTCCGCCGGAGGTGCCATGACCTTGCGGGCGGCATTGCTCGCGCCGGATGGTGGCACGACTGACGAGTGGCTCATCGACGATCGCGTCTGCGATTGCTGCCAGACGGATACGGCGGCGACGACGGAGGGCATTGTCGCGGTCTATCGCAACCGCAGCGCGGACGAGGTCCGGGACATCTCTGCAGTGCGCTTCGACGGCCGGACCTGGAGCGAGCCCGGACTGATTGCCGAGGACGGTTGGCGGATCGCCGGCTGTCCCGTGAACGGGCCCGCAGTCGCTGCGCGGGACCGGCGCGTCGGCGCGGCCTGGTTCACGGCAGCGGGCGGCAAATCCCGCGTCTATTTCGCGAGCTCGGATGATGCCGGCAGGAGCTTTTCCGAGCCTGTGCAGGTCGACGCGGCTGCGCCGCTCGGTCGCGTCGATGTCGTGCTGAGCGAGCACGGGGCGATAGTGAGCTGGCTGGCGCGGCCCGGGCGAGGCGGCGCCGAAATACGGCTGCGCAGGATCGATGCGGATGGCAACGCTGGCGAAATACAGGTGCTCGCGAGCACTTCTGCAGCGCGTTCCTCGGGGTTTCCGCAGATGATTTCGCTGGGAGATCGCCTGGTGCTCGCCTGGACCGAGGCGGCTGAGCCTTCTCGGCTGCGCACCGCCGCATTGCTGCTGGTTGATGCCGATTGAAGCGCGGCGGCTATCGAGAGCCTCAACCGAATGCGCCGGGCGATCCGCGAATCGCGGCGGCGAATGCAGTATAAGTCAGCGCGGCGTAGGCCGTAGTGACGCACGCGATTGCAGAACGCTTGAAAACAGCCGCGCTTCGACAGCGCCAGCCGACGTCGATCAGCCAGCCGGCGATCGGCAACGCCTGCAGCGCATGGATGCCGAGGAAATGCGCGACCCGGAGATCGCCCGCCCGCGTGCTCCAGTTGAGGAGCACGATGCCGGGGCCGCCGTCGGCTAGCCCCACGGTGTGTGCGCCGCGCGCAATCATCAGCATGCCCTCGAGGCTGCCGAGCAGGAATAGCGCAAGCCCCAGGCGGATACCCCAAAGATAGGCGAGCCGATCGGGGGCGTCGCGATGGAGCAGGAAAAGGACAAGCGTCGCGGTGACGGCCAGCGAGTTCAGCGCGACGCCCCAACCCATGGTGCGGAACACCGCCGCGTCGAACGGTGTCGCGAAGTTGTAATGCGAGGTCGTCTCGCGCGCAGCCTGCAGTGTGATGAGCATCTGCTCGGTCGTCATCGCGAGCGCGATGGCCACTGCCGTGGCGAGAACGATCGCCCGATGCAAGCGCAGCTCGCCGAGAAACCATGCCATGGTCAGCAAGTAGGTGCCGATCGAGAGCGCGAACTTGGCCGGCTTGAGCCAGATATCTACCCCCGTGATCGTGCGGCCGTCGAACGGCATGATGAGCGTGAGCACGACGAAAAGCAGGAGATGCGCAAGCCCGAGGCGGGCCAGCAGCGGCTGCCGCCGGTCGAATTCGGCAATGATGCGGCTCATGTCGCGCGCGCCCGCTCGAGCGCGAGCAGGGTGCCGCGCAGTAGAAGGTACATGCAGGCCGAGCGGCCCCCGGCCAGAAAGCATGCGATCAGGCAGGTAACCACGAGAGGCCTCGGCACGCGGACCCGATCGCGGGCGATCCACGCCCCCACGAAGAAATCGAACACGAGGTAGTGCACGCAGCCGGCGAGCAGCAGCCAGTCGTTCTCGAACAGCGCACGCACTTCCGCGAGGCTGCCGAAACCGCCCGTCTCGAACGGCACGCGCGGCAGCAGCGCGGCCGCGTACAGGGAACCGAACAGCAATGGCAGCCCGATGCGCGCGAGCCACTGAACGAACGGCTCGGGCCTGACAGCGAACAGGCTCACGATGAGCAGCAGCCAGAGCGGCCCCACCAGCGTGCTGGTGAGCGCAAAAAGATCGGCTGGTGTGAGCGGTTTCATAGACGCTCCAGCAGTTCGCGCAGCGCGGCGAGCTCGAGCGCGCTGCCGGGACCGGACAGCGCGCCGTGCAGTTCTCCGTGGCGGTCAAAGACATAGATGTTCGGCACATTCGGCTCGAAGCCGCAACGCAAAGCGAGCTCGCCTTTCCAGTCGAGCAGCGTCGGCGGCGCCTTGTCGAATGCCTTGCGAATGAACGGCCGCGCGATCCGCGCGCGCCACCGAGATTCGCCGCGCCGAATATGACGACCGAGTCCGCATAGTCTTCGAGAGCTTCGTGCCACGGCTTCGTGAGCTTCGATCCCGCCCGATCCGCATAGACGATCACGAACGCACGGTCGTGCGGACCTTCGAGCGCGAACTCCGTTCCGAACTGGTCTTCGAGCACGAGGTTGCCGGCTGCGCGGGACGCGGCCGCAACGACCGCGAGCAACAGCCAGGCCGCGAGCCGTGGCCACGTGACGTGTCTCATCAGGATGACTCCACCCGGCCGACGACCAGGCTTTCGAGGTGGCCGAGATAGGCGGTCAACGCCTGGCGGCCGGCCGCCGTGATGCGGTAGGTCGTGTTCGGCTTGCCGCCCCTGAACTGCTTCTTCTCGCGCAGGTAACCGCAGTTCCGCAAAGTCTTGAGGTGCGCCCCGAGATTGCCGTCGGTCGCACCGGTCTGCTCCTTGAGGAAGCGGAAATCGGCCGATTCCACGGACGCAAGCAGCGCCATCGCCGCCAGACGGATCCGGGAATGCAGCGTCGAGTCGATCGCCCGGTAGTCGTAGCGTTCGGTCATCGCCCGGACCAGTCGCTGCGACGCATCCACGCCGCGGGCAACACGACGAGGAACAGGGTCGCGATACCGAACATCGCGAGTTGCCACGCCGGACGCCATGCGAACAGTCCCGCGGCAACTGCCCACCACGCGACGCCGATCGCCGCAGCGGGCCGGAAATCGAGCAGCGCGCTGCTCGCGAGATAGGCGACCCCGAACAGCGTCGCGACGATGGGCACGATGGCCGGCGCAGGCACGGCCCCCGAGAAATAGCCCACGAAACCAATCAGCGTCATCGCCGTCAGCACGGCGAACCAGAGCCGGTGAAGCGCGCGGTGAGCGAGCAGGCTCACCCCGGGGCGTGACGAAGTCGACCAGGCGCGCAGGCCCGTATACGTCCAGGCCAGCCCGATGACGGCAAGCCAGAGCCATA
>DATLFD010000054.1:0-7225 GCA_035524935.1 Gammaproteobacteria bacterium | reverse complement strand
CCTCACCGGCTGGAAGCTCGACGATGCCTTCGGGCGGCCGGTGGACGAGATCTTTCGCGGCTTCCACGAGGAGACCTGCGAGCCGATCGAGAACCCGCTCGCGGTCGCGATCCGCCGCGCGCGGCCGATCAAGTCGGTGCGCCCGACCCTGCTCATAAGGCGCGACGGCAACGAGCTCTATATCGAGAGCACGGCGGCACCGATCCAGGACGGCGCCGGAAAGGTCAGCGGCGGCGTGCTCGTGTTTCACGACGTCAGCGAGTCGCGCGAGCTGAACCGGCGCCTGAGCTATCACGCCAGCCATGACA
Source organism: Gammaproteobacteria bacterium (assembly GCA_035524935.1). GTDB lineage: Bacteria > Pseudomonadota > Gammaproteobacteria > Steroidobacterales > JACDCP01 > JACDCP01. Next base: position 6,917 of record DATLFD010000054.1, on the reverse strand, counting down.
TTCTCACCGGGCTGGTCAATCGCCGCGAGTTCGAGAACCGCCTCGAGCGCGCGCTCAAGAGCGCCAAGGCGCGCGAGACCTCCTACGCGATCTGTTACCTCGATCTGGATCAGTTCAAGATCGTCAATGATTCATGCGGGCACAGCGCCGGTGACGCGCTGCTCGGCCAGCTCGGTGCGTTGCTCAAGTCGAAGATTCGCTGGCGTGACACGCTTGCGCGGCTCGGCGGCGACGAGTTCGGATTGCTGCTCGAAAGCTGCTCTCTCGAGGAAGCGATGAACACTGCGGAAACGCTCCGCGAGGCCGTGCGCGATTTCAAGTTCGTCTGGGACGAGCGCACCTTCCGCCTGAGCGCGAGCGTGGGCGTAGTGCCGCTCGCTGCCGACAACGAAGAAGTGGCGACGGTGCTGAGCGCCGCGGACAGCGCCTGTGCGGCCGCGAAGGAAGCCGGGCGCAACCGCATCCACAGCTATGCCGAGAACGACATCGATCTCATGCGCCGCCGCCGCGAGATGCAGTGGGCGACGCGGATCAACAACGCCCTCGAGGAGTCGCGCTTCGAGCTGTTTCGCCAGACCATTCTGCCGCTGCAGACCAGCGATACCGGCGCCCATTACGAGCTCCTGCTGCGCATGCGCGACGAAAGCGGCTCGCTGGTCTCGCCGGAGCTTTTCATCGCCGCCGCAGAGCGCTACGGCATCACGCCGAACATCGATCGCTGGGTCGTCGACAACGCGTTTCGCTGGCTGGTCTCGGAAGCGGATGAACGCGAACGACTGGCGATGTGCTCGATCAACCTGTCCGGGCAGAGCCTCAACGACGACAAGTTCCTGCCATTCGTCATCGACCAGTTCCAGCGCAGCGGCCTCGATGCAACCAGGATCTGCTTCGAGATCACGGAGACCGCGGCGATCGCGAGCTACTCGCAGGCGAACCGCTTCATCCAGTCGCTGAAAGAGCTCGGATGCAAGTTTGCGCTCGACGACTTCGGCACCGGGCTGTCCTCGTTCGGCTACCTCAAGCATTTTCCCGTCGATTTCCTCAAGATCGACGGCAGCTTCGTCAAGGAGATCCTGCACGACCCGATCGACCGCGAGATGGTGCGCTCGATCAATGAGATCGGGCATCTGACCGGCAAGCAGACCATCGCCGAGTTCGCCGAGAACGAGGAGATCATCACGATGCTGCGAGGCATCGGCGTCGATTACGCACAGGGCTACGGCGTCTCCGAGCCCAAGCGCATCCTGCGCGTCGCATCGTAGGCCGGTTTCAACCGGCCAGGCCAAATCCTGTCCTGCGTTTCGCGTCGACCTGGCCGAATGAATTCGGCCCTACGGCAGGGCTCTTCCCCGTAGGGCCGGTTTCAACCGGCCGGCCGAATTCCGTTCCGTGTAGGGCCGGTTTCAACCGGCCGGGACCAATGAGGTTTTGGCGTTACAGCCAAATCGCATCCCAATGGGGATACTCGCCGAGCGTGCGGACCAGGCGCGCCCGCAGCGGATTGGCTGCGATGTATCTCGCGATCTGCACGACGTCCTCGTCGTTGCGAACGCCTCTGTCATAGTAAGCGCGTTGCCACACGGCACCCCTGCGCCGCATGACATGGTTGACCGCTCGGGCCGATCGGCCCTTGAACAACTTCATGATCGTCGCGAGGTCGGCTTCGTGTTGGCGGTCGTCTGTAAGCTGAAACAGCCAGTGGAGGTGGTCCGGCATCAATACCCAGGCAAGCGAGTGAATCGCACCGGTGGCCTCGAGACGATGCATCTCACGAATGACCGCTCGGGCGGCGCGCAGGTCCACAAACAATCGCATGCGCCGAGAGGTGACAGTCGTGACGACGTAGGCGTGACCGGGGACGGATGCACGGCCTTTACGCAAAGCATCGTAGGTCATGGGCCCTCCCTCCACGTTTTCGCAGGGCCGGTTTCAATCGGCCAGCCGAATGAATTCGGCCCTACGGGCGATACCCGGGATTTGTACGGCCGAATGAATTCGGCCCTACGGGAGCGGGAATTGACAGCCGTTATTCGGGATGTTCTGTGTGCTTATCCGCGCGCGAGCTGGGATCAGCCGGCGCGGGCGGCCTGCGGGGCGGCGGCGGCGGAGATCGCCTCAGGCGCAAACTCATCCACCTGGATCGCACGCTCCGCGAGCTGCATGGCCTCACGGATCAGTGTCGCTTCGGCGACATCGACGACGCCGGCTTCAACGGCGGCGTCGAGCCCTGGCTCGTAGTCATAGAGCTCGAGCCGCCGCCCGGTGCGTTCCAGCACGCGCTGCTCGAGCGGCGCCGCGGCGACGGCCTTCTCGAGCGCGAGGTCCAGGAGCGCCACGGGATCTGCGGCATCGGCCGGCAGATAAATCCCCTGCGTCAATCGGTCCCGGGCCTGTGAGGGGCTCATGAGGATATGCGCCACGCGTGCGCCCAGCACATCCGCGGGCGGCCTGTACGGCCGTCCGAGCGGCAGCACGACGCGCCTGAGCAGCCAGCCGAGCGCGGGCGCCGGGAAGTTCTGCAGGACTTCCTCGAGCCGCTGCTGAATGAGGTTGAGCGAATCGCGCACTGCCCACTCGACGAGCGGCAGGTCGGCCGGCGGCCGGCCGTGGTCGGCGAACTGCTTGAGACACGCCGAGGACATGTACAGGTGGCTCAAAACGTCGCCGAGCCTCGCCGACAGCTTCTCGCGGCGCTTCATCTCGCCGCCCAGCACCAGCATCGCGATGTCCGCCACACAGGCGAATGCCGCGCTCATGCGGCTCAGCTGCTGCATGAGCGCCCGCGCGGTACCGCGTTCCGGCACGGCGACGAAGCGCGCGCCGGTCAAGCCCAGCCACCAGGCGCGTACGCTGTTGCCGAGGGTGAATCCGGCGTGCGCGAACAGCGCTTCGTCGAATTCCGCGAGCGCGCGCGGACCGTCCGGCGCGGCCGCGGCGCGCATCTCGCGCAACAGGTACGGATGGCAGCGGATCGCGCCCTGCCCGAAAATGATCATGCTGCGGGTCAGTATGTTCGCGCCCTCGACGGTGATGGCGACGGGGACGGTGCGATAGCTCGCGGCTAGATAGTTGGCCGGGCCGAGGCACACGCCGCGCCCTGCATGCACATCCAGCGCAGCGTTTATGACGCTGCGCATGCCCTCGGTGTTGTGATACTTGAGGATCGCCGACAGAACGGCCGGCTTCTCGCCCGCGGACACGGCGCCGGCGGTCATGCAACGCGCGGCATCCATCCGGTAGGTGAGTCCGGCGATGCGCGTGAGCGCCTCCTCCACGCCCTCGAATCTGCCGATCGGCATGCGGAACTGCCTGCGCACGCGGGCATAGGCGCCGGTCGTGCGCGAGGCGAGCTTGCCGGTGCCCGTGCCGAGCGCGGGCAGCGAGATGGCGCGCCCGACGGCGAGGCAGTTCATGAGCATCTGCCAGCCTTGGCCGATGCGCGCGCGGCCGCCGATCACCGCCTCGAGCGGCAGGAACACGTCGCGGCCACGCGTCGGGCCGTTCTGGAATGCGCCGCCCGGCAGATGCCGTTTGCCAATCTCGACTCCCGGCGTGTCCGCCGGCACGAGCGCGCAGGTGATGCCGAGCGACTCGCCGCCGCCCAGCAGCCGGTCCGGGTCGCGGGCCTTGAAGGCAAGCCCGAGCAGCGTCGCGATCGGCCCGAGGGTGATGTACCGCTTGTCCCAGTTGAGCCGGAAGCCGAGCACTTCCTCGCCGTCCACTCGCGACTTGCAGACGATGCCGGTGTCGGTCATCGAGCCCGCATCGGACCCCGCATGCGGCCCCGTGAGGGCGAAGGCGGGGATCTCGCGGCCGTCGGCCAGGCGCGGCAGGTAGTGATTCTTCTGCTCGTCGGTGCCGTAGAGCAACAGCAGCTCGCCGGGACCGAGCGAGTTCGGCACCATGACCGTCACGGCGGCCGACACGTTGCGGGTGCCGATACGCATGACTACTTCAGATTGCGCTCGTGCCGAGAACTCGAGGCCGCCGTAGCGCTTCGGGATGATCATGCCGAAAAAGCGCTCGCGCTTCAGATAGTCCCAGACGTCGCCGGGCAGGTCATTGAGCTCGTGCTCGATCTGCCAGGAATCGAGCATCGCGCAAAGCTCGTTGACCGGACCGTCGAGGAACGCCTGCTCGTCTTGGCTGAGCGCGGGCGCGGGGGTCGCCAGCAACTTATCCCAGTCCGGCCGTCCGCTGAACAGCTCGCCGTCCCACCATACCGAGCCGGCATCGATCGCGGCGCGCTCGGTCTCCGACATCGGCGGCAGCACCGATCGGAACCAGCTCAGCAGGCGGCGGCTGAACAACGCGCGGCGCAGCGGTCTCACGTTGAACGGCGCGGCTACCGCCGCGAGCAGGATCCAGGGCAGCGGCGAGAATTCACGTGACACGAGCTGCACCGCGGCTGTGAACACAGCCGCCGCCGCGGTCCAGGCGACGAGCGGGGCGCGCAGGTACGCGAGCGCCAGCGCGCCGGCGAGCGCGATCACGGTCCAGATCAACACGGACATCAGCAACTCCCGAAGCGCGCCCGGCGCGCGACGCCGCGCTATCCGCCCGGGGCGAATCGCAGCGACAAGTCTATCGCCCGTACATGCTTCGTCAACGCGCCCGCCGAGATGAAATCGACGCCGCTCTCGGCGATCCCGCGCACGGCCCCGAGATCGACGCCGCCGGAAGCTTCCAGCTCGACGCGCGAGCCGTGTGCAGCGCCGAAGTCGCGTGCCAGCTGCACGGCGCGGCGCAGCGCGCCGGGGGTGAAGTTATCGATCAGCACGCGCCTGGCGCCCGCGCGCATGGCTTCGTCGAGTTGATCGAGGTTCTCGACCTCGATCTCGACGTCGAGGCCTGCGGCGGCGCGCCGGGCGCCGGCGAGCGCTTCGGCGATGCCACCGGCGGCGGCAATGTGATTCTCCTTGATGAGCACGGCGTCGTACAGACCCATGCGGTGATTGCGGCCGCCGCCGCAGCGCACGGCGTACTTCTGCGCCGCGCGCAGGCCGGGCAGGGTTTTACGTGTGTCGAGCAGCGTGCATCCGGTGCCTGCGATCGCGTCCGCCCACGCGCGCGTGGTCGTCGCCGTGCCGCTCAAGAGCTGCAGGAAATTGAGCGCGACGCGCTCGCCACCCAGGATGCCGCGCGCCGGGCCCCTCAACCGGCCGATTTGCTGATCCGGGGCCACCGCAGCGCCGTCGTCAAGCAACCATTCGATGCGGATGCGCGGATCGAGCGCCGCGAACACGGCTTCCGCCCAGGCCGCTCCGCACAACACCGCTTGCTCGCGGCAGACGATCGATGCGCGCGCGACGAGGCCCGCGGGCACCAGCCCAGCCGTCAGGTCGCCGTCGCCGAGATCCTCGGCCAGCGCGCGATCGACATCCGCGGCGACCACGTCCGCGGGCGGGGCGTCCATTCAGGCCGCCGCCCCGGCGGACGGACTGAGCTCAAAAGGGCAGGCCGTGGCTCGCACCGCCCATGCACATCAGCATCGGGATGGACAGCACCGTGTTGGTGCGCGAGGCGAGAAACGCGGTGCGTTTGGCGCGCGCCTTCTCCTCATCGCTCGCCGGCACCATGCCGAGAAGCTTCTTCTGGTTCGGCCAGATCAGCACCCAGACATTGAACAGCATGATCGTGCCCATCCACGCGCCGAGGCCGATCACGAGCTGATATACGTTGAGCGTCTCGCCCGTCATGCCGAGCGCGAACGCGCCGATGAAATCGTCGCCGCCCGGGGTGCGCAGCCAGAGGTACAACGCGCCAGACAGCCACGTGACGACCGCGGCCCAGCGGAACCAGACCAGCGCGAGCGGCGCAACGTATCTGGTGATGCCGGCGCCGCCGGGCCCGCCCGCATCCGCCGCCGCGCGGTTGAGGGCCGGCACCTGCACGAAATTGAAGTAATAGAGCAGGCCGATCCAGGCGATGCCGGCGAGAAAATGGAGCCAGCGGCCGAGCGGCAGTATCTGAAAATTATAACCGCCGATGAGCGCGGCGATCACCACGGATACCACGACGCCGACGATGATCGTGCGTGGCATGCTGTTCAACGGATTCATCGCACTGTACCCCCTGTTATTCTGCTTCGGCGGATCGCAGGTCGCGAGCGCGTATCGGATGGCGATTCGGCTTTGAAGAATAGGTGACTAACCCGCATAATTCAATAAAGGTGGTGGGTGTCGGCGAGGCAGGTGGCCTCGTTGGAGCGGACGCGAGCAAGGGCTGCGAGTTCAGTCGTTCCGAGCGGGCGCAACTCGCCCGGGCGTTGTTGATTTCGCCGGGGCGGCGCCGATCCGCCCGCACACCGCTTGATTTCCCACGCGCATTGGCGGTCGAGGTCAGTGATGGGTATGCGAGCAAGCCTTACGCTTTTACTGGCGGCATTGCTGGTGCAGGGTTGCGGCTCCATGCTGGTCGGGGCGCCAGCGCCGGCGGGGAGCAACGAGCCCGAGGCGGATCTGCGGACGGCGGTCAAGGACGACTCGATCACGGCGGACGTCAGGAACGAATTTCTGACCGATCCCCGGCTCCGGCCGTTCGCGATCTGGGTGAACACCGGGCAGGGTGTCGTGACCCTGACCGGCGCGGTCGATTCCCATTCGACACGGGCCTGGGCCGGCAGCGTGGCGGCGCGCGTGCGCGGGGTGGTCGCCGTGGACAACCAGCTCAGCATCGGCACCGGTTCGGGTTACCGTTGAACCCGCGGAACTTACACAGCAGAGGTACGAAGTGGACGTCAACGAACGCATAAAAGAGCAAATCGGCAACAATGCCGTGCTGCTCTACATGAAAGGCACGCCGGATTTCCCGCAGTGCGGGTTCTCGGCGCAGACGGTCGCGGCCCTGAAGGCCTGCGGCGCAGAATTCGCCCACGTGAACATTTTCGAGGATCCGGAGCTGCGCGAAGCGCTCAA
>DATLFD010000053.1:0-29952 GCA_035524935.1 Gammaproteobacteria bacterium | reverse complement strand
GCCCGCCTCATGGTGCAGGCGTACAGACCCTCCCTGCAGACGTCCTCATCGACGGCTCGACCGGGCCGGCGGCGCCTGGTCCGCGCGTCATCCGCCGCGTCGGGATCGCCGAAACGCCGCATGAAGTGCGCCTCGATCACGGAGACGACGTCCAGCGGCCTGCCGTGCGGAAGTTGCCGGTCGGGATCCGCCGTGCCGAAGCCCAGATCGTGACAGCCGCTGCCGAGACAGTTCGCTTCCATGGTCACCGGCAGGAAATGCTCTTCGTCGTCCGCGAGCCGGTGGCAGTCGGCACAGGCGAGCGCCGAGCTGTCGCTCGTCTTGCGCACGCGGGTGCCGTCGAGGTGAAGATCATGCGGGAACTTCAGATTGGACTGTTCTTTTGCGTCCCGGATCGATGTTACTTCATGAGTCCATTCGGATACAACGCCGGATTCCGGCTGGACGGGCTTCAGCAGGCTCACGTGAAAGGCGGGATGCGAGGCTTCGTCGAAGCCTTTGACCGGCGCGAGCCGCACGCCGGCGGGAAAATCCTGCGGGCGCGAATGGCAGTCTGTGCAAAGCGCGTCCGCCGTGACGACCATCTGTGGCGGCTCGTTGTGCTCCCGATGGCAGGTGGCGCAGCGCCTGCTTTCATAACCCGCGGCCACGCTTTCGTGAACGTGGTTCGGCACCGCGGTGTGACAGACCGTGCATTGCGCGTCCTGCACTCTCTGGAAGAGCTTGACGTGGCACTTCGAACAATCGTCGCCGATTTCCAGCGCGTGCGCGGGCAGAAGTGCCCCGCTGGACCAGAACGTATCGTCGGGCAGCCAGGCTATCGGCGGGCTGCCCGTCTGGTCGTCGCGCATGACCGAAGCCAGCGGAGCGATCAGGCCCGCGACGATGACGAGGCCGAGCAGCCCCCAGGAGAGCGCCCTTTTTCTGCCGACGGCGGTCTGATCCAGCCGTGTCTGGAATGCGCCTTCGAACTCGCTGGCCTGGACGTCCGTGTCGGGCGTGATCTCGAGAGCGAGGTCGAAACCTCCGGGCGCCTCGATCGGCTCGAGTCTGTGTCCGGCGAGCTCGATCCGCTGGCCCGGAACCAGCGTCGCCGAGCGAACCGGCTTGCCGTTGACGACGATGCGCCGGCCACGCCGGCAGACGATCCGTATGCGGCCCGCACCGCCCTTTATGACGGCATGGCGGCGAGCGACCCCCTCGCCGAGCAACTGGATGAGCTGATCGGGCGCGCTGCCCAGCGTGATCGCCGGGCTCGACACTTCCCTGTCATGATACGCAGTCGTGCCGCCATCCTGTGCTCTCAGCTCGCGCAGCAGAACCTGCATGTCGCTACCAGTAGAAAAAGGTGGAGACGATATGAATGGCGAGCGCGCCGAGCAGCGCGACGGTCAGCGGTATGTGAATGAACAGCCACGCCTGCAGCCAGCTCTGCAGGCGGATATCCCGCCGGATGCGCCGCAGGACCGCCTGCCGGCGACAGAGCACCGACAGGAGGGCTTGGAGGTTGGCTGCCTCCGCGCGCTTTTCGCTGCGCGGCACGCGTTCCGCCACGAAGTCGATGACGGCCTGCTGATCGCGATTGCCGACGGGGGCCGCAGACCCGGCTTCTGCCGATTGCCGCACGAACTTGGAGTGATCGAGCCCGAGAAGCTGCGCGACGACACCGCCGCCGATAGACGTGCGTTCGATGCTGCTGTCGACAACGACCTCCACCTCGGGCCCGCAACGACGGCCGAGCCTGCGCCCCTTCTCGTTGAGCTCGTACAGATCCGCGAACAGCTGCCTGCGGGCTTCGCCGGTCCGGTTTGTGGCCAGCAGGCGCGGATAGGCGAGATAAGTGTAAACGCCGAAAAACCCGCTCAGGATGACGATGCACATCAGTACATAGGCGAGCGTGTGAACATTCCAGCCGATCTGCGCGGCGGCGTGCAGGGTCGCGACGATCAGCGTCGTCGCGCCCAGGTATGCGTGCGCTGAAGCCCAGCCCTGCACGGAACCGAGTCTCGAGCTGTAGCGGCGCTTGCGAATCCCGAGGAGCGACAGCCAGACGATAAGGAGCGCGCCGACCGTGCCGAGCACATAGCCCTGCCAGGTGCCGCCGCTGGGAGGCTGCGTCCCGGTCTGCGTCGTATACAACAGCAGACTTCCCGCCGCCAGCGCCAGCGACCACCAGAGGTACCTGGCTTTGCGGTAGCGCAGCAGATTCTCGTAGATCAAGGACCCCTCCCCCGCTTCTCTCCAGTAAGGCTGGAGTCGAAAACCGGCGTTACATGATGCCGTAGGCCAGCATCGCGTCGGCGACCTTGATGAAACCGCCGATGTTCGCCCCCTTGAGATAGTTCACCTGGCCATTGTCCTGGCCGTGTCGAACGCATCTCTCGTGAATCTGTTGCATGATGTCCCGCAGGCGCGTGTTCAGCTCCTCGCGATTCCATGACAGGCGCATGCTGTTCTGCGTCATCTCGAGCCCGGAGACGGCGACGCCACCCGCATTCGCGGCCTTGCTCGGTCCGAATAGAACGCCATTGGCCTGGAATACATGGATCGCTTCCACGGTGCTCGGCATGTTCGCGCCTTCCGACACAGCAATGCAGCCGTTCTTCACCAGCGCCTTCGCATCCTCCTGGTCGACCTCGTTCTGGGTCGCACAGGGGAAGGCCAGCTCGACCGGCACGCCCCAGGGGCGTTTGCCGGCCAGATATTCGCATCCGAAGTGCTCGGCGTATTCCTCGATCCGACCGCGCGTGACGTCCTTGAGCTGCTTGACGAACGCCAGCTTCTCCGCATCGATCCCCGCAGCATCGTAAATCGTGCCGTTCGAGTCCGACAGGGTCACGACCCTGGCGCCGAGCTGAATCAGCTTCTCCGCGGTGTACTGAGCGACGTTTCCGGATCCCGACACGGCACAGACCTTGCCCTCGAGGTCGTGGCCGTGCTGCTTCAGCATGTCCTGCATGAAGTAGACGCACCCGTAGCCGGTCGCTTCCGTGCGTATCTCGCTGCCGCCGAAAGCAAGCCCCTTGCCGGTCAGCACGCCGGTGAACTGATTCGAGATCCGCTTGAACTGGCCGAACATGAAACTGACCTCGCGGGCGCCTACGCCGATGTCGCCGGCCGGGACATCCGTGTAGGGGCCGATGTGTCGGAACAGTTCGGTCATGAATCCCTGACAGAAGTGCATGACCTCGCGGTCCGACTTGCCCTTCGGATTGAAATCCGCACCGCCCTTGCCCCCGCCCATCGGCAGTCCCGTGAGACTGTTCTTGAAGGTCTGCTCGAACGCCAGAAACTTCAAAATCGACAAGGTCACATCGTGGTGGAACCGGATTCCGCCCTTGTATGGTCCGATTGCATTGCAATGCTGGACGCGATACCCGCGATTGACCCGGACGTTCCCGTCGTCGTCCTCCCAGCAGACACGGAAGGTGATGAGCCGATCGGGCTCCGTCAGCCGTTCGAAGATGCTTGCTTTCTCGTACTTCGGATTTTCGAGGACGAACGGGATGACGTGCCCGGCCACCTCGAGCACCGCCTGGTGAAATTCGAGCTGGTCGGGGTTCCGGCGCTTGAGGCCGTCCATGAACTCCGCCAACCGTGATTTCGCCTGCGCAGATGTAGACCTGTTCATGATTGTTCCTCGCCGTGAAAGAAAGGCGGGCCGCCCGCCCGAGGCAGGCGAATCCTGGTTTGCGTAACAGAACCGGATATCACCCCGGGGCATGGGGATTATTTTCGGAGCACTTTATCGCGCCGGGCGCGTCAAGCAAAGGGCCAGGCCGGGCAGCGCGCGGATCGCAGGGCGATTCGTCGAAGCACCCCGGGCACTGCCGGGGGCCGGAGCCGCGGCCCCGGCTTCGGGCCGGGCGGCAGCTTCCGCCATGAGGCCGGCGTCGGCCCGCAGTGTGCCGGGCTCTCACATGCGGCGCCGCCAGCGACCCGCGGTCCCGCGCCTGTTACCATGTCTGTGCGCAGTCCTGACGGACCGATGCGGTGGTGCCGCGTGAGCCGGAATTGTGAGCCGGATCACATGCGCGGCGGGCATGTCACTAATAGAATTCGATTGCTGGGGCCGGCGGGGTTTGCCTGGCCGCGGAGATCGAATCAGGGAGGGCCCCTTGGAGGACCGCAGAAAGACCCACCGGCTCGTCGACGAGGGAGAGCCGAAGCAACCGGACGCGCCGGACACGGGAGCTGTCGAGCGCCCGGCGGATCGCGCCGGACATGTGCAGGTCAAAGACGGGCGCCACAACGTCTGGGATATGGGCGGGCTGGAGGATACCCAGCAGCTCTTGTCGTACCTCGACAATCCCGAGCTCGCGCTCGCCGACGACGATCCCGCGCCCGAGGCCGGCGAGCCCGGCAACCCGTACAACTCGACCGGCGGCAAGGCCCTCGGCCGGCGCAAGCCGGTCGGCCGCAAGTAGCCCCCTTTTCACAATCCCAAAATCAGCGGCGTCAGAGCGGAAGTCACCACCCACGTGATCAGCGCGAGCACGCTGCCGATCGCGAGGTAGTGCCGGAACTCGTACTGCCCGGGACCCATCACGAGGATGGTGCTCTCGTGCGACACCGGTGTGCTGAAGCCTGCCGAGACGCAGATGGCGATCGCGATCATCACCGGCTTCGGCTCGAGCCCCGTGACCTGCGCCACCTCGAACGCAACCGGCGCCATGATGATCGCCACGGCCGCGTTCTCGATCACCTGCGTCAGCAGGATCGCGATCAGCAGCAGGACGGCGAGCAGATAGACCGGGTCTACGTGTGCGAACACCTCGACCGTGACCGTGGCGAGCGCGGCGGCAGCGCCGGTCTTCTCCAGCGCGACACCGAACGAGATCATGCCACCGAGCGTCACCACGGTCGGCCAGTCGATCGCTTCGTAGGCGCCACGCAAGCTGATGCAGCCGAGCAGCACCGCGCCGACAGCCGCAAGCGGAATGGAGACGGCCGGTGAGAGCATGCCGGTGATCGCCAAGAGGATCACGCCGCCGAGCAGAATCCCGGTGGTCCAGGCCTTGCGCTTGCCGATCGCCGGAAAGCGATCCTCGCGCAGCACGAGCAATCCGGTGTTTTCGCGCAATCGCTCCACGTCCTCCGCGCTGCCCAGAAACAGCAGCGAATCCCCGATCTCGAGGCGCGTTTCCATGACCCGCTCGGCAACCGGCTTGCCGTGCCGCGCAAGCCCAAGCACGGTCATGCCGTAGTTGCGTCCGAAAGGCATGTGGTTCAGGGTGTAGCCGGCATAGCGGGAATTGGTCGGCAGCACCACCTCGACGGTCACCAGATCGACGCTCTGCAGCGCCTTTTCGTCCAGCTTCGATTCCTCGCGGACCTTGAAATCCGTCGACTTGACGAGCTCGCCGATGCGCTCGGCGGAGCCGCGCACGATGAGCACGTCCTGCTCGCGAAGCGGCGTGTTGCGCGACGCGCGCCGGCCGTCCCGCAGCAGCGCAACGACCGTCAGCTTGTCCCGCGCGAAGGCTGCGATATCGGCGAGCCGCTCACCGAGCGCAGACGAGCCTTCCGCCACGTCGACCTCGGTCAGGAACTCTTTCATCACGTCGCCGGACATGGCCGGCATCTGCGCCGGCAGCAGCCTGCGGCCGACGAGCATGAAAAAGAGCGCGCAGCAGATAAACACCGCCGCGGCGACCGGCGTGAATTCGAAGAAGCCGATGCCCGAGCCCGTCGATTGACGCAGAAAGTCGCTCATGATGATGTTGCTGCGCGTGCCGACCAGCGTCCACATGCCGCCGAGGAGCGAGCCGTAAGCGGCGAACAGGAGATAGCGTGAGGGCGAAAGCTGCTTTTCCCGGCACAGGCTGACGATGAGCGGCAACAGGATCAGCACTACGGTCGTATCGTTGACGAAGGTGGAGATGGCAGTGGCGAGACAGAGCACGGCAAGCTGCAGCTGCCACTCGCTGTGGGCGACCGCCCTCAGCAGCTTGAGACCCAGCGCTTCCGCCGCGCCCGTCTGCACGATAGAGGCGCCGAGCACGAACATGCTGGCGATCATGATCACTGCCGGACTGCCGAAGCCGGCGAAACCCTCGGTGGGCTCGAGCACCGCACGCCAGGCGCCGTCCGGATGGGGCCAGGGCACGATCATTGCCAGCATGACCAGCAAGGCCGTGAGGTCGGTGCCCAGCCGCTGGCTCCAGAACAGGTACATCGCGCCCGCAAGCACGACGCCCATATAGACGTACTCGGCGTTCACATTCGGATTCCCCCGGCCGCCGACGAGCAAGAAGGGTGCCAGAACCGCCCTTTGCTGACGCAGCGCTCCGCCGGGTGATTTTGCCGATGATTCGTCGCATAGTAACGGCCCCGGACGGGCCGGCAGCGGCCGGCCCCGCCGGAGGCAGGGGAGCAACAAAAATGATCTACGACAGCATCATCGACACGATCGGATCGACCCCCGTCGTGCGGCTCAAGCGGCTCGCCCCGCAACACGTCGAGCTGTACGTCAAGATCGAAGCCTTCAATCCCATGGCTTCGGTCAAGGACCGGCTCGCCTGGGCGATCATCAAGGATGCCGAGGAACGCGGCGCCATCGAGCCTGGCCAGACGGTCATCGAGGCCACGTCCGGAAACACCGGCATCGCGCTGGCCATGGTCTGCGCCGCCCGCGGCTATCCGTTCGTCGCCGTCATGGCCGACAGTTTCTCCATCGAGCGCCGCAAGCTCATGCGCGCGCTCGGCGCAAAAGTCATCCTGACCCCCGCGGCGGAACGCGGCAGCGGCATGGTGCGCAGGGCTGAGGAGCTTGCCCGCCGGCACGGCTGGTTCCTTGCGCGCCAGTTCGAGAACGAGGCCAATCCCGCCTACCACCGCAACACCACGGGCCCGGAAATTCTCCGCGACTTCGCCAACCGGCGCCTCGATTACTGGGTCACCGGATGGGGCACGGGCGGCACGCTGACCGGCGCCGGCGAGATACTCAGGCTCGCGAGGCCCGAAATCCGCATCGTCGTCACCGAGCCGGCGGGCGCCTCGCTGCTCGGCGGCGCGGAATGGAAACCGCACAAGATCCAGGGATGGACGCCGGACTTCCTGCCGAAGGTGCTCAGGCGCGACCTGCACGACGAGCTCATCCCCGTGGACGATGTGCTCGCGCGGGACACGGCGCTCGCGCTTGCCCGCGAGGAAGGCATCTTCGCTGGCATCTCGGCCGGCGGCACGCTGGCCGCTGCGCTCGAGGTCGGCAAGAAGGCAGAGCGCGGCAGCGTGATACTGGCCATGCTGCCGGACACCGGCGAGCGTTATCTGAGCACTTTCCTGTTCGAGGGCATCAGCGAGGGCTCGGACGACGAATGGCTGGCGTCGCTCGGCGCCGTGCAGGGCCAGCGCGCGGCCGGCTGACGGCTTGCCGGCCCGCGCCGGCTCAGTGGTCGGTCCGCGGCGGTTTCTTCGCGGCCTGCTTGGTGCGCGCCGTCGAACCGGTGAGCCCTTCCTGGTACGACGCGTCGCGCGACCTCTCGTCCGGCTCATCGAAGCGGCGGGTGCGGCGAATACGGATCTCGTTGTGCACGTCGTGCACACCGGATACCGACTCCGCCACGTCCTCGGCGAGACGCTTCGCCTCGCGCCGGTCGACGATTCCGGATAGCCGTACCTCGCCGTCATCGTCAACCTCGATCTCGATGTCGGAGGCATCGATTTGCCCGTGCTGCTGAAGGCGCTCGCAGATTTCCTCACGCATCCGCTCGGCCGAGCGCCGGTAACCCTTGGGTCCGACCCCGACGTGCGGGCCTGGAACCAGCGAGAACTCGCTGTATACGAAGTTCGTGCGCGCCGGATAGCCGCCGCCCGGCTGCCACGATGCCTGAGGCCGGTCGGCGTCGCTGCGGTCTTCGTATTCGCCGGCGAAGCGGTCGCCTTCGCGGCGATAGTCATCGATATCCTCGCGACCCGTGAAGGCCCGCGCGTAGTCGCTGCCGTAGTCCGGGTAGTCGCGCCTGTATCGGGGACGCCGGCCTCGGTCCGGGCGCCAGTCGCGTCCGCCGTCGTCGAACCACGAGCGTGTCTCATCGACCACGCGATCGATGATGTTACGGTCGTGGTCCTCGTCGTAGGCGGCTCCCGGCCGCGCGTGATCGCGGCCTCCGCCCGACTCGGTCCCGCGCCAATCGTCACGGCGAGGCTCTTCGCTCGTGCCGAATTGCCGGTTGCCGAAGCCGCGTGCGCGCTCCGCACGATGTGCCCTGAAGCCATCGTCACGGTCGGAATACCGCCTGTCCTGTTCGCCCATTGCTCAACTCCTTATGTCGTGATGTCCGGCGCGCGTGGCATTGACAGCACCTCTCAACGCCAGGCGGGCGCCTGCGCTGGAGTCGGCCCGCGGGTGCAATTCTGCAAGTCTCATGCCATGACTCGGCGCGTGCGACAGCGGCATCGTTTATCCACCGCGCACACTGGACGCCGACCGGCAGAAACGGCGGCCTTACCATTGTCTTGATTCCGGCGAGCCTGTTCGCGAGCAGACTGCTCGGCACCGCCGGCGACCCGGGCCCGCCGGGTTCAGTCGATACCGCTCGAGTTCACACGGCTTGCGGGCTCGCGCGGACCGGCGCGCAGGCTGAGCACGATCGTGGTGGCGAGAACAGCGACGATGATTCCGACGGAGAGCAGCGGCGGCACGTGCAGCCATTCGTCGGACACGATCTTGAAGCCGGCGAAAGCCAGCACCGCGGCGAGACCGTAATGCAGATAGCGGATCTTCTCGAGCGAGGCTATGAGCACGACATAGAGTGATCGCAGTCCGAGGATAGCAAAGGCATTCGAGCTGTAGACGAGGAACTCCCGGCGCGTCACCGACAGCGCTGCCGGGACGGAATCGATCGCGAACAGGATATCGCTGAACTCGAGGCCGATGATGGCCACAAACAACGGGGTCATGAGCAGCCGGCCGTCGCGGCGCTCGAACAGGCGCGAAACCGTCGGATCGTTGCTGACCGGCAGGTGGCGGGAAAGCCAGGTGACGAGCTGATTCTCGACGGCTTCGTGCGCGGGCTCGCGCAGCGCCCGGTAGGCCGCATAGAACAGCAGGGCGCCGAACAGATACTGGATCCATTCCCAGCGCTGCATTGCTGCAACGCCGAGAAAAATAAAGATGGCGCGGAAGATGAGCGCGCCGAAGATGCCCCACAACAACGCCTTGCGCTGATTGTGCAACGGGATGCCGAGCGTCTGGAAAATCAGCAGGAAGACGAACAGGTTGTCGAGGCTCAGACTCTCCTCGATGAGATAGGCGGCGAGATATTCCTTGGCCGCCTCGGCCCCCATCAGGGCCCAGACGAAAAAAGTGAAGCTGAGGCCGGTGGAGATCCAGATCGCCGCCCATACGACATCCGCGCGGCGCGACCGCAGATGTGCGCCGCGATGGCTGAGCAGATCGATCGCGAGCAGCACGCAGAGCGTGACGCCGAAGCCGATCCATGCCCAGCGCGGAATATCGTCCATGCGTCCTTTCGCGTACTCGCTGTGTCAGCCGGCGTCCGGTGCCGCCCCGTGAGAGGGCGGTCTTTGCGCCTAGCCGCCGACAGCGCCGGTCCGCCGGCTGGCGCGCGCCGAGTATCCGCCGTAGATGACCAGCCCGAAAGCCATCCAGAGCAGGAAGTAGAACCAGGTCACGGCCGGCAGGCTCACCATCAGATACAGGCAGAAGATGACGCCGAGCAACGGCAGCACCGGGCTGAACGGCACGCGGAACGGGCGGTGCAGATCCGGCCGCTTGTACCGCAGCACGACGACGCCCACGCACACGATCACAAATGCAAATAGTGTGCCGATGTTGACGAGCTGCGCAATGGCGCCGATCGGAGCGAATCCTGCCACGATCGAGGTGATCGCTCCGGTGAGCAGGATCACGAACGTCGGTGTGCGCGTGCGCGGGCTGACGGTTGCGAACCGCTGGGGCAGCAGCCCGTCCCGTGACATCGCGAACAGCACGCGGGTCTGTCCGTAATACATGACCAGCATGACGGACGTGAGCCCGGCAATGGCGCCGGCAGCGACGACCGCCGCTCCCCACTGGTAACCGAGCGTGAGCAGCGCCTGCGAGACCGGCGACGGCGTGTTGAGCGTGGGATACGGCGCGATGCCGGTCAGGAGCGCCGCGACGATCATGTACACGGCCGTGCAGATGGCCAGCGAGCCGATGATGCCGATCGGCATGTCGCGTTGCGGGTTGCGCGCTTCCTCGGCGGCCGTGGAGACGGCATCGAAGCCGATATAGGCGAAAAAAATGAGCGCAGCGCCGTTCACGATGCCCTGCCAGCCGAACGGCATGAACGGGGTCCAGTTGTCCGGATCGACGTTGCCGAGGGCGATGATCACGAAAATGGCGATCGCCGTGAGCTTGATGAAAACGATGGCCGCGTTGAATCGCGCGCTGTTCTTCACGCCGATCGCCAGCAGGAATCCCAGCAGGATGATGATGCCCATCGCGGGCAGATTGACCAGACCGCCGGCGTGCGGCGCCGCGAGCAGCGTGTTCGGCAAATGAATGCCGCCCGCCGTCAGGGCGTTGTTGAAATAGCCGGACCAGCCGACCGCGACGGCCGACACGGCCATGCCGTACTCGAGCATGAGCGCCCAGCCGATGATCCAGGCGACGATTTCGCCGAGGGTCGCATAGGCATACCCGTACGCGCTGCCGCAGCCGCCGACGGCGGCCGCGAGTTCGGCGTACGACAACCCGGCGAACACGCAAGCCAGGCCCGCAAGCACGAAGGACAGCACCAGCGCCGGCCCAGCCTGCGTTGCCGCCGCCACGCCGGTCAGCACGAACACTCCGGCTCCGATGATTGCGCCGATGCCCAGAAGGACGAGGTCGCCCGCGCCGAGCGTGCGGTGCAGCCCCGTGTCAGCGTGCACGTCCGAGCCGATGATCTTGGTTCGAAACAGGTCCATGCGCCAGCCCCTTGGTGTGACGCCGGAGGTCGCGCGACGTCCGGCTTCGGCCTGCCGATCGGCACCGCACTCTACCCCGGCCGGGTGGAAAAAGCGATGCGCGGCAGTGCGTGGCTCACGCAGCCGCGCCCGGGAAATCGACGACGGTCAGCGAGCGGCGTCGCGCGTGAAATAATTCCTTGACATTTGTACGGTGGGTTTTATATTCGCCGCGACCTTGCGGGGTAACCGGCAAGGTCCGCGTCGCGCACGAGTCGGGCGCGGTCGTATCAGGCGAAGCGGCATCGAGGATCCATATCCTTCACGCTGCGCACGGAGCGTCGGCGGCAATACCGCCCTCGAGAGCGCGGCGGGTTTAATCAGCCCGAAAGGGGTGCAGAGGTATCAGCACGATGAAACCCAAGACCATGCGTGTCTTCGCCGAAGACGAAGAACCGCCCAGTATCCCGTCACTCCGAACCCCCGCCCGTGCGGTGCCTCCCGGCCCGCACGGCAAAGCCCCCCTTTCGTCCCGTCGTTTCGCTCCCCGTGCCGTCAGCGTGCCCCGGCTGACCATCAGCCCGCGCAGCCGAGCATTCAAGGAAAAGTTCTTTCCCGAGGCGAGCCCGAGCGAGTGGAACGACTGGCGCTGGCAGAACCGGCACCGGATTCGCACGCTCGACGGCCTGGCGCGGATCATCGAGCTCAGCGACGACGAGATCGCCGCCATCAAGCGCCATGAGGGCCCCTTGCCGGTGGGCATCACGCCCTATTACGCGAGCCTGCTGGATCCGCGCGATCCGTCACAGCCGCTCAGGCGCACGGTCGTGCCGGTCCTCAACGAGTTCGAGCGCACTCCGGGCGAGGCCGACGATCCGCTCGGCGAGGACTCCGACTCGCCGGTGCCCGGCCTCGTGCACCGCTATCCCGATCGCGTGCTGCTGCTCGTCACCGGCTTCTGCTCGGTGTACTGCCGCTACTGCACGCGCGCGCGCCTGGTCGGCGCGACCGGCGAGCGGACCATCAAGAAGACCGATATCGAGCGGGCGCTCGAATATATCGAGGCGACGCCCGCGGTGCGCGACGTGCTGATCTCCGGCGGCGATGCGCTGAGCCTCGATGACGAGCGCCTCGACTGGCTGCTCACCCGGCTCAAGCGCATTCCGCATGTCGAGTTCGTCCGCATCGGCAGCAAGCAGCCGATCGTGCAGCCGCAGCGCGTGACCACCAATCTGGTGCGCATGCTGAAACGGCACAGTCCGGTCTGGATGAGCCTGCATTTCACCCACCCGGACGAGCTGACCCCGGAGGTCGCGGAGGCCTGCGGCCGGCTCGCCGACGCGGGCATTCCGCTCGGCAGCCAGACCGTGCTGCTGAAAGGCGTCAACGACGATCTCGAGGTGATGCGCAAGCTCATGCACGGCCTGCTCAAGATCCGCGTGCGCCCCTACTACCTGTATCAGTGCGACCCGATTTCGGGCTCCGCGCATTTCCGCACCAGCGTGGAGAAAGGGCTCGAGATCATCCGCGGCCTGCGCGGCCACACGACCGGTTACGCGGTCCCGACCTATGTCATAGACGCGCCGCAGGGCGGCGGCAAGCTGCCGCTGCAGCCCGACTACGTGACCGGCCGCGACGGCGACGACCTGCTGCTGGTCAATTACGCCGGCCGGCAGTACCGCTACCGCGACCCGGTGAGCGAACCGGCCGGCGGGCGCGCGCCCGAACCCGGTTGAAGCGGTCATGCGCATCGGCATGACCTACGACCTGCGCGACGAGTACCTCGCCGCGGGTCACGGGGAGCTCGAAACCGCCGAGTTCGACCGCGGCGACACGATCGATGCGCTCGAGGCGGCGCTGCGCGGCCTCGGCCACGAAACGGAACGCATCGGTCACGTGCGGCAGCTTGCACGGCGGCTTGCCGACGGCGCGCGCTGGGATCTGGTGTTCAATATCGCCGAGGGGCTCGGCGGTTACGGCCGCGAGGCCCAGGTGCCGGCGCTGCTCGAGGCCTTCGGCATCCCGTACACGTTCTCCGACCCGCTGGTCTCGGCGCTCACCTTGCACAAGGCCATGACCAAGCGGGTGGTGCAGAGCTTCGGCCTGCCCACGCCGCCGTTTGCGCTGGTCGCGGACGAGCGCGATCTCAGCGCGATCGACCTGCCGTTGCCGCTGTTCGCCAAGCCGGTCGCCGAGGGCACCGGCAAGGGCGTGACGGCCGCCTCCCGGATCACTTCGCGCACACAGCTCGCCGCTACAGTGCGCCAGCTGCTCGAGGAATTTCGCCAGCCGGTGCTCGTCGAGACCTTTCTGCCCGGGCGCGAGTTCACCGTCGGTGTGCTCGGCACCGGCGCCGGCGCCTTGGCCGTCGGCACCTGCGAGATCGTGCTGCGCGGGGATGCGGACAGCGAGGTCTACTCGTACCGGAACAAGGAGCTCTGCGAGCAACTGGTCGAATACCGCCGGCTCGCGGCCGGGCCGCTGCGCGCGCGCCTGGAAGCCCTGGCGCTCGAAGTCTGGCGCTGCCTGGGCTGCCGCGACGGCGGGCGCGTCGATCTGCGGCTCGATGCCGATGGCGAGCCTTCGTTCCTCGAGGTCAATCCCCTGGCCGGGCTGCACCCGGAACACTCGGATCTGCCGATCATCGCCGGGCTGGAAGGCATGGCCTATCCGGTGCTGATCGGCGCGATCCTCGACTCGGCGTCCCGGCGCTGCGAGGAGTCCGTGCCCGAGCGTGCCTCGGCGGCCTGATCTCGCGCCGTGGCGCAAGGCCGGTTGAAACCGGCCCTACAATAAGCTATGCCCTGCTCACGGCACACAGTCGTCGTGCTGCACGACGCGGTCCCGCCGTCGGCAGCAATGGACGAGCAGGACAGCCTGCGGCAGTTGGCCGCCGTCACTGCCGCGTTGTGCAGGCTCGGATACACGGTCGATCCGGTCGCCTTCGGATGCGACCTGGTGACGGTACGGAGCCGGATCGCGGCACTTGCCCCTCAGCTGGTATTCAACCTCGTCGAATCCCGCGCCGGCCAGGGTCATCTGATCGATCTCGCCCCGGCGCTGCTCGGCGAGCTCAAGCTGCCTTTTACCGGCACGCCGCGCGAGGGCGTATTCCTCACCTCGCACAAAGTGCTGGCGAAACGCTGGCTCGCGCTGCATGGCTGCCCGACGCCGGCGATCGCCGCCGATCCCCGGCGGCCCGCGGATCCGGGACCGTGGATCGTCAAGTCGGTCTGGGAGGACGCCTCGTTCGGCCTCGACGACGATGCCGTAGTGACCGACGCGGCGCAGCTTGCCGGGCGGATCGGGCAACGGCGCGCCAGGCTCGGCGGTGAATGGTTCGCGGAGGCCTACGTGCCGGGCCGGGAGTTCAATGTCTCGCTGCTCGAATGCGCGAGCGGCTGCCGCGTGCTGCCGCTTGCGGAAATCCGCTTCCCGGGCTTCGCGCCGGGCGCGCCGCAAATCGTCGGCTATCGTGCCAAATGGGTATCCGACTCGATCGAGTACCGGCAAACGACGCGCCACTTCGACGGCTGCGAGCCTGGGCTGCGCGACGAGCTGGCGCGCCTGGCTCTGCGCTGCTGGGATATCTTCGGTTTGCGAGGCTATGCTCGCGTCGATTTTCGAGTCGACGACGCCGGCCGCCCCTGGATCCTCGAGGTCAACGTCAATCCCTGCCTCGCCCCGGATGCGGGCTACGCGGCGGCCCTCAGCGAGGCCGGCACACCCTTCGACGACGCCATCGCGTCTATCGTCGCCGCCGCCGAAAATGGAAATGGGGACATTCCTGATTTTTCAGGATAACCGGAACCGACTCCTGCATAGAGCGGAAAAAATCAGGAATGTCCCCATTTCCGATTTGACTCGGACCGGCGAGGTCGATTGAAATCGACCGACCATGTTTCGCATCCGACGCATTTTCGACGGCACGGCGCCGGCCAATCGAGAGCTGCTCGCGCAGGTGCAGGCCATCCTGCACGTCCAGTTTCCCGGACTCGGCGAGCGAAGCATCGGCAAGTTGCCGGAGCAGCTCAGGAATCCGCTCAAGTTCCGCTTCCGCGCCATCCTGTTCGTCGCCGAGGACGGCAGGGGGCATGTACGCGGCTTCGCGCTGCTGTCGCACGAGCCGGAGCTCGACTTCACCTATCTCGATTATCTGTCCACCGGCCACAGGCTGATGGGCGGAGGCATCGGCAGCGCGCTGTACGAACGGGTGCGCGAGGAATCCCGGCGGCTCGACGCACGCGGCGTGTTCTTCGAGTGTCTGCCCGACGATCCCGCCCTGTCGCCCGATCCGGACGTGCGCGCCCAGAACGCCGCGCGGTTGCGGTTCTACGAACGCTACGGCGCCCGTCCCATCGTCGGCACACGCTACGAGACGCCGGTGTCGGAAGGTGCCAGCAACCCGCCGTACCTTGTCTTCGACCCGCTCGGTGGCGGAGATCTGCGGCGCGCCGACGCGCGCCGGATCGTGCGCGCGATTCTCGAGGCCAAGTACGGCGATGCGCTGCCCGAGGGTTACATCGACCGCGTGGTGCGTTCCTTTCGCGACGACCCGGTGCGCCTGCGCCCACCGCAGGTGAAAGTCAGCGCCGCAACCGGGCCAGCCAGCGTGCCGCGGGAACGACGGATCGCCCTTACCGTCAACCGCAAGCACTCCATTCACCACGTGCAGGACACCGGTTACGTGCAGGCGCCGGTGCGAATCAGGACCATCCTTGCCGAGCTCGACAAAACCGCGCTGTTCGAGCGGATTTCCGCGCGGCACTTCTCAGATCGGCACATCAAGGCGGTGCACGAGTCGAAATTCGTCGATTTCCTCAAGCGTGCCTGCGCCAACGTCCCGGCGGGCCGCTCCGTATACCCGTATGTGTTCCCGGTGCGAAATCGGGCGAAACCGCCGAAGGAGCTTCCGCTGCGCGCAGGTTACTATTGCATCGATACCTTCACGCCGCTCAATCAGAATGCCTATCTCGCAGCGATCGGCGCCGTCGATTGCGCGCTCACCGCCGCGGACTGCCTGCTGAACGGATATCAGTACGCATACGCGCTGGTGCGTCCGCCCGGTCATCATGCCGAACGGGCGGCATTTGGCGGGTTCTGCTACTTCAACTCGGCGGCAGTGGCGGCGAATTTTCTCTGCGATTACGGCAAGGTCGCGCTGCTCGACATCGACTATCATCACGGCAACGGCACCCAGGACATCTTCTACGAGCGCGCCGACGTGCTGACGCTTTCGATCCACGGACACCCCCGGTACACGTATCCTTATTTCTCCGGTTTCGAGGACGAAAAGGGCGCCGGTCCGGCCAAAGGCATGAACGTGAACATGCCGCTGCCGGAGAACATCGGTGGCGACATCTTTCGCGCCCAGCTCGACAAAGCGCTCGAGCGCATTCGCCGGTTCGGTCCCCAGTTCCTGGTCGTATCGCTCGGCTTCGACACTGCACGCGGCGACCCGACCGGCTCCTGGACGTTGAGCGCGCGCGATTTCCAGAAAAACGGGCGCCTGCTGGGCGAGACCGGTCTGCCGGCGCTGATCGTGCAGGAAGGCGGCTACCGCACGCGCACGCTTGGTATCAACGCTCGCAACTTCTTCGTCGGTTTCTGGCAGGGCGCGCAGAGCGAGCACGCGCCCCGGCTGCCGGCGGAGTTCCAATCGGGGCATGGCAGCCGAAAACACTGAACGGGCGCCCGCCGCGGACTTCACTTTCCGCGACGAGGTCAGGAACAGCGACCCGGCTGCGATCCGGCGCATCATCGCCGGTACCGGTTTCTTCAACGAGACCGAGCTCGAAATCGCCATGGAGCTGGTCGTCGAACGCCTGCAGAAAGGTGCGTCGAGCGGTTACGAGTTCTGCTTCGCCGAGGCCGGCTCGACCTTGGCAGGTTATGCCTGCTTCGGCCCGATCGCCGGCACCGTGGCGAGCTTCGATCTCTACTGGATCGCCGTCGCGCCCGGCTTTCAGGGCAGGGGCCTCGGCAAGGCGCTGCTCGCCCGCGCCGAACGAGCCATTGCAGCCGCCGGCGGCCGGCGCGTGTACATCGAGACGTCCTCCCGCGCACAGTACCGCGATACGCGGGCGTTCTACGGCCGCTGCGGCTATCGTCTCGAGGCCGTGCTCGCGGACTTCTACGCACCCGCCGACGACAAGCTGATTTTCGTCCGGCAGCTCGGTGCATTGGCGTGAAAAATATCGCCGTGGTTGCGCTGGCTGGCACGGCAGTTCTGCTCATCGGCTATGTGGACTATATATCCGGTCCGTACATCGCCTTCTCCTTGTTCTACCTGCTTCCGGTCTCGGCCGTGGCATGGACGACAGCCAGCCGTGTGCCGGGCGTTGGCATCGCAGTGCTGAGCGCCATCGTCTGGGTGTCCGCGGAGTTCGCAGCGCCCCGCATCTCGAATGCGCCATTCGTGGTTGCCTGGAATGGAATCACGCGCCTCATTATTTTCATGTCGATTGCCGCGCTCTTGTACGCTTTGCGCACTTCCCTCGACCATGAGCGAGCGCTCGCGCGCACGGACTATCTCACCGACGCGCTCAACATACGGGCATTCAACGAGACGGCCCGTGCCGAGATCGATCGCGCGCGACGCTATCGCCACCCGTTGAGCATCGCCTACCTGGACCTCGATAACTTCAAACATGTGAACGACACTCTCGGCCACAGTCAGGGCGATCGTCTCCTGCGCGTGGTTGCCGCGACGCTGCGCGCTCAGGTTCGCGAGGCGGATATCGTCGCACGGCTTGGCGGAGACGAGTTCGCAGTGCTGTTTCCCGAGACCCCTGATGCCACCGTCGAAACGGTGATGTCGAGGGTGCAGCTTGTGCTTGTCGAAGCCATGCGGGAGCACGGCTGGCCGGTCACGTTCAGTATCGGGGCCGTCACCTTCGACGTGCCGCCATCGACAGTGGACCAACTGATCGGCGCCGCCGACAAGCTGATGTATGTCGCGAAGTCTGACGGCAAAAATCGTGTGCGATACTCGCACCGCGTCGAAACGAGCGCGTGAATCCTCGAGCCGGCAATGCCAGCAGGTCTGTCACCGCCTGACCACGAGGTCACATTCAGCGAAGCGATCCAGGTCTGGCTGCGAGTGGCCGCCCTGAGCTTCGGCGGGCCGGCCGGACAGATTGCAGTCATGCACCGGATCCTGGTCGAGGAAAAGCGCTGGGTCAGCGAAGCGCGTTTTCTGCATGCGCTCAACTACTGCATGCTGCTGCCCGGTCCGGAGGCGCAGCAACTGGCCGTCTACCTTGGCTGGCTGCTGCACGGCACCGCGGGCGGGCTCGCCGCCGCGTGCTGTTCGTGCTGCCGGGATTCTTCTCGATCCTGGTCCTTTCGGTGTTGTACGCGCTCTACCAGGAAGTCGCCTTCGTGCAGGCGCTGTTCTTCGGGCTCAAGGCCGCCGTGCTCGCCGTCGTCGTGGAGGCCGTGTTTCGCATCGGCCGGCGCGCGCTCAAGAACCGGGTCATGCTGCTGCTCGCCGCGCTCGCCTTCGCCGGAATTTTTTTCCTCGAGGTGCCGTTTCCGCTCATCGTGCTGGGCGCGGGGCTGATCGGGCTGCTCGGCGGCCGCCTGCGCCCCGACCTGTTCGTCGTGATCGGCGCCCCGGATCCGGCTGGCGGGACCGCGCTCGGCGAGTCGGCCGGCCGCGTGCCGGGGCCGACCCGGGCGCGCGCCGCACGCGTGCTGGTCATCTGGCTGGCCCTCTGGCTGGTGCCCATTGCCGTGGTGGTGTGGGCGCTCGGCGGCTCGCATGTCCTGAGCCGGGAAGCCGTGTTCTTCAGCAAGATGGCCATGGTGACCTTCGGCGGCGCCTACGCGGTGCTCGCCTATGTGGCACAGCAGGCCGTCGAAACCTGGCAGTGGCTTGCGCCGGGCGAAATGCTGGACGGCCTTGGCATGGCGGAAACGACCCCAGGGCCCCTCATCCAGGTCGTGCAGTTCGTCGGCTTCATGGGCGCTTTCCGCAGCCCCGAGCCGTTCAGCCCGCTGACGGCGGGCGTGTTGGGCTCGGTCATCGTCACCTGGGTGACGTTCGTGCCGTCCTTTCTGTGGATTTTCCTAGGCGCGCCCTATGTCGAGCGCCTGCGCGGCAATCGCCTGCTGAGCGCCTCTCTTTCCGCGGTCACGGCCGCAGTGGTGGGTGTGATTCTCAATCTCGCCGTGTGGTTCGCACTGCACGTGCTGTTCGCGCGCATCGAAACGCAGCATCGCTTCGGTGTGCGCCTGCTGGTGCCGGACGTCACCACGCTCGACCTGGCCGCGTTGCTCATTTCGGCCGGTGCTTTCTTTGCGCTGCTGCGCTTGCGCTGGGGCATGTTGACGACGCTCGCGCTCGCCGCTGCTGCAGGCCTCGCCTGCGGTCTGCTGACATGAGCAGCGCGCAGCCCTGCGGCTGCACGAGCCGCCCTGCCCGCGCGCGTTATAATCCAGGAAGCCCGGAACGCGCGTCTGGTCAACGAGCCAGGCGCTGTCATTCGCCCATTGGAACAGCAGAGGACAACATGGCTCATATCGACTGGAGCATCCGCGGACCCGAGGTCACGACCTGCAACTGCAACTGGGGCTGTCCGTGCCAGTTCAATTCCCCGCCGTCGCACGGGCACTGCCGCGCGGCCGTGGCGATGCGCATCGACGAGGGGCATTTCGGCGACGTCAAGCTCGACGGGCTGCGCTGGGCGGGCATGTTCGCCTGGCCGGGCGCCATCCACGAGGGGCGCGGCGAAGTGCTGCCGATCGTCGACGAGCGCGCGGATGCGGCGCAGCGCGAGGCGATACTGAAGATCCTCTCGGGCGAGGAAACCGAACCGGGCGCCACGATATTCAACGTGTTCGCAACCACTCTCGAAAAAGTGCACGACCCCGTATTCGCACCTATCGAGTTCGAGGCCGACATCGAGAGCCGCAACGCCCGCTTCGCCGTCGACGGCCTGGTCGAGGCCAACATCGGGCCGATCACCAACCCGGTCACCGGCGAAGCCCACCGCGCCCGGGTTTCGTTGCCGCACGGCTTCGAGTACCGCGAGGCGGAGTATGCGAGCAGCACCACGCATGCGGACCGCCCGATTGCCCTCGACTGGAAGAACGGCCACGGCCACCTGGCGTTGCTGCATATGACGCCGACCGGCCCGGTCGGCTGAGCGGGCCACGCCTGATCGAAGGCATGGTCCGGCGCGACCGGCTGGTCGTGCTGCTCGCCCTGCTCGCGGTCATTGCCCTGGCGGGCTCGTACATTCTCACGGGCGCGGGGCTCGACATGTCCGGTCCGATGGTCATGCCGATGGCATGGACACCGGCCTACGCGCTGCTCATGTTCGTCATGTGGTGGACCATGATGATCGCCATGATGCTGCCGAGCGCGGCTCCGATGATCCTGTTTTTTGCCACTGCCAACCGCAGGTGGCGATCGCAGGGCGCTCCGTTCGTGCCGACCGGTATCTTCGCCGGCGGCTATCTGCTCGCGTGGGGCGGCTTCAGTCTCGCCGCTACCGGCCTGCAATGGGGGCTTGAGTCGTTGGGGCTGCTGTCCTCGATGGAGATGGCGAGCACCAGCACCGCGCTCGGCGGCGCTCTTTTGATCGCCGCCGGCCTCTATCAACTGACACCGCTCAAGCACGCCTGCCTGCGACGATGCCGCTCGCCGCTGGAATTCGTCACGACGCAATGGCGCAGCGGCTATCGCGGCGCGCTGCGCATGGGCGCGGTGCACGGGCTCTATTGCCTGGGCTGCTGCTGGGTGCTCATGAGTCTGCTCTTTTACGGCGGCGTCATGAACCCGTACTGGATCATCGGCCTGGCGGCCTTGATCCTGCTCGAGAAGAGCGCGCCCGCCGGTCACTGGCTGGGCTATGCAAGCGGCGCCGGTTTGATTGTGTGGGGCACTGCCCTGCTCGCTTTACTTGCATCGTAGCGAACACAAACCGCGCCCCGATTGGAGAGATATGAGGGCCAAAGGAACGGCATGACAGGCGTGGAGGGCAAGCACAACGGGTCGAGGCAGCGGCATGCATCCTATACCTGTCCGATGCACCCCGAAGTGGTCGCGGATGAGCCGGGCAGCTGCCCCACATGCGGGATGGCGCTCGAGCGGGATGCGCCGGCTGCCGCCGCTCGCACCGCGTGGACCTGCCCCATGCATCCGGAAATCGTGCGCGACGAGCCCGGCAGCTGCCCCATCTGCGGCATGGCGCTCGAGCCGCGCACGCTCGCCGAAGAGCAAAACCCGGAATTGAGAGACATGAGCCGGCGCTTCTGGATCAGCGCCGCGCTGACCTTGCCATTGGCCCTGCTGGCGATGGGCCACATGTTTTCGGGCGAGGCGCTGGGGCGATTCATACCCGCACAGGTCGGCACGTGGCTGGAGCTGATGCTGGCTTCGCCGGTGGTGCTCTACGGCGGCTGGCCGTTTTTCGTCAGAGGCTGGCTGTCGGTCGTCAACCGCTCGCCGAACATGTTCACGCTCATCGCCCTGGGCGTCGGCGTGGCCTACGTCTACAGCCTCATCGCCACGCTTTTTGCCGGCATTTTTCCGCCGTCCTTCCGCGGCATGGATGGCCGGGTGGCCGTGTATTACGAAGCGGCCGCGGTGATTGTCACGCTCGTGCTGCTGGGCCAGGCGCTGGAGCTCAAGGCGCGCGGCCGGACAGGCGCCGCGATCAGGGCGCTGCTGGAGCTCGCGCCCGCCACGGCACGACGCGTCCGCGCCGGAGAATCGGACGAGGAGGTGCCGCTCGATCGCGTCCGGCCCGGCGACCGGCTGAGGGTGCGGCCCGGCGGGAAAGTGCCCGTGGACGGCGTCGTGGTCGAGGGAAGCTCCTCGGTCGATGAATCCATGATCACCGGCGAGCCCATTCCCGTGGAAAAGGGTCCAGGCGACCCGGTCATCGGCGCGACCATCAACGGTACCGGCTCGCTGGTCATGGAAGCCGGGCGGGTGGGTGCCGATACGCTGCTCGCGCGCATCGTGCAGATGGTCGCGGAGGCCTCGCGCAGCCGGGCGCCGATCCAGCTCATGGCGGATGTGGTGGCGGCTTGGTTCGTGCCGGTGGTTATCGTAATCGCCGTCGTCACGTTTATCGTCTGGGCTTTACTCGGCCCGGCGCCGGCGATGGCATACGCCATCATCAATGCAGTAGCCGTGCTGATCATCGCCTGCCCGTGCGCGCTGGGGCTGGCGACGCCGATGTCGATCATGGTCGCGACCGGCAAGGGTGCCGGCGCGGGCGTGCTGTTCAGAAACGCCGAGGCGCTGGAGACCTTCCGCAAGGTCGACACCCTGGTCGTGGACAAGACCGGCACGCTGACGCTGGGCAGGCCGGAGCTTGAGGCCGTGTTCGCACAGCCGGGCTTCGACGAGGACGATGTTCTTGCGCTCGCGGCCGGGCTCGAGCGCGGCAGCGAGCACCCGCTCGCCGCGGCCATCGTCGAGGGCGCACGCGGACTCGAGCTCAACGAAGCGGAAGCATTCCGCTCCATTACCGGCAAGGGCGTGACAGGCCGGGTGGCCGGGCGCGAGGTCGCGCTCGGAAACAAAGCGTTGATGGATTCGCTCGACGTCGACGCCGACGCACTGAACGAGCGTGCCGAGACCCTGCGCGCCGACGGCAAGACGGTGATGTTCGTGGTCATCGACGGCCGCCCGGCCGGAATGCTCAGCGTGGCCGATCCCGTCAAGGACACGGCTGCCGAGGCGATCCGGGCCCTGCACGCCGAGGGCCTGGAAATCGTCATGCTCACGGGAGACAGCCGCAAGACGGCCGAGGCCGTGGCAAAACGGCTCGGGATCGACAGAGTCACGGCCGAGGTGCTCCCGGACCAGAAAGTGGAAGCGATCCGTGCCTTGCAGTCGGAAGGCCGTTTCGTGGCCATGGCCGGCGACGGCATCAACGACGCGCCGGCCCTCGCCCGGGCACAGATCGGCATCGCCATGGGCACCGGCACGGATATCGCGATGGAAAGCGCCGGTGTCACGCTGGTGAAAGGCGATCTGCGCGGCATCGTTCGCGCCCGCCGCCTGAGCCGGGCCACCCTGCGCAATATCCGTCAGAACCTGTTCTTCGCCTTCGTCTACAACGCGCTCGGGGTGCCGATCGCCGCGGGCGTGCTGTATCCGTTTTTCGGAGTCCTGCTGTCGCCCGTCATCGCAGCAGCGGCAATGAGCCTGAGCTCGGTGTCGGTGGTGGGCAATGCGCTGCGCCTCAAGCGGGTTCGCATCTGATGGCTCCGTCATTGCAGCGAAAGCCGGAATAGCCTGCCCGGGGTGCGTCCGAGCGACGGCTGGACGCCGGCTTTCGCCGGCGTGACGATTCCGGCGCCGGTGTTAGAATCGAAGCTGCTCATGCGCACTCTCGCCGCGATATTGGCCTTGACCGTCGCCCTGGCGCCGGCCTTCAATGCCACAGCCCGGGATAGCCTGCACGCAGGCTGCGGCTCGGCGTCGCCTGCCCAGCCCTCCGATCCCGGTGCCGGCAGCCATGCGGGCCATGTGGCGACGCACGACTCGCCGGTCCCGGCGCAATCTCCCTGCGATTGCGGCTGCGACTGCGGCCCCTCGCACGGTTGCCTGACGGCTTCCGCTGTCGCGCCGGAAACGGCCGACCCGACAGGTGTTGCGCCGGGCCACTCTGTGCCCGACCAGGCCTTCAAGCCGCTTTCGAGCCGCGGGGACACGCCGCTCTACCGACCTCCCATCCGGTAATTCTCGTTCTGGCGATTGGTTTGCGGCCCGCCATTGCGGTGCCGTCTCCATGGCTGCGCCATAACGCCGCGCGGCCCGGTTCGGGAGCAAACGATGCTGCTTTCAAGATTCCCATGTCATGCAGGCGCCGGTCTCGCGGCCGCGGTGCTGGCAGCCTGCGCGGGCGTGCCGTCCGATTCGGGCCGTGACGCGGTGCGTGGTCTGGCCGCGGAACGCGGTCTCGAAGTCGCCGGGCCGGCGGACGAGGAGAACCATGACCTCGTCGACGAATTGCTGAGCGAGCCTCTCGACGCGCAGGACGCAGTTGCGATCGCATTGCTGCAAAGCCCGCGGCTGCGCCTGGCGTACGCGGAACTCGATTTTGCGGCCGCCGACGTGTACGAGGCCGGGCGGTTGAGCAATCCGCGGCTGTCCGCTGCGTGGCTCGACTCGGACGACCCCGCGGCCACAGCCGATCAGGTCACGTTCGGCCTCGCGCAGAGCTTCACCGACCTCCTGCTGCTGCGCGCGCGCGGCCGCCTCGCGAGAGGAGAATTCCAGCGGGCAGAGCAACTCGCCGCCGGCGAGATCATCGACCTGGCGGCCGACGTACAAGCCGCGTGGTTCGAGCTGGCCGGCGCCGAGCAGATCGCCGTGATGCGAACCGCCATCGTCGAGGCCACCGGTGCCTCGGCGGAGCTGGCGCAGCGCTTTTTCGAGGCCGGCAACATCACGCATCTCGAGCTCGCGCTCGAACGGGCCGCAGCCAGCGAGGCCCGGCTCGCGCTGCTCGACGCGCGCGGCCGTATCGAGCTCAAGCGCGCGCATTTCAACCGATTGCTGGCGCTGCCCGCGGAGGCCGATTACGAGATCGTCAGCGGACTTCCCGAGCCGCCGCCGACCGAGCACGCCGTGGCGGCGCTCATCGAGCGGGCGTTCGACACCCGCCTCGATCTGGCCGCGCAGCGGCGTGACGTCGAGCTGCTCGCCGACAACCTCGGCGTCAATCGCCGTTACCGGTGGCTGGGCGCGCTCGGCGACGTGGAGGTCGGCGCCGAGCGCGAACGCGAAACCGACGGCGCGACATTGCGCGGACCGACGCTCGAGCTCGAGCTGCCAGTCTTCAATCAGAATGCGGACTCGGTGACGCGCGCCGAGGCACGTCTGGCCATTGCAGAAGCCGAGCTGCGGGCGCTGGAGCTCGAGATCGGCAACGCAGTGCGGCTGGCTCATGCGCAGATGCAGACCGCGCGCGAACGGCTGAGGGAGCACGCCGAGGCGCTCGTGCCGCTGCGCGAGGAAATCGTTGCGCGCACCCAGGAGCAGGTGAACTTCATGCTCATGGGGCCGTTCGAGCTGCTGCGCGCCCGGCGGCAGGAGTACGACGCCTACCAAGGCTATCTCGAGGCGGTCCGGGACTACTGGCTGGCAAGGGCGGAGCTCGGGCGAGCTGTCGGCAGAACCCTGTCCGCAGGCACCGAGCCGGGCATCATCGGTGCCGAGACACTGACCGCGCCCGCCTCCGCACCGACCGGCATGGACGAGCACACGCAGCACGGCGAGCCGTCCGCGCACACCCAACAGGGAGACCAGAAATGATTACGCGACGCAATCTTCTGCAGCTCGCCGGCGCGGGTGCGCTCGCGGGCGGACTCGCGCCCCGGGCGCTCGCGCAGGGACTGGACGATAGTACGCCGGGTGCGCCAGACCTCGAGCCGGCCGCCGCCCGCGAACGCTTCGGCTACCTTCCGGTCCGTACCCTCAACGGCTGGACCCTGCCCTGGCGCATGAACGACGGCGTCAAGGAGTTCCACCTGGTGGCCGAAGCCTTCGAGCACGAATTCGCGCCCGGCTGCGTGGCGAAGTGCTGGGGCTACAACGGCACCACTCCGGGGCCGACCATCGAGGCGGTGGAAGGCGATCGCGTGCGGATCTTCGTCACCAATCGGCTCGACGAGCACACGACCATTCACTGGCACGGCATTCTGCTGCCGTCCGGCATGGACGGGGTCGGCGGGCTCACGCAGCCGCATATCGGGCCCGGCGAGACCTACGTGTACGAGTTCACGCTGAACCAGCACGGCACGCACATGTATCACCCGCATGCGGACGAGATGGTGCAGATGGCCTTCGGCATGATGGGCATGTTCATCATTCATCCGAAGGGCGGCGAGGAAGTGCCGGTCGATCGGGACTACTGCTTCCTGCTGCACAACTGGGCACTGCACCCCGGCACCTACCGGCCGGACCCGGCGATCATGGTCGAGTTCGATCTGTGGACCTTCAACAGCAAAGTATTTCCGGCCATCGAGCATCTCGTCGCGCGCACCGGCGAGCGGGTACGCATCCGCATGGCCAACCTGTCGATGTGGAATCATCCGATCCACCTGCACGGCCACAGCTACCGGGTCACCGGATCCGATGGCGGCCGCTGGGCGCGCTCGCGATGGCGGCCGGAGACCACCGAGATCGTCGCCGTCGGCCAGACGCGCGACATCGAATTCGTCGCCAATCCCGGCGACTGGGCCCTGCACTGTCATTTCGCGCATCACGTCATGAACGCGATGGGCCACGAGATTCCGAATCCGGTGGGGGTCGATCAGAGCGGCATCGCAAAAAAGATCCGGGACATGCTGCCCGGCTACATGGCGATGGGGCGCAATGGCATGTCCGAACATCAGGATCACGTCGCCATGCGCGACATAAGCGGCCCGCCGAACACCTTGCCGATGATGTGGGGCAAAGGCCCCTACGGCAATCTGGAAATGGGCGGCATGTTCACGGTCGTCAAGGTGCGCGACGAGCTCGCCACCGGCCAACACATGGTTCGCGGCTGGTATGACCATCCCGAGGGCACGCAGGCACGCCGCGTCAGCAGCGACCCTGAGTTCGGAACGCCGGTCCGGCGCGAAGCCTGAAGCGGCCGACGAGCCGGATTCTGCGCAATTGAGCGCATCGATGGCGCATGGAGCACATGCAATGATCGCCCCGCCCGGCTGCCCACGATTGAATTGTTCGCTGCTCGTAGCCTCTGCCTTGGCACTCTTATTGCATGAGTTCCGGACACCGGTCATAGAATGCCGTTATTTCCATGGAGGTCGGAATCGACTATGAAAACCCAACGAAATCTGGCGCTGCTGGCGGCGGCGACATTCCTGGTCTGGGGCTGCGACGTGGACCAGACCGAAGAAGGCGAGATGCCGGACGTCGATGTGCAGGGCGGCAATCTCCCTAAGTACGACATCGAGGGCCCCGACGTCGATATCGGCACCCGCGAAGAGACCGTTACGGTTCCCGACATCGATATCGACATGCCGGACGACGATGACATGGACGACGAGATGATGGACGATCCCGAGAATCCGTAATTCGTAAGATGCTCCCGGATGGAGCTGATCATCAGGTCAGCCGGGAACGAGAAACTAAGGGGCCCGCAAATGCGGGCCCCTTTCTCATTCGAGGCGCGGTTGACAGCGCCCGGAACCTGTCGCGCTGCGTGTCGCGTCGGTTGCGCCGCACGCACGTTCTGTCCCCAAGGTCGATGCTGATCCGCATGATGTTCTGGCGCGCGGCATCCGAGTGAGCAATCGGCGCGGCGGCTCCGGCTCGTCCGCTGAAATCGTCATGGCTCCCGTCATCAAGCTCTGGAACGCGGAGTCGGGGTGGGCTGCTGCTTCAGGCTGTCACTGACTGGAAGGCCATGCCCGCGCCACAAGTAGAACATGGCCGGGAAGACGAGCAGCACCAACAGCAGCGAAGACAGGACGCCGCCGAGCATCGGCGCGGCGATACGCTTCATGACGTCGGCGCCAGTGCCGTGGCTCAACATGATGGGCACGAGGCCCATGAACAGTGCGAGGCCCGTCATGAGCTTAGGTCTCAGACGCAAAGCCGCGCCTTCGACGATGGCGTCCGTCAGATCCGCGCGACTGCGCATACGGCCTTCAGCGCAGTACCCCCGCCAGGCGATGTCGAGGTAGAGCATCATCAGCAGGCCGAGCTCGACCGCGAGTCCGGCCACGGCAATCATGCCGACGGCCACCGCCACGCTGAGCTTGTAGCCCAGCAGCCAGATGAGCCATACGCTGCCGACCAGCGAGAACGGCAGCGCGAGCATGACGACGAAGGTCTCGATCAGCGATCGACGGTGGAAGTACAGCATGAAGAAAATCAGGAATATCGTCATCGGCACCAGGATCTCCAGCCGCGCCTTCGCGCGCTCGTAGTACTGGAACTGCCCCGCCCAGGCGATGCGATAGCCGTCCGGGATTTCGACCTTTTTTGCCACGACCTCGCGGGCGGCCTCAACGTAATCGGCAATGCCGATCCGCTCGTTGATGTCGACGAACACGAAGCCGACGAGCTGCCCGTCTTCGTTGCGCAGCATCGGCGGGCCGGTGCGGAACTCGATGTCGGCCACCTGGGTGATCGGGATCTGCGCGCCATCGGTCGTGGGCACAAGCACGCGTTCGAGGGCTTCGATGTTGTCGCGATAGTCGCGAGCGTAGCGCAGCAGAATGTCGTAGCGCTCGCGCCCTTCCACGGTCTGGCCGACTTTCATGCCGCCCATCGCGGCCTCGATCACGTCCTGCACGTCGCCCACGTTCAGCCCGAAGCGCGCCGCGGCCTCGCGGTCGATGTCGAAGTCCAGAAAGTAGCCGCCGGTCGTGCGCTCGGCGAAAGCGCTGCGGGTGTAAGGCGCCGTGCGTGGGTCTTCCTGCAGGGCGCGCTCGACGTCGATCGCGGTCGCCTCGATTATTTCGAGATCCGGTCCGAATACCTTGATGCCGAGGTTCGAACGAATGCCGGTCGCCAGCATCTCGTTGCGCGTCTGGATCGGCATCCACCAGATGTTGGGCATGCCGGGAAAGCGCATTCTCTCGTCCATTTCCGCAATCAGCCGGTCCCAGGTCATGCCTTTGCGCCATTCGCTTTCGGGCTCGAGCATGATATTGATCTCGAGCATCGACAGTGGCGCGGGATCGGTCGGGCTCGTGCTGCGGCCGACCTTGCCGAACACGCGCTTGACCTCTGGGAATTTCATGAGCTCGCGGTCCATGGTCTGCAGCACCCGCGTCGCCTCGGTGATCGACATGCCCGGCAGCGCCGTCGGCATATAAAGAATGCTGCCTTCGTTCAAGGGCGGCATGAACTCGCTGCCTAGCAAACGGTATGGCAGCACGATTGAAGCCATTGCCAGTACGGCGACGGCCACCACGATCCAGCGAAAGCGCACGGCAAAACGTACCACCGGCCGATAGGCGGCGATCAGTACGCGATTGAGCAGGTTGCGATCTCCGCGGATGCGGCCGCGGATCGCGAGTACGGCGAGCGCCGGAATCAAGGTGACGGACAGCAGCGCGGCGAAGAACATCGAGTAGGTCTTCGTGAACGCAAGCGGTTTGAACAACCGCCCTTCTGTGCCTTCGAGCGCAAACACCGGTATGAAGGAAACGGTGATGACGAGCAATGCGAAGAAGATGCTCGGACCGACCTCCTGCATGGCGTCGATGACGAGCGCAGTGCGCGATTCGAATCGCTGCCGCTCTTCTTCGGTACCTGCCTGCCAGAGATTCAAGCGCCGGTGAACGTTTTCGACGATGGCAATGGCTGCGTCCACCATGGCGCCGATGGCGACCGCGATGCCGCCGAGCGACATGATATTGGCGGTCAGCCCCTGGTAGTACATCGGTATGAACGCTATAAGGATGGCGATCGGCAGGGTGATAATGGCGACCAGCGCCGAACGCAGGTGCAACAGGAAAATGACGATCACCAGCGAGACGACGATCATTTCCTCGGTCAGCGTGCGCTCGAGGGTGTCGATGGCGCGCTTGATCAGGCTCGAGCGATCGTAGACCGGCATGATCTCTACGCCTTCCGGCAGCCCCGTCTCGACCTCCGCGAGCCGCTGCTTGACGCGCGCGATGACCTCGAGCGCGTTTTCACCATAGCGCATGACCACGATGCCGCCGACCACGAAGCCTTCGCCGTTCAGGTCTGCCTGGCCGCGCTGCATGGCCGGGCCGAGGCTCACGGAGGCGATGTTCTCGACGCGGATCGGCACGCCGCCGCTGCCGGTGCCGAGCACTACTTTCTCGAGGTCATCGACGGAATCCACGTAACCGCGGCCGCGGATAAAGTGCTCGTGCCCGGCGATCTCGAGGACGCGCCCGCCGACGTCGTTGTTCGACTCGCGCACGGCTCGCGCAACTCTCTGCAATGGTATGTCGTAAGTCGCCAGCTTGTTCGGATCGACGCTGATCTGATATTCCTTCACGAAGCCGCCCACCGAGGCGACCTCGGCGACGCCTTCGACCGATTCCAGCGCATAGCGCAGATTGAAATCCTGCAGACTGCGCAGG
>DATLFD010000052.1:0-15306 GCA_035524935.1 Gammaproteobacteria bacterium | reverse complement strand
AAGCAGCTCAGCAGCGGGCTCGCGGCGGGCAGTTCACGCGCCAGGATGCGACTACGCTGGTGCGCGGCACGCGCCCCGGGACGCGCGCACCAAGCAAAGCTGAGCTGAAGCGCAAGCTCGAAAGAACCGGATCGATGGATGACGCCTATGAGTTCTTAAAGGCGAGCAGGAGTGTCGCACGATGAAACTACCCACGTTCACGAAAACGGACAGGGAGCCAATGCGGGCGAGAGTTCGGATATTCGAGTATTTCCGCACTGGCGAGGGTGAAGCACCGTGGAATGCGGAAGGATGCCGCTTGCCGGATGGTCTCGTTATCGCTCGCGGCTATCCCGCCGATCCGTTCATATTGGCTGTCAAGGTCGGCACCGTATGGTTCGATATCAGAACGGTTGCGCACGACGATCCGGGCATTCAGGCCCTGCGGGATAGCGGTCACATGGTCGCGATCGGACCGTCGCCGAGCCAGATCGAGAAGGAGCGCCAGAAAGAGGAAGCCAGGCAGCAGCAGATCGACGCTCAACAAGCCTACCAGAGCGACCGCACGGAGTTTCACTTGGCACAGCGACGACAGGCCGAGGAAAAGCACCGGCGCAACGTCGAGCAACGCCGGGCGGAAGGCCGTTGAACTTCGCCCAACTGGTTCGCGAGGATTGTGCGGACGGCTTGCCGCAACTCCCTAGGGTCGAGTGGCACGGCAGCCGCCAGCTCGATTATCTCGCCGCGATGTGCGCTGAAACCCCGGACGACAATCTGTTGCTCGAGCGGTATCTGACCGAGTTCCTATCCCGATCCGCTCGTCAGGTTGGCGGGAGTATCTGCCTCGCGCAGACGTTCGCTCAGCGTGCGCTCGACACCTCATGGCCCGAGCGGATCAATGCACCTATGAAGGCGCTGGCCAAGCTGGCGCAACGTGAGCCGGTGCGCTTTGTGGCAGGAGTGGACGCGCGCACCGTAGCTCATGCGCTGTGTGCCGATGGCCGGCTGGTTTCGTGGCTGCTCGAGCGCAAGCAGGGGAAACGGAAGCCTGCCGATGCGCAGCAGGCTTATCGGCGGTTGTCCCAGCGATTCCACCCAGACAAGGGCGGCGATGCGGAGATCATGCGAGACCTGAATGCACTGCGACCACAGAGGTGACGAGAGAGCGGACAGGAGGGGGATGGGTAGGCCCTTAAATGATTCGGGGGACCGTACTCCGTAGGGGCCTTGGAATTGTTCTGTACGGAATACAGGAGTTTAAATGCCTAAGAAGAACTTCGATCAACATCTGAAAGAAATGCGCAAACGGGGCGTGAATACCGGCCCCCATAAGAAGGCAACGCCACGCGGCAAGGGCGGCCGTTTCGTAAAGGGCAAGCGATGAGAGGCCGAGTACCGAAAGACCCGCGCACGTTGCCGCGCCGCAACCGTGCGATGACCGCGACGATGCTCGTGGACACGAATCCGATCGGGAATCCGCCGAAGCTGCCGAAGCGTGACGATGGGGAACTGTGGCATCCGGAGGCGAGCCGGACGTGGCGGGACATTTGGGATTCGCCCATGGCGTCCGAGTACACGCAGGTCGACGTTCACCGGGTCGAGATGTACGTGGACCTGATTCATCGGTACTGGAAGGGCGAGACGGAGTTTGCATCGGAGATCCGATTGCAAGGTGTGTGTCTCGGCATCACGCCAATCGATCGCAGACGTTTGCAGTGGACGATCAGCCGCGTCGAGCCGAAGGAACGGCGCCCGCAGCGTGTGGCCGATCCTAGAGCGATGCTACGGCCGGTGTCGTGAGGGGGGGCTGCTGCCTCGAAAACTTTTCGACGGGGGACCGGCCAGGGCCGGGACCCTTGCTAAACGGTAACAATTTTCGATCCAGATGAGGCAAAAATGAAACAGCGAGGCCGCAAATCAGCCGCTCAACTGGCGGTGACTCCGCTAGGTCCGAGAATCGGCCGGCCGAAACCGCCTGAGTGCCTGACTGATGAGCAGAAGGCCGAATGGACGACCGTGGTCGCTGCCATGCCGGCGGACTGGTTCGGCAGGGAGTCTTTAGGGGTGCTGGTCGAGTATTGCAGGCACGTCAGCCGGGGCCGGTTCCTGGCTTCGCGGCTCGATGCCATGAAGATGGAGGACACGGACGAGATCCCCGTATGGGACAAGCTGGCGGCTGCTGCAGAGAGAGAAACCCGGGCCATGCTGGCGTGCGCTCGTGCGCTGAGGCTCACGCACCAGGCGAAATATGACGCGGTGAAGGCGGCGAGAAAGGCCGGCAACGAATACCCGGGGCCGAAGCCGTGGGAAAGGTTTCCAGGCGACCGGCGCATATAGCCCGTCCGTGCGGATCGCGCCTGTATCGGGGGGTGCCCAAGGGTATACCTGAGGCGAGATCGCGTCTCTCAGGCGATTCTGCGAAGCCGATTCCTTGCATCCGGGCTCAGGAAGGGCCTAAAGTGAGCGAGACGACGGGGTGAGTTAACACCCCGCCGCCTCTAACCAACCACCAGCAGGATCAGTGCTGACAGATGGCTGCATCGAAATATAGCACTCCGCGCCTTCGCCCTGAATGCGTGCTCCCTGCTGGTGTTTCCACCAACCGCAAAGGGAGAAGATCATGACTTACCATACGATGGACGTTCTATCGCAGGGCCTCCGGCGCGCCAAGGCGATGAGCGAAATGCTGACCTGCTACGCCAGCGCGAGCGACGACAGGATCAACCTGAGCAACGAGGCGCTGTCAGGTTACGCGCACGGTCTCGACGATCATCTGACCGAAGCCAGCGAGGCTTTAGAGCATCTGGTTACGCAGGAGGTCGAGAGACACGACCGGGAGCGCGAGGCTGCGAAAGCCCAGCCGCCTGATCCGTCAGGGCACATCGCCGCGATCAACGAATGCTTGCTGCGGATGCGTACGCTTGCGCACGCTGCCCGCGAGCAAAAGCTCGGCGGTCTCATACTCGACGACTTGGATGAGGTCGGCAAGCACTGGCGGGGGATGCGCAACGGGGGTGTAGGCCTGCGTGAGCTTCAAGCTCGCACTGCTCATCTTGCGGAAACCTGCGACGGCGGATTGACGTTCAAAGCCGAACTGGAAGCACTGGCGCGGGACTTGCGTTCAACGTCGGTGCTGAGATTCGGGGCGTGATTCAGGAGCCCCGCTTCGGCGGGGCTTTCCTAAAACCAAATGGGAGAGAACTTCGATGAGTACAACCGAAACGCCTGACTCGGCGAGATTCATCAACCTGATCTCGGCTGGCATTTACGAGAAGGACTACGTTCAGCCGGTGACGATTTTTGCCGATGAATTGATTCATGGTCTCTGCGCCATGACGAAATCCATTTCAGAGACCCTCGTCTTTCACAGCATCGGCAAGCCGCTCGAGGACCACGAACTGCTCATGCAGCAAGCGATCGGCGCGAAGTGCCTCGCCAGCCTGCTGCGGCAGTATATGGAGAACGTCCAGGACGACAAGCTCACGCCCACCGAGCACGAGTTCGAGCGAGCGGATAGCTCTGACTGACAAGGGAGCCCCGCTTCGGCGGGGCTTTCCTTCCACCATGAAAGCATTGATCGCGATCAATGCTTTCCTTTGCGTCCAGAAACGATTTCAGATCTGAAATCTTTTTACCCGGCCGCCCCTAACCTTTCAGCGTGAAAGGTTTAAGGCCAGCGTCCGCGAGACGCTTTCACGCTGAAAGCAACTCGGACAGAACTGTCCGAATTGCTCACATCGGACGGTTCTGTCCGAAGTGCTGCGGACCATTCGGGAGTGGACAGAACTGTCCAGTTGAATGCCTGTCGAGAGCCGTGGCGCGCCCGGTTTCAGCCACGATTTCCGGCTACCCGCTACCCCTGGTATGGGTTGAGGCGTTTGCGGCCCCTACGCGCGACGCCGCACGGCTGAGACAGCCGATCAAGTCGCATCGTGCGGCTTGGAAAGTGGCCGCGCCGCGTTCCGTACCCGTTCCGTACAACTTGAAATCGAAGGCATGAAACTGGCTTAAGTGCTTGTTTTTATGGAGCGGGAAACGAGACTCGAACTCGCGACCCCAACCTTGGCAAGGTTGTGCTCTACCAACTGAGCTATTCCCGCTCGGGACGAGGCAGGGCGGGTCATTGTAACGGCCGGTCCCGGGCTGTCAAGGCGACGGACAGCGAGTCCGCTGCGGGCTCGCCTGCTCCGTTTCAAGCCTGTGAAGATCCATCTTTTCCCCGACACCGGCTTGCCCCGCCACTCACCGGGACGCGCCTGGGCTCGGTTGGGGGGTCGCCCCGGCGGAGCCCCCCGGGTTCCGCCCGTCGCGGAGGCTTTACACGTTATGTGAAATAGTCGTAGACTGGCCTCCGCAAGAGTTTCCTTTAACAACCATAAATAACTCTTTGTATCGTCTCACCCGTACGACGATATCCCTGGGAGGTCACCATGCATCTCCAATCGTTCGGACTGACTGAGCAGCCATTCGAGCCGGCGCCGCCGGAGCGTTTCATCTTCCTGGGCGCGCACCAGGCCGCCATTCTGACCGCGATCCGCCAGCGGCTGATGGGCCACGACCGCCTCGGCATCGTGACGGGCGAATCGGGGGTCGGCAAGACTACGCTCCTGGGACGCTTCGTCGCCGAGCTTGGCGATGACATGCTCATCGCCGCGATCCGCACGCCGGATCTCGACGAATCCGCGCTGCTGCAATCTGTGCTGAACAGTTTCGGCTTCGACCCTGTCGAAGCGAGCCCCAACGAGCTGCACAACATCATCCGTGTTTTTGCGGCGCATTCACGGTCGCGGAATCGCGATGCGGTGCTGGTCGTCGAGGATGCCCAGGTCATGAGCGCACAGGCCCTGGAGTGTATATGCCGGCTGGCCGCCCTCGAGCAGGACGGCGAACACCTTCTCAATGTGCTGCTCGCAGGCCCGCCGGAGCTCAACCGGGTCGCGGACTCGCCGGGCATGGGCGCGCTCGCCGGCCGCCACCGCATCCACCTGCAGGTACCGGCGCTGGATACGTCCGAGACACGCGGCTACATCGATCATCGGCTGGCCGCCGCGGGTGCCGCCGAGCCGGAGCGGCTGTTTCCCGCCGAGGTCTCCGCGGCGATACATGAGTTCAGCGCGGGAGTGCCACGCCGCATCGACTCGCTGGGCGCGGCGGCGCTCGAGGCGGCATTCGAACAGCGCACATCCCGGATCACCGTCTCTGCGGTCGAGACCGCGGTGCGCAGGCTCGCCCTCGATGCCGCGGCCGCGGCGCCGGAGCGGACGGCAACGCGGCGCTCCTGCCGGCCGGCGAGCGCGCACCTGGTGGTGAGCGTCGACGGTGACACGCTCGGTGAATATCCGCTCGCGGGGGATCGCATCATCGCGGGCCGTCACGAGCAATGCGACATTCAGCTCGAGGGACGCTTCATCAGCCGGCATCATGCCATGCTCGTGCGCACCCGCGGCGGCTATTGCCTGGTCGATCTCAACAGCACCAACGGCACCTTCGTCAACTCGGGACGCGTCGTCCAACGCGTGCTCAGCGACGGCGACGTGGTCGAGATCGGCAGTCATCGGCTCGAGTTCCGCGCGCTCGAAGCTGCCGCAAGTTTGCAGTCGCCGATCGACTGTACGCGCACGGAAGTGTTCGAGTCGGCAACGACGGTCGTTCCGGCGGTCGACTATGCGCTGGCACGCGCACGCATCAAGTCGGTGCGATAGCGCAGCGCTTCGCTCTGGCATAATACGCGCGGCTCACTGAGCGGGGCGGGCGTGACGGAGCGACTGGTCGAAGGTCTCGAGGCACGGAATCTGCAACTTTGGCGCGGTGACCGCTGCCTGTTCCGGCAGCTCGACATCGTCGTCGGCGGCGGGCGACTGGTGCACGTGCAGGGCCGGAACGGCGCCGGCAAAACCAGCCTCATGCGCATTCTCTGCGGGCTCGCGCTGCCGGACGCGGGCGAGGTGCTCTGGCGCAGCCGGCGCATCGAGCGCGTGCGCGAGGAATTTCATCTGGCGATTGCCTGGCTGGGCCATCGTGACGGGCTCAAGCAGGACCTGACCGCGCTGGAGAATCTGTGTTTCAGCAACGGACTGCGGCGCACCTGTGCAGCGCGGCAGGCGCGCGCCGCGCTCGGTGAGGGCGGCCTCGACGCAGTCGCCGATCTGCCGGTGCGGGTGCTGTCCGCCGGCCAGCGCAGACGGGTTGCGTTCGCGAGAGTGCAGACGTCGGGCGCTCCGTTGTGGCTGCTCGACGAGCCGTTTGCGAACCTCGACGCGGCGTCGACGTCGTTCATCGCCGGCCGCCTCTCGGCGCATCTCGCGGAGGGCGGCAGCATCGTGCTGGCAGCGCATCGATTGCCGTCCGGGTTGACCGAACACGCCGCCGTGCCGCTCGATGCCGCCTGAGCTGCCCACGGCACTGCGGCTCCTGCTGCTGCGCGACCTCAGGCTGGCGGTCCGCCGCTGGGGCCAGATGGCCACTCCGCTCATGTTTTTTGCCATCGTCGCGACCCTGTTCCCCCTGGCGTTGAGCCCGGCCATGCTGCAGCTCCGCGAAATCGCGCCGGGTGTGCTGTGGGTCGCGGCGCTGTTATCCTCGTTGCTTGCACTCGATGCCCTTTTTCGCGCAGATCTCGAGGACGGCAGCCTGGAGCAGCTCCTGCTCAGCCCCCAGCCGCTGCCGTTGCTGCTGCTTGCGCGCACGGCTGCGCACTGGCTCATGAGC
Organism: Gammaproteobacteria bacterium; assembly: GCA_035524935.1. Taxonomy (GTDB): domain Bacteria; phylum Pseudomonadota; class Gammaproteobacteria; order Steroidobacterales; family JACDCP01; genus JACDCP01. Next base: position 8,619 of record DATLFD010000052.1, on the reverse strand, counting down.
GCCGTGCCGCTCATCGCGCTGGCCCCGCTGCTCGCCGTCGCGCTGCATCTGCCCGCGCAGGCCCTCGTCACCCTGATGCTCGCGCTCGCGCTCGGCACACCGGTCTTGAGCCTGCTCGGCGCTATCGGCGCGGCATTGACGATGGGCCTGCACCGCGGCGGAGCGTTGCTCGCGCTGCTCGTATTGCCGCTTGCCGTGCCCGTGCTGATCTTCGGCGCGCGCGCCACGGATCTCGCGGCGCGCGGCGAAGATCCGGCCGGGCCGCTGTTCCTGCTCGCGTCGCTCCTGTTTCTCGCGCTCAGCCTGGCGCCGATCGCGGCTGCCGCCGCGTTGCGCGTCAGCCTCGATTAGCGGGAGCACTGTGCACAGGTTTTTTCACGAGCTGGCATCGCCGCCGCATTTCTATCGCCTCGCGGGGCGACTCGGCCCCTGGTTCGGCTGGACAGGCGCAGCGCTCATCGCCGGCAGCGCCTGGGCCGGCCTCGCCTGGGCGCCGCCGGATTACCAGCAGGGCGACGGCTTTCGCATCATCTACGTGCACGTGCCGAGCGCGTGGATGTCGCTGTTCGTGTACGTGCTCATGGCCACGGCCGCGGCCATCGGGCTCGTCTGGCGCATCAAGCTCGCGCACGCGGTGGCGGCGGGCTGTGCACCCATCGGCGCGTCGTTCACGTTTCTCGCGCTCGCCACCGGCTCCATCTGGGGCAAGCCCATGTGGGGCACCTGGTGGGTATGGGACGCGCGGCTCACGTCGGAGTTGATCCTGCTGTTCCTGTATGCCGGTTACATGGCCCTGCGCGCATCCATCGACGATCTGCAGCGGGCGGACCGGGCCAGCGCCGTGCTTGCGCTGGTCGGTGTCATCAACGTGCCGATCATTCATTACTCGGTGATCTGGTGGAACACGCTCCATCAGGGACCGACGGTGACTCGTCTGGACACACCGGCGATTGCGGCGTCCATGCTGGTTCCGCTGCTGACCATGACAGTGGGCTTTATGTGCTACTTTGCCGCCGTGCTCATGACGCGCGTGCGCGGTGAGCTGCTGGCGCGCGAGCGCCATGCGAGATGGGTCAGAGAAGTCGTTTGATTTTCATGAGCTTGCGAGATTTTATTGAGATGGGGGGTTATGCCGCGTACGTGTGGAGCGCATTCGGCCTGACCCTCGCCGTGCTGCTCGGCAATGCCTGGCTCGCGCGGCGGCGCTTCGCCGCGGCGCGACTCGAGCTCGCCCGCCGGTTACGCGCGGCAGGCGGCACGCCATGAGCCCGCGGCGGCGGCGCATGGTGCTCGTCGGCCTCGTGCTCGCTGGCGTGAGCCTCGCGGCCGCGTTCGCCCTGCGCGCGTTCCAGGAGAATCTGCTCTATTTCTACAGCCCGAGCCAGGTGGCTGCCGGTGAGCCGCCCGCCGGCCGGCAGTTCCGTCTCGGCGGCATGGTGCAGGACGGCAGCGTCGAGCGCGCCCCGGGCAGCCTCGAAGTGCGTTTCGTGCTGACCGATTTCGAACGCGACATACCCGTGCGCTACACGGGTGTGCTGCCGGATCTCTTCCGCGAGGGGCAGGGCGTGGTCACTCGCGGCCGACTCCGCGGCGACGGCGAGTTCATCGCCGAGGAAGTCTTCGCGAAGCACGACGAGAATTATATGCCGCCCGAGGTGGGGCAAAGCCTCCGCCGCGAGTCCGCGAGCGACTGATGCTGCCCGAGCTCGGACATTTCGCGCTCATCCTCGGTCTGTGCCTCGCGCTGGCGCAGGCCGCGCTCGCGCTCGCCGGGGCGCACACCGGCCGGCCGGAGTGGATGGCCGTGGCGCGACCGGCCGCGACCGGGCAGTTCGTATTCGTGATCATTGCGTTTGCCGCGCTCGCCTATGCGTTCATGGTCAACGATTTCTCCGTGCTGTACGTGGCCTCCAATTCGAATTCGGAGCTGCCTGCGGCGTATCGCTTCGCCGCGGTATGGGGCGCGCACGAAGGCTCATTGCTGCTGTGGATCGCCGTGCTGTCGGGCTGGACGCTCGCCGTGGCCGTGATGAGCCGCAATCTTCCGGAGACCTTTGCGGCGCGCGTGCTCGGTGTGCTCGGGCTGATCAGCGCCGGTTTCATGCTTTTCACGCTGCTGACGTCCAATCCTTTCGAGCGCCTGATCCCGGCCGCCGCCGACGGCCGCGACCTGAACCCCGTGCTGCAGGATCCCGCGCTCGTCATGCATCCACCGATGCTCTACACGGGCTATGTCGGTTTCTCGGTGGCCTTCGCGTTCGCGGTTGCCGCGATGCTCGAGGGTCGCCTCGACGCCGCCTGGGCGCGCTGGACTCGACCGTGGACCACGGCCGCATGGATATTTCTCACGGTCGGCATCGCGCTCGGCAGCTGGTGGGCCTATTACGAGCTTGGCTGGGGCGGATGGTGGTTCTGGGACCCGGTCGAGAATGCGTCGTTCATGCCCTGGCTCGTCGGCACTGCGCTCATTCATTCGCTGGCGGTGACCGAGTCCCGCGGGCTGTTCAAGAGCTGGACGCTGCTGCTTGCGATCGCGGCATTCTCGTTGAGCCTGCTCGGCACGTTCCTCGTTCGTTCGGGCGTGCTGGTCTCGGTGCACGCGTTCGCTACCGACCCGACGCGCGGCTTCGCCATCCTGCTGTTTCTCGCGCTGGTCATCGGCGGCGCGCTGGTGCTGTATGCCTGGCGCGCACCGCAGCTGCGCTCGGACGCCGGTTTCCGGCCGCTTTCCCGCGAGACCTTCCTGCTGGCCAACAACGTGCTGCTCGTGATCGCCGCCGGGCTCATTCTGCTGGGCACGCTGTATCCGCTGTTTCTGGACGCGCTCGGTCTCGGCAAGATTTCGGTCGGCCCGCCGTACTTCGCCACCGTGTTCCTGATACCGGCGCTGCCTCTGGTGCTGCTGCTCGGCGTCGGCATGCATGCAGGATGGAAACGCGCGCACGGCGCGAATCTCGCCGACCGGTTGAAGGCGCCGTTTCTGCTGGCCCTCGCCGCGGCCGTGCTCGTGCCGCTGGCGATCTACGGCAGTGCGCCGGTGTTGACGGTGGTCGGCGTGCTGGCCGCGTTCTGGGTGATGTTGTCCGCACTGGCGGTGCCGCTCGCACGTTTGCGCGGCGGGCGCCGTCCCCTCCCGCGCCGGCTGCTCGGCATGAGCGTCGCTCACTTCGGCGTCGGCGTATTCGTGCTCGGTGTCACGGTGACCTCCGCCTTCAGCGTGGAGATGGATCGCGGCGTGCGGCCTGGCGAGAGCTTGAACGTCGCGGGCTTCGACTTCGAGTTCCGCGGTACGCGCGACGTCGACGGGCCGAACTATTCGGCGATCGAGGCGGAGGTGGCCGTCTCCCGCGAAGGCCAGCCGGTCGCGACGTTGCGCCCGCAGAAGCGCGTGTACCGCGTGCAGACCAGCCCGATGACGGAAGCCGGCATCGATGCCGGCTGGGCACGCGATCTGTACGTCGCGCTCGGGGATCCGCTCGGCGACGGCGGCTGGAGCATCCGCCTGCAATACAAACCGCTGGTGCGCTTCATCTGGCTCGGCGCACTTCTGATGGCATTCGGCGGTCTGCTGGCCGTGACCGACAGACGCTATCGACTGCCCGCGGCAGCGGCCAGGGCGGAAGAGGCCGCTACGAGAGGAGGGTCAGGCCCCTTTGTCCCCGCCGTGGGGGAGAACCCGCGATGACGTATTCGGCAAAGGCCTCTGCCCCATCTCGTGGAAAAGGGTCTGACGCCTTCCCATGAAACCGCGGTTCCTGCTCCCGCTGCTCGTTTTCGCCGGCCTGGTCGCGTTCTTCGCCATCGGCCTCGAGCGCGATCCGTCGCGCGTGCCCTCGCCGCTGATCGGCCGGCCGGCGCCGGACTTCGAGTTGCCCGGCCTGGCCGACCCGGAACGGACCGTGGGCCTCGACGATCTCCTCGGCCGGGTCTCGTTGCTCAATGTCTGGGCGACCTGGTGCGTAGGCTGCCGGCAGGAGCACGCACTCCTGCTCGAGATCGCGAACTCCGGCGAAGCGCCACTTTTCGGGCTCGACTGGAAGGACGACCGCGGAGCCGCGCTGGCCTGGCTCGAGGAGCTCGGCGATCCGTACGAGGCGGTCGCCTTCGACGAGACGGGCCGCGTCGCGATCGACTGGGGCGTGTACGGCGCGCCGGAGACCTTTCTGCTCGACGCCGATGGCACGGTGCTCTACAAGCACCTGAGCCCGCTGACGCAAGCGGTCTGGGAGCAGGAATTCCTGCCGCGCATCCGCGCGGCGCGGGGGGACGCGCCGTGATGCGCCGTATCGCTGCGGCCCTGCTGGCGTCGGTCTGGCTTTCGGCCCTCGCCATCGACAGCGAGCCTGCCTTCGAGGATCCGGAGCTGCAGGCGCGCTTCGAGCACCTGACCGGGCAGATCCGCTGCCTTGTCTGCCAGAACAATACGATCGCAGATTCGAACGCGGGACTGGCGGCCGACCTGCGCGCCGAGATCCGCTCAATGCTCGCCGACGGTCGTTCCGATGCGGAGATCATCGAATTTCTGACCGCCCGCTACGGCGATTTCGTGCTCTACCGGCCGCCGTGGGCGCCGCGCACCTGGCTCCTGTGGCTCGCGCCGCTGATCCTGCTCGGCCTGGGCGTGGTCGTTGCAGCGCGCATCGTCGTCGCGCGCTCGCGCCTGCCCATCGAAGACGACGCGGACGCGCGCGCCGAATGAGCCTTTTCGTGCTGGCGGCAGGGGGCATGCTGCTCGCCGCCCTGGCCTTCGTGCTCGTGCCGCTGTTGCGGGGACGCCGGGCCGGCAACCCGCAAGCTCGCCTGCTCCCGGCAGCCGCGCTGCTGATCGCGCTGCCGGCGCTCGCCGCGCTGCTCTATGTGACGCAAGGCGGCAGCCGCTTGCCGGCAAGCGGCGCGGACGAGCTGCCGCCCGTCGCCGAGATGGTGGCTTCGCTCGAGCGGCGCCTCGCGGAGGAGCCCCGCGATCTCGACGGCTGGCTCATGCTCGGGCGCTCCTATGTGGTGCTGCAGCGATATGCCGACGCCGCGCGTGCCTACGGGCAGGCATACGATCTCAGTGGCGGCCGTGACGCCGCGGTCATCACGGCCTACGCGGAAACGCTCGCGCTCGAGGACGCGGACGCTCTCGAGGGCCGGGCCGGCGAGTTGTTCGACCATGCGCTCGAGCTCGAGCCCAGCGATCCCAAGGCATTGTGGTACGGCGGGCTCGCGGCCTGGGCCCGCGGTGATCTCGCGGCTGCGCGCGATCGATGGACCCGCCTGCGTGCGCTAGGTCCGCCGCCGGCCGTCGACGAGCTGCTGGCGGATCGGCTCGCCGAGATCGACCAGCTGAGCGGGGTGCCGGCGCCGGACGTCCCCGGCGACGCGCCCTCCGGCGCCGCGGCAGCACCGGCGGAGCCGGGTGTCGCGCTCAGCATCGCCGTTGATCCGTCGCTGCGCGGCAGGCTCGAAGCGGGCGGCACGCTGTACGTCATCGCCCGCGCTGAAGGCGCAGGCGGACCGCCGCTCGCGGTCGTGCGGCGCAGCGCCGCGGAGCTTCCGCTCACGCTGCAGCTCACCGATGCCGACGCCATGCTGCCTGGACGCCGCCTGTCCGATCACGCCCGACTCTCGCTGACGGCGCGGGTGTCGTCGAGCGGCGAGCCCCTGCCGACGTCGGGCGATCTCGCCGGCGAGGCGTCCTGGCGCAGCGGACAGGCCGGGCCCGTCGAGCTCACTATCGACCGCGTGATTCCATGAGCACATCGCCGATGCGAGCGCTCATAGTCGATGACGAGAAGCTGGCACGCCGCGGCCTCGAGCTGCGGCTGGCGCCGGAGCCGGACATAGAGATCTGCGGCCAGTGCGCGAACGGGCGCGACGCAGTGGAGGCCGTGCGCATACTGAAGCCCGATCTGCTGTTCCTGGACATCCAGATGCCCGGCATGGACGGCTTCGAGGTGATCGCGGCGCTGCAGGCGGCGGAGCTGCCGATGGTCGTTTTCGTGACGGCCTTTGACGAATATGCGATCAAGGCGTTCGAGGCGCGCGCGCTCGATTACCTGCTCAAGCCCGTCGAGGATGCGCGCCTGCACGACACGCTTCGACACCTCCGGGCGCAGTTCGAGCGTCGCGAGGCGCTCGCTCAACGCGAGAAGCTCCTCGGCCTGATCTACGAGCTGACGGGCGATCCGGGCGTGAGGCTCGAGAACCTTCTCGCACGAGGCGCACGCGCCGGCGGTGGCGGTTACCTCGCCCGGCTGCCGATCCGCGACGGGCGCAAGGTAACCTGCGTCGATACCAGCGATATCGACTGGGTGGATGCCGCAGGCGATTACATGTGTGTGCACGAGCAGGGCCGCACTCATGTCTTTCGCGGCACCATGAAAGCGCTCGAGGAAATTCTCGATCCAGGCGTGTTCCAGCGCGTGCATCGTTCGACGATCGTCAACGTCGGCCGCGTCAAGGAACTGCGCGCGCACATGAACGGCGAGTACTTTCTGTATCTCGCCGACGGCACCGAGCTCAAGCTGAGCCGCAACTACAAGCACAAGATCCGGCGGTTCACGGAGTCGGAATGAATCGCCGGGCGGACAGCGCCGCGACGTTGCGCCGTCTGGACACGCTGTTCGACAGCCCGGAGCTGTTCCTGGCCAGCCTGGATCTCGGCGCCGATCGGGTGCGCCTGACGCCGATGACCGCGGCATCGTACGCGCGCTCGCCGTTTCTGGACCGGCGCATCGAGCGCGCCGGCCGCGGTGATCTCGGAATGAGCCTCGCGCAGCTCGTCGAGGCGTACCGGCGCATCGCCCCGCCGCGGCGCGCGGCACATTATCTGTTTCATATCGGTCATTGCGGCTCGACGCTGCTGTCACGCATGCTGGGTGAAGTCGACGGAGTGCTGAGCCTGCGCGAGCCGCCGCCGTTGCTCGAACTCGCGCAGCAGCGGCGCAAGCTGCAGGCAGGAGCGGACGACAGAGGCTGGCGGGACGCATTCGATCTTACCGCGCATCTTTTGTCGCGTACCTTCGATACGCGCGACGTCTCATTGGTGAAGCCCAACAGCCACGCCAACAATCTGCTGACGGAGCTGATGACCTGGCACCCACGAAGCCGGGCGATCCTGCTGTACGTCGATCTCGAGACCTATCTCGCGACGATGTTGCGCCCACCGGCGCGCCGCGAGACGGCGCGCGCGGTGGAGGAATCGCGGCTCGCAGACTTCCGGCAGCGTACGGCCGACAGCGGACTTCGCAGGAACGCGCTCGATGATGCGCGCCGTGCGGCGCTGGTATGGCTCGTGCAGATGCGGGAATTCGTCGATGTGCTGGAATCGCCCGGGCTGAGCGCGCGAGCGCGGCCCGTCGAGTTCGGCGCGTTTCTCTGCGCCGGCCGTACAGCGCTCGCCGACGTCGCCGCGTTCCTGGGCCGGGCTGCTGAGGCAGCGGCGCTGGACCGCGCCTTCGAGCCGGCGCTCGCCGGGCAATATTCCAAGCGCCCGGGCCGGGCTTTCGATGCCGCCGCGCGTGCCGGCATGCTCGAGTCCGCCCGGCGCGCGCATGCCGTAGAGATCGCGTCGGGCATGGAGTGGGCCGCCGCTATTTGCGGGCGGTATCCCGCGTTCCGGCCGCTGGCGGCCGGAACGCTGCCGCGTGCGTGGCCCGAAGCGGCAGGTCCCGGCCAGACGCCCGAATAACTGTTGGTTTCAAGCCACGCGGGCGGCACGCGCGCTGCGGTGCGCCGTCGGCCAGCCGGCCCGTGCTGCGCAGCTCGCGCTCATCCGGCGGCCGTTCATCCTTCCTGCAGGCCGCTTGGTCCGCATCGGCCGGCATCGGTCACATTTTTGTGGTGGGCCCGCGGGGCTACCGATAGCGTGCGTTGTGAAAGACCAACATCCGGGCCCGGCCGATGCGGGTTTTCCGGCGTTATACGATCCCCGGAGGAAAATCATGAAACAGCATTATCCTGTCCGAGATGCAGTGCGTTATGCGCTGTCGGCCGGTGTGGCTGCGTCATTTATCGGCGCGCCGCAGATGGCTGCGGCGCAGGACGACGAAGACGTCGCCGACCAGGGCCTCATCACGGTTACCGGCTCGCGCATTCAGCGCGTCGACATCGAAGGCCCGAGCCCGGTTGCCGTCATTTCCCGCGAAGACATCGAAGCCACCGGTGATATTTCCGTGGCCGAGGTGCTGCGCGGCTCGACCTTCAACCAGTTCGGCTCGTTCAAGACCCGCTCCGGCTCCTCGGCGCAGAGCTCGAGCACGGTCAGCCTGCGCGGCCTGGGCTCCACCCGCACGCTGGTGCTGCTCGACGGCCGCCGCATCTCCGGCGCACCGAACTTCGGCGCCGGCTCGGCCCAGAACCTGAACACCATCCCCATCGCGGCGGTGGAACGTATTGAGGTGCTGCGCGACGGCGCTTCGGCGATCTACGGCTCGGACGCGATCGGCGGCGTGATCAACGTCATCCTGCGCAAGGATTACGAGGGTCTGCAGTTGAACGGCCACGTCGGCCGGCCGACCAACTCGGGCGGTGACGAGGACAGCTACGGTCTTGTCGGCGGCATCAGCTCCGGCAAGGGCAACATCACCTTCTCGCTCGACCACGAGGAGCGCGACATCATCTTCAATGGTGACC
>DATLFD010000051.1:0-3169 GCA_035524935.1 Gammaproteobacteria bacterium | reverse complement strand
GGAGGCGGTAGCGCGCATCGAGCTGCTCGCACGCGATCGCGCGGATTCCCTGCTCGGAGCGCATCGGCCATGAGGCCGGTCAACCCGGCGCTGATTCTCGTCACGGCAGCCGGTGCGTGGCTCGTCTCCGCGCCCTTGCCCGCGCTCGAGGTGCTCAGGCTCGATAGCGGCAGCAGCGGCGGCATCTACACGATCGACGCGGAGCTGCGCATCGACGCGCTGCCGGCCGCCGTACATGCGGTCATTACCGATTACGAGCATCTCACGAGCCTGAGCGACCGCATCGAGGAGAGCCGCGTGCTCGAGAAGGAGCCCAACGCCACGCTCGTGTTCACGCGCGTCGAGGGCTGCTTCGCGTTCTTCTGTCGCACCATCGACCGGGTCGAGCGCGTGGTCGAATTCGGCCCCGATCACGTCGAGGCGACCACGCTGCCCGAGCAGAGCGACGTCGGCTTCGGCAAGGTCGTATGGGTGCTGCACGCGAGCGGCGACGGCGCGACGCGAGTCGAGTACTACACGGCACTCGAGCCGAGCTTCTGGGTGCCGCCGCTCGTCGGCCGCATCGCGTTCCAGCGCAGCATGGAGGCGGAGGCGATGCGCATGTTTCGCAAGATCGAGGCGCTGGCCTCACAGGTCGTCATTGAACGCTGACGATTTCGCTGCACGGCTCCTCGACTGGTGGCGAACGTCGGGCCGCAAGGACCTGCCCTGGCAGCGCGACGTGTCGCCCTATCGCGTGTGGGTGTCCGAGATCATGCTGCAGCAGACGCAGGTTGCGACCGTCGTGCCGTATTTCGAGCGCTTCGTCGCGCGCTTCCCCGATGTCGCCGCGCTCGCGGCGGCGCCGCTCGACGAGGTGCTGCACCTGTGGTCCGGGCTCGGATACTACGCGCGCGCACGCCATCTGCACGCGGCGGCGGGCGTCGTCTGCGCACGCTTCCACGGCGAGCTGCCGGAAGACATCGAGTCGCTGACGAGCCTGCCTGGAATCGGCCGCTCCACGGCAGGCGCCATCCTCGCGCTGTCGCGCGGCCGGCGCGCGGCCATCCTCGACGGCAACGTCAAGCGTGTGCTGGCGCGCTGTTTCGCGGTCGACGGCTATCCGGGCGAAACCGCGACGGCACGGCGGCTCTGGGCGCTGTCCGAATCCCTGGCGCCGGTCGCGGACACGGTGGCCTACACGCAAGCCCTCATGGATCTCGGCGCGACCGTGTGCACGCGCCGGCGGCCGGATTGCAGTCGGTGTCCCTTCGAGGGCTGGTGCGTCGCGCACCTCGCCGGGCGCGAAGCCGATTTCCCGACGCCGCGCCCGCGCCGCTCGCGGCCGCTGCGCGCGGCGTGCATGATCGTCGCCGTCGACGAGCGCGGCGCGGTGCTGCTCGAGCGACGTCCGGCGCAGGGCCTCTGGGGCGGGCTGTGGGGCCTGCCCGAGATCGAAATCGGCGGCGATGCGGCAGCCTGGTGCCCGGCCGAGCTCGGCTGCGCGGCGCAGTCGGTCGAGGAATGGCCGGTGTTCCGGCACGGCTTCACGCATTTCGAGCTCGACATCAAGCCCGTGCTGGTGCGCGTCGGCGCGGTTCCGCCGCGCGTGTCGGATGCAGGGCGGCGCTTCTGGTACCGTGCTGCCGAACCCGCCAGGCTCGGCCTCGCCGCGCCGGTGAAGACCCTGCTCGCAAGATTGGAGGCGACTTCATGACCCGTACCGTGAACTGCGTGGTGCTCAAGCGCGAAGCGCCCGGCCTCCTGTACCTGCCCTACCCCGGCGACCTCGGCCGGCGCATCTACGACAACGCTTCGCAGGAAGCGTGGCAGCAATGGCTCGCGCACCAGACCATGCTCATCAACGAATACCGCCTCACGCCGATGGAGCCGAAGGCGAGGAAGTTCCTGGAAGAGGAGATGGAAAAGTTCTTCTTCGGCACCGGCTCCGAAAAACCCGCCGGCTACACCCCGTAGGGCCGGTTTCAACCGGCCGCCGCCACGTCGATCGCAATTGGCCGAATGAATTCGGCCCTACGTCAATCCGCAACGTTGGTAGGGCCGGTTTCAACCGGCCATCGCCACGTCGATCCCAATTGGCCGAATGAATTCGGCCCTACGCAATCCCCAACGTTGGTAGGGTCGGTTTCAACCGGCCATGCCACCGCGTCAATCCGCCGTGCACACCAGAAACTGCACGCTGAACAGCTCTTCCGCATCCGTCCAGACCCGCTCCACCGCGAACCCCGCCTCTCCGGCGAGCTGCGCGAATTCCTCGCGCGCGTACTTGTGCGAATACTCCGTAATGATGTGTTCGCCTTCCCGAAATTTGATGCGCCGGCCCGAAAGGGTCACCGTCTGCGCCCGCCGGCTGACGAGCTGCATCTCGATGCGTGTATCGCCGCGGTCGTACACGGCACGATGCTCGAATTGCGTGAGGTCGAAATCGGCGCGGTATTCGCGGTTCAAGTGCGCGAGCATGTTGAGGTTGAACTCGGCGGTGACGCCGGCCGAGTCGTTGTACGCGCGCGTGATGATGCGCGGGTCCTTGTCCAGGTCCACGCCGATCAAGAGAGCCCCGCCCTCGGTCGCCACCCGGCTCATCGCCTTGAGCAGCGCCAGCGCCTGCGGCCGCTGGAAATTTCCGATGGTCGAGCCGGGGAAGTACACGAGGTTGCGCACCGGCGTGACCCTGGGATCCGGCAGCTCGAACGGCTGGGTGAAGTCCGCGCAGACCGGCAGCACCTCGATGTGCGGAAACTGCGCCGCGATGCGCTCTGCCGCCGCGAGCAGGTGCTCTTTGGAAATATCGACCGGCACGTAGGCCGCCAGCCGGTCGAGATTCTCGAGCAGGATCTGCGTCTTCAGGCTCGAGCCGCTGCCGAACTCGATGAGCGAGGCGTCCGGGCCGACGAGTCGGGCAATTTCGCCGACGTTCTCGCGCATGATGGCGAGCTCGGTGCGTGTCGGATAGTACTCCGGCAACTCGGTGATGGCGTCGAAGAGCTGCGAGCCGCGCTCGTCGTAGAAGTACTTGGGCGAGATGCGTTTCGGAGTGGCTGCGAGGCCCTTGAGGATTTCCGCCGTGCTGTCGTCTTCGTGCGGCTCGAAATCGTGCAGCGCCGGGACCGCGTTGTCACCGTCGCTCATGGCAGCTTCACAGATCCTTCGCGAGGCGGATGCCCAGGAA
>DATLFD010000050.1:0-89714 GCA_035524935.1 Gammaproteobacteria bacterium | reverse complement strand
CTGGCCAGCAGCCCGGGCCCGGCGGGCCGCGCGCGCCGCGCGCGCGGCTGCGGTGCCGGCGTATCCGGGACCAGGCTGCGCACCGCCGGCTGCTCGGCCGGGCCGCGCGACGGCGCCGGCGCAGCCGGCAACTCGGGGGCTTCCACCTCGAGGTCCGCCAGGCGATAGCTCAGCGCCGAATTCTCGGGCAGGCTGATCTCGTCGTCACGCACGCGCCGGATCGAATAATTGGGGGTCTCCAGCGCAGAGTTGGCGACCAGCACGACGCTGACTTCGTTGCGCGCCTCGATGGAATTGACCCACTCGCGCTTCTCGTTGAGCAGGTAAGTGCTGACGTCGACCGGCAGCTGGGCGATGACGCGCGCAGTGCGCTCCTTGCGCGCTTCCTCGCCGATCAGGCGCAGGATCGCGAGCGACAACGATTCGACATCGCGAATGCTGCCCATGCCGTTGCAGCGCGGGCAGACGATGTGGCTCGATTCGCCAAGCGAGGGCCGCAGGCGCTGCCGCGACATCTCGAGCAGCCCGAAGCGCGAGATGCGTCCGATCTGGATGCGCGCGCGGTCCATTTTCACCGCCTCGCGCAGGCGGTTCTCGACATCGCGCTGATGCCGCGCGGGCCCCATGTCGATGAAGTCGATGACGATGAGGCCGCCGAGATCGCGCAATCTGAGCTGGCGCGCGATCTCCTCTGCCGCCTCGAGGTTGGTATTGAGCGCGGTCGTCTCGATATCCTCGCCGCGCGTCGCGCGCGCGGAGTTGATGTCGATGGAAACCATCGCCTCGGTGTGGTCCACGACCAGGCTCCCGCCGGAAGGCAGGGTCACCGAGTGCGCGAATGCCGACTGGATCTGGCTTTCGATCTGGAAGCGCGTGAAAAGCGGGGTCTCATCGTCGTAGCGCTTGATCTTGCGAAGGTTCTGCGGCATGACCCGCTCGGCGAACTGGCGCGCCTCCTCGTAGACCGCTTCGTCATCGATGAGAATCTCGCCGACGTCGTTGCTCAGGTAATCGCGCAGCGCCCGGATGATGGCGTTGCTCTCCTGATAGATCAGCAGCGGCGCGGGCCGCTCGACGGCGACTTTCTTGATCGCTTCCCACACGCCGAGCAGGTAATCCATGTCCCACTTGAGCTCTTCGGTGCTGCGGCCGACGCCGGCGGTACGCACAATAGCGCCCATGTGCGAAGGTATGTCGAGCTCCGTGAATGCCTCGCGCGTGAAGTCGCGCTCCTCGCCGGTGATGCGTCGCGAGACGCCGCCGGCGCGAGGGTTGTTCGGCATGAGGACGATGAAGCGGCCGGCAAGGCTCACGTAAGTCGTCAGCGCGGCGCCTTTTTTGCCGCGCTCTTCCTTCTCGACCTGGACGACGATCTCCTGCCTTTCCTTGAGCACTTCCTTGATGTTGACCTTTTCGCCCGCTGCCGGCGTGCGCAGGAAATACTCGGGCGAGACTTCCTTGAGCGGCAGGAAGCCGTGGCGCTCGGCGCCGTAATCGACGAAGCAGGCTTCGAGACTGGGCTCGACGCGGGTGATCAGGCCTTTATAGATGTTGGCCTTTTTCTGCTCCCGCGATGGGATCTCGATATCGAGGTCGAACAGTTTCTGGCCGTCGACCATGGCCACGCGCAACTCTTCTTGCTGAGTTGCGTTGATCAGCATGCGTTTCATATGCCCCTGATATCCGGTATGGGGCCGAACGTCTGGAAACCAGGTGAGCCGTAATCAGGAGGAGGGCGGCCGGCAACATGATCATATTCTCATTCAGGCTGCGCCCGTCCTTCGCAAGTGGGCCCGGCAGAAAGCCGGCTACCGCCACCGCGTCTCAAGCGGCACACGAGTCGATTCTCGACGCGCGCGCCGCGACGCGGCACGCCCGCCGACGACATCGGCCGAGCGATGGTCCGATGGACACGGACCAACAAAAATATGCGGTGACCGTTGTTGCTCGCGTCGCCGCGTTCGAAAGCGTCCCCGGCCACCACCTGCGGCAGGATCGAAGTGCCCGCCGTCCGGTCGGCCGATGGCGTACTATATCAGTACAGTGATATTTCATCAATGTAACGCAAGCGATTGAAATCCGTGCCGAAAACTCGCGACGACGACAGGCGCGGCGAGCTGGCCGGCGCGCGCATCGTCCAAATCGGCCGGGCCGACGAAGGCCAGCGCATCGACAACTTTCTGCTGCGCGAGCTCAAGGACATACCCAGGAGCCGCGTCTATCGCATCCTGCGCAAGGGCGAGGTGCGCATCAACGGCGGCCGGGTCAGGCCGGAGTATCGCCTGCAGGCCGGCGATGCGCTTCGGCTGCCGCCGCTGCGGCGCGTGCTGCGCAGCACCAGCACCGGCGCGGCGCAGGGGACGGGGCTCCTGCTGGAAGCGCGCATCCTGTTCGAGGACCAGCGCCTGCTCGTCCTGGACAAGCCGGCCGGCATGGCCGTGCACGGCGGCAGCGGCCTGAGCCACGGCGTCATCGAGGCCCTGCGCGCAGCGCGCGGCGATCGCGCGGAGCTCGAGCTCGTACACCGGCTCGACAAGGATACGAGCGGCTGTCTCATGCTCGCCAAACGGCGCAGCCTGCTGCGAGAGTTGCATGCCCGACTGCGTGAAGGCGCAATCGACAAGCGCTACCTCACGTTGCTCGCCGGCGACTGGCAGCGCGGCAGAACGATCGTGGACGCGCCGCTCGTGACCCGCGAGCGGCGTGGCGGCGAGCGCACCGCCCGCGTCGACCCGGCCGGCCGGCGCGCGGTCAGCGAGTTCCGTCCGCTGCAATCGTTTCGCGGGGCAACGCTCATGGAGGTCGCGCTCGCGACCGGGCGCACACACCAGATCCGCGTGCACGCGGCGCACGCCGGGCATCCTGTGGCCGGCGACCGCAGATACGGGGATACCGCGTTCAATGCGCACATGCGCGAGCGCGGTCTGCGGCGCATGTTTCTGCACGCGCACTCGCTCGCCTTCGATTATCCCGGCAGCGGCGTGCCGTTCCACGTCAGTGCGCCGCTCGACGACGAGCTCCGGCGCGTGCTGGATACGCTGTAGGGCGGGTTTCAACCCGCCGATCAGGGCATGCGTCACTCGATAACGGCCGAATGAATGCGCGCGGCCGAATGCGGATGGCTGAATGAATTCGGCCCTACGGGACCTGGACGCGCTGTAGGGCGGGTTTCAACCCGCCGATAAGGGCGGTTGCATCACTCGATAACGGCCGAATGAATGCGCGCGGCCGAATGCGGATGGCCGAATGAATTCGGCCCTACGGGACCTGGACGCGCTGTAGGGCGGGTTTCAACCCGCCGCGCGAATCGGCCGAATGAATTCGGTCTTACGGGGCCTCGATGCCGGGCCGCCGACCGGCCGAATGAATTCGGCCCTACGGGACCTCGATGCCGGCGCGCGTGAGCGCGGCGGCGAGCCAGATGAGCGGCAGGCCGATGAGCGCGGTCGGATCGCTGCTGTCCGCACGCTCGAACAGCGCGATGCCGAGCGACTCCGCCTTGAATGCGCCGGCGCAGTCGTAAGGCTCATCGACAGCGACGTAGCGCTCGATCTGCTCCGACGAGAGCCGGCGCAGACGCACGGCGGTGCGATCGACGTGCGCCTGTGCGAGCCCGCTTTCGAGATCGATCACGCAGGCGGCGGTGAAAAAGTCGACCGTGCGGCCGGCGCAGCGCTCGAGCTGCTCGCGGGCGCTTCGCGCGGTGCCGGGCTTGGCGAGCAGGGCGTCACCGCAGACCGCGACCTGGTCGGAGCCGATGAGGCAGGCCCCCGGAAACGCGGAGCGCAGCGCGCGCGCCTTGTCGGCCGCCAGCCGTTCGGCGCGCGCCTGCGGCGCCTCGCCGCGAAGAAGACCCTCGTCGATCTCCGGTGCCCGCCATTCGAACGGCACCTTGAGCCGGGCGAGCAGGGCACGGCGGTAGGCCGAGCCCGAGGCGAGTACGAGGCGCTTCCGCTGCATGGCAGCTCACTTTGCTTTCGAAGCCAGCAAAAACAAGAAGTTGCGGCCGACGGGGTTTTGACAGTCCTGGGCGACGTCACTATCATAGTTCGATTATGTCGCGGGTTCCCCCGCGCGCCGCCCCGGCGGGGACGGCCGACGGCGTTCGAGGCTGCATCGCTGGGCGCCGCCTCCCGCGATTCGTTCATCGCGGCCCTCAACAGACGGACTGGGTACACATGCAGGCCACGCCTGCCCGGAGACACGATCATGGCAGTGCAGAAGAGTCGCAAGACGCCGTCGACACGCGGCATGCGCCGCGCTCACGATGCGCTCAAGCCGCCCGCCTTGTCCATCGAGCGGACGACGGGCGAAACGCATCTCAGGCACCACGTGAGCGCCGACGGCTACTACAGGGGGCGCAAGATTCTGAGCGACGAAGGTTCGTCCGCGGACGAAGAATGAGCGTGTGCTGACGGCGTCGCGCCTGGCTGCCACAGCCGCGTGCGGACTGTCACTGCCGCCGTGACGACCGATGCATAAGCCGGTGAGCGTCGCGCTCGACGCGATGAGCGGCGATCGGGGCGCCGAGATCGTGGTTCCCGCCGCCATCGCCATGCTCGCCGACGACGCGCAACTGCGGCTGATATTGACGGGCCAGCCTGATGTGCTGACGGGCATGCTCGGCGACGCGCTCCGCCGCTTCGGCGACAGGCTGGCGATCGAGCCGGCCGTGCAGATCGTCGACATGGACGAGCATCCCAAAGACGCCCTGCGCAAGAAAAAAGACTCCTCGATGCGCGTCGCCCTCAATCTCGTGCGCGACGGCCGCGCCGGCGCCTGCGTCAGCTCGGGCAATACCGGCGCGTTGATGGCAACCGCCCGTTTCGTCCTGCGCACCCTGCCGGGCATCGACCGGCCGGCGATCATCTCCGCGGTACCGTCGATCGGCGGCCACACGCATATGCTCGATCTGGGCGCCAATGCCGATTGCACGCCCGAGCAGCTGTTCCAGTTCGCGGTCATGGGCACCATCGTCGCCGCCGACATTCACGGCCTCAAGCGGCCCCGCGTCGGCCTGCTCAATATCGGCGCCGAAGACATCAAGGGCAACGACAGGATTCGGGAGGCGGCGCGCCTGCTGACACGCAGCAACCTGAACTACATCGGTTTCGTCGAAGGCAACGACATCTTTCTCGGCACGGTCGACGTGGTCGTCACAGACGGCTTCACGGGCAACGTGTCGCTCAAAACGATGGAAGGCCTGGCCCAGTTCATCACCGCTCACATGCGTGCGGAGCTGTCGCGCACCCGGCGCAACCGGCTGCTGGCGCTGGTGGCCATGCCCATGCTGAAATCCCTCAAGTCGACGCTCGACACGCGACGCTATAATGGCGCCAGCCTGGTGGGTCTCAACGGTATCGTGATCAAAAGCCACGGCGACGCGGACGTGCTGGCATTCCGGAACGCCATCCGCACCGCCATCGTGGAAATAGACAAGGGTGTGCCGCGGCAGATCAGCCATCTTCTCGGCGAACAGGTGATCTGATGTATTCACGCATTGCCGGCACCGGGCGTTTTCTGCCCGCGAAGATGCTGACCAATTTCGATCTCGAGAAGATGGTCGATACCACCGACGAGTGGATTCGCACGCGCACCGGCATCGAGCGCCGGCACATCGCTGCCGAGGGGGAGACCACCGCGGACCTCGCGGAGGGCGCCGCGCGCGCCGCGATAGACGCCGCCGGTCTCACGCCCGCGGATATCGATTTCATCGTCGTCGGTACGACGACCCCGGACCTGGTGTTTCCGAACGTCGGCTGTCTGATCCAGGAGCGGCTCGGCATTCGTGGCTGCACCGCGTTCAGCCTCGAGGCGGCCTGCAGCGGCTTCATCTACGCGCTCGGCATGGCGGACAAGTACGTGCGCAGCGGCGAATCGAAGCGCGCCCTCGTGGTCGGGGCGGAGACGCTGTCGCGCATCGTGGACTGGAACGACCGGCACACCTGCGTGCTGTTCGGGGACGGTGCCGGCGCCGTCGTCCTCGAGCCGGCCGACGAGGCCGGTATCCTGTCCACGCACCTGCACGCCGATGGCCGCTACGGGGACCTGCTCTTTTTTCCTTCCGGCGTCTCCAAGGGCTTCAACGATCTCAAGTCGGGCAAGGATTTCGTGCAGATGAAAGGCAACGAAGTGTTCAAGGTGGCCGTGAACACGCTGGGCCGCATCGTCGACGAGACACTCGAGCGCAATGCCCTGGAGAAATCCGACATCGACTGGCTCATTCCCCATCAGGCGAACATACGCATCATCCAGGCCACGGCCAAGAAGCTGGACATGCCCATGGAGCGCGTCGTCATGACCGTCCAGGACCACGGCAACACGTCGGCCGCCTCGGTGCCGATGGCGCTGGACGTGGCCGTGCGCGACGGGCGTATCCAGCGCGGCGATATGCTGCTCCTCGAAGCCTTCGGCGGCGGTTTCACGTGGGGTTCCGCGCTGATCCGGTATTGAGTTGGTTACGCGTTCTGCTTTGCTGATCATTCTGGGAGCGGTGAATATGACCGGCGCGTGCACAGCGCATGATATCGAATCGACGCCGCAGGCGCCCGTGGCGAAACGAGTGCCGCAGAAGTTCATGCTGCACGGTGACGAGCGAGTGGACGAGTACTACTGGCTCAACCGGCGCCAGGATCCCGCGGTCTCCGCCTATCTCGAAGCCGAGAATGCCTATACGCAACGGCGCATGGCGCATGTGCAAGGCCTGCGACAGAAGCTCTACGAGGAAATGCGCGGGCGCATCAAGGAGGACGACGAGACGGCTCCGGTGCGTATCGACGACTACTACTATTACCGGCGCTACGAGGCGGGCAACGAGTATCCGATTTATTGCCGCAAGCACAAGACGCTGTCCGCCCCCGAGGAAGTGCTGCTCGACGTCAACGAGCTGGCCGCCGGACGGGCGTACTTCGATCTGCGCGGCTTTACCGTCAGCCCGGACCACGGCATGGCTGCTTTCGCAATCGACGAGCGCGGCCGGCGCATCTACACGCTGCGTTTCAAGGACCTGCGCACGGGACGTCTGCTCGAGGAGCAGATATCCGGCGTGTCGGGCAATCAGGAGTGGGCCAACGACAACCGCACGCTGTTCTTCGCGGCACTGGATTCGCAGACGCTTCGCTGGGACCGGATCTTCCGGCATACGCTCGGAGACGACGACGATAAGCTGGTGTACGCGGAGACCGACGACACCTATTCCGTGCAGGTCTCCAAGTCCAAGTCGGACAGGTTCCTCTTCATCAGCGTCGAGAGCACCGTGGCTACCGAATACCGGTTCCTGCCCGCGGACGAGCCCGGTTCGCGGCCGCGCCTGGCGCTGGCGCGCGAGCGCGACCACGAATACTACCTCGAGGATGGTGGTGACCGTTTTTTCGTGCTCACCAACTGGAAGGCGCGGAATTTCCGGGTCATGGAAACGCCGCACCAGCAGACCGGCCGGGCGCACTGGAAAGAGGTCGTGCCTCATCGTGAGGACGTGCTGGTGGAGGCGCTCGAGGTGTTCGAGCACCATCTCGTTCTTGAAGAGACGCGCGCCGGGCTCACGCAGATGCAGATCATCGACCGGCGGACCGGTGAGACGCGCTACGTCGGGTTCGACGAGCCGACCTACGCTGCCTATACGCAGGATAACTACCACTATCGCTCGGAGTGGCTGCGCTACGGCTACGAGTCGCTGACCACGCCGGACTCGGTGTACGACTATCATCTGCGGAGCGGCGAGCGGCGCCTGGTCAAGCGCGACGAGATCCCGGGCGGCTTCGACCCTGCCCTGTACGGGGCAGAGCGCCTGTTCGTCGCGGCACGCGATGGCGCGCGTATCCCGGTGTCCCTCGTCTATCGCAAGAGCATGCGGCGCGACGGCGGACAGCCGCTGCTGCTGTACGCCTACGGTGCGTACGGCATCAGCAGCGACCCGACCTTTGACACGCGCCGCCTGAGCCTGCTCGACCGCGGCTTCATTTTCGCGATCGCCCACGTGCGTGGCGGCTCGGAGATGGGTCGCGCCTGGTACGAGGACGGCAAGCTCGGGCAGAAGATGAACACCTTCACCGATTTCATCGACGTGTCGGAGTTCCTGATCGCGCGCGGCTATACCTCGCCCCGCCACCTGTACGCCTATGGCGGCAGCGCCGGCGGACTGCTGATCGGCGCGGTGATCAACCTGCGACCGGAACTGTATCACGGCGCCATTGCCGCCGTGCCGTTCGTCGACCTGGTAACCACCATGCTCGACGACAGCATTCCACTCACG
Source organism: Gammaproteobacteria bacterium (assembly GCA_035524935.1). Lineage (GTDB taxonomy): Bacteria > Pseudomonadota > Gammaproteobacteria > Steroidobacterales > JACDCP01 > JACDCP01. The sequence continues at coordinate 81,463 of DATLFD010000050.1, read as the reverse complement.
ACCGGCGAATATGACGAGTGGGGCAACCCCCACGAAGCTGATGCGTATGCGCGCATGTTGTCCTATTCCCCTTACGACAACGTGACCGCGCAGGCCTATCCGAATCTGCTCGTCACCACCGGGCTGCACGACTCACAGGTGCAATACTGGGAACCCGCGAAGTGGGTTGCCAGGCTGCGCGCGCGCAAGACCGACGATAATGCGCTGCTCCTGCGCACGAATATGGAAGCGGGACACCGCGGCGCGTCAGGGCGCTTCCGCAGGCTCGAGGAAAGCGCGTTCGACTACTCTTTTCTGCTCGACCTCGCGGGTCTGGCCCGTTGAGCGGAAAAATGCGACGCAGTCGGCGGAGGACCGGCGCTATTTGCTGCAAAATCAATTGATTAATGGCAGTATTCGAGCATGGAGGGCGGAATGGGCAACCAACGTGTGGCGTGCAGATCCGGGGGCGGGCCGATGAGCAGGCTCGTCGCAGCCGCCTCGACGTTGTTGGCTGCCGGGCCGGCGTTCGCGACGAGCTTCGAGCTGCCGGCGCCCGATGTGGAAATCGTCGGCGAGATCGAGACCACCCGGACACGCGCCGAGGATACGCTGCTCGACGTCGCGCGCCGCTACGGCCTCGGCTACGAGGACATCACGCTTGCCAACCCCGATGTCGATCCGTGGCTGCCGGGCGACGGCACGGAGGTCATGTTGCCGACGCGCTTCATTCTGCCGGGCGGACCCCGCGAGGGCATGGTCGTCAACGTCGCCGAGCTGCGCCTTTACTACTATCCGAAGCCGCAGCCCGGCCGTGCCCCGGTGGTGGTCACACACCCCATCAGCATCGGCCGGATGGACTGGTCGACGCCCATCGGCATGACGCGCATCACCGCCAAGGTACGCAATCCGACCTGGTATCCGCCCAAGTCGGTGCGCGACGAGCACGCCGCCGAGGGCCAAGTGCTGCCGCGGGCGGTGCCGCCGGGCAGGGACAATCCGCTCGGCGAATACGCGATGAAGCTGGACCTGCCCGGCTACCTGATTCACGGCACGAACCGGCCCGACGGGGTCGGCATGCGGGTCACCCACGGCTGCATCCGCATGTACCCGGAGAACATCGAGTCGCTGAGCGCGCTGGTGCCGATCGGCACGCCGGTACGCATCATCAACGAGCCCTACAAGGTCGGCTGGTCGGACGGTCAGCTCTTCCTGGAGGCGCACCCGCCGCTCGAGGAACATATCGGGGCGGACGGCGACAACCTGACGCGGGTGACTGAGCTCTACGTCGCCGCGACGCGCACGCGGCCGGCGTCCATCAATTGGTACCGCACGCAGAAAATATTCCGGGAAGCGCAGGGGATCCCGCTGGGCATGTCGACGAGCGAGCCGGACTACCTGATCGTTGCCGACGAAGCCGATGAGCCCGAACAGTACCTGGAAAACGAGACCCTGTAGCGCCTCCGGGCGCCGATTCCCGCTTTCGAAACACCCCCGGCGCAAGCGCGCGGCGTAAAAAAACGCTGCGAGCCAGCAGGCCCGCAGCGTTCATTCGAAGTATCGAAGCCGACAGCTTATTTCGATTGTGACCGCCGGAACATGCGGTCCATCTTCTCGCTGTTTGCATCACAACAGGCCTGCGCTTCGTTGGCGGCCTGCAACGCCTCGTTGGCAGTGCTTTGCGCACCCGATGCCATTTGACGCGCCTCGCTCGCGGCCTCGCGCGCCTCTTCCGCTGCGGTCCTGGCCGCCTCGGCGTCCTGCGATGCACGCTCTGCCATCTGCTGCAGATCCGACATCGTCGGACCCTCGCCCTGGGCTGCGCAGCCGGCGCCGATGCCTACGAGCAACGCAAGGCCGAAGACCTTCATCGCGCTCTCAAGTCTCGTTTTCATCTTACGGATCCCCTGACTGTTAAATGGTGTTCAAGAGCTATCGGCTCGAACCAATTCAACGCTCCAGCGCCGCGCTCCCGGTGTGACCCTACCTCAAGCTTTAAGGCTTAGCAAGCCAGCAGCGCGTAGCCGCGGGGCGCGATCATGCGTCGATTATCGGCGAAATGCAACGTGTCTGCGGTGAGTGACAATCGGTCGCGCAACATGTGCAGTGGACGTGCACGGCGTTTGCAATGAGCGACATCGCGCGTTGCAGCGCGCGCATGCATAGGGAACGTCGTCCGCGCCCGCTCACCCGTTCGGCAGTCCGACGCAAAGAACGAACGGGACCGGGGGGATGATGATGTTCGGACCAAGCGAGTATCGGGGGAGCGACTCGAAACAAGGGGGGAAGCCCGGACGCCGCCGCGCTACTTGCCGGCAGCGCCATCTTTGTATATAAATACAGGTCTGCTGTTCTTTTATACAAGGACATGCCATGACGAATCTCACCCCGCGCCAGACCGAAGTTCTGGCACTCATTCGCAAGGTCATTGCCGACACCGGCCTGCCGCCGACGCGTGCGGAAATCGCCGGCGCGCTGGGTTTCCGCTCCGCCAACTCGGCCGAAGAGCACCTGCGCGCGCTCGAGCGCAAGGGCGCCATCCGCCTCATTCCCGGCACCTCGCGCGGCATCCAGCTCAAGGATTCGCTGCGCGAGCAGCTCGGCCTGCCGTTGATCGGCCGCGTCGCCGCCGGCAGCCCGATCCTCGCCGAGGAGCACATCGAGGCGCGCTATCAGATCGACCCCACCTTGTTTGAGCCCCGGCCGCACTACCTGCTGCAGGTGCGGGGCATGAGCATGCGGGATGTCGGCATCCTGGACGGCGACCTGGTCGCGGTGCATCGCACGCCGGAGGTGCGCAACCGCCAGATCGTGGTCGCGCGGCTCGATGACGAGGTGACCGTGAAGCGGTACCGGCAGGAAGGCCATCTGGTCTGGCTCATGCCCGAGAATCCGGATTTCGCGCCTATCCGCGTCAACCTGCAGGCGCAGCCGCTGATCATCGAGGGCATCGTCGTCGGCGTGCTGCGCAATGGGATCGCGCGCGACACCCACTGACGGGCAAGCCGGCGGCCCCCTCGACGAGCTGCTCGGCAGCGGGCGGGTCTGGCGGGGTGGAGAGACCCTGCCGCTCGCCGGTGCCGTAGCCACCGGGCATGCGGCGCTCGATGAGCGGCTGCCGGGCGGCGGCTGGCCGGGCAACGCACTCATCGAAATCCTGACCGAGGACTGGGGCCTGGGTGAGCTCGGCCTGCTGATGCCGGCGCTCGTGAGCCTGAGCGGGGGACAGCAATGGATCGCCTGGGTGGGGGCGCCCTATCAGCCCTATGCGCCGGCCCTGAGCGGACATGGCGTGAATCTGTCGCGTCTGCTGTTCGTGAAGCCCGGCAAGGACGGTTTCTGGGTCATGGAGCAGGCCCTGCGGTCAGGCACCTGCGCGGCGGTGCTCGGCTGGGCGGAGCAGGCGGACCCGCCCCAGCTGAGACGCCTGCAGCTCGCCGCGGAGGAGGCTGCCGTCTGCTGCGTGCTGTTCCGGCCGTTGCGCTGCCGCGGGGAAGCCTCGCCGGCCGCCCTGCGCCTGAGCGTGACGCCCGAGCCGCCGGGCTTGCGCATCGACGTTCTCAAATGCCGGGGCGCGCGGCCTTTCGCCGTCGCGATACCGCGCTTCGAATGAATGGCGCCCCTGGAGCGATCCCTGCCTCTTTTTCCCGAGGCGGCGGCGGTGCCGCCGCCGGGGTCGACCGTAACGGCCGGGCTTCCGGATTCGTTTCGAGTCGCTCCCCGATACTCGCGGGGTCGAAACGAGGCTGGAAGCCCGGGCGCTGCCGCGCGCTTTACGACACGGCGGAGCCGGCCGGCGCCGCTGTGGCTCGCGATTCATCTGCCTTCGCTGCCGCTCGAGGTTTTTCCCGACGCCGCGGGTGAAGGTCCGCTGGCGGTCGTCGAGCAGGAGGGCAGCCGGCAGCTCGTCGTCGCGGTCAATGAGTGCGCTGTCCGCCACGGCGTCGGGGCGGGACAGCCGCTGACGGCGGCCCAGGCGCTTGCGCCCGCGCTCGAGATCCTCGAGCGCAACGGGCACGCCGAGCAGGAGGCCCTCGAGCGGCTCGCGGTCTGGGCCGGCCGCTTCACCTCCGCGGTCAGCCTCGAGCCGCCCGCCGGCCTGTTGCTCGAGGCGCGCGGGAGCCTGCGTCTTTTCGGGGGTCTCCGCGCGTTCCGCGAGGAGGTCGGCCGCGGCCTCGCGGCGCTCGGGCACAGGGCGCAGCAGGGCATCGCGCCCACACCGCTGGCCGCGCTGTGGCTCGCGCGCGCGGGAGATCCGGATGCGGTGGGCGAGGCCCATCTGCTGGCCGGCCGGGTCGGCCGGCTGCCGCTCGCCTGCCTGGGCTGGCCGGCGAAGACGCTGGCGGACTTGAGCGCAATGGGTCTGCGGCGGGTGCGAGATTGCCTGCGCCTGCCGCGCGACGGTTTCGCGCGCCGCTTCGGGCCTCACCTGCTCGCCGAGCTGGATCGCGCGCTCGGACGCAGCCCGGACCCGCGCATCCCGTTCAGGGCGCCGCCGCGCTTCGCCGCCGGGCTCGAGCTGGCCGGCGAAATCCGCGAGGCGCCCCGCCTGCTCGATGCCGCTGCCCGTCTGCTGGATGCGCTCGGCGGCTTTCTCGAAACGCGGCAAGGCGGCGTGCAGAGCCTCGAGCTCGAATTCGCGCATGCCGATCGCGCCGCCAGCTCGCTGCGCCTCGGACTGAGCGCACCGAGCCGCGATCCCGCCCACCTGCGCGAGCTGCTCGCCGGGCGGCTGGAGCGCCTGGCGCTGCCCGCGCCGGTGCTCGGCGTGCGCCTGTGTTCCGGTGCCGTGCAGTCCCTGCCGCCGTCCGACCGGCTGCTGCACGCACCGCGCCAGCCCGGCTTGCGGCTGCCGAGGCTCGTCGAGCGCCTGCGTGCACGGCTCGGCGAGGAAGCGGTGCACGGCCTCTGTCTGCTTCCCGACCACCGTCCCGAGACCGCCTGGCGTCGCACCGGCCTCGGGGGAAATGGGGGAAATAGGGACATTCCTGATTTTCGTTTTACGAAAATCAGGAATGTCCCTATTTCCCCGAAAATCAGGAATGTCCCTATTTCCCGGCCGCTCTGGATGCTGGCCGAGCCGCAGCGCCTGCCGCGGCGGCAGGGCCAGCCGTGCTATCGCGGCGCCCTTACCGTCGAGAGCGGACCGGAGCGCATCGAGACGGGCTGGTGGGACGGCCGCGACGTGGCGCGCGACTACTATGTGGCGACCAACCCGCGCGGCATGCGCCTGTGGATATTCCGCCAGCGCCGCGGCCGGCGTCCCTGGTTCCTGCATGGCATTTTCGGCTGAAATGGGGACATTCCTGATTTTTTCCGGCGTGTCTTCGTAAGCCGTGCAGGCAGCGGTTAAAAAAATCAGGAATGTCCCCTACGCCGAGCTCCATTGCATCACGAGCTTCAGCTTCCTGCGCGGCGCCTCGCAGCCCGAGGAGCTGGTGGCGCGCGCCGCCGGGCTCGGCTATGCGGCGCTCGCGATAACCGACGAGTGCTCGCTGGCCGGCGTGGTGCGGGCGCACACGGCGGCGAAGGAGCGCGGGCTCAAGCTCATTATCGGCAGCGAGCTTCACTTGAGCGACGGCCCGCACCTCGTGGTGCTCGCGCCCGACCGGCCGGCCTACGGCCGCCTGAGCGAGCTCATCACCGCGGCCCGCCGGGCCGCGCCCAAGGGCGAATATGCGCTGACCACGGCCGACGTCGCCGACGGCCTGCCGGGCTGCCTCGTGCTCTGGGTCCCGCCGCGCGAGGATCCCGAACGTGACGGCAGGCGGCTCGCCGGCATTTTCGGGGACCGCCTGTGGATCGCCGTCGAGCTGCTCGCGGAAGGCGACGACCGGCGGCGCCGGCTCGAGCTCGAAAGGCTCGGCGGGGCGCTCGGCCTGCCGTGCGTCGCGAGCGGTGACGTGCACATGCACGTGCGCGGCCGCCGCGCGCTGCAGGACGTGCTCACCGCCATCCGGCTCAAGACGACCTTGCACGAGGCCGGCTTCGCCCTGCACGCGAGCGGCGAGCGGCACCTGCGCTCCCGTGCGCGGCTCAAGCGCATTTATCCTGCCGCGCTGCTCGATGCCAGCGTCGCGATCGCCGCGCGCTGCACCTTCTCCTTAGACGACCTGCGTTACGAATACCCGCGCGAAGTCGTGCCCGAGGGGGAGACGCCGGCCGGGTACCTGCGCCGGCTGACGGAGGAAGGCGCGCGGCAGCGCTGGCCGGACGGCGTGCCCGCGACGGTGCGGCGGCTCATCGAGCACGAGCTCGAGCTCATCGGCGATCTCGCCTACGAGCCCTACTTTCTCACCGTGCACGACATCGTCCGTTTCGCGCGCAGCCGCGGCATCCTCTGCCAGGGCCGCGGCTCGGCCGCGAATTCCGCCGTCTGCTATTGCCTCGGCATCACCGCGGTCGATCCGGCGCGCATGTCGCTGCTCATGGAACGCTTCATCTCGCGGGAGCGCAACGAGCCGCCGGACATCGACGTCGATTTCGAGCACGACCGGCGCGAGGAGGTCATCCAGTATCTGTACGCCAGGTACGGTCGCGACCGCGCCGCGCTGGCCGCGACCGTCATCTGCTACCGGCCGCGCAGCGCGGTGCGCGACGTGGGCAAGGCGCTCGGCCTGGCCGCCGCGCAGATCGAGCGGCTGGCGCGCGCGACCCAGTGGTGGGACGGCGCGCGCGTCGACGGGGCGCGCATCCGCGAGGCCGGGCTCGATCCCGCGAGCCCGGTGATCGCCCGGCTCGTCGCCCTCGTCGAATGCCTGATCGGCTTCCCCCGCCATCTGTCGCAGCACGTCGGCGGCTTCGTGATCTCCGCCGGTCCGCTGCCTCAGCTGGTGCCCGTCGAGAACGCGGCCATGCCGGAACGCACCGTCATCCAGTGGGACAAGGACGATCTCGAGGATCTCGGCCTGCTCAAGGTGGACGTGCTGGGCCTCGGCATGCTGTCCGCCATCCGCCGCAGCTTCGAGCTGGTGCGCGGATTCAGCGGCCGCGAGCTCACGCTCGCCGGCGTGCCCGCCGAGGACCCGGCGGTCTACGACATGATCTGCGCGGCCGATACGGTCGGCGTGTTCCAGATCGAATCGCGCGCGCAGATGTCCATGCTGCCGCGCCTCAAGCCGCGCTCCTATTACGATCTCGTCATCGAGGTCGCCATCGTCCGGCCGGGGCCGATCCAGGGCGACATGGTTCACCCGTACCTGCGCCGGCGCAGCCGCGAGGAGCCCGTCGATTATCCGAGCGAAGCGGTCAGGGGCGTGCTCGAGCGCACGCTCGGCGTACCCATCTTCCAGGAACAGGTCATGCACCTGGCCATGGTGGCGGCGGGTTTCACGGCGGGCGAGGCGGACAGCCTGCGCCGCGCCATGGCGGCATGGCGCCGGCGAGGCAGCCTCGGGCATTTCGAGGACAAGCTCATCCGCGGCATGCGCGAGCGCGGCTATCCCCGCGAGTATGCCGAGCGCATCTTCCGCCAGATCCAGGGCTTCGGCGAATACGGCTTTCCCGAGTCCCATGCGGCGAGCTTCGCGCTGCTGGTGTACGTCTCCGCCTGGCTCAAGCGCCACGAGCCGGCGGCGTTTTTCGCCGCGCTGCTCAACAGTCAGCCGATGGGCTTCTACGCACCCGCGCAGCTCGTCGGCGCCGCTCGCCGCGCCGGGGTCGAGGTACGCGCGACCGACGTGCGCGTGAGCGCATGGGAATCGACGCTGGAGCGTCGCGATGACGGCGCCGCCGCGCTCCGGCTCGGCTTGCGCGTCATCAGGGGATTCGGCGAGGCCGCGGCCGGGCGGCTGGTCGCCGCGCGGACCGGCGGGGCCTTCACCGGCACCCAGGACCTGGCCGAGCGCGCGGGCCTCGATCGGGGCGAGCTGGGCGCGCTGGCGGCGGCCGGCGCCCTGGCGAGCCTCGCCGGCCACCGGCACCGGGCACGCTGGGCCGTGGCGGGCGTGGAGCCGCCGACACGGCTGCTGCCGCGCATCGTCATGGCGGAGGGCGAGCCGATGCTCGCACGCCCGAGCGAGGGCGAGGACATCGTCGCGGATTACTCGAGCACCGGCCTCACCTTGCGGCGCCATCCCCTCGCCCTGCTCCGGGAGCGGCTGACGGCGAAGGGCATCGTCGGCGCAGCCCGGCTGTGGCAGTTACCGAACGGCGAGCAGGTGCATGCCGCCGGGCTGGTCATCACCCGACAGCGGCCGGGCACGGCCGGCGGCGTCACCTTCGTCACCCTGGAGGACGAGAGCGGGCACGTGAACCTGATCGTCTGGCGCACGGTCGCAGCCCGTCAGCGGCGCGCGCTGCTCGGCGCGCGCCTGCTCGGCGTGCACGGCCGGCTGCAGCGCGAAGGGGAAGTGCTGCACGTGATCGCGGAGCGGCTCGAGGACCTGAGCGGGCTGCTCGGCGGCCTGGTCGCGCCGGCGCGCGATTTCCGCTGAGACTCATCGCAGCCCGCGTCCGGACCGTGCCGTTTCGTGCACTCCTTTCCACGGAGAGTCGAGGTCCCAAAAAAAACGACGCCCGCCGGAGGGCGGGCGTCGAAGTTACACGCTGTACAAACCGCCCCTAATCGAAGTGTCCCTCAACGCTGTTGAAAGAATCGACCGCGTCCCAGCCCGTGAACATCAAATTGAAGTCTCGCCCGTTGGTCCATTTGTTCGAGAAATTCCAGAAGAACGCGGTATCGGCGGCTCCGCCCTGGTTTGTATACAAGGCAGTCCGCCACGGGCCCCATGGCTTGGGGGCTTCGTGAATTCCTATCTGGCCTTCGCCGCTGACATCGTGTTCCGTCACCAGCATGTATCTATTGAGCCCCTGGTTGTGGCTCACGCTCACCGTCCAGCCGACGCCGTTGGAGTCTTCGAACACGGGCGCGATCTCAGCTATGTTTGCACGCCAGATCGGCATCGAGCCGTCCATGCCCGCAATGAAACGGTAAGCGTTTCCGTTTTTGAGTTTCGTCTTTGCTACGCGCATGAGAACGATCTCGCCCGGTTTCTGAATCACCAAGCCAGAATCATATTTGACGCGCACGGCATAAATATAGACATAGTTATTTGGTGCACCGGCATAGTGCTTCCCGAACTGCGCAAAGGTCAAATTGACGATCTTGTCGCTCTCGATGTGCGGGGGCACTGCCAGGGGCTTCGGGGCATGCGTCGGGGGGGAGACCCGCGCCCGGCTATTCGAGCTCGAAATCCTCGAAGTCCGCAATGTCCTCGCGGCAGCGTTTTTCCTCGAGGTACTTTTCGAGACGGCGCCAGGCCGGCTCGTCGCGCCTGTTGCGCAGTCGCGCACGGGATTCCAGATCGTCGATCAGGTGATCGATATCCAGGACTTCAGGATCCTCTACGATGTCGTCGATGTCGTCGTCTTCGTAGGCATCCGATTCTGACTCATCGCCCATATCGTCCGCTCGAGCAGTTGCTGAACGAAGCCGGCTGCGGCATTCGCCGCGCGGACAGGGAAGACTGCGTTGGCGCCCTTATAAAGCCAAACATCCGTCATGGCAATAGGCGATCTCACACAAATGCGAGACGACGAATTCGCGCCCCGCCGGCAGGCGCCAGAGTGGCGCGCGGCGGACCGGGGAACGGGTCAGCGGACCAGCTCGTTGAGCTCGAAGATCGGCAGCAGGATGGCGATGACGATGATCAGCACCACGACGCCCATAGTGATAATGAGCGCGGGTTCCATGATGGCGAGCAGGGCCGCAATGAGCCCGTCCATTTCGCGTTCCTGATTGGTCGCGGCGCGGCCCAGCATGGTCTCGAGCTGGCCGCTCGCTTCGCCGCTCGAGATCAGGTGGATGGTCATCGGCGGGAACACCTTGCTCGCGGCCATCGATTTGCCGATCGGCGCGCCCTCACGCACGCGCAGGGCCGCCTCGCTGACGGCGTCGCGCATCGGCAGGTTGGTGACCACCGCGCCGGCGATGCGCAGCGACTCGAGCACCGGCACGCCGCTCCCGGCCAGGATGCTGAAAGTGCGCGTGAAGCGCGCCGTGTTGACGCCGCGTGTCAGCCGGCCGACGAGCGGCACGCGCAGCAGGAACCGGTGCCAGCGGCGACGTGCGTCTTCGCGGCGCAGCACGCGGCGCGCGACGAATGCGCCGGCCGCAATCAGGATCAGCAGATAGATGCCGTTGCCGCGCAGGAAATCGCTGGTCGCGATCAGCGCCTGCGTGAGCAGCGGCAGCTCGGCGCCGGTGTTCTCGAATACGCCCACTACCTTCGGCACGACGTAGACGAGCAGCCCGCTGACGATGAGCAGCGCGAGCAGGGTCAAAATGATCGGGTAGACGAGTGCGTTCGCGACCTTTTGCCGCAGCACCTGGCGGCCTTCCGTGTAGTCGGCGAGCCGCTCGAGCACGGCGTCGAGATGGCCTGATTGCTCGCCGGCCGCCACTGTGGCGCGGAAGATTTCCGGAAACGCCTGCGGGAAATCGGCCAGGCCGTCGGCGAGGCTGTGGCCCTCCATGACGCGCGAGCGCACGCCGAGCAGGATGCTCTTCAGGCGCGGTTTCTCGTTTTGCTCGCCGATCGCGAGCAGCGCTTCCTCGAGCGGTAGGCCGGATTGCACGAGGGTCGCCAGTTGCCGCGTGACCAGCGCCAGGTCCATGGCGGCGATGCCGCGCCGCAACGACAGGCCGCGCCTCTGCCGCTTCGCCTCGCGCTGCGCCACCTCGGTGACCTGCAGCGGCAGCAGCGCGCGATCGCGCAGCGCCTGGCGAACCTGCCGCGCGGTATCGCCCTCGAGAACCCCCTTGCGTTCCTTGCCGCCAGCATCGATCGCGGTGTACTCGAAGGCGCCCATTGTCTATGGCGGGTTGAAACCCGCCCTACGTAGGGCCGAATTCATTCGGTCGGCGGCGATCGGCGGGTTGAAACCCGCCCTACGACAATCATGAGGATGCTCCTCACGGTCAATCTTCGCGCGTGACGCGCAGGACTTCCTCCAGCGTGGTCACGCCGGCGAGCACCTTGCGGCGTCCGTCGTCGCGGATGCTCGGGCTCGCGGCGCGCGCGTGTTTCTCGAGCAGATGCTCGCCCGCGCCGTCATGGATCATGGTGCGCATGGTGTCGTCGACCGCCACCAGCTCGTAAATGCCCGTGCGGCCGCGATAGCCGCTCTGATTGCAGGCGTCACAACCCTGCGGCTTGTACAGCGTGGCCTGCTCGCCGGGCTCGAGATTGAGCAGATCCGTCTCGCGCTTGCCGGCCTGGTAGACCTTGCGGCAGTCGCTGCACAGCACGCGCACCAGCCGCTGGGCCAGCACGCCGACCAGGCTCGACGACAGCAGGAACGGCTCGACCCCCATGTCGCGCAGCCGGGTGACCGCGCCGACCGCGGTGTTGGTATGCAGGGTGGAAAGCACGAGATGCCCGGTGAGGCTCGCCTGAACGGCGATTTCCGCGGTCTCCAGGTCGCGGATCTCGCCCACCATGACCACGTCGGGATCCTGGCGCAGGATCGCGCGCAGACCGCGTGCAAAGGTCATGGTGACCTTGGTGTTCACCTGCGTCTGGCCGATACCGTCGATGTAGTACTCGATCGGGTCTTCGACGGTCATGATGTTGCGGCTGTTGTCGTTGATCCGCTCGAGTGCCGCGTACAGCGTGGTGGTCTTGCCCGAGCCGGTCGGGCCGGTGACGAGGATGATGCCGTGCGGCTTGTGGATCAGCTCGTCCATCGTCGCCTGGGTCGCGTCTTCCATGCCGAGGTGACCGAGGTCGAGCCGCCCGGCCTGCTTGTCGAGCAGCCGCAGCACGACGCGCTCGCCGTGGCCGGACGGCAGAGTCGACACGCGTACGTCGACCGCGCGACCGGCGATGCGCAGCGAGATGCGGCCGTCCTGCGGCAGGCGCTTCTCGGCAATGTCGAGCTTCGACATGACCTTGATGCGCGACACCACGAGAGGTGCGACCGCGCGCCGCGACTGCAGGACCTCGCGCAGCACGCCGTCAACGCGGAAACGGACCACCAGCCGGTTCTCGAACGGCTCGATATGGATGTCCGAGGCGTTCTCCTTGACCGCCTCGGTCAGCACGGCGTTGATGAGGCGGATGATCGGCGCATCGTCGTCGCTCTCGAGGAGATCGGAGGGTTCCGGCAGCTCCAGGGCGACGCGGAGCAGGTCGGTGTCCTGGTCGAAGCCCTCGACCATCTGCATGGCCTTGTTGGTGCCGCTTTCGTAATGCTGTTGCAGCAGCGTGTCGAACGACTCGCGGCTGACGGGCATGAGCTTGAGGGGCACGCCGGCGAAGCGGCGCACTTCGGCGAGGCTCGCCGGCGATACGCCGTCGCGATAGATCGTCTCGGCGTGATCGGCGGCGTACTCGCGGATCAGCACGCCGTGACGCTTTGCGAATGTGAACGACAGAGGGCGTCGCTGGACCGGCGCGTCGCCCGCCGTGACCGCGTCCGGCTCACTCGTCGCGGGCGTCTGGGCCGGCGTCATCCTGACCGTCGTATCCGGATCGTGCAGCGTCATCGGTCTCGTCGTCTCCGTCGGTTTCACCGTCGGGCACGGTGTCCTGGAATTTGGGAATCTCGGTGATGCCGGTGTCGTCGGCTTCGAGGCCCTGCTCGGGGCTCTGCGACACTTCCTCGATCGGCGGCAGTAACGGCCGCTTCGCTTTGGGCATCAGCTGCACGTCGTCCTCGCGGCGCAGGCCCTGCTGCTCGCGGATGTAGTTGTACTTGGCATTCGTCTCCAGCGCGCTCTGCGTGCCGTCGCGCAGGATCTTCGGCCGGATGAACACCATGAGGTTGGTCTTCATCTTGCTGGTGCTGCGCGAGCGGAACAGGTTGCCGACGATCGGGATCCTGCCGAGCCCGGGCACGCGCGCGTCGTTCTCGCGCAGCTCGTCCGAGATCAGCCCGCCGAGTACGATGATGCCGCCATCCTCGACGATCACGCTGGTCGAGATCGTGCGCTTGTTGGTGATCAGGTCGACGGCGCCGGCCGCGCCTGCCGCGAGGCTCGAGGACTCCTGCTCGATCTTGAGGCGGATGGCGTTGCTCTCGTTGATCTGGGGGGTGATCTTGAGGATGGTGCCCACCTCCTGGCGCTGGATGGTCTGAAACGGGTTCACGGTGCCGATCGTCTGGCCCGGGCCCGTGAATTGACCCGTGAGGAACGGCACTTCCTGCGCGACCTTGATCTCCGCCTCCTCGTTGTCCATGGTGACGATGGTCGGCGTCGACAGGATGTTGGTGTCGCCGTCGCTGGCGAGCGCGCGCAGCAGTATCGCGAACTGAGTGCGGCCGTCATCGAAGCGGCCGGCCCCGATGCTGACCCCTTCGCCGATCGCCGAGGTCGGGTCGACGTTCGACGAGTCGGCGAGCAGCGCGCCGATGATCTGCGCAACGCCGGGCCCGGCCGACGGGAAATTGGTCACGCCGACGATGTTGTTGTTGTCGCTGCCGTCGACGGCGAAGGTCACGCCAAGATCTGCGGCGCGGTCCGAGCTGACCTCGACGATGATGGCTTCGACCGCCACCTGGGCGCGGCGGATGTCGAGCTTGTCGATGACCTGCATGATCGAGCGCATGGGCTTCGGTCCGGCCGTGATGATCAGCGCGTTGGTCGGCTCGTCCGCCCAGATGTGCACCCCGGGCAGCCCGGGCCGCGGCGCGGCGCCCTCGCCGCCGGCTTCCGTTTCCTGCTGCGCGGCCTGCTCGACGAGCTTGCCGGCGAGCTCGGTGGCGTCGGCGTAGTTCAGATAGCGCACCTGGGTATTGCCGCCGTCCTCGAGCGGCGTGTCGAGGTGCAGCACGAGCGAGCGCAGCTTGAGGCGCTCGTTCTTGTCGCCGCTGATGAGAACGCTGTTGGTGCGCTCGTCCGCAACGAGGTTGATCGCGCCCGCGCCCTCGCCGCGGCTGGCCTGCAGCAGCGCGGTCATGGTCCGCACCAGGTCGCCGGCCGAGGCGTGCTGCAGCTGCACGATGTCCACTTCGTCGTCACCGCCGCGATCGATGCGCTCGATGATTCGCGCGAGGCGGTTCACGTTGCCCGCGCGATCCGAGATGATCAGCATGTTCGACGGCGGGTGCGCGGCGAGGTGACCGTATTGCGGCACCAGCGGCCGCAGGATGGGCACGAGCTGCGCCGCCGCCACGTTGCGCACCGGGATCACCTGCGTGACGATCGCGTCGGAGCCCTCGCTGACATGCGTCGGCAGGTCGTCGGCCGGGAACTGGCGCGCGTTGGCGTCGGGCATGATCTTGATGACGTTGCCCGAGGGCACGGCGACGAATCCGTATACCTGCAGCAAAGACAGGAAAGCCTCGTAGAACGCGTCCGGGCTCATCGGCACCGGCGACAGCATGGTCACCTCGGCCTTGACCCGGGGATCAATGATGAAGGTCTTGCCGGTGACCTCGCTCACGGCCTCGACGATCTGGCGCAGGTCCGCGCCCTTGTAGTTGGGTGTCACCTCCGGTTCCTGCGCCGCCGCGGGTCCGCCGACGCCGGTGCAGAGGGCGGCGGCGAGGATCACCGCGGCGAGGCGCGGCGTGTGTGACAGGTTCATGCGGGGTTTCCGTTGCGTAGGACAGCGGCCGAAGGCGGCGGCAGGGTCACTGCTCGATGCCCGCGTCGTTGCCCGCGGCGCCGAGCTGCGAGGTGTCGAGGGTCAAGGTCTCCGGCTGACCGTTGCGCTCCACGGTCACCGATACCTGGTCTGAGTCGCCGAGCGAGCGAAACACTTCCATGCCGCTCGCGGGATCGTCGAGCGCCGTGCCGTTGATGGCGGTGACCAGGTCGCCGGGCTTGAGGCCGAGCTCTGCGAACTGCTGGCGCTTGCGCCCCGGATAGATGCGGTAGCCGCGCTGCTTGCCATCGGCGAAAACCGGTTGCGGTCGGATGATCTCGGTCAGCGAAGCGGCGTTCTCGGTGACCAGCTCGCGCACGCTCGGCTGCGGCGCCGGCGCCGCCACGGGCGGAGTGTACGCTCGCCCGGGCGCCGCCGTGACCTCGGCCAAGCGCGGAAGCAGCAGCGCCTCGAGCCGGCCGCCGCGATTGAGGATCACCCGGTCGCGCTGCACCGCGTGCAGGCTGAAGCCGCCGGGCAGCGCATCGTCGACCTTGTACACTTTTTCCTGGCCGCTCGAGTCGGCGATGATAGCGACAGCCTGGCCGGGCTCGTCCGCGGCTATGGTGCCGCGCAGGCTGAGCGCTGCGTTCGATTCGGGCAGATCCTCGACGGGGGTGGTGATGACGTTTTCCTGAGGGTCGGCCTTGCCGAAGAAATGCGCCTCGACTATGCCGGTGACGTCGACGATCGCGCTGCGCGGCGCGGGCTGGCCGGAGCGTGCGCCGGCCGGCGGCGCCTCTTCGGCAGGGGCGGGCACGAGCAGCCAGATCAGACGGGCGAGCTGCCAGGCGATGAAGATGACCAGCAGGAACGCAATCCATCTGGGCAGGGACTGCGATGCGCGGCCGAGGACGGCTTCGAAGTCCGCGCCGCGGAACTGGTTCAGTGTGCTCGCCAGATTCATGTCGTGGGTTCCCCGCTCGCCAGCCCGGGTAGCCGCCGGCCTGCCGACGCGAGACTGGCATCATACGGGCTCGTGCGCCGGCTGCTCAAGTGAATGCACCCCCTCCGCGGCGGATCAGGGAAACGGGCCGCGCACGGCGCGAGGCCCGCCGTGCCGCAGATCACGAAATACCAGGCGCCCTGGCTCCCGTCTTCTGTTAACGCCGTCGCAGTGTCGAAGGTGTTAACCGCGTGACATTCTATTCCGCAACGCGTCATTTCGCGAGTGCCGCCGCCGGCCCGGCCCTTGCGCACCCTGCGTGGCCGTTTGCGCCCGCGCCTGCGCCGCGTGACATTTGACTGACGAGACCGGAAAATATGCGCACGAAACTTGCGGCGCGCGCCGCGCTCCAATCCGGCAAGGCCCGCTCTTTTCGACATGGCAGAAGAGTCTCACCATAGCGATCAGAGTCTGGCGGTCCAGGAGGCCCGGCCGCGACTCAAGAAGCCGCCTCTTTTCAAGGTGGTTCTGTTAAATGACGACTACACGCCCATGGAGTTTGTGGTAGAAATCCTTGAAAGAATATTCTCGATGGAACGAACCAAAGCCACCCAGGTGATGCTGGAAGTGCACACGCGAGGGAAAGGCGTGTGCGGCGTCTACACCTACGAGATTGCCGAGACCAAGGTGGCCCAGGTCAACGGGTACGCACAAAAACACCAGCACCCGCTCCTGTGCACCATGGAAGAGATCTGATTATGCTGAGCAGCGAACTCGAATTCTGCCTGAACGAAGCCTTCCAGGCGGCGCGCGAAAAACGTCATGAGTTCATGACCGTGGAGCATCTCCTCCTCGCCCTCGTCGACGTGCCTCGCGTCATCGAGGTGCTGCGAGCCTGCGGCGCCGACATCGAGCGGCTGCGGCGCGAGCTCATCGAATTCATCGACGAGACGACACCTCGCCTCAGGCACGACGACGACCAGGAGGTGCAGCCGACGCTGGGCTTCCAGCGCGTGCTGCAGAGAGCCGTGTTCCACGTCCAGTCGAGCGGCAAGAAAGAGGTCTCCGCGACCAACGTGCTGGTGGCGATCTTCGGCGAGAAGCAGTCCCACGCGACCTATCTGCTGAACGCCCAGGACGTGGCGCGCCTCGACGTCGTCAACTTCATCTCGCACGGCCTCTCGAAGATCGCCGACGACAGCGTCGATACTTCGAGCGGCGACGAGTCCATGGAATCGCTGAAAGGCGGCGACGCCAACGCGAGCCCGCTCGAGAAGTACGCCACGAATCTGAATAAACTGGCCGCGGAAGGGCGCATCGACCCGTTGATCGGGCGCGAGCTGGAAATTCAGCGCACCATCCAGATCCTCTGCCGGCGGCGCAAGAACAATCCGCTGTACGTGGGTGACGCCGGCGTGGGCAAGACGGCCCTTGCCGAAGGTCTCGCGCGCCTGATCGTCGAGGAGAAGGTCCCCGAGGTCTTGAGCGACTGCACGGTTTACACCCTCGACATGGGCACGCTGATCGCCGGCACGAAGTATCGCGGCGATTTCGAGAAACGGCTCAAGTCGGTGATTGCCGAGCTCAAGAAGAATCCCGGCGCCATCCTGTTCATCGACGAGATACACACGATCATCGGCGCAGGCGCCGCGTCCGGGGGCGTCATGGACGCTTCGAACCTCATCAAGCCGGTGCTTGCGAACGGCGAGCTGCGCTGCATCGGCTCGACGACCTACACCGAGTATCGCGGCATCTTCGAGAAGGATCACGCGCTGGCGCGCCGCTTCCAGAAGATCGAGATTCTCGAGCCGACCGTGGACGAAACGGTCGAGATCCTCAAGGGTCTGCAGTCGCGCTTCGAGGAGCACCACGGCGTGCGCTATCAGCCCGAGGCGCTGCGCGCCGCCGCGGAGCTGTCGGCGAAGCACATCAACGACCGGCTGCTGCCGGACAAGGCCATCGATGTCATTGACGAGGCCGGCGCGTCCCTCAGGCTGCAGCCGCTCGCGGAGCGCGCCGAGGCGGTGACGGTCGCGCACATCGAGTCCATGGTGGCGCGCATCGCGCGTATCCCGCCGAAGAGCGTTTCGGCCTCGGACCGCGACGTGCTGAGAAATCTCGAACGCGACCTGAAGCTCGTCATCTTCGGCCAGGACCGCGCCATCGCCGGCCTCGCCGCAGCCATCAAGATGTCGCGCTCCGGTCTCGGCGAGGAAGAGAAGCCGGTCGGCTCGTTCCTGTTCGCGGGGCCGACGGGCGTCGGCAAGACCGAAGTCACAAGGCAGCTCGCGATGATTCTCGGCATCGAGCTCGTGCGCTTCGACATGTCCGAATACATGGAGCGCCACACGGTGTCGCGCCTGATCGGCGCGCCGCCCGGCTACGTCGGCTATGACCAGGGCGGGCTGCTGACCGAGGCGATCACCAAGAACCCGCATTGCGTGCTGCTGCTCGACGAGATCGAGAAGGCGCATCCCGAAGTGTTCAACCTGCTGCTGCAGGTCATGGACCACGGCACGCTGACCGACAACAACGGGCGCAAGGCCGACTTTCGCAACGTGATCATCGTCATGACCACCAACGCCGGCGCGCAGGAGATGAGCCGCGCCTCGATCGGTTTCACCGCGCAGGATCACAGCTCCGAAGGCCTCGAGATCGTCAAGAAGACCTTCAGCCCCGAGTTCCGCAACCGGCTCGACGCCATCATACAATTCGCCTCGCTGGACGCGGCAACCATCGAGCGGGTCGTCGACAAGATGATCGTCGAGCTCGAGTCGCAGCTGGAGGGCAATCACGTGACGCTGGAGCTCGAGGCGCGCGCGCGTGCCTGGATCGCGCGCAACGGCTACGACCCGCAGATGGGCGCCCGGCCGATGGCGCGGATCATCCGCGAGCACATCAAGCGGCCGCTGGCGGAGGAGCTTCTGTTCGGCAAGCTGTCCGGCGGCGGGCACGTCACGGTCAGCGTGTCGGCCGGGGACGAGCTCGAGTTCGACATCCAGGCAGACCGCGAGCCCCAGCCCGTCAAGTAAGCCCCCCCCCCGGCCGCCTGGGGTATTCTCCCTATTGGCAGCCTCCCTGCCGGTCTGTTACTTTTTTTTTCCAGTGTTTTCATGAACTGGCGTCGGTTTTCTCCGGCGCTGCTTCAGGTCGTTGCCGGCGGCGGCTGCAGGCCGTGTACGGCAGGAGGGGAGGCGATCATTGCGCTCGGCCACCGGCTGGGCATCCGCATCGCGGCCGACGGCGTCGAGTCCGAGTGGCAGAAGCGATTCCTTCGCCAGGCCGGCTGCGACCTGGCGCAGGGCAACCATCTGGCGCCGCCGCTCGCCGCCGATGCCGTCACCGCGCGCCTGGCCGCGCAGCAGGCGGTCGCGCGGCAGGGCATCGACCGGGCGGGCTGACCCGCTCCGCCCTCAATCGCCCATGCCGAGCGGCTCGATGCGCATGCGGTAGTCGTCGCCGACGTGGAACACCGAGGCGTCCGGTACCGGGCGCCAGTTCTCGTCGGAAAGGCGCTCGGATGCGACCACCACGGCGCGGTAGCGTTCTCCGCGCGGCACCAGGGCGTCGGGGACGCCGGTGACTTCGCAGAAATGCGGCGCGTCCCGCTCGACGTACCACAGCGAGCGCTCGAGCCGGGTCCCGGCAAGCTGTGCGCCCAGCGACCAGAAGACGTTGAGGCCGGTCTCGGCCTGCGCATCGGCCGCGCGGCTCCAGGCGACGACCTGCGCGACTGCCTGGCGCAGCGCTGCGACGGGCTCCGCGGTGCGCGCGTGCAGCGACATGAGCAGGCGGAAAAAGTGCTCACTGTCGGTATCTCCGCGCAGCGCGGTGCGTTGCGCGTCGCTCATGGCCGCGAGCATGCGGGGACGTATCGCGGCAAACGCCCCCAGATGACCGTTGTGCACGAGCATCGCGTCGCCGTGCCGGAACGGGTGGGTGTTGCGAAGCGCCGGTTCGCCCGCCGTCGCGCGGCGCACGTGCCCGAGCACCGTCTGGCCCTTGATCATGCCGGCCTTTTTTCGGAAACGCGGGCTCTCCGACGCGGGGTGCGCCTGGCGCAGGCACCAGCTGCGGCCGTCGAGCCAGTAGCCGACTCCCCAGCCGTCGGGATTGGCGCCGCCGGTTTCGTCGCGCCGGCTTTGCGCCATCAGCGAATTCTGCGATTCGATGAGCTCGCGGCCGACGCGCGTCGGGTGCGTCGCATGCAGCGCGTACAGGCGACACATCAGCGCACACCGCACCTCGCTCGCTGCCAGTCCGCGCGCGCGAGCTCGTAGCGGATCACTTCCGGCTCGCTGGCCGGGCCCGCGCAGCGGAAGCCGCTTTTTTCGAGCACGTTACGCGAGGCGTTGAATGCTGGAAACGTGTGCGCGATGACGCAGTTCACGTCGGCGCGCGCGAACGCATGATCGGACAGGGCGAGCGCGGCCTCGGTCGCGATGCCGCGGCGGCGGTAATCGCCGAGAATCGAGTAGCCGATCTCGATGTGCCCGGAGTCGTCGGGCGGACCCTTGTAGCCGGCCACGCCGACGAGGGTCGCGCCCTGCGAGCGCAGCACGAGGTAGTACATCCACCAGCCGATCTCGTCGGGGCGCTGCTCGAGATGATCGATGGTCCATTCGAGCTTGTCGCTTTCGAAGAACTCGGGCGGCCAGCTCGCCGGCACCTCGGCGCGCAGCCGCTGCTCGAGGGTTTCGCGACCGGCGAGATCGGCGGCGCCGAGCGCGGGTGTCAGCGGAACGAGCTTGAGGCGCGGTGTGTGCAGAACTCGCGGCATGGAATCGGTCCCCCGATGGCGGCAGGCACGATACCATCGGCGCGCAATACGCGCAGCACAGAGGCCGCCGGCTCCCCGTCGGCTGCAGCCGGTGGTACCCTTGCGGCCGATGAGCATGAGCGATTTCTTCGAGGAATGGGGCTGGTGGCTGGCCGGCGGCGTCGCGGTGGCTGTTTTACTGGTGCTGCTCGCCGTGGTGTACTTTCGCGGCGACGACGAGCCGGCCCCCGCGCCGGAGCAGCAGCCAGCCGAGGTCGAGCCCGTTCCCGCGGAAGATCCCGGGCCCGAGCATCCGCTGCCCGAGGCCGAACCCGGCCCCGAGCCGGCCGACGAGCCGCCGCCGCTGCCGCCGCTCGAGACCAGCGACGCGAGCTTCACGGGCGCGCTCGCCGAGCTTGTCGAGGCCGAAGCGCTGCGCCGCCACCTCACCCCCGAGAACGTCATTCCGCGCCTCGTCGTGACTATCGACAATCTGCCGCGCGAGCAGGTCGCGCTCCGGCTGCGCGCCATCACGCCGGTACCGGGCCTGTTCCGGCCATCGGGCGGAGAGGAGGAATTCGAGCTCCGCGAGGAACACTTCGAACGCTACGAGCCGCTGGTGCAACTCGCCGAATCGATCGACATCGACGCGCTGGTCGGCACGTACCGGCGTTACTACCCGCTGTTCCAGAAAGCCTATGCCGACCTCGGTTATCCGTCCGCGTACTTCAATGACCGGCTGGTCGAGGTCATCGACCATCTGCTGGACGCCCCGGCCGTCGAGCCGCCGATCGCGCTCACGCGGCCGCACGTGCTCTACGAATATGCCGACCCGGACCTCGAGGCGCTGTCGGCCGGGCAGAAGGTGCTGATCCGCATCGGTCCGGACAATGCCGAAGTCGTCAAGGAAAAGCTGCGCGAGATCCGCGCAGCCGTGAGCGCCCCGCCGGAGGACGAGGCGGGCTAGGAAAGAGAGTCCTGTTACCCCGGCGAAAGCCGGGACGGTGCGACGAGTCAGTCAGAAATCCCGTCGATCTCCGCCGAGCGCCGCCCCGCACGCAGCGACACGGCAAGCGCGCCGCCGACGGCAACGACCAGTTGTAGGGGTAGAAGCCGGCCGCCCACGCGATGGCGCAGACGATCGCGACGGCTGCGGCATGCAGCCGGCGGTGCCGCGAACCCCGGGGTGCGTCCATCAGACAGGGAACGGATCGCCGCCGGCAGGGAGTGGTGCCCGGGAGAAGACTCGAACTTCCACGGGGTTTCCCCCACTGGCACCTGAAGCCAGCGCGTCTACCATTCCGCCACCCGGGCAGCGTCCGCCGCGCAGACGACCGCGGGCGCGGCAGGGTGCACGGAGCCGCGTACCTTACGAAGGGGGCGCCGGCTTGTCAATTCGCCTAAACTGCCGGCTTTGAGCCGCCATCCGGAAAATCGATTGAAGACCCCGCGAAGCCGCAAACGCGGCGATCCCGAGGCCGTGCACGAAGCGCAGCGCTACGAGCATCCGATCCCGAGCCGCAAGTTCATCCTCGACTTCCTGAACGAGCAGGGCACGCCGCTCGCGTTCGAGCCCCTCGCCCGCGGGCTCGGGATCGACTCGGAACGCGACCGCGCCGCGCTCGCGAAACGGCTGCGAGCCATGATCCGCGACGGCCAGCTCATCGAGAACCGGCGCGGCGAGTTCTGCCTCCTCGAGCGCATCCCGCTGGTCACCGGCGAGGTCGTCGGCCATCGTGACGGCTTCGGTTTCGTGATCCCCGACACCGGCCCGCCGGACATTTATCTCGCGCCGCGGTACATGCGCGAGGTCATGCACGGCGACCGCGTGGCCGTGCGCATCAAGGGCCACGACCGGCGCGGCCGCCCCGAGGGCTCGCTCGTCGACGTGCTCGAGCGCCGCAACAGCGAGATCGTCGGCCGTTACTACACGGAAAGCGGCCTGGGTTTCGTCGAGCCGGACAATCCGCGCCTGACGCATCACATCGCCGTCCCGCCGGGCAAGACCGCGCACGCGAAGCCGGGGCAGTTCGTCATCGCCGGCATTCTCGATCATCCGACGCGGCACAGCCTTCCGGTCGGCGAGATCACCGAGGTGCTCGGCGACGACACGCAGCCCGGCATCGAGACCGACATCGCGATCAACGCGCACGGCCTGCCGCATCGCTGGCCGAAGGCAGTGCGCGATGAAGTGGAGTCCGTGCCGTCGAGCGTCGCGGCCGCCGACAAGCGCGGCCGCGTTGACCTGCGAGAGGTGCCGCTCATCACCATCGACGGCGCGGACGCGCGCGACTTCGACGATGCCGTGTACTGCGAGCCCGACGGCGCCGGCTGGCGGTTGCTGGTCGCGATCGCGGACGTTTCGCACTATGTCGCGCGCAGCGCGCCGCTCGACGCCGAGGCGCGCAATCGCGGCACGTCGGTGTATTTTCCGACGCGCGTCATCCCGATGCTGCCGGAGGCGCTGTCCAACGGTCTGTGCTCGCTCAAGCCGAAGGTCGACCGCCTGTGCATGGTCTGCGAGATGCGGGTCAGCGCGCAGGGCAAGGTGACCGGCAGCCGTTTCTACGCCGCGCTGATGCGCTCGGCGGCGCGGCTGACTTACAGCGAAGTGGCGGCGATATTGGCAGGAATCGACAAACAATTGTTGAAGGAATACCAACACTTACTACAGCATATTCATAATCTGCATGAACTGTATGGCGCGTTGGCCAGAATTCGCGCGCGGCGCGGGGCGATCGACTTCGACATGCCCGACGTGCGCATGGAATTCGACGACAACGGCCGCGTGCAGGCGATACATGAATACCGCCGCAACGATGCCCACCGGATCATCGAGGAATGCATGATCGCGGCGAACGTGCAGGCGGCGAAGTTCCTGCACAAGCACCGCATCCCGAACCTGTATCGGGTGCATGATCAACCGGACCCGGATCGGGTCGATACCCTGCGCCTGTTCCTGGGCACGCTCGGCCTCAAGCTGCCGCGCCGGGACCCGCTGGAGCCCGCCGATTTCAGCGCCGTGCTCCGGCAGGCGGCCGGACGCCCGGACGAGGCCCTCATCGAGACCGTGGTGCTGCGCACGATGGCGCAGGCCGTCTATCAACCGAAGAACATCGGTCACTTCGGTCTCGCGCTGCCCGAATACGCGCACTTCACGTCGCCGATCCGCCGCTATCCGGACCTGCTCGTGCACCGCGGCATCCGTCACGTGCTCGAGGGCGGCAACGCGCGCAGCTTCGCCGACGGTTTTCGCGAGATGGAACGCCTCGGCCAGGAATGCTCCTCGAAGGAGCGGCGCGCGGACGAGGCCACGCGCGAAGCGGTCGACTGGCTCAAGTGCGAGTTCATGCTCGACAAGGTCGGCGACGTGTTCGACGGCATCATCACCGGGGTCACGGACTTCGGGCTGTTCGTCTCGCTCAAGGGCATGCAGGTGGAGGGCCTCATACACGTGACCTCGCTCGGTGCGGACTACTACCGGCACGACCCGGTGAGTCACCGGCTCACGGGTGAGCGCAGCGGCCGCGAGTACCGGCTCACGGACAGCGTCCGCGTGCGCGTGCTGCGCGTCGACATGGCCGAGCGCAAGATCGACTTCGAGCCGGCGGACGAGCCGCGCGGCAAAGCGCGGACAAAAAAACGCGGGCGGCGCGCGCGCACGGCCTGAGCGATGGCCGCGACGGAGCTGATCTTCGGCCAGCACGCCGTCAACGAGGTGCTCGAGCGGTCGCCCGAGAGCGTGCTCGCGCTCATGATCGCGCAGGGCGCCGAGAGCCCGCGCATGCAGAACCTGGTGGAGACGGCGGCGGCGCTCGGTATCCACGCCGAGCGTGCCGCACGCGGCAAGCTCGACCGGCTCGCCGGCGGCGCCCGCCACCAGGGCGTGATCGCGCGCGTGCGGCTGCGCGCGGCGCGCGGCGATGCCGATCTCACCCGTCTGGTCGCCGCGCTCGATGAGCCCGCGCTGCTGCTCGCGCTCGACGGCGTCACGGACCCGCGCAATCTCGGTGCCTGCCTGCGCACGGCCGATGCCGGCGCCGCGCACGCGGTCATCGCGCCGAAGGACCGCGCGGCGGGGTTGACCGCGGCCGCGCGCAAAGCCGCCTCCGGCGCCGCGGAAAGCGTGCCTTTTTTCCAGGTGACCAATCTCGCCCGCGTGTTGCGCGCGCTCAAGGATGCCGGGCTCGAGATCGTCGGCGCATCCGCCGATGCCGGGCAGAGCGCCTTCGCGGCGGATTTTCGCGGGCCCCTGTGCCTGGTGCTCGGCGCCGAGGAGAAAGGATTGCGGCGCCTCACGCGCGAGCACTGCGACCGCCTCGTCGCTTTGCCGATGTGCGGCAGCATCGAGAGCCTCAACGTCTCGGTCGCCGCCGGCATATTGATCTTCGAGGCGCAAAGGCAGCGCGGTAAATGGGGACATTCCTGATTTCGTGAAGCCCCCCGTCGTTACCGGACGCAACGCGGCTGCGAAATCAGGAATGTCCCCATTTACCTTGCCTGTGCCGGCAGCGTCCGGTAGCATTCCGGCCCCTGCGCGGCGCCCCCGACGGCGCTGTCGCGACTCCTTGCCTCACCGCCTCGCGGCCCGGCCGTGACGAGCGGGAGGCTTCAATCCACAGGGAGCCATAATGAGACACTACGAGATCGTGTTCCTGGTCCATCCGGATCAGAGCGAGCAAGTGCCCGCCATGCTCGACCGCTACCGCGCGATGATCGAAGGCGGCCAGGGGCGCATCCACCGGCTCGAGGACTGGGGCCGCCGCCAGCTCGCACATCCCATCGCCAAGGCGCACAAGGCGCATTACCTGCTGCTCAACATCGAGTGCGGGCAGGAAACTCTCGACGAGCTGACCGGCGCATTCCGCTTCAACGACGCGGTTCTCCGACACCTGGTGATCAACCGCAAGGAGGCGGTCACCGCGGCTTCGCCGATGGCCAGGCCCGAGGAGTCGGGGGACAAGGACGCACAGCGGCGGGATCGCGGCGGACGGCGTCCGGAGCGCTTCGCGGACGACGATGCGCGGCCCGGCCATGACGACGCCGAGGGCAGCGACGAGGACAGCGACGACGAGGACGAGGACGCGCGTGCGGCGGCCGCGACATCCTGACGCGCACAAACCCGGAGCATTCGCACATGGCAAGATTCTTTCGCAGGCGCAAGTACTGCCGTTTCACGGCGGAAGGCATCACCGAGATCGATTACAAGGATCTCGCGATGCTCAAGAACTACATCACGGAAACGGGCAAGATTGTCCCGAGCCGGATCACGGGCACCAAGTCGCATTACCAGCGGCAGCTCGCCACGGCCGTCAAGCGCGCGCGCTTCCTCGCCCTGCTGCCCTATACCGACCGTCACTGACGGGCGCGCAGCCCGCGACGATGGTCAGGCAGCTCGCCGAGTGGCTGGCGGGCCGGCTGCACCGCGCGGCGCTGCTCGCCGCCGTGCTGGTCGTGGTGCCGCTCACGTCCGCGTTCAGCGCAGCCGTGGTCGCTTTCGTGACGCTCGACCGCGGTGCGCGCGATGGCCTGATTGTTGCGGCCGGTGCCGCGGCCCTGCCCACGCTGCTCATTCTCGCGCAGGGCGGGGCCTGGCCCCTCGCGCTGGGCTCGCTGGCCCTGCTGTTCGCGCCGGCGCTCGGCCTCGCGGCGTTGTTGCGCGCCACGGGCTCGCTGGCGCTCTGCCTGCAGGTGGCGGTGATTGCCGGCGTCGTGCTGGTCGGCGGCATGTTCGTGCTGATGGACGATCCGCTGGGCTACTGGCAGCGGGTCGTCGATCAATGGGCGGCGCTGCTCGAGCAGACCGGCGCGGGCCGGCAGTGGCGGCAGTCCGTCGCCGCCGCCGTGCCGTTCATGCCCGGGATATTCGCGAGCTCGCTGGTGCTGCTCATGCTCACCAGCCTGCTCGTGGGCCGCTGGCTGCAGGCTGCACGGACCGACGGCCTGGACGTCGGCGCAGAATTCAGGCAGCTCAGGCTCGGCTTCGTGCTCGCCGGGGCGGCGACGGTCGCGGTCGTCGTGGCCATGCTCGGCGGCGGATCGCTGCTGCAGAACATCGTGCCGGTGCTGCTGACCGGCTGCCTGCTGCAGGGCATCGCCATCGTGCACGCCGTCAGGGCGCACCGGCAATGGCACGCCGGCTGGCTGGTGCTCATGTACGTGCTGCTCTGCCTGCCGACCGCGCCGGTGATTACCCTGGCGCTCATCGGCCTGGGTTACGTCGACAACTGGATCGACGTGCGCAGCAGAATGACGAAGCGCGTGATTTAGGCACGCGGATGCGGTATCCATTGCCAGGCGACTCGCGCGCCCGGCGCCAACAAAGGTAAAGATGATGAACGTGATCCTTCTGGAGAAGATCGACAACCTCGGCGACATCGGCGAGCAGGTCAGGGTCAAGGCGGGTTTCGGCCGCAACTACCTGCTGCCGCAGGGCAAGGCGGCGCTGGCGACGCCGGAGAACGTGGCGAAGCTCGAGGCGCGTCGCGCCGAGCTCGAGCAGCGCGCGGCGGGCGATCTCGAGGAAGCGCGTTCGCGCGCCGCCCGGCTCGGCGGCTTCGAGGTGCGGCTTACCGCGCGCAGCTCGGCCGAGGACAAGCTGTTCGGCTCCATCGGCACCGTCGATATCGCCGAGGCCTGCACGGCGGCCGGCATGCCGGTCGAGCGCAGCGAGGTGCGGCTGCCCGACGGGCCGATCCGCACGGCCGGCGAGCACGAGGTCGAGCTGCACCTGCACGCCGACGTCAATGTGCCGCTCAGGGTCGTCGTCGTCGCCGAAGAATGACCGCTTGTCGGGCTGTTTCGCCGGAGCTCCGACGCTGCGGACGTGTGCTAAGGTAAGCCGTCCCGTGGCCCCCGGTACCGCACGCAAAACGTCCTGATGGTCCGCGCCGTCCAGTCCCAGCCGTCCGAAGCGGATCGCCTCCGCGTTCCGCCGCACTCGGTCGAGGCCGAGCAGTCGCTGCTCGGCGGCCTCATGCTCGACAACTCCGCGTGGGACCGCGTCGCCGACGTGGTCAGCGAAGACGATTTCTACCGGCGCGATCATCGACTGATCTTTCGCGCCATCAGCGAGCTCGTCGAGCGCAATCAGCCCGGCGACGCCGTCACCATCTCGGAGACCCTCGACAGCCGCGGGCAGCTCGCCGATGCCGGCGGGCTGTCGTACCTCGGTACGCTGGCGCGGGAGACCCCGAGCGCCGCCAATATCCGCGCCTATGCCGAGATCGTGCGCGAACGCTCGGCGCTGCGGCAGCTCATCCAGGTCGGCGGCGAGATTGCCCACAGCGTTTACGCGGCCGACGGCCGCGACGTGACGACCCTGATCGACGAAGCGGAACGGCGCGTGTTCGAGATCGCGGACACCGGCAAGCGTCGCGGCGGCGGATTCCAGGCGCTGAAGACCATCCTGACGAAGTCGCTGGACCGGCTGGACACTTTGTACAACAGCGAAGGCGACATCACCGGCATTTCCACCGGCTTCACGGCGATGGATAAGCTCACCGCCGGTCTGCAGCGCGGCGACCTCGTCATCGTCGCCGGCCGGCCTTCGATGGGCAAGACCGCGCTCGCGCTCGATTTCGCGCAGAGCGCGGCGTTGAGCAAACATAAAGTGCCGACCGCCATCTTCAGCATGGAAATGTCGGCAGAGCAACTCTCCTTCCGGATGATCGGCTCGATCGGCCGCATCGATCAGTCGAAGATGCGCACCGGGCGGATTTCCGACGAGGACTGGGACCGCGTGCACTCGTCGATTCAGCAGCTGACGAGCGCGCCGATCTTCATAGACGATACGCCGGCGCTCACCCCCACCGAGGTGCGCGCGCGGGCACGGCGCCTGAAACGCGAGCACGGGCTGGGCCTGATCGTGGTCGACTATCTGCAGCTCATGCAGGTGTCCGGCACCAAGGAAAACCGGGCGACCGAGCTGTCGGAGATCTCGCGATCGCTGAAGGCGCTCGCCAAGGAGCTGGACCTGCCCATCGTGGCGCTGTCGCAGCTCAATCGCAGCGTGGAGCAGCGCAGCGATTCGAAGCGGCCGCGGATGTCGGATCTGCGCGATTCCGGAGCCATAGAGCAGGACGCCGATGTCATCGTCTTCATCTATCGCGAGGAAGTCTACGACAAGGACACCCTGCGCAAGGGCATCGCCGACATCATCATCGCCAAGCAGCGCAACGGTCCGATCGGCGATTTCCTGCTGACGTTCAAGGGCGAGTTCACGAGCTTCGAGAATTACGTGCCCGACGATTACGGAGACGGGAACTTCCAGTGAAAGGTGCGGCCCGCGCCGTCATCGACACGCGCGCGCTGCAACACAACCTCGAACGCGTGCGCGCCGCCGCGCCGGCGGCCCGCGTCATGGCGGTGGTCAAAGCCAACGCCTACGGCCACGGCATCGAGCCCGTGGCGCGCGCGCTCGCGAGGGTCGATGCGCTGGCCGTGGCGCGCGTCGAGGAAGGCCGGCGCGTGCGCGCCGCGGGCTTCGACAAGCCGGTGGTCCTGCTCGAGGGTGTCTTCTCGGCCGAGCAGCTCGCGCTCGCCGCGCAGCAGGATTTCGAGATCGTCGTGCATTGCGCCGAGCAGATCGAGCTCCTGAGCACGCACCGGGGCCGACCGCTCGGAGTCTGGCTCAAGCTCGATTCCGGCATGCACCGCCTCGGGCTTGCGCCGGAGGACTTCGCCGCAGCCGCGCAAGCGCTCGCAGCGAGCGCCGCGGTCGCAGCGCCGATCCGGCTCATGACCCATCTCGCCAACGCGGACGACCCCGCGGACCCTACCAGCCGCGAGCAGATCCGCCTTTTCGAGCACCTGACGCAGGGCCATGCCGGCGAGCGCAGCATCGCGAATTCCGCGGGCCTGCTCGCCTGGCCGGACAGCCACGCGGACTGGGTGCGGCCGGGGCTCATGCTCTACGGCGCATCGCCCCTCGTGCAGTCGACGGCGGCGGAGCTCGGCCTCGAGCCGGTCATGGCGTTCACCACCGACCTCATCGCATTGAAGACGGTGCGGGCGGGCGCCCGGGTCGGCTACGGCGGCCGCTGGACCGCGGCGCTCGACACGCGCGTAGGCATCGCGGCCGTCGGCTACGGCGACGGTTACCCCCGCTCGCTCGACAACGGCACGCCGGTGCTCATCCGCGGGAAGCGCGTGCCGATGATCGGCAGCGTCTCCATGGACATGATCACCCTGGACTTGACCGACTGCCCGGAGGCCCGGGTCGGCGACCCGGTCGTGCTCTGGGGGCCGGGGCTGCCGGTCGAGGAGATCGCCGCCCGCGCCGGCACCATCGCCTACGAGCTACTCTGCAACGTCTCCCAGCGCGTCGACCTCGAAATCACGTAGGGGCGAATTCGTTCGGCCGGACGTAAAAGATGGCCGGTTGAAACCGGCCCTACGGGACGATCGCGAAGGGTCGCGCCACCGTACGGAGACACAGGCTTTGGCCTGCCTCGTTCACCAAGCGAATATCGTGGAGCGACTGAACGAGGCAGGCCAAAGCCTGTGCCGGAGCGATCAGTTATTGAAGAACCCCATCTTCACGCCCGCGAGCTGGATGACGTCGTTGTCGTTGAGCTTGCGCGCGAATTGCCCGATGGGTTCGCCGTTGACGAGCGGGTAATCGCCGGGGGTGCCGCTGTCGACGTGCACGACGTAGTAGCCCCCGGCGCGGCGCGTGATTGCCGCGACCTGCACGCCGGGCCGGCCCAGCGTCGTCAGCGCCTTCTTGAGCTCGAGCTCGCGGCCGGCGAACGAGCCGCTCAGGACCTGCAGCCTGGCTGCCCGCATGGTCTCGCCGTGCGCCGCGGCGTTCACCGAGGGCCTGGTCGCAGTCACCGGCTGCCGCCCGGAATCGTGGTGCACGGCCGCCTCGATGGCGCGGTGCGCCGAGGCCATTTTATCGCTGGCCTGGGCGCTCGGCTGCAGGACCATGGTCTTCTCGAACTCGTCGGCCTCTGCTTCGCCGGCCTGCTGATCGACGAAGCGCAGCTGGTGATGGCCGACCGTGATGACGTCGCCGTGCTGCAGCGCGTGCTTCTTGATGAGCTTGCCGTTAACGTAGGTGCCGTTGGTGCTGTTCAGATCCTCGAGGAACGAGTCGTTGAGGATGTTGATGACCAGCGAGTGATGGCCGCTGACCGCGGCGTTGTCGATACGGATGTCGTTATCCGGCAGGCGCCCCACCGTGTAACGCTCCTTGTTCATGTTGTACTCGGCGAGGACCTGGCCGTCGAGGCTGAGAATCAAGCGTGCCATGTGGGTTCCCCGAGGGCTCCTTGCCTGCCGCGCCGCATTCAGTCGATCCAGTCCCGAAGTCGTTCCAGGAGGTTGCGGTGCGCGGGAAACGCGTCGACCACATGCGCCATGACGATCGACACGTTGTCCCGGCCGCCGTTGTCGTTGCTCAACCGGATCAGCTGTTCACCTGCGGTCGCAAGATTAGCACTAAACGTGCTGATGGTTAAGTGAATGTCCTCGTCCTCGACCATGTCGGAAAGCCCGTCGGAGCAGAGCACGTAGATATCGCCCTTGTGCACTGCGTCCTCGCGCACCTCGACGGACACAGTGGGCTCGACTCCCAGCGCCCGGGTCACGTAGTTGCGGTTCGTCGAGCGCTCCGCCTCCTCGGGCGAATAGAAACCGCGGTCGACGAGTTCCTGGAGCAGCGAGTGATCCATGGTCAGCCGTTCGAGTTGATCGTTGCGCAGACGATACAGCCGCGAGTCGCCGACGTGCGCGATCGACACGCGATTGTCGAAGAACAGGCAGGCGACGATGGTCGTGCCCATGCCCTCGCATTGCGGCTGGCTGGCGGCGGTCTGGTGGATGATCTTGTTGGCGCGCGCGATGGCGTCGCGCAGCACGATGCTCTGGCGGGTGAGACCGGTCTCTGCGTCGATGAGGCCGCGCGTCTCGCGCTCTACGCTGTCGCGGATCATGCCGGTGACGGTCTTGACCGCGATGCCGCTGGCGATCTCGCCGGCGTTGTATCCGCCCATCCCGTCGGCGAGCACCAGCAGGCCGAGCTCCATCTCGGCGGCGATCGCGTCCTCGTTGTGCTCGCGCACCTTGCCGGTGTCGGTGATCGCGAAGTGTTCGATCTTTTCTTGGAGCGACATGCAGAATTCCGCATCTTGAGCCGGCTTGCGGGACCGGCGGAAACGAAGCCTGCATAGCGTATCACCAAGCCGTAGGGAGTCCGAGCGGCCTTTCACATTTTCAATTGCGGCGGCCCGATTTGTCGCGAGCGAGGCGGAAAGTCGCTGTGGTCGACGGGCGCAGCGGACTGCTAACATCAGGCGCTCGTCGATTGCTGGATCTTCCCGCCGCGCAATGGCCAAGCCGCGTTCCGTGTTCGTTTGCGATGCCTGTGGCGCCCAGAGCCTCAAGTGGCAGGGACAATGCGATGCCTGCGGCGCCTGGAACTCGCTCGTCGAGTCCCGCGCGATCGCCGCCGTGCGCGCGCTCGCGACGCCGGCGGTCAGCATGCAGCGGCTCGCCGACGTCGGCGAGCACGTGGAGGCGCGCCGCAGCACGGGCATCGGCGAGCTCGACCGCGTGCTGGGCGGCGGCCTCGTGGCCGGCTCAGCGACGCTGATCGGCGGCGATCCGGGCATCGGCAAGTCCACGTTGCTGCTGCAGGCGGCCGCGCGCATGAGCGGGGATTCAACCACCCTGTACGTGACCGGCGAGGAATCCTTGCGCCAGGTCGGACTGCGCGCGCGCCGCCTCGGCCTCGCCGCGGCGAACCTGGGCCTGCTCGCGCAGACCTGCGTCGAGGAGCTGTTGGTCGAGGCCGGCCGGGTGAAGCCGCACACCCTGGTCGTCGACTCGGTGCAGACCCTGTATTCGTCCGCGTTGCAGTCGGCGCCGGGCTCGGTCGCCCAGCTCCGCGAGACCGCCGCGCAGCTCGTGCGCTTCGCCAAGCAGTCCGGCACGGCGGTGTTCCTGATCGGCCATGTCACCAAGGAGGGCGCCATCGCCGGGCCGCGCGTGCTCGAGCACATGGTCGACACGGTGCTCTATTTCGAGAGCGACTCGGGCAGCCGGCTGCGCATCGTGCGCGCGGTCAAGAACCGCTTCGGGGCCGCCAACGAGATCGGCGTATTCGCTATGGCCGGCGACGGCCTCAAGGAGGTGCCGAACCCGTCGGCGATGTTCCTGTCGCGGCACCCCGCACCGGTCAGCGGAAGCGCCGTCATGGTGACCCGCGAGGGTACCCGGCCGCTGCTCGTCGAGGTGCAGGCGCTCGTCGATACCGGCCAGCTCGCGAACCCGCGCCGCATCGCGCTCGGCCTCGACGGCAACCGCCTGAACCTGCTGCTCGCGGTCCTGCACCGGCATGCGGGAGTGGCGCTGGCCGGTCAGGACGTGTTCGTGAACGTGGTCGGCGGCGTGCGCGTCGCCGAGACTGCGGCCGACCTGCCGGCGCTGCTCGCCTGCGTGTCGAGCCTGCGTGACCGGCCGCTCGCCGCAGGCACGGTCGCCTTCGGCGAAGTCGGCCTGGCGGGCGAGATCCGACCGGTGCCGTTCGGCGAGGAGCGCCTGCGCGAGAGCGCCAAGCACGGCTTCCGCCGCGCCATCGTGCCGGCCGCGAACGCCCGCCGGCGCATCGTGCGCGAGCTCGCGGCGCTCGAGCTCGAGGTCATCGGCGCCACGCGCCTGCCCGACGCGATCACCCGCGCCTTCGCATAACCGCATAACCGGTGCCGGTCACCGTTTGTTCGGTTATCAAATAACCGATCACCGGTCACCGGTGCCGGTCACCGTTTGTTCGGTTGTCGACTAACCGGTGCGGGCAGGGCACCGGTGGTTGGCTGGCGGGTTGAAACCCGCCCTACGCGCGTTTCTTCTCGGCTTCGGGGGCGTGGATGCGCACCGTCTTCACGGCATTCTCGGTGGTTTCGACGATCTCGATCGGGTAACCGCCGAGCTCGAGCCCGAGCCCGGTGGCCGGGATGGTTTCGAGGTACTCGACGATGACCCCGTTGAGCGTTTTCGGCCCGTCGGTCGGCAGGTTCCAGTTCAGCATGCGGTTGAGCGCACGGACGTTGGCGCTGCCGTCGACGAGCCACGTGCTGTCCGACTCGCGCCGCACGTCCTTGTGCACGGTCGCGGGATCGGTGGTGAACTCGCCGACGATCTCCTCGAGAATATCCTCGAGGGTCACGAGGCCCTGGATGTCGCCGTATTCGTCGACGACGAACGCGATGCGCTGTCTGGCGCGCTGGAAATTGATGAGCTGGCGGTTGAGCGGCGTGCCCTCGGGCACGAAATACGGGTCCTCGGCCTTCTCCACCAGCAGCTCGCGGCTCAGCTCGCGGCCGGCGAGCGGCTCGAGCAGCGTGCGCAGGTGGATCACGCCGACGATGTGATCGACGCCGTCGCGGAACAGCGGCAGCCGGGTGTGTTCGCTGCCGCGCAGCTGCCGCAGGATGGCGTCCCAGTCGTCCTCGAGCTCGATGCCGACGATCTCGTTGTGCGGCACCATGATGTCGTCGACGGACACGTTCTCCAGGTCGAGTATGCTGATCAGCATGCGTTGATGGCGCTGTGGAATCATCGCGCCGGCCTCCGCCACCACCGTGCGCAGCTCCTCGCTGCTCAGCGAATGCGTCGAGGCGTCGGCGGCCGACACGCCGAGCAGCCGCAGCACGCCGTTGGCGATGATGTTCACGAGCCACACCAGCGGATACATCAGCTTGAGCAGCGGGTAATAGACATACGCCGCCGGCAGCGCGACCCGCGACGGCCGGATTGCCGCCAGGGTCTTCGGCGCCACCTCTGAGAAAATCAGGATCACGAACAGGAGCGCGCCCGTGCCGATTGCGATTGCCGGCTCGCCGCCCATGCGCAGGGCGATGACGGTGGTGATCGAGGCGGCGGCGAGATTGACGGCGTTGTTGCCGATCAGGATCAGCCCGATGAGCCGGTCGGGCCGCGCCAGCAGCGCCTCGGCGAGACGCGCGCCGCGCACGCCCGACCGCGCACGGTGCCTGAGCCGGTAACGGTTCAGGCTCATCAATGCCGTCTCCGAGCCGGAGAAGAAGGCCGACAGCAGCAGAAGCAGGGCGAGGATGCCGAACAGTACGCCTAGCGGGACGTCGTCACTCAAAGAGTGCCAACCTCATCGATGACCGGCGGTGCACCGCCGCCGCACGATAGTGGGCAGCGCGCGGCGCCGCTGTCAAGGCTGGCTGGTGTCGTGTCCCGCAAGTACGCATCAATTCCCGCTCGGTCCGGGCCCGCCTTCCGGCGTTGCTCGTCGTCGCCATAGTCCCGCTATGCCTCCTCCTCGCGCCTTGGCTGGCGGCCCCTTCCCTTCGCGATTTATTGCACATACTTGCGGGACACACCACTAGGCATCCAGCGTTTCCCGGACGGCGTCCTTGATACGGGCGACGCTCGGCAGATACTCATACTCGAGCTTGAACAGCGGCATCACCGTATCGTAGCCTGTAACCCGTTTGATCGGCGCGATGAGATCGTAGACGCCGTGCTCGGCGACCGAGGCGGCGATCTCCGCTCCCACGCCGCACGAGCGCGGCGCCTCGTGCACGATGACCAGCCGCCCGGTCTTCTCGACGGACTCGAGAATGGTTTCCATGTCGATCGGGCTCACTGTCGCGACGTCGATGACCTCGCAGTCGATGTCCTCCTCGGCCAGCTCCGCGGCGGCCTTCTGCGTCTCATGCGTCATCGCACCCCAGGTCACGAGCGTGACATCGTCGCCCTCGCGCAGCGTGTAGCAGACGTCGAGCGGCAACGCCTCGCCGTCATCCTCCACGGTCTGGCGGGCCATGCGATAGATGCGCTTGGGTTCCAGAAACACCACGGGATCCGGATCGCGTATCGCCGCGAGCAGAAGACCATAGGCGCGCGCGGGCGAGGAGGGGATGACGACCCGGATACCCGGTATGTGGGCAAAAATGGCTTCCGTGCTTTCGGAATGATGCTCAGGCGCGTGGATACCGCCGCCGAACGGCGCGCGCAGCACCATCGGGCAGGAAAGCCGGCCCCGCGTGCGGTGGCGCATGCGCCCGGCGTGGCTGATCATCTGGTCGACCGCCGGATAGATGAAGCCCATGAACTGGATCTCGGCGACCGGCCGCATGCCCTGCGCGGCGAGCCCGATCGACATGCCGGCTATCATCGCCTCGGCGAGCGGCGTGTCCTGCACGCGGTCCTTGCCGAAGCGTTCCTGAAGGCCGGCAGTGGCGCGGAATACTCCGCCGTTGACTCCCACGTCCTCGCCGAACACGAGCACGCGTTCGTCGTGCGCCAACTCCCAGGCCAGCGCCATGGTCACGGCATCGATGAGGGTCACCTTGGCGGCCATGTCAGCGCGCGTCCGCCGGCGGCGCGGCCTGCCGGCGACGGCCATGCATCGCGCGGTACATCAATGCCCGCCGCTGCCGGCGTACCGTGTCGCGGTATCGCGCTGCGCTTCCATGGCCTCGGGCAGAGTCTCGTACATATAGTCGAACATGGACTCGACGGGCGGTTTCGGCGTGTTCAGGTATTCTTCAACGGCAGCCTCGACCCTGGCATTGCAGTCCGCGATCAGTTCCTCCTCGCGCGCGTCGTCCCATGCGCCGAGCCCGCGCAGATAAGCGCGGAGCCGGATGAGCGGCTCGAGCGCCCGCGCCTTGTCGAGATCCTCGGCGGAACGGTAACGGCTCGCATCGTCCGCCGTCGTGTGATCGCTCAACCGGTAGGTAACGGCCTCGATAACCGACGGCCCGTCGCCGCCGCGCGCACGATCCAGCGCCTGCTCGACGGCGTGCCGCACGGCGATGACGTCGTTGCCGTCGACCTGCAGCCCGGGAATGCCGCCCGCGACCGCTTTCTGCGCAAGCGTCTGCGCAGCGGTCTGCAGCTCGAGCGGCACCGAGATCGCCCAGCCGTTGTTGACGATGACTATGACGAGCGGCAGCCTGGCTGCACCGGCGAGATTCAGCGATTCGTAGAATATGCCTTCCGACGTGCCGCCGTCGCCGACCACGGTGAGCGCGCAGCGTTTCTCGCCGCGCAGCTTGAACGCCATAGCGGCTCCGGCGGCGTGAATGCACTGCGTCGCGATGGGCACACACCAGGCGAAGTCGTGCCTCGGCCCGGAAAAGTTGTTGCCGCGCTCGTCGCCGCCCCAGTAAAGCAGCACCTCGGACATCTGCACGCCGCGCCAGAACTGGGCGCCGTATTCCCGATACATGGGCGCGAAGCAATCTTCGGCGCGCATCGCCGCGCCGATCCCGACGTGTGCCGCCTCGTGACCGAGGCACGACGCGTAGGTGCCGAGCTTGCCCGTCCGCTGCAGGTTGATCGCCTTGGTGTCGAAGATGCGCGTCAGCATCATCATGCGGTACATGCGCAGCATTTGATCCATGTCCTGCGCGAAGGCGGGCAGCTTGCCCGATATCCTTCCGTCGGGATCGAGGAACCGGCTGCGCTTGATCTCGAATTTCGCGATCGTCTTCAAGGATCACCCCGGGGAAACAGGCAGGGACTTCGGGCTCAGCAAAAGGCTGGAATTATACCTCAAGTCCGGCGCCCTTCGGATACAATGCGGACGGGCAATCCGCCGGTCGCGCCCACGCGATGCCGGCGCGCGATGGGAGTCATGACCAGGAAACACCGCGAGCTCGAAAGCGGCATCCACCGCGACTTCGGCGAACACATGAGCTACTCGGGCTATCTCAAGCTCGATCGCCTGCTCGACGCGCAGAGCCTTCTCAGCGATCCGCCGCATCATGACGAGATGCTGTTCATCATCCAGCATCAGGTCGCCGAGCTTTGGTTCAAGCTGATCCTGCACGAGCTCGATGCGGCGATCGCGCACGTGCGCACCGACGAGCTCGAGCCCTGCTTCAAGATCCTGGCCCGGGTCAAGCAGGTGCAACAGCAGCTTTTCCATCAGTGGGGGGTGCTCGCCACGCTGACGCCGAGCGAGTACGCGCAGTTCCGACATCTTTTCGGCACCGCTTCGGGCTTCCAGTCGCCGCAGTACCGCCGATTCGAGTTTCTGCTCGGCAACAAGGACGCCGACATCCTCGAGGTCTTCCGGCACGACCCGGCGGCCCATGCGGCGCTGGACGAGGCGCTGCGCAACCCCGGCCTGTACGACGAGTTCCTGCGTCACCTGAAGCGCCGCGGCTTCGACGTGCCTGCCGAGCGCGTAGAACGCGACTGGTCCGAACCGTACGAGGGGCACCCGGGTGTGATCGCCGTGTTCAAGCAGATCTACGAGAATACGCGCCAGTACTGGGATGCATACAACATGTGCGAGAAGCTCGTCGATCTCGAGGAAAACTTTCAGCTTTGGCGCTTCCGGCACATGAAGACCGTGGAGCGCATCATCGGCTTCAAGCGCGGTACCGGCGGCTCGTCCGGCGTCGCTTTTCTGCGCCGGGCGCTCGACATGCGCTTCTTCCCGGAGCTCATAGACGTGCGCACCGAAATCGGGCCACCGTAGGGCGGGTTTCAACCCGCCTTTTCAACCCGGCTGTCGCCGCATGAAAGCCGTTCGGTACTTTATCAACCGCTGGATTCTTTGCCGCCGCCACCTGCAGGTCCGCGCGCAACCGTTCGATCTCGAGCTCAAGGTCTGCGCGGCCGACGTCATCGGGCGCCATCTGTACAAGCACGGCAGTCACGATGCGCAGATCACCGGCTTTCTTCGGCGTCATCTCCACATCGAGCCGGGTGACGTGCTGTTCGATGTCGGCGCGAACATCGGTTGGTATTCGCTCGTATTCGATCGCATGGCGCCGGACGGTGTGGATATTTTCGCCTTCGAACCCGAGCCCGCCAATTTCGCGCTGCTGGAGGAAAACCTCGCGCGCAACGATGCGAATAAAGTGCACGCCATTCGCAAGGGTGTCTCCGATCGGGAGGAGACGCGCAAGCTGCATCTTTACGGCAAGGGCAATCAGGGCCGTCATTCGCTGCTGCCGATCAACGACAGCGGTACCATCGACGTGCCGGTCGTGCCGCTCGACACCTTCTGGGCCGAGCGACATCTCGGCGATCGCCCGGTCCGGCTGCTCAAAATCGACGTCGAGGGCTACGAGTACATCGCGCTCAAAGGTGCCGGTGCCGTGCTCGGGCGGTGTTGCGCGGTGCTCACCGAATTTGCGCCCGGCTATATGAAAAAAGCCGGCCTGGAGCCGATGCGCATGCTGCAGCTCCTGCGCGGCTGCGGCTTTACGCCGAATTTCATGCGTGGTGAGGAAAAGGTCGTGGCGGATACCGGCGAGCTCGCGCGCAGCGAGCGGCGGGTGAACCTTTATTGGGAGAAGAACCCGCTGGCGAAAGCTGTCTGAATGCGGCAGAGCTACCGCTCATCGAGCGGCTCGGAAATTACGGTGCGCGCGGCCACCGAGGAACAGATGACGGAGGTGCCGGCGGAACCAACACCGCCGCCGCGCGGGCGTGGTAAGACGGCTATAACCTTAACTGCAATCATCCCATCTTGACGATATCACTAGCGCTCAGACGTATGCGTTTTTTGTCCGGGACTCAACACGCGAACAAGCTCTTCCATTTCCTCGACAGCTGCAACCAGACGTTCCAGCGGCAGCGCCGCCCATCGCCTCAACTGCTCCCGACGCGAGCCTTCCCACGTGGTCACGCTCCAGTCGATATCGTCTGATTCACCTTCCTTTTCGGACATCGTCCAGCCTCATGCGTAAATGCTCGATGTCGATCAGGTCCTGGGTGCGGCGGGCCTTTTCTTTCATTTCAATCAGCGTCGGAATTGAGACGAATCGAACCGGAATCGTATCGTAGAGCGGTTTCAGCAGCGACCGCTCATATTCCTCGTCGAATGGAAACGGTTCGCTGACGAAGACGTCGACCGATGTCTCGCGATGCTCGTCGCTCCAGAAATTGAGCACTTTCATGCCTTTGTCCCGAATCCAGCCCTCGCGGATTTCAGCATCGCCGAACTGCGCCGCTGTAACCGGCACGGATGGCGTGTAGCCGAGCGTCGCCAGAGCCGAAAAAGTCCGCTCGACATTATCAGGCAGGAGTTGAATGACAAAATCCAGGTCTTTGGTGTAACGGAGGTATCCATGCGCGATGACCGCGGCTCCGCCGGCGATCAGATAACGCACGTCTGCGTCGTTGAGCGCGCGGACGACGGACTCGAAGCTCGTCAGCTTCATGGGCCTTCCGAAACACTGCCGGGAATCATATCAACACTTCATTACGTTCAAGAGACGGAGCGGATTGTTTTCCTGCTGGGCGGCGTGGCGGGACCAAGCGCGTACGCCCTGCGAAGCAGCTTGTCGAGCAGTTGGTCAAAATGTTTGCGCTCGGTTGCGGAGAGGCCTTCGAGCAACGCGCGTTCGTAATAGCGGGCTACCGGCGTCACTTTCGCATGCACGGCGCGGCCTTTGGCCGACAATTCGAGAATGGAGCGTCTCCGATCCGCATTGGCGAAGCGGCGGTTGATGCGGCCCGCTTCGAGCAGCCGCGTGACTGCTCGGCTGACAGCGACCTTGTCCATGGCAGCGCGTCCGGCGACTTCCCCGGCCGACAGGCCGGGATAGCGGCCGAGGATTGCGAGCACGCGCCACTCCGGCACGGACAGTTCGAAGCGCTCGGCGTAAGCTGCCGCGATGGCGCTGCTGACGGTGTTCGAGAGCACGGACAGGCGGTACGGAAGGAATTCTTCGAGTTTCAAAGAGTTATCGGGTTCTCTTGCCATTTGCAGACGCCGGGCACCGCCTCGTGACACTGTATATCGCCCGGTTTTTGGCCGGGGTGACGTCGCCGGAACGATGGATGCCCCGTGCTTTTGCACAACACCGTAAGTATAGCTACACTAGTTGCAAATGTAACTAACGGTTGGAGTCGCCTGATGGCAGAGACCTTTGCGAATCCCCTGGGCACGGACGGCTTCGAATTCGTCGAGTTCGCCGCGCCCGAGCCGAAAGAGCTCGACGCGTTGTTTCTCAAGCTCGGTTTCACGGCCATCGCCCGTCACCGCGGCAAGAACGTCACCCTGTACAGGCAGGGCGACATCAACTTCCTCGTCAATGCAGAGCCCGGCAGCTTCGCGGTCGATTTCGCTGCCGAGCACGGCCCGTGCGCCTGTGGATTCGCGATGCGCGTCAGGGATGCCGGCAACGCATTCCGCATGGCCCGTGACCGGGGCGCTCAGTCGTTTGCGCACAAGGCTGACACGGTGCCGGTCGACACGCCGATGATCTCGGGAATCGGCGGCAGCATCCTCTATCTCGTCGATCGCTACGGCGATCGTTCGGTGTACGACGATTTCGTGCCGTTCCCCGGCGCCGACCAGCATCCGCAAGGCGTCGGCCTCACGTTGCTCGATCATCTCACGCACAATGTCGAGCGCGGCAACATGGACAAGTGGGCCGGTTTCTACGAACGCCTGTTCAACTTCCGCGAAATCCGCTATTTTGACATCAAGGGCGCGCGCACGGGACTCGTGTCACGGGCCATGACCAGCCCCGACGGCAAGGTGCGGATTCCCATCAACGAGTCGAGCGACGACAAGTCGCAGATCGCCGAATATCTCCAGCAGTACAGAGGCGAGGGAATCCAGCATATAGCGCTGTTCACCGCCGACATCTACAAGACCGTCGAGGGCCTGCGCGAGAACAAAGTCGGTTTCCTGGATGTGCCGGACACCTACTACGAGATGATCGACGAGCGGCTGCCGGGGCACTGCGAGGACATCGAGCGCATGCGGGCCAACCGCATCCTCATCGACGGCGATCCGGAGACGAAGAAGCGGCTGCTGCTGCAGATTTTCACCGAGGCGAACATCGGACCGATCTTCTTCGAGATCATCCAGCGCAAGGGCAACGAAGGCTTCGGCGAAGGCAACTTCCAGGCGCTGTTCGAGTCCATCGAGCGCGACCAGCAGCGCCGCGGCGTGATCTAGCTTGGGTTCGGGACTCGATCCGGCATGAAGAAATGGATTTCGTTTCCACGCGTTGAGGGCCGCGCTTCGCGGCAGGCCCATGCCGACCTGCCGGAAGGCACTTTCGAGCGCGAGCTCGGCAAGGAAGGTTTCTTCGGTCCCGCCACGCACATGTATCACAAGCGCCCGCCGACCGGCTGGTCGAGCTTCGAGGGCCCGCTCAAG
This sequence comes from Gammaproteobacteria bacterium, assembly GCA_035524935.1. Taxonomy (GTDB): domain Bacteria; phylum Pseudomonadota; class Gammaproteobacteria; order Steroidobacterales; family JACDCP01; genus JACDCP01. Next base: position 40,124 of record DATLFD010000050.1, on the reverse strand, counting down.
CCGCGCGCGTTCGATACGACCCGGCTCGGCGGATCCGGCGCATCGCCCTGGGACGCGCCGCTCCTCCTGTCAAATCCACACGTCAAGTTTCGCTACTGGACGCTCGAGGGCGCCATGCCGGCGCTGGCGCGCAACAGCGACGGCGACGAGCTCATTTTCATACACGAAGGCAGCGGCGACCTCTATTGCGACTACGGTCACCTCGAGATTCGCGACGGCGACTACATCCTGCTGCCGCGCGGCACGCTCTGGCGCATCGAGGGCCGCGGACCGGTCCGGGCGCTGCTCATCGAGGCGACCAACGACAGCTACCGGCTGCCGGACAAAGGGCTCGCCGGCCCGCATGCGATCTTCGACGAGGCCATGCTCGACGTGCCCGCGATCGACGAGGCCTTCGCGGCGCAGCAGACCGACGATGAATGGCGCATCGAGGTCAAGCGGCGCGGCGCCATCACGCGCATCACTTATCCCTACAACCCGCTGGACGCGGTCGGCTGGCACGGCACGCTGCTGCCCGTGCGCATCAACTGGCGCGACCTGCGGCCGCTCATGAGCCATCGCTATCACCTGCCGCCGTCGGCGCACACCACGTTCCTCGCCGGTCGATTCGTGGTTTGCACGTTCGTGCCGCGCCCGTTCGAGAGCGACGAGGGTGCGCTCAAGGTGCCGTTCTTTCACAGCAACGACGACTTCGACGAGGTGATCTTCTATCATCGCGGCGAGTTTTTTTCCCGCGACAACATCCATCCCGGGATGATCACCGTGCATCCCTGCGGCTTCACGCACGGCCCGCACCCGAAGGCTCTCCGAAACATGCTCAAGCAGGGCGCGCCTGCCACCAACGAGGTGGCGGTTATGATGGACAGCCGCGACGCCCTCGAAGTCGGCGAGGCCGCGGAATCCGTGGAGTGGGACGGCTACGTGGAGTCGTGGAAACCCTGAGCGCATGCTGCGGCTTTACTCGTACTGGCGCAGCTCCTCCGCGTATCGCGTTCGCATCGCGCTGAACCTCAAGGGGCTGGAGCACGAGATCGTTCCCGTGCACCTGTTGCGCGACGGCGGCGAGCAGCACCGGCCGGAGCATCTCGCGCGAAATCCGCAGGGGCTGGTGCCGGTGCTGGAGCACGATGACCGGCGTTTCATCCAGTCTCTCGCCATCGTCGAGTATCTGGACGAGTTCGAGCCCTTGCCGCCACTGCTGCCGGCCACGCCCCCGGGGCGCGCGCGCGTGCGTGCGCTCGCGCAGCTGATCGCCGGCGAGATCCAGCCGCTCAACAACTTGCGCGTGCTCATGTACCTCAAGCACGAGCTCGGTGCAGACCAGGCTGCGCGTGATGCCTGGTATCGGCACTGGCTGGCAACAGGGTTCGCGGCGCTCGAGGCGCTCCTTTCCGGAGACGAGGCGACCGGCCGTTTCTGCCACGGCGACGCGCCGGGTCTCGCCGACGTGTGCCTGCTGCCGCAGGTCTACAACGCCGAGCGTTACGCCTGCGACCTGCGCGCCTATCCGGTCATTTGCCGCATCGCGGCAGCCTGCCGCGAGCTCGACGCCTTCGAGCGCGCCGCACCCGAGCGCCAGCCCGACGCAGAGTAGGGAGAAATGGGGGAGAAATGGGGACATTCCTGATTTCCGTCCCGGAAATCAGGAATGTCCCCATTTCTCGGAAATCAGGAATGTCCCCATTTCTCCCCATTTCTCCATTTCTTCGCGCCCGACGGCGTTCCCCGTTTGCGGTATCGTAGCCGGTAAAGAACGGGGAGACCGCCTTGTCGGAAATCGTCGCCTCCGGCCTGTTCTGGTGGCCGCTGCTGGTCGCCGTGCTGCTCGCGTTGCTGTACCTGCGCGTGCCGCGACTCATCGGCGTCGCGCTCGTCGCGGTGCTGCTCGCGGCATTCTCCGTGTATGCCGAAGTGTCATGGGTGTCCAAGGTCTCGGTGTGGCTGTGCTTTCTCGCGGCGGCCGCCGTCCTCCTGCTGCCCGCCGTCCGCAGACCGTTGTTGTCGGAGCGGGCGCTGCGCGCCTACCGCGATCACCTGCCGCCGCTTTCCGAAACGGAGCGCGCAGCGCTCGAGGCCGGCACCGTGTGGTGGGAGCGGGCCTTCTTCAGCGGCCGTCCGGTCTGGCAGCGGTTGCTCAGGATCAAGTTGCCCGAGCTGGCGCCGGCCGAGCGCGAGTTCCTGTCGGGCCCGGTCGAACGCCTGTGCGCCATGCTCGATGATTATGAAATCAACCGCGCCGGTGATTTGCCGACCGACGTGTGGACGCATCTGCGGGATGAGCGTTACCTCGGTTTGATCATCCCGCCCGAGCGCGGCGGCCGCGGCTTCAGTCCCCAGGGGCTATCGGCGGTCGTGCAGAAGATCGCGACGCGCAGCATCGCCGCCGCCGTCGTGGTCATGATCCCGAATACGGCGGGGCCTGCGAGGCTCCTCATGCGCTACGGCACCGCGCAGCAGAAGGAGCGCTGGCTGCCGGCCCTCGCCTCGGGCCGGGAATTGCCCTGTCTCGCGCTGACGGGGCCGGAGTCGGGAAGCGATGCCGCCTCCATGCGCGATTCCGGCCGCGTCTGCCGCGGCGATCCGGGCGACGGCTCGGAGGTGCTCGGCATCCGGCTCGACTTCGACAAGCGCTACATCACGCTGGCGCCGGTCGCGACCCTGAGCGCGGTCGCGTTCAAGGTCTTCGACCCGGACGGGCTGCTCGGCGGAGAGGTCAAGCGCGGCATCACGCTCGCCCTCGTGCGCGCGGATGCGCCTGGGGTGGCGCGGGGCGCGTGCCACGATCCCATGCAGGTCGGCGTGCCCACCGGACCGTTGCGCGGCAAGGACGTGTTCGTGCCGCTCGACGACGTCATCGGTGGCAGCGACGGCATAGGCCGGGGCTGGCACATGCTCGTCGAGACGCTGACCGAAGGACGCGCGGTGTCCATGCCGACGCTCTGCGCGGCATCGGCCAAGGTGGCGGCACGGGTCACGGGTGCCTACGCGCGGATTCGATACCAGTTCAAGTCGCCGATCGGACGCTTCGAAGGCGTGCAGGCATGCCTCGCGCGCATCGCCGGTCATGCTTACGTGCTCGATGCGCTGCGCCGCCTCATGCTCGTCGCCCTGGCGGCCGGCCACCGTCCCGCGGTCGCGGCCGCCGCCGCGAAATACGCCGCGACCGCACGCTGCCGCGAGGCCTTGACTGACGCGATGGACGTGCACGCCGGCGCCGGCGTCTGCCTGGGGCCGAGCAACATCATCGGCGAGTACAGCAAGTTCCCCCCGCTGGGCGTCACAGTGGAAGGCTCCAATATCCTCACCCGCACCCTCATCGTTTTCGGGCAGGGCGTGCTCCGCGGACACCGGTACCTGCGCAGCGAAATCGAGGCGTTGTCCCGGCCCGATGCCGCGGAGGCATTCGACGGCGTGTACGTAAAGCACGTCGGCTTCATGCTCAGCAATGCGACGCGCACGCTGGCGCTCGGGCTCTCCAACGGGCTCGTCGCGCGCACTCCCGCGCGACTCTGGAGGCTGCGTCGCCAGTTCCGGCGTCTGTCCCACATGAGTGCGGCATTTGCGTTCATCACCGACATTCTGCTGATCGAGCTCCAGCACAATTTCAAGGCGCACGGCCGCATCTCGGGCCGCATGGCCGACGTGCTGAGTGAGATGTTTCTCGCCGTTGCCGTGGTCAAGCGCTTTCACGACGACGGGCGCGACGAGCGTGACCGGCCGCTGGTCGAGTGGGCCCTCGACCACGCCCTGTTCAACATGCAGGAGGCACTCGATGCCACGCTCGGCAATCTGCCGCGTCCGTGGGTCGGGCGGCTGCTCAGGCGCTGGGTGTTTCCTTATGGGCGCCGTTACAGGAAGCCCGGCGACGCGCTGGACGGTCTGCTCGCCGACATGCTCATGCTGCCCTGCGCCGAACGCGACCACCTGACGTCCGGCATCTACTTGCCGTCCGACGACGATGATCCGCTCGCGACACTCGAAAACGCATTGCGCCTGGTCACCGACGTCGAGCCCCTGGAAAGAAAGCTGCGCAGCGGCGCCGAATTCGAGCTCGTGGGACGCGCGCCGCTCGAGGAGCGGCTGGCGCATGCCGTCGACGCCGGGATTCTCACCGAGGACGAAGCCGAACGCCTGCACAACGCCGAGGCCGTACGGCTCGCCGCGCTGCGCGTGGACGAGTTTCCTCATGAGATGCCGAAAAGCTGACGGCGTCGTCACGGCAGATGCGGACGCCCGAGATATTCGCGCGACTGCATTTCGTGAAGCCGGCTGACGGTGCGGTCGAACTCGAAGCCCAGCCGGTCGCCGCGATACAGCTCCGTTGCAGGCGTGGCGGCTGACACGATCAGCTTGACGTTGCGATCATAGAATTCGTCCACCATGGCGATGAAACGCCGCGCCTCGTTCTCCAGCGTCTCGCCGAGTATCGGAATATTCGACACCAGCACGGTCTGAAAGCAACGCGCAATTTCGATGTAATCCACCGTGCCGCGCGGGCCCGCGCAGATATCCGCGAACTCGAACCAGACCACGCCGTCGGCGCGGCGGCGGGCAGGAATCATGCGGCCCTCGATTGCGAGCGCGTGGTCGCGCTTGCCGGGCTCGGGTGCGATGCGGTCGAAAGCGTCCTCGAGGCCGGCGTCGGCCGCACCGTCGAGCGGCGAGTGATAGATCTCGGCTTTTTCGAGTGCGCGGAGCCGGTAATCTGCATTTCCGGCCAGATGCAACGTCTTCGTATGCGCCTGAATGGCGGCGATCGCCGGTAGAAAACGCTGCCGCTGCAGGCCGTCCCTGTAAAGTGCTTCGGGCGGCAGGTTCGAGGTAGCGATCAGCGTGACGCCGCGGCGGAACAGGGCCTCGAACAGATTGCCGAGGATCATGGCATCGGCGATGTCGGAGATGAACAGCTCGTCGAAACAGACGATGCGCGAGTCGGCCGCTATATGCGACGCGACGGCCTCGAGCGGGTCGGCCTGCTCCGCGACGCGCCGGAGCCCATGGTGCACGCCTTGCATGAAGCGATGAAAATGCCGGCGCCGCTTGTGCTCGAACGGCAGCGCCTCGAAGAACATGTCCATGAGCCAGGTCTTGCCGCGGCCCACGCCGCCCCACAGATAGAGGCCGCGCGCGGGCTCGAGGTCCGGCCCCGCGAGCCCGAGGCGCCGGCCGATGCGTCGCAGCCGTTCGCCGGCCGGTCGGGGCGCGAGCAGATCGCAGGTGACGCGCTCCAGCTCGCGCACCGCTGCTGCCTGGGCCGGGTCGGCGACGAAGCCGGGTCGCTGGAGGGCGGCGGCGTAACGCTCGCGCAGCGACCCCTCATTCAGAAGGTCATCTCCGGCACCTGCTGCGGCACGACGAGCCTGCCGGCCGTCTTCGCCCTGATTTCCTCGAGGCTGACACCGGGCGCGCGCTGCACGAGATGAAATGCTCCATCGCGGATCTCGAGATAGGCGAGGTCCGTCACCACGCGTTTGATGCACGCGACGCCGGTGAGCGGCAACGTGCATTTCTCGAGCAGCTTGGAGGAGCCGTCCTTGCCGGCGTGCATCATCATTACGATGATGTTTTCCGCGCCGGCCACGAGGTCCATGGCGCCGCCCATGCCCTTCACGAGCTTGCCGGGCACCATCCACGAGGCGATATTTCCCTGCTGGTCGACCTCGAATGCGCCGAGCACCGTCAGGTTCACGTGCGCGCCGCGGATCATTGCGAAGCTGTCCGCCGAGTTGAAGAAGGCCGCGCCGGTCACCGCCGTCACGGTCTGCTTGCCGGCATTGATGAGGTCCGGATCGACTTCTTCCTCGGTCGGGAACCGGCCCATGCCGAGCAACCCGTTCTCGGATTGCAGCATGACCTCCACTCCTTCCGGTATGTGGTTGGCCACGAGGGTCGGCATGCCGATCCCGAGGTTCACGTAGAAACCGTCCTCGAGCTCCTGGGCGATGCGGCGGGCCATCTGATTGCGGTCGAGCGCCATTTTCAGGCGTCCGCCTGTGGCTGATGGACCGTCCGTTGCTCGATCCGCTTCTCGAAGTGCCCCTTGATGACGCGGTTCACGAATATGCCCGGCGTGTGAATGAAATTCGGATCGAGCTCGCCCGGCTCGACGATCTCCTCGACCTCGGCGACGGTGATCCTGCCCGCGGTCGCAATCATTGGATTGAAGTTCATAGCCGTTTTTCGGTAGATCAGATTGCCCATCGTATCTGCCTTCCAGGCCTTGACCAGCGAGAAGTCCGCGGTCAGTGACCGCTCGAGTACGTAGTGGCGCCCGTCGATCTCGCGAGTCTCCTTGCCCTCGGCGACCGCGGTGCCGTAGCCGGTCGCGGTGAAGAAGGCGGGGATACCGGCCCCGCCGGCGCGAATCTTCTCTGCGAGCGTACCCTGCGGGGTCAGGATCACCTCCATTTCGCCGGACAGGAACAGTTGCTCGAACAGGCGGTTTTCGCCGACGTACGAGGCGATCATGGTCCTGATCTGGCGTTGCTCGAGCCACAGCCCCAGGCCGAAGCCGTCGACCCCCGCATTGTTGGAGATGCAGGTCAGGCCTTTGACGCCCATGTCGCGCACGCGTGCGATGAGCCCCTCCGGTATGCCGCACAGGCCGAAGCCGCCGGCCATGACCGTCATGTTGTCCTCGAGGCCGGCGAGCGCCTCCTCGTAGCTGTCGACGACTTTATAGAAACCCGACATGGCCGCTTTTCCGGGGAAGTTCCGCACCATTCGTGACGGGGTGGCGGAAACGAAGTTTACCAGAGGTTTTTTTTTCTAAAGTCCCTGGTAGTTCGGGCCCGAGCCGCCGTCCGGCGTCACCCAGTTGATGATCTCGTAAGGATCCTTGATGTCGCAGGCCTTGCAGTGCACACAGTTTGCCGAATTGATCTGCAGTCGCCGCCCCGCGGCATCCTCGACCATCTCGTAGACGGCCGCGGGGCAGAATCGCGTGCAGGGATTGCCGTGCTCTTCGGTGCAGCGGGAAATGCAGATTTCGGGGTCGAGAATGTGCAGATGATTCGGCTGGTTCTCGTCGTGCGCGGTCGCTGCGAAGTAGACCGATGCGAGCCGGTCCCGCGGCGGCAGGACGCGCTCCTGCCAGTGCCGCTCCGGAGAGTCATATTCCGTGACCCTTCGCAGACTCGACCAGTCGGCGCGGTTACGCAATGTCCAGGGCAGCCTGCCGAAGGTCACCGTCTCGAGCGCGGCATTCGCGACGCCCGGCCAGAGTCCCCAGCGGAAACCGGGGCGGATGTTGCGCACCTTGTGGAGCTCGGCGCCCGCCGGCGATGCGCGAAAGCGTGCGTCGAATCCGTCGCTGGTGCCGGTCTCGACGATATGCTCGGCGGCCAGCATGCCGGAACGGAGCGCGAGGTGGATACCCTTGATCTTGGGCACATTGAGCGTGGTGCCGGCGTCGCCGACGATGAGCGCCCCCGGCATGTCGCGGCGCGGTGCGCTCTGATGCCCGCCCTCGCTCAGGCAGCGTGCGCCGCCGGAGACGATCTCTCCGCCTTCGAGCAGCCCTCGGATGCTCGGGTGGTGCTTGAACTGCTGAAAGGCCTCGAAAGGCCGGAAGTGAGGGTCCTCGTAATCGAGCCCGACCACAAAGCCGACATAGACGCGGTCGCCGTTCAGGTGATAGACGAAACTCCCGCCATAAGTGCGGTTGTCGAGCGGCCAGCCGATGGTGTGCTGCACGAGCCCCGGCTCGACGCGGCCGGCGGGAAGCTGCCAGAGCTCCTTGAGACCGAGACCGTAGGTGGCCGGACTGCGGCCCTCGTCCAACCTGAAGCTCGCGATGAGAGCTTTGGTCAGGCTGCCGCGGCAGCCTTCGGCGAGCACCGTGACCGCGGCCTGGATGTCCACCCCCGCCGCGAAGTTCGGGCCGGGCGTGCCGTCCCGCTCGCGGCCCATGTCGCCGGTGCCGACACCGGCGACGGCGCCCCTTTCGTCGAACAGCGTGCGTGCGGCGGCGAAGCCGGCAAAGACATGTACGCCGAGCGACTCGGCCTGTTCACCGAGCCAGCGGCACAGTTGACCCTGGGAAATGACGAAATTGCCGCGGTTCTTCATCTGCGGCGGCGTCGGCAGCCGCACGCGCCGCCTCGGCGTCAGGTAAAGGAACTCGTCCCGGCCCGCCGGCACGCAGATTTCGGGCCTGCTGTCACGCCAGGCGGGCAGCAGCGCGTCGAGAGCGTCCGGCTGCATGACTGCGCCGGACAGGGCATGGGCGCCGATCGCAGCGCCCTTTTCGAGCACGCAGACGGTGCGCGCGGTGTCGAGCTGCTTGAGGCGTATCGCGCAGGCGAGGCCGGCCGGCCCGGCGCCGACGACGGCCACATCGTATTGCATGCGCTCACGCTCGGGCATGCCGCGCATTGTAGCAGCCGGGTTTTCTCGAACGAGGCGTTGACAGGCGCCAACGATTCGTCGGCTGCGAATGGCGGGTTGAAACCGCCCTACGACTCGTCGGCTGCGAATGGCGGGTAGGTTGAAACCCGCCCTACGATTTAGAGCGCAGGGCCGATTTCATTCGGCCACTTCGGGAGCGGTTCCCGTCAGCGCCGGCAGTTCCGCGAGCTGGTCCTCGATCCGGTCGAGATCGCCGACGATCACTACGTGCATTCCGTCGACCGGCAGCCGGCGCCTCGCGATGTCGCTGACCTGCGCGGGCGTCACAGCATGCACGTTGCTCAGATAGTTCGTCAGAAAGCTTTCGTCGAGACCATGCAGGTCGAGGAACGCCATCTGGCCGATGAGGCTGCCTCGCGTGGCATTGCCCAGCACGAAGATGCCCGTTCGATAGGCCTTGATGCCGTCGAGCTCCTGCACCGAAGGCGGCTCGGACTGCAAGCGGCGGATTTCGGCGAAGATTTCCTCGAGCGCGGGGCCGGTCACTTCCGTGGTCACGTCGGCCGTCAGCAGCCAGTAAGCGTCGCGATAATGCGCCGAGATCCCGCTGCTAGGCGAGTAGGTATAGCCCTTGTCCTCGCGCAGATTGCGGGTGATGCGGGAGGCAAACGAGCCGCCGAGCAGGGTGTTCATCACCACCATCGGGATATAGTCCGCCTCGGCCGGATGCACGACTCTCTGGCCGACGAACACCGTCGACTGCGGCGCGCCGTCGCGATCGATGAATGCGGTACGTTCGCCCCGATGCCGGCCCGGCACGTCGATATGGGGTTCCGGTCCGGTGTACCAGTCTGCGAAGGCGTCTCTAACAGCGGCTGCCATCGCGTCGGCATCGAAATTGCCGGCCACGTATACATGCGTGCGCTGCGCGCCGAAGTTTCCCGAATAGTAGGCCCGCACGTCTTCGATAGTGTACGAAGCAAGCCGTTCCTCGGTGGGGAAAACCCTGCCGAAAGCATGCGCGCCGTAGAGCATGCGGTGGAATGCCTCGCTTGCCTGGCTCTGCGGCTGTGAGCGTGCGACGCTCAGGCTGCGCAGGAGATCGCCACGGATGCGCTGCAACTCCGATTCCGGGAAGCGCGGCCTGCGCACGACGTCGGCGACGAGCGCAACCGCCTGCGGGCCGTATTCGGACAGCACGTCGGCCGTGATCGAGGTCTGCTCGCCACTGACGCCGACGCCGACGCTGCCGCCCATATCGGCGGCCTCCGTCGCGATTTCCTGCGCGCTGCGCGTGGCGGTGCCTTCCTTCATGAGCTCGCCGCTCAGGTCAGCGAGCCAGGTGCGGTCGCCCTCATTGAGGTTGCCCGTGCGAACGACCACGCTGACCGTGACTTTCGGCACTTCTCCGAACGGCACGAACGTGGCCGCAAGCCCGTTGTCGAGCGCGAGCGTCTCCTTGCGGGGCAGCTCGAAATCCTTCGGCTCGCCGCCTTGCGGAGGTGTTTCCCGCGCCTGCGCGGCAGCCGTGGCGAGGGCGAGAAGGCCGCAACTGATGAAACCGGACAGCCTGCGCATGATCATCCTCCCGAAGCCGAGCCGGCCGCCTGGGGCGGCTGCGGCAGCAAGGTCAGTACGGTGCGGTTGCCGGGCCGCAGGTATTCTTCGGCCGTCGCGCCGATCAGCTCCGGCGTCACCTTGCGCATCTCGTCCTCGATCCGGTTGATACGTCCGGGGTCGTCGTCGAAAAGCGCGAAGGAGGCGAGGAGATCCGACAGACCGAAGCGGGTCGAGGAACCGACGATGCTGTACAGGCCCGAGCGCATCTTGACGAGAGCGCGCTCGAACTCGGCCTCGGTCACACCGCCGGTGCGCAGATCCTCGATGACCTCGTCGACGGCGGACATGATGGTTGCCGCGTCGTTGTCCGCGTCGTGCAGCAAAGCGGCTGTCCACAGCATGGGGCCGTTGTAGTCGAACATGCTGCCGAGCATATTGATGCCGCCGAACACACCGTCCGTGAATCCGTGTTCCTGCACGAGCTTGCGGTGCAGACGGCTGTCCTCGCCCTGCAGCAAAATCTGATCGATGATGCCCATGGCATAGTGTTCCGGCGTGCCGCGCTCGGGGACGTGGTAGGCAAAGGCGAGCGCCGGGCGTGGCGCCAGCGGATCGAGCCGGGTCGCATGTTTCTCCTCGTGCTGTGGCGGCTCGGAGATGTCCGGAAGGGGCGGCGGGTCGGAGCGCGCGATGCCGCCGAAATAACGCTCCACCATCGACAGTGCCGCCGGCGGATCGAAATCGCCGATGATCACCAGCACGGCATTGTCCGGTCCATAGTAGGTATCGAAGAAACTGCGCGCCTCGTCGAGGGTCGCGGCGTCCAGATCCTCGAGCTCGCCGTAGAAATTGTGGGCGTTGTACCAGTTCTCGTTCGCATGCCGGGGCATATCGAGCCACGGAAACCCGCCATACGGCTGATTGAGAACGTTAACCTTCACTTCATTCTTGACGACCTCTTTCTGGTTGACCAGGTTTTCCTCGGTGATTGCGAGGCTCTTCATCCGGTCCGCCTCCGCCCAGAGCATGGTCTCGAGCTTGTGGGCGGGCACGACTTCGAAATAGTTCGTGTAATCGAAGCGTGTGGACCCGTTCACCACGCCGCCGTTGTTCTGCACGAGGCTCACGAATTCCATCTTGCCCAGGTTGTCGGAGCCCTGGAACATCAGGTGCTCGAACAGGTGAGCGAATCCGGTGCGATCGCGCGGCTCTATTCGAAAGCCGATGTTGTAGTAGACGGCCACGGTGACGACCGGCACCGACGGATCCGGCGAAAGCACGACCTTGAGCCCGTTGTCGAGCTTGTGATAGCGGACCGGGATGCTGAAGCCTGTGACGGCGTCGTCTCCGGCGGCAGGCGCCTCCGCCGCCGGCTGCGTTGCGGGCACGGCGCATCCGGCGGTTGCGGCAATGAAGACGAGTGCAGCGATCCGCGAAGTTCGATTCAACATGACGGACTGTCTCCCGATCACTTGGGTTGCATGCGGATGGCGCCGTCGAGCCGGATGGTCTCGCCATTCAGCATGACGTTGCCGCAGATGTGCTCGACGAGGTCTGCGAACTCGGCCGGACGGCCGAGGCGGGAAGGGAACGGCACTTGCTCGCCGAGCGATTTCTGCACGCTCTCCGGCAGCCCGGCCATCATCGGCGTCATGAAGATGCCGGGCGCGATGGTCATGACGCGGATGCCGAGCCGCGCGAGCTCGCGCGCGATCGGCAGGGTCATGCTGACCACGCCGCCCTTGGATGCCGAGTAGGCCGCCTGGCCGATCTGACCCTCGTAGGCGGCGACCGAGGCGGTATTGACGATCAGTCCGCGTTCGCCTTCCTCGTCCGGCTCGTTGTGCTGCATGGCGTCGGCGGCGGCCTTCGCGACGAAGAACGACCCGATAAGATTGATGCGTATGACTCTGGCGAAGAACTCGCCGTCCATGGGTGCGCTGCGGCCGAGCACGCGGGCGGCGCCGATGATGCCGGCGCAGTTGACCGCCAGATCGATGCCGCCCATGGCCGCGGCGGCGCGTTCGATCGCGTCGTTGACCTCCTGCTCGATGCTGACGTCGACACGCTCGAATCGGGCGCCGTCGCCGATCGCACCCGCAGCGCGCACACCCTGCTCCTCATTGATGTCGAGCATCGTCACCTGGCCGCCGGCGCCGGCGACACGCTCGGTGACGGCATGGCCGAGACCGGATGCCGCACCCGTGATCACTGCTCTTGCGCCCTCGAATTTCATACCTTGCCTTCCTTTCGTCCGTCGCGTGTCGCGCTGTCCAGCCGCAGGCGGCCGTTCTTGCTGTCCGGTCTCTTGTCGAGCGCCCTGCAGATGTACAAGCCCGCGTCGATGAGCAGGTCCAGGTCGACGCCGGTTTCCACGCCCAGGCCATGCAGCATATACACGAGGTCCTCGGTGGCCACGTTGCCCGTGGCGCCGTTCGCGTAGGGGCAACCCCCGAGGCCGGCCACCGAGGCATCGGCGACCGCGACGCCGAGCTCGAGGCAGGCGAACACGTTGGCCAGGGCCTGGCCGCGCGTGTCGTGGAAATGCACGGCCAGGCGCGAGATGTCCACACGCTCGGCGACCTGCGCGACCATGCGGCGCGCCGCGACCGGCGTGCCCACGCCGATGGTGTCGCCCAGCGAGATTTCGTAGCAGCCGAGCGCCGCGAGCCGCTCGGCGACTGCGGCGACGACACGAACATCGATATCTCCCTCGTACGGACAGCCGAGCGCGCAGGAAATGTAGCCGCGCACGCGCACGTCGTTCTTGCGCGCGAGCTCGACCACAGGCTCGAAGCGATCGAAGCTCTCGTCGATGGAGGCGTTGATGTTCTTGCGATTGAAGGTCTCGGATGCCGCCGTGAACAGCGCGATCTCCTCGACCCCCGATGCGAGCGCGCGCTGCATGCCCTTGAGATTGGGCACCAGCACGGGATAGGAGACACCGGGCTCGCGCCGGATCGATTCGTAAACCTCCTGCGCGTCGGCGAGCTGCGGCGTCCAGTCGGGGCTGACAAAGCTGGTCGTTTCGATGGTCTTAAGCCCGGTGCGGCTCAGCCGATCGATGAGCTCGATCTTGACGGCGGCGGGGACCGGCCGGGGCTCGTTCTGCAAGCCGTCGCGGGCGCCCACCTCGACGACCTTGACGAATTCCGGGAGGTTCGACTCCATCATGTGGTCGGGCGGGTTTCAACCCGCCTCGCAAATCGGCCGAATGAATTCGGCCCTACGGTAACGACGAATATCGGCAGCTTCGACTCGATCATGTCGTAGGGCGGGTTTTCAACCCGCCTCGCAAACCGGCCGAATGAATTCGGCCCTACGGCAACACAGACAACGCTCATGCGGTTTCGTCCCCGTCGGGCCGGATATCGACGAGCGCCACTTCCGCCTCGACGAACTCGCCCGCAGCATACAGTACGCGCTCGACGACGCCCGCCGCGCGCGCCCGGAGCGTGTACTCCATCTTCATGCCCTCGAGCACGAGCAGCGGCTGACCCTCGACAACGCGGTCGCCGGCGGCCACCTCCACGGCGACGATGCGCCCCGGCAGGGGCGCACCCGGATGCGCGCGGTCGTCCGCGGCTGCCTCCGCCACGGGCCACGGGTCCTTCTGCTCGAGGACGAATCCGGCCATGTCGTCGGCGACGACATAGCGATTACCGTGCCGGATCACGACGAGCGTTTGCGCCTGACCGCCGGTATCAATCTCGAGGCATTCGCTGTCGACCTCGCGCGCCTCGAGGTCGAAATCCCGGCCTTCGTCTGCGACCCGGTAGCGCCCGTGCCAGCCGGTCACGAACAGGTCCCGCGCGCGGCCGGTCTCGTCGGCGAAGCGCAGACGGTTGCGGCCCAGGCCGTTTGCCTGCCAGCCGTCGAGCCGGTTCCAGGGCGACGCCGCCTCCTCGGCATCCTCGCGGCCTGCCGCCTCGCGATCGAGCAGGCAGCGCACCGCGGCGGCCGCCCGGATTACCGGCGCGGCTTCGGGGGCGTCGCCGAGCAGCGCGCCGAGCTCCGCGTCGAGCCAGCCGGTATGAATCTGGCCCGCCGCGAAGGCCGGATGCGCGGCGATCCGCCGCAGCAGTCCCAGGTTGGTCGCCGGTCCGAATACCGCCGTGCGCGCGAGCGCGCGGCGCAGGGCGGTGACGGCGGCCGCGCGATCCGCCGCGTGCACGCAGAGCTTGGCGATCATCGGGTCGTAATGGATGCCGACCCTGTCGCCGTCTTCGATGCCCGCATCGATGCGCAGGCCCGCGTCCGGCGGCGGATGTGCGAACCGGTCTATCCGTCCGACGGCAGGCAGGAAGTCCTGCGCCGGATCCTCGGCGTAGATGCGCGCCTCAATGGCATGGCCGCGGCGCGACAACGCCTGCTGCCCGAGGGGCAGCGGCTCGCCTGCGGCCACGCGCAGCTGCCACTCGACGAGGTCGAGCCCCGTGACGAGCTCGGTTACCGGATGCTCCACCTGCAACCGGGTGTTCATTTCCATGAAATAGAATTCGCGGTCCGCGCCGACGATGAACTCGACGGTGCCGGCATTTCGATAATCCACGGCGCGCGCGGCGGTGACCGCCGCCGCGCCGAGGCCGGTGGCGAGCGCCTCGTCCGCAAACGGCGAGGGTGTTTCCTCGATGATTTTCTGGTAGCGGCGCTGGATCGAGCATTCACGCTCGAACAGGTGCACGACGTTGCCGTGCTCGTCGCCGAACACCTGAATCTCGATATGGCGCGGCTCTTCGAGGTAGCGCTCGAGCAGCACGCGGTCATCGCCGAAGGCGCTGAGCGCCTCGCGCCGTGCCGACTTGAGCGCAGCGGCGAACCCTGCGGTATCGCGCACGATGCGCATGCCCTTGCCGCCTCCGCCCGCCGACGGCTTGATCATGAGCGGAAAGCCGAGACGTTCTGCCTCGCGGGCCAGGCTTCGATCGTCCTGCTCATGGCCGTCAAACCCGGGCACGACCGGCACGCCGGCGGCCTGCATGAGCCGCCGGGCCGCACTCTTGGAGCCCATCTTCTCGATCGTGGCAGGCAGCGGGCCGACGAACGCGAGCCCGGCTTCCGCACAGGCGCCGGCAAATGCCGGGTTCTCGGCCAGGAAGCCGTAACCCGGATGCACGGCCGCCGCGCCCGAGGCCCGGGCGGCTGCGACGATTCGATCGATGCGCAGGTACGATTCAGCGGCCGGCGCCGGCCCGATATGCACCGCCTCTTCGGCCAGCCGCACGTGCAGCGCGTGACGATCCGCGTCCGAGTAAACGGCGACGCTGGCGATGCCCAGCCGCCGGCAGGTGCGCATGACCCGGCAGGCAATCTCGCCGCGATTGGCGATCAGCAGCTTGTCGAACATGCCCGACGCCAGGACACCGGCAAGCCGTCCGGTACGGTTTGCGGCGGCCGGCTCAACGGTCGCGCCAGGCGGGGTTGCGTTTCTCGAGAAAGGCGCTCAGACCCTCCTGGCCTTCGGCCGACGCGCGGCGCTCGGCGATCATCTCGGCGGTGCGCTGCATGAGGCCCGCGCCGCGCTCGCGCGGATCGACGACGGTCTCGATGAGGGTCTTGCAGGCGGCGAGCGCTTCGGGCCCCGCGGCGAGCAGCGCCCCGATCTCCTCTTCGACGGCTGCATCAAGCCCGTCCGGCTCCACGGCACGATGGACGAGCCCGATACGCTCGGCGGCCGCGGCATCCATGCGGCCTGCGGTCAGGAACCAGCGGCGCGCCTGGCGCGCGCCGATCGCGGCGATGACGTAGGGCGAGATGACGGCCGGCAGCACGCCGAGACGCACTTCGGTCAACGCGAAGCGGGCCGCGGTCGAGGCCACGACGATGTCGCAGCAGGCGATCAGGCCGACGCCGCCGCCGAAGGCATGGCCGTTGACGCGCGCGATCGTGGGCCTGGACAGCCGGTTCAGCAGGTCGAGCATGCGCGCCAGGCGCAATGCGTCGGCGATGTTCTCCTTGCGGCCGAAAGCCGCCATGTCGCGCATCCAGCGCATGTCCGCGCCGGCCGAGAACGATTTGCCGGCGCCGGTCAGGACCACCGCCCGCACCCGTTCATCGCCGTCGAGACGCTCGAGCAGCGCGGTCAGGTCCGCGATCAGCCGGTCGTCGAAGGCGTTGTGCACCTCGGGCCTGTCGAGCGTCACGGTCGCGATGCCGCGGCCGTCGGTCGAAGTGTGAACGCTCATGGTAATGGGGACATTCCTGATTTCGTCGAATGTCGGCCGAGCGAATGATACGTACTCATCGAAATCAGGAATGTCCCCTACATGCGGAACACGCCGTAAGGCGTTTCCGGCTCCAGCGGGGCGTTCAATGCGGCGGAGATGGCCAGACCGAGCACGCGGCGCGTGTCCAGCGGGTCGATGACGCCGTCGTCCCACAGCCGGGCCGTGGCGTAATAAGGGTGGCCCTGGGTCTCGTATTGTGTGCGGATCTCTTCCATCCAGGCTTTCTGCTCGGCCTCGGGCCAGCTCGACCCGCGGGCCTCGATGCCCTCCCGGCGCACGGTTGCGAGCACGTTCGCGGCCTGCTCGCCGCCCATCACGGAGATGCGCGCGTTGGGCCACGTCCAGAGCATGCGGCCGCCGTAGGCACGCCCGCACATCGCGTAATTGCCGGCGCCGAACGAGCCGCCGATGATGACCGTGAATTTCGGCACCCGCGCGCAGGCCACGGCGGTGACCATCTTCGCGCCGTCCTTGGCGATCCCGGCGTGCTCGTACTTTCTGCCGACCATGAAGCCGGTGATGTTCTGCAGGAACACGAGCGGGATGCCCCGGCGATTGCACAACTCGATGAAGTGGCAGCCCTTCAGGGCGGATTCGGAAAACAGGATGCCGTTGTTCGCCAGCACGCCGACCGGATAGCCGTGCAGGTGTGCGAAGCCGCACACGAGCGTCTTGCCGTATAGCGCCTTGAACTCGCTGAACTGCGAGCCGTCGACGAGGCGGGCGACAATCTCGCGCACGTCGTAGGGGTGGCGCGTGTCGGTGGGGAGGATGCCGTAGATGTCTTCGGCGTCATAGAGCGGCTCCGCCGGGGGCTGCGTGGTCAGCCAGGACGGCCTGCGGCGGTTGAGATTGCCGATCAGCTCGCGCGCGATGGCCAGCGCATGGGAGTCGTCCGCGGCGAGGTGATCGGTGACGCCGGAGACGCGGCTGTGCACCTCGCCGCCGCCGAGCGACTCCGCATCGACGACCTCGCCCGTGGCGGCCTTGACGAGCGGCGGCCCGCCGAGAAAGATCGTGCCCTGTTCGCGCACGATGACGGCTTCATCACACATGGCGGGCACGTAGGCGCCCCCAGCGGTGCACGAGCCGAGCACCACGGCGATCTGCGGAATGTTGCGCGCGGACAGGCGCGCCTGATTGTAGAAAATGCGTCCGAAGTGCTCGCGATCGGGGAACACTTCGTCCTGCATCGGCAGGAACGCGCCCCCGGAATCGACGAGGTAGACGCAGGGCAGGTGATTCTCCGCGGCGATCTCCTGGGCGCGAAGGTGTTTCTTGACCGTGATCGGAAAATAGGTGCCGCCCTTGACCGTCGCGTCGTTGGCGACGACGACCACCTCCAGGCCCGCTACCCGGCCGATGCCGGTGATGATGCCGGCGCAGGGTGCGCTGTCGTCGTACATGCCGTTTGCGGCCAGCGGGGAAAATTCCAGGAAGGCGCTGCCGCGATCGAGCAGCGCCTCGATGCGCTCGCGCGGCAGCAGCTTGCCGCGTTTCAAATGCCGCTCTCGGGCCTGCCCGCCGCCGCCCTGCGCTGCGGCCGCGACCTTGCGCCGCAGGTCGGCGACCAGTGCCAGCATGTGTTGCCGGTTTGCCTCGAACCCGGGACTGCGGGCATCGAGCTGGCTCTTGATGACCGGCATGCGGCGCCGCCGGGCTCAGGCCATCTCGACAGCGATGGCGGTGGCTTCTCCGCCGCCGATGCACAGCGATGCGACCCCGCGCCCGAGCTCGCGGTTCCTGAGCGCGTGCAGCAGAGTGACGACGAGCCGCGCACCCGTGGCGCCGATCGGATGGCCGAGTGCGCAGGCGCCGCCGTGGACGTTGAACTTGTCGTGCGGGATACCGACGTCGCGCATGGCGGCCATGGCCACCACCGCGAAAGCTTCGTTGACCTCGTAGAGATCGACATCGCCCGGCGACCAGCCGAGCTGCTCGTGCAGCGCCCGGATGGCGAACACTGGCGCGGTCGTGAACCATTCCGGCGCCTGCGCGAAGCCGCTGTGACCGACGATACGGGCCAGCGGCGGCGTGCCGCGACGCCGGGCCTCGCTGGCGCGCATGAGCACGAGCGCCGCGGCGCCGTCCGAGATAGACGACGAGCTGGCTGCGGTGACGGTGCCGTCCGTGCGGAACGCGGGTCGCAGCGTGGGGATCTTGTCGATGTTGCAGTTGAAGGGTTCCTCGTCGCGTTCCACAGTGGTTTCGCCCTTGCGCGTCTTCGCCGTCACCGCAACTATCTCGCCGGCGAATGCGCCCGACTCGGTGGCGTCGAGCGCGCGCCGTACGGAGGCCGTCGCGAACTCGTCCTGCGCCTCGCGCGAGAAGCCGTACCTGTCGGCGGTGTCCTCCGCGAACTTGCCCATCATGTTGCCGTCGTAGGGATTCTGCAGGCCGTCGAAGAACATGTGATCGAGCACCTGCTGGTGGCCCATCCGGTAACCGGCGCGCGCCTTCGGCATCAGGTACGGCGCGTTGCTCATCGATTCCATGCCGCCGGCGACCACGATGTCGGCCGAGCCGGCGGCGATGAGATCGTGCGCGAGCATGACGGTCTTCATGCCCGAGCCGCAGACCTTGTTGACGGTCGTGCACGGTGTCGAAGCGGGCAGGCCGGCTTCCAGAGCCGCCTGCCGGGCAGGCGCCTGGCCGAGGCCCGCGGGCAGCACGCAGCCCATGAACACCTCGCTGACCTCGCCGCCTTCCACGCCGGCGTCTCCGAGCGCGGCTCGGATTGCCGCGGCTCCGAGCGAGGTCGCGCTGACGGGCGACAGCGCCCCCAGGAACGCGCCGATGGGTGTGCGGCGCGCCGCGGTGATCACGATCGGGTCTTCCTTCATCTCGACTCCTGACTCCTCAGGGGGCCGTGGCGCGAAGCAGCTCGCGACCGATCAGCAGCCGGCGGATCTCGGTGGTGCCGGCGCCGATCTCGTAGAGCTTCGCGTCGCGCAACAGGCGCCCGACCGGATATTCGTTGATGTAGCCGTTGCCGCCGAGGCTCTGGATCGCTTCCAGCGTCACCTCCACGGCGCTGCGCGAGGCGTGCAGCAGCGATGCCGCGGCATCCTGGCGGGTCGGCTCGCCGCGGTCGAACTGCTGCGCGGTGCGATACGCGAGCGCGCGCGACGACTGCAGCGACGTGTACATGTCGGCGACCTTGGCCTGCATGACGCCGAAGCTGCCGAGCGTGCGGCCGAACTGCTTGCGCTCGTGCAGGTAGGGAAGCACCTCGTCCATGCAGGCCTGCATGATGCCGATGGGCCCCCCGGAAAGCACGAGACGCTCGGAATCGAGCCCGCTCATCAGGATGTAAACGCCCTTGTCGATCTCGCCGAGCACGTTGGCGGCGGGAATCTCGCAGTTCTCGAAGACGAGCTCGCAGGTATTCGAGCCGCGCATGCCGAGCTTGTCGAGCTTTTGAGCCGTGCGATAGCCGGGCATCCCCTTCTCGACGATGAACGCGGTCACGCAGGCCGAGCCGGCTTCCTCCGGCGCGGTGCGCATGTACACGACCAGCACGTCGGCCTCGGGACCGTTGGTGATCCACATCTTCGAGCCGTTGGCGATCCACGTGTCGCCGCGTTTTTCGGCGCGGCAGCTCATCGATCCGACGACATCCGAGCCGGCGCCCGGCTCGGACATGGCGAGTGCGCCGACCCATTCGCCGCTGCACAGCTTCGGCACGTATTTATCGCGTTGGGCTTCGGTGGCGTTGAGATAAAGATTGTTCAGGCAGAGGTTGGAGTGCGCGGCGTAGGAAAGCCCGACCGAGGCCGAGGCGCGCGATATCTCCTCCATTGCGACGACGTGCGCGAGATAGCCCATGTCCGTGCCGCCCAGCGACTCCGGCACGGTCATGCCGAGCACGCCCAGCTCGCCCAGCGTGCGCCACAGCTCCTGGGGGAAGGCGTTGCTCTCGTCGATCGCGGCCGCGCGCGGTGCAAGCTCGGTTTTCGCGAACCGCCGCACGGTGTCACGCAGAAGATCGATGTCCTCGCTCAGGGCGGTGTTGAAAAGGCTCACGGCGGACCTCTGGAAACTGCGGGTGAAATGGGGACATTCCTGATTTCGCTGAACCCGGATCATTCTACAAACCGTTCGCCGGCGAAATCAGGAACGTCCCCATTTCCTAGTCGGCGGCGGTGTGCGGCGAACGGCCGGACAGCCGGTCCTTGAAGCGCTTCGAGTAAGGCTTCTTGACCTCGCCGATGGCGCGGATGCGCTCCTCGGCCAGGCGGTCGGCGGCCTGCCAGCTCGGAATGCCGTCGCGATCGGCGATGTTGAAGATATTGCGTATGTTGATGTAGATCGAGCTGACGGCGAGATAGGCGCGCTCCTTGTTGTAGCCCTGCAGCTCGATCGCCACGTTCATCAGGCCGCCGGCGTTGATGGCGTAATCCGGCGCATAGAGAATGCCGCGCTTTTCCAGCGCCGTGCCCCACTCGTCGGACTCGAGCTGATTGTTGGCGGCGCCCGCCACGATTTCGCATTTGAGCCTGGGCACCGTGTCTTCGTTGACGACCCCGCCCAGTGCGCAGGGTGCGAACACCTTGGCATCCGTGTCGTAGATCTGGTTCATCGGCACCGCCTCGGCGCCGAGCTCGTCCACGGTCTGCTGCACGCGTTCGGCGTTGATATCGGTCACGAACACTTTCGCGCCGTGCCTGCGCAGCAGCCTGACGAGGTGATGGCCGACGCTGCCCACACCCTGCACGGCATAGCTCGCCTGACCGACGTCGGTATGGCCGTAACGACGCTCGAGACAGGCCTTGATGCCCTGCATGGTGCCGTAGGCCGTGAACGGCGACGGGTCGCCGCTGCCGCCATGCACCTTGTGCACGCCGACGACGCGATCGGTTTCCTGAAAGATGTAATCCATGTCCTCGACCGTGGTGCCTACGTCTTCGGCAGTGATATAGCGGTTGCCTAGTGAGCCGATGAACCGGCCGAGGGCGCGGAACAACGCCTCGCTCTTGTCCTTTTCGGGGTCGCCGATGAGCACCGCCTTGCCGCCGCCGAGATTGAGGCCGGAGACGGACGCTTTGTAGGTCATGCCGCGCGACAGCCGCAAAACGTCCTTGAGCGCTTCGTCCTCGGTCGCATAAGGCCACATTCTCAACCCTCCCAGCGCCGGGCCGAGCACCGTCGAATGAATGGCGACGATGCATTTCATCCCCGTGCTCTGGCTGTGGAAGAAAACGACCTCTTCGTGGCCCTTTTCCTCGAGGATGTCGAAAAGCTCCATTCATGCCTCCTGTGGACGATGCGGGGCGCGGGCGAGCAGGGTCCGCCTTCGCGACTGCGCCGGGCGACCCTCGAATATGGGCATGTTGCTGTTAAACTGTGGCCTGCGCCACCGGTTGCGCACGACCGGCGACTTGCTGTGGACGCACGGCTTGCGTTCTTGCGCGCGGATTCGGCGCCGCACGAGCCGCGGCATTATAGTCTTTCGGGCGGATGCGGAAAAAGGTCTGGCGGATCTTTTCCACGCCTGCGCTTTCGGGTGTCGCCGTGCCGCCGCGAGACCCGCGCCCGCATGCTGCTGCGCTGCACAACCGCGGGCGGCCGAGGCCGGCACGCTGACGCGAGGCCCAAGAAAAACCATCCATGAGCATACCGGCTGAATACATCGAGGAGCGGGCGGCTGCCGCCGACAGCGGGCCGTTGCGCTTCGTCACGGCGGCCTCGCTGTTCGACGGCCACGATGCAGCGATCAATATCATCCGCCGCCTGCTGCAGGCGCACGGCGCAGAGGTCGTGCATCTCGGCCACAACCGCAGCGTAGCCGATATCGTGCGGGCGGCCGTGCAGGAGGATGCCGACGCGATCGCCTGCAGCTCCTACCAGGGTGGCCACAACGAATATTTCCGCTACATGATCGACATACTTCGCGAACGCGACGCGGGGCATATCCGCGTCTTCGTCGGCGGCGGCGGTACCATCGCACCGCACGAACGCGATGAGCTCGAAGCGTACGGTGTCGAGAAAATCTACAGCCCCGAGGACGGCATGCGCCTCGGACTGGACGGCATGATCGAAGACGTGTTCCGCCGTGCGCGCGGCGCGTCGCGGCCGCGCTTCGAGCCGCGCACGCTCGGCGCCGGCGATCATAAACAGCTGGCGCGCGCGATTTCCCTGCTCGAGGAGAACGTCGAGGACTCCACCCGCCTCGACCGGCTCCGCGATACCTGGAGCGCGACCGCAAACCATCCGCCCGTGGTCGGCATCACGGGCACCGGCGGCGCCGGCAAGAGCAGCCTGACGGACGAGCTGCTGAATCGTTTCCTCAGGCACTTTCCGCAAGTGAACATCGGCGTCATCGCAGTCGATCCGACGCGCCGGCGCACGGGCGGCGCGCTGCTCGGCGACCGCATCCGCATGAACAGCCTGGCGAGCGAGCGCGTGTTCATGCGCTCGATCGCCACGCGCCGGCAGCACCTCTCAACGAGCGTCGTGCTTGCCGACACCGTCCGGCTCATGAAGCACGCCGGATTCGATCTCGTCATTGTCGAGACGGCCGGCATCGGTCAGAGCGACACCGAAATCGTCGATCTCGTCGATGTTTCAGTCTACGTGATGACCGGCGACTTCGGCGCGCCGAGCCAGCTCGAGAAAATCGACATGCTCGACTTTGCCGACCTGGTTGCGCTCAACAAATTCGAGAAGCGCGGCGGCGAGGACGCGCTGCGCGACGTGCGCAAGCAGTGGAAGCGCAATCGGCACAAGTTCAAGGCCGCCGATGTCGACGTCCCGGTCTATCCGACGGTGGCGAGCCAGTTCAACGATCCCGGCGTGAACCACTTCTTCAAGGGCTTATGCGACACGCTCACCGGTCGCGGCCTCGGCAGCTGGCCCGTCGATGAGAGTGTCCTTGCAGCGAGTCATGCGCGGCAGGCGATCATCCCGCCGGCGCGCTCGCGCTATCTGGCAGAAATCGCCGAGTGCGGCCGCGAGACCGCGGCCGCGGACGCGCACAGGGTCGAGCAGGCGCGGCTCGCGTTCAGCCTGTACACGGTGCTGGGCGACGACGCGGAGCGTCCGGAGCCGCTCGAGCCGTACGCAGAAACCGCGCTCGAGTCGGCGGAGGATCCGCTGCTGCGCGGCCTGCGCCGGCGCTACAACGACGCCCTCGAGGCGCTGGGCCAAAACGCGCGCGCGCAACTCGCCGCGTGGCCGGAACGCCTGGAGCAGGTCACGGCGGACCAGTATGCGTATACGGTCCGCGGCCGCGAGATCACCGGCGAGAACTACACCGAATCGCTGAGTCATCTGCGCGTCCCCAAGATCGCGCCGCCTCGTTTCGCCGACTGGGGAGAAACCCTGCGCTTCCTGCTCGCGGAGAATCTGCCGGGCGCCTTTCCGTACACGGCCGGCGTGTACCCGTACCGGCGGGAGCTGGAGGATCCTACCCGCATGTTCGCCGGCGAGGGCACGCCGGAACGAACCAACCGGCGCTTTCATTACGTTGCGCTCGGACACGCCGCCACGCGGCTGTCCACGGCCTTCGACTCCGCGACGTTGTATGGCGAGGATCCGGATATCCGGCCGGACATCTACGGACGTATCGGCAACTCGGGCGTCTCGATCGCGACGCTCGACGACATGAAAAAGCTCTATTCGGGGTTCGACCTGTGCGATCCGGCGACCTCGGTGTCGATGACGATCAACGGCCCGGCGCCGATTATCCTGGCGATGTTCATGAATACCGCTATCGACCAGCGTGTCGAGCGCTACCTGCGTGAGGAATCGCGCTGGGACGAGGCGCAGAAGAAGATCGACGCGCTGTACGCCGGCCGGCCGCGGCCCGCCTACCAGGGGGCGCTGCCCGAGGGTCACGACGGCTTCGGGCTCGGCCTGCTCGGCGCGACCGGAGATCAGCTCGTCGATGCGGAAACCTACGAGAAGCTGCGCGCCGACGCGCTTGCCAGGGTGCGCGGTACGGTGCAGGCCGATATCCTCAAGGAAGACCAGGCCCAGAACACCTGCATCTTCTCGACGGAGTTTGCGCTGCGCATGATGGGCGATGTGCAGGCGTGGTTCATCGACCACCGCGTGCGCAATTTCTACAGCGTATCGATCAGCGGCTATCACATCGCCGAAGCAGGCGCCAATCCGATCAGCCAGCTGGCGTTCACGCTGGCCAACGGCTTCACGATCGTCGAGTACTACCTGAGCCGGGGCATGGCGATCGACGATTTCGCGCCCAACCTGAGCTTTTTCTTTTCCAACGGCATGGACCCCGAGTACGCGGTCATCGGCCGCGTCGCGCGGCGTATCTGGGCACGCGCAATGCGCGATCTTTACGATGCAGGCCCTCGCAGCCAGATGCTCAAGTATCACATACAGACCTCCGGGCGCAGCCTGCACTCCCAGGAGATCCAGTTCAACGACACGCGCACGACGCTGCAGGCGCTGTATGCGCTGTTCGACAACTGCAACAGTCTGCACACGAATGCTTACGACGAGGCCATTACGACGCCGACGGAGGAATCAGTGCGCCGCGCCGTCGCTATCCAGCTCATCATCAACAAGGAGCTCGGCCTCAACAAGAACCAGAATCCTCTGCAAGGCTCATTCATCATCGATGTGCTGACCGATGAGGTGGAGGCGGCCGTCTACCGGGAGTTCGAGCGCATCTCGGAGCGCGGCGGCGTGCTGGGCGCGATGGAGAGCATGTACCAACGGGGCAAAATCCAGGACGAAAGCCTCTATTACGAGTCCAGGAAGCACGACGGCAGCCTGCCGATCATCGGCGTCAACACCTGGCAGGCCGGCCCGCGCGGCGACGCCGGGGCCACGCAGGCTCCCGAGCTCATCCGCTCGACCGAAGTCGAGAAGCAGGCGCAGGTGGCGTCCGCGCGGCGGTTCGGCGAGCATCATGCGGGAGGCGCGCCGGACGCCCTCAAGGCCCTGCAGCAGGCGGCCAGCACCGACGCAAACACCTTCGACCGGCTCATGGAGACGGTCAAGACCTGCTCCCTCGGCCGCATTACCCACTCGTTGTACGAAGTCGGCGGGCAGTACCGGAGGAACATGTGAGCCGCCGTCGCACCGGCGAGAATCGGCTTGCAATCAGAAACTTATTGCTGCGACCGCGGCTTTTTTTTCGCAAGCGATTCTGCTAGATTCGGCTTGCTGTCCGCCCCACGATACCGAACGAATAAATAACGCAGGTAGTCTCATGCTTACATTGATGTTCCCACGCGGCGCGAGCGGATTGGGCCGGTGCCTGGCGGTTCTGCTGGCGTCGTGCTCGTCGGCCGCAGTGGCCCAGGAGCGCATAGTGGAGCAGTCGCTGCAGACCCAGACCGCAGCCGATGAGGCGGCCGCGAAATCGCAGACGCGCATCAGTCAGCTCGCCGACCAGACCACCAACCTGATCGGCGACTACAGGGTGACCACGCAGCAGCTCGACCGCGTGCGCATCTACAACCAGAATCTCGAGAAGCTGGTCAACGACCAGGAACGCGACAAGGCGTCGATCAAGGAGCAGCTCGAGAATTTCGTCGAGACCGAGCAGGATATCGTGCCGCTCATGCAGAACATGATCGATACGCTCGATCAGTTCATAGAGCTCGACATGCCGTTCCAGCTCGAGGAGCGCAGCGGACGCGTCGCCCGGCTGCGCGACAACATGGATCGCGCCGACGTGACGATCTCGGAGAAATACCGCCAGATCATGGACGCCTACACGATCGAGGCCAACTTCGGCCGTGACGTGGAGGCGTATACCGGCCCGCTCGAGCTCGGTGACGGCCCGGCTCGGCAGGTCGACTTCCTGCGCGTCGGCCGCATGCTGCTGGCCTATCAGACGGCGGACGGCAGCGAAACCGGCTTCTGGAACAAGAATTCCAGGGAATGGGAGACCCTGCCGGACGAGTATCGCCGCTCGATCAACGACGGCCTGCGCATTGCCCGCAAGCAGGCAGCGCCGCAAATGCTCAAGATACCGGTCCCCGCAGCGGAGCCCGCGCAATGAGAAACACAATCGTCCGTGCTCTTCTGCTCGGCGCGCTCGCAGCCGGTGGGGCCGCGCTCGCGCAGGAGCCTGATGAACAGAAGCAGAACCAGGAGCAGCAGAACCAGAACCAGGAGCAGGCCCAGTCGCTCGATGAGCTGCTGCGCAGCGTGCAGGAAGGCGCCCGGCAGCGCTCCGCGGAGTACCAGGCCCGCGAGCAGCGCTTCCTGCAGGCGCGCAACCAGCAGCAGGCGCTGCTGCAGGAGGCGAGAAACCAGCTCGCGGAAGCCGAGCGTCGCAGCGAGCAGCTCAAGACGCAGTTCGACCAGAACGAGGTGGAGCTTGCCGAGCTCAATACCCAGCTCAACGCTCGCGTGGGCCACATGGGCGAGCTGTTCGGCATCGTGCGCCAGGTGGCCGGGGAAGCTGCCGGCCTGGTCGACAGCTCGCTGATCACGGCGCAATACCCGGACCGCGGCGACTTTCTGGGGGCCCTCGCCGAAACGACCGTGCTGCCGTCGATTCCCGATCTCAATAAGCTGCGGGCCCTGCTGTTCCAGGAGGCGGTCGAGTCCGGCCAGGTCGAGCGTTTCCCGACATCCATCATTCAGGCCGACGGCGAACCGGACGACGCGGAAGTGGTGCGCATCGGCGTGTTCAACGCCATCACGGGCGACCGGTATCTGAATTTCGACCAGGATACGCACCGGCTGCATGAGTTACCGCGTCAACCCGCCGGCCGGTATCGGGCCATGGCCGAGGATCTCTTCGATGTCGAGTCCGGCGAGACCGTGGCCATGGCGATCGATCCGAGCCGCGGCTCGCTGCTCGGCCTGCTGATCCAGGAGCCCGGTTTCTTCGAGCGCGTGCAGCAGGGCGGCCCCGTCGGTTACGTGATCATTTTCATCGGCATCCTCGGTGTGCTGATCGCGCTGGAGCGATTCTTCTACCTGGCCGTGGCCGGCGGCAAGATCAAGCGCCAGCGCCACTCCGACACGCCGAGCCCGGATAACGCGCTGGGCCGGATTCTCGGCGTTTACGATGAAAACAAGCACATCGACACCGAGACTCTCGAGCTCAAGCTCGACGAGGCCATCCTCAAGGAGACGCCGGCGCTCGAGAAGCGCCAGGCCATCATCAAGGTGTTCGCCGCCGTTGCCCCGCTGCTCGGCCTGCTCGGCACCGTGGTCGGCATGATCGCGACCTTCCAGGCCATCACCTTGTTCGGCACCGGTGATCCGAAGCTGATGGCCGGCGGCATTTCTACCGCCCTCGTGACCACCGTCGAGGGACTGTGCGTCGCTATCCCGCTCGTCCTGCTGCACAGCATGATCGCGGGCCGCAGCAAGAATCTCATCGAAATACTGGAGGAGCAGAGCGCCGGCATCATCGCCCGGCACTCCGAGCAAGAGCAGCACGCATGAACCCGATCGGCGATGCCTTCGTCGCCATTCGCAGCTATTTCGAGGCCGGCGGCGACGTGCTCTGGGCGATCCTCTTCGTGACCGCGCTCATGTGGACTTTCATCATTGAACGGTTGTGGTACTTCCGCACCGAGCTCCCGGCCCGCATCAGCGATATCGCGCAGGAATGGAGTGGCCGCCAGGACACGACATCCTGGTTCGCGCGTCGCATCAGGGACGAGATGGTGTCGGGCGTGTCGGTCGATGCCCATCGTTACCTGCTGTTCATCAAGACCTTGATGGCGGTCCTGCCCCTGCTCGGCCTGCTCGGCACCGTGACGGGCATGATCCAGGTATTCGACGTCATGGCCATGACCGGCACCGGTAACGCGCGGCTCATGGCCGGCGGCGTCTCGGCAGCCACGATCCCGACCATGTCGGGCCTGGTTGCGGCGCTGTCTGGCCTCTATCTGGCCACCTATCTCGAGCAGAAAGCGAACTCGGAAGTCGAGCGGACAGAGGACCTGCTGGTACGGCACTAGTGACATACCATGCATCGTAAAGTCCATCGCGAGGCCGAAGAGGCCGAGATCAACATCACGCCGATGCTGGACATCGTGTTCATCATGCTCATTTTTTTCATCGTGACCACGTCGTTCGTCAAGGAGATTGGCATCGACGTGAACCGGCCGTCGAATGCGCCCACCGAGATCAAGGAAGCGTCCGAGGTCGTCGCGATCCGCATCACTCCCGACGGGCTCATCCGGGTCGGCGACCGGACCGTCGACATCCGCGCCGTGCAGGCCAACGTCCAGAGTGCGCTGGCGTTGAAGCCGGACGCCTCGGTGGTCGTCATCGCCAGCCGCGAGTCCGAAGCCGGCCTGCTCGTCAGCGTCATCGATCAGGCCCGGCTCGCCGGCGCCCGGCAGGTCTCGCTGGCGGCCCCCGGCGGCAGCAGCCGCTGATCCCGGCGTGCCACGACTTTGCTGCATCGCACTAAGCAGGGTCCGGACGCCGGTCGGACCCGGACAGCCCGGTGAAACCAATTCGATCAGCGAGGCTCTAAATGGCCAGGCGACACGCGAGCAAGGAGGAAGAAACCGAGATCAACATCACGCCGATGCTGGACATCGTGTTCATAATGTTGATCTTTTTTATCGTCACCACCTCGTTCATCAAGGAAACCGGCATCGACCCGAATCGGCCGGAGGCCCAGACCGCCGCCCAGAAGGCGCGCGGGAATATACTCATCGCGATCTCGCCCGCAGGAGTGATCTGGATGAACAAACGGGAGGTCGACCTCAATCAGGTCCGCGTCCTCGTCGAGGCGGCGCGCGCCGAGAACCCAGAGAGCAGCGTCATCGTGATCTCGGACGAGAGAGCGCCGACGGGGGTGCTCATCGATCTCATGGATCAGATCCGGCTCGGAGGCGTCGAAAACATCGCGGTCGCCGCCGAAGCGGAAACGGCGGGGTGACGCGCTCATGAGATACTTCATATCGGTACTCGCCGGGGTGGTGGTCGCCCTGCTGCTGTTCCTGCTCATGCACAGCCTGATCTCGGGCGGCGAGGGCTTCGACAAGGCGGCCGATGCCGGAAAGATCGTGAATTTCATCCGTATCAGGGAAGACGAGCTGACCGAGACCAAGGAGCGCCGCAAGCCGCCGCCGCCGGAGAAACCCGAGGAGCCTCCGCCGCCGCCCAAGCTGGTCGTGCAGAACCCCGAGAAGGTGCCGCAGACGCCGCTCGATATCGAGACGCCGAATATAGACGTGCCTATCGGCGGCGGCAGCGGACCGTACATCGGCGCCTGGAGCCCAGGCGACCAGGCAGCCGAGGGCGACGTGGTGCCGATCGTCAAGATCGATCCGCAGTGGCCGCGCGAGGCCCTCCTGAACGGCATCGAGGGATTCGTCGAGATCGAGTTCACGATCACGCCCGACGGGTCGGTCGCCGACGTGGAAGTATTGAACGCGGAACCGCGCAGGCTCTTCGTGCGCGACGCGATTCGCGCCGTGCTCAAGTGGAAATTCAAGCCGCGCATCATCGACGGCCAGCCCGTCGCGAGGCGCGCGACACAGAGGATCGAATTCAAGTTGGAAGACCTTCAATGAACGCACCGACCGCCATGAAATCGAGGCGCGCAGCCTGGTTGGCCGCAGCGCTGCTGTTGCCTGCCGGGTGGGTGAGCGCTCCGATCGCCTCGGCGCAGACACCGGCCGACGAGCAGCCGAAAATCGAGCGGGACGAAAAGCCCGTAACCATGGACGAGCGCACTTACAAGCGCCTGTCCGTGATTCACGAGCTCATGGGCAACAACAAGCAGGACGAGGCGCTAAACAAGCTGCGCTCGCTCGCCGGCGGCAGCCTCGGCGACTACGCGCAGGCGCTCGTCTCGCAGACCTTCGGCTTCCTGCATGCGCAGAAAGAGGAGTATCCCAAGGCGATAGAGTATTTCGAGAAGGCGCTCGCGTCCGACGCGCTGCCGAATGCGGCGCAAACCGGCACTCTGTATTCGCTCGCCGGGCTTTATGCCTCCCTCGAGCAATACCAGAAGTCGATCGACACGCTGATGCGCTGGTGGCGGCTCGAGCCCGACCCCAAGCCGGAGGCCTATATCCTGATGGCCAGCAGCTACGCGCAGCTCGAGAAGTACCGCGAGGCTCTGCCCTATGTGCAGACGGCCATCGCCAAGTCGAAGAAACCTCAGGAGTCGTGGTATCAGCTCGAGCTGGCCATTTACTTCGAGACCGAGCAGTTCCGTAATGCCGCAATCCTGTTGCGCACCATGGTCGCTAAATGGCCGAACAATCTGCGTTATTGGGAAACCCTGGCCGGAGCACACCAGGAACTCGGCGAGGATGAGCAGGCGCTCGCCGCGCAGATGCTCGCCTATGAGAAAGGCCTGATCGACGATGAGCGCAAGCTGCTCAACATCGTGCGCATGAACCTGTTCCTCGACGTGCCCTATGACGCCGGCAAGATCCTCGCGCGGGAGATGGAGGCCGGCAAGGTGTCGGCGAGCCAGAAAACCCTGGAGCTGTTGCTCAGCGCCTGGACGAGCGCCCGCGAGTTCGACAAGGCCATCGCGGTCATCGACAAGCTCGCGCCCATGACCGACGACGGCGGGTATTACCTGCAGAAAGCCCAGCTTTTCGCCGAGAAAACCGACTGGGAGGAAGTGGCCGGGGCGGCGCAGCAGGCCGTCGACAAGGGCGGCATGAAGGAGAAGCAGACCGGCGGCGCTTACCTCCTGCTCGGCATCGCGCTCGCCGAGCTGGAGCGCTATTCGGACGCGCTGGCCGCGCTCGACAAGGCCAAGAATTACGATGACAACAGCCGCAAGCAGGCCAACGGCTGGATCGATTACGTCCGTGACCGGCAGCAGGTGACGCTGGCCAGCCGCTGACGCTAGGTGCCGGAGCCGCTGAAACCGGTTCCGCGGCCGCCGCCCACGTCGTTCGCCGAGCCGGGAAGTCCAGCCGGGCCGTTGCGCGGGCCCGTCACGTTCGCATTCCCCGACCTGCCCGGCACCGGCACGCAAGATTGGCCCGGTCAAGGATCGGCCGGCGGCGGCGATGGCGAGGCGGTTCCGGTCTTAAGGATAGAGCCGCAATGGCCGCGGCAGGCCGCGCTGGCGGGGACCGAAGGCTGGGTCGAGCTGGGATTCACGATCCGGCCCGACGGCAGCGTGGCCGATGTCGTGGTTCTCGCCGCCGAACCGCGGCGTGTTTTCGAGCAGAGCGCCGTGAACGCCATCCGCAAATGGCGCTTCAAGCCGAGGGTGGTCGATGGCCGGGCCGTCGAGCGGCGAGCCACCCAGCGGATCGAGTTCGTGCTCGGACCGGACCCGTAGAGCCGCCTCGCCAGCGGCGGCGAGGCAACCGGGAAGCACGGCGGCCAGGCGCCGGCGCGATTCGTTCAGGCCGCCGGCGCCAGATCCGGCTCACCGAGCTCGTCGAGCATCCCGCGCCGCACGTCGTCGCGCAGCCGGCGCGCGGCACGGCCATCCGCGCTTTCCGCGTGCACGGGGGGGCATACCCTGACGTCGATCCGGCCGCCGGGGCGCGGCAGGCGCGCGCCGGCGGGGAGCACCGCCCGCGCACCCCTGATCAGGACGGGCACCACGGGCAGGCCGGTGCGGGCCGCGGTGACGAATGCGCCGGAATGAAACCTGCCGAGACCGCGCGGATGGACGAACGTGCCTTCGGGGAAGAAGGCGAGCGCGTTGCCGTTGGCTGCGGCCTTCAGCAGGCGGCGCGCATCCGCCGCCCCGCGGCGCCGGTCGAAGCGCTCCACGAACTCGGATCCGATGCGCCTCAGCAGCAGGTGCACGAGCGGCAGCCTGCGCAGTTCCTGCTTGATGACGAAACTGAAGCTCGCAGGCAGCGCCGCCGTGAGCACGATGCCATCGAGATAGCTGGCGTGATTCGCGACCACCACGCAGGGGCCGGATGGAAGCATGCCGGCATCGTGCAGCCGGACGCGGATGGCGCACAAAGCGAAAAAACACTGCGCAGCGGCCCTCGCGAGCCGCCGGCGCGCCCGCAGTCCGGGCAGCACGACCATGAGCAACGCGGTCGGCAGCGCGAGCAGCACGAACACCGTCCAGGCATAGACGCCGAAGGCGGCTGCAACAGACGTCGAGCGGGTCATGTGGCTCACTGTCTCCGGAACAACGGCCGGACGAATTTCCCCTGTGAACTGCGTCACTGATCGTAATCGTATTGCGGCTTCTTATTATGTGACATTCATCACGGCCGCTGGCCTACCTGCTCCCCATACTGGCTGCGCATCCCGGCAAGCGTTCTGCCGGGGGCTTTCACGCTCGCGCGGGACCTTATGGATCCGAACATGCAGCAGGTCGTTCCGAATCGTACTACACGGGCTCGCACGGCTGCCGTGCCGTCGGGGCCATGCGCAAGGCTTCGCCTTGTCGCTGGCATGGGATTGCCTTAATGTCGGCGCTGTCACTGAAGGGTACCCGCACCGAGGACGGCGAGACCGGCTCCGCCGTAGCCATCATCGACAAGTTCCTCGACGCAATCTGGGCCGAGCACGGCCTGTCGACGAACACGCTCGACGCCTATCGCGCCGACCTCATGGCGCTCAACCGGTTCCTCGGCCCGAAACGAGTCGAGATCACGGCGGCGACGCGCACCGACCTGCTCGAGTTCATCGCCTTGCGCGCCCATGCCGGTGCCAAGCCGCGCTCGATGGCGCGCCAGCTGTCCAGCTTCCGCCGCTTTTTCCGCTACCTGGTTCGCGAGAGCGTCATCCGCACTGATCCGACCGAGCGCATCGAGATGCCCAAGCTCGGTCGCTCGCTGCCCAGGTCGCTCACGGAAGCCGAGGTCGAGGCACTGCTCTCGGCACCGGACGTCAGCGAGCCGCTGGGCCATCGCGACCGCACCATGCTCGAGGTGCTGTACGCCACCGGCCTGCGCGTCTCGGAGCTGATCGCCCTGCGTCACCGGCAGGTGAACCTCAATCAGGGTGTCATCCGCATTGTCGGCAAGGGCGACCGCGAACGGCTCATACCGCTCGGCGAAGAATCGCAGGTATGGCTGAAGCAGTTTCTGGAGGGGCCGCGCCTGGAGATTCTGCTGGAGCGGCAGACCGACTTTGTGTTCCCGACCCGGCGCGGCAACTGCATGACGCGGCAGGCGTTCTGGCACATCATCAAGCGCTACGCCCGCCGGGCCGAGGTCAACAAGAAACTGTCCCCGCACACCCTCCGTCATGCCTTCGCGACTCACCTGCTCAATCACGGGGCGGATTTGCGGGTCGTGCAGATGCTGCTCGGGCACAGCGACGTGTCTACCACTCAGATCTACACGCACGTCGCCCGCGAGCGGCTCAAGGAACTGCACGCCGAGCACCATCCGCGCGGCTGACGGGTCCGTGCGGGCCGCCGCGTTGCGCGTGAGGCGTGCTAGCATGCCTGAACCCGAAGCCTCCGGCCGGGTCGAATATCCCGATCTTCAAGGGAACCCAGCTCCATGCCCAGATCGAACAACCTCGCGATTGCTCTCGTGCTCTGCGTCGCCGCCCCTGCGCTGCCGGCGGCGGACGATGCCGAGCTTGCTGCGGTCCGCGCCCGCATCGCGGAGAAATATCCGCAGGTCAGCGCGGACCAGATTCACCCCAGCCCGATCGACGGGCTGTTCGAGATCGCCGTCGACGGGCAGATCGCCTATATGACGGCCGACGGCAGGCACCTGTTCCAGGGCGAACTCATCGATCTGGACGGCAACGTGAACCTGACCGAGCAGCGGCGCAGCGAAGCCCGCGCGGTGGCGCTGGCCGGCATCGACGAGAAAGACATGATCATCTTCGCGCCGGCGAAAGCGAAGCACACGGTGACGATATTCACTGACGTCGATTGTGCGTATTGCCGCAAGCTGCATCGGGAAATGTCCGAGCTCAACGCCCACGGCCTGCGCGTCCGCTACGTGTTCTATCCGCGTACCGGCCCGGGTACGCCCTCGTGGCAGACGGCGGAAAAGGTGTGGTGCGCCGATGACCGCAATGCCGCCATCACCGCGGCGAAGGCCGACCAGCCGTTCCAATCGGAACCCTGTAAGCAGACGCCGATCCAGCAGCACTGGGAGCTCGGCCACACGGTCGGCCTGCGGGGCACGCCGGCGATCGTCACCGAAAGCGGGGACCTCATTCCGGGATACGTGCCAGCGGCCGCGCTCGCGGAGAAAGTTCAGGCGCTGAAGTCAAAAAGCGCGGCGGTCGCCAGGACCGATTGAGCGGCGGCGGTAGGGCGGGTTTCAACCCGCCACGCGCCCCTTTACAACATCGCCCTCAACGCTCGAGATGCTCGAGCTTATTCGGCTTGCCTTCCCACTCCCTGGCGTCAGCCGGCGGTTCCTTCATCTCCGTGATGACCGGCCATTCCTTCGCCAGCTCGGCATTGAGCGCGAGGAATTTTTCCTGGCCGTCCGGCAGCTCATCTTCGGAGTAAATCGCCTCGACCGGACACTCGGGCTCGCACAAGGTGCAGTCTATGCATTCCTCGGGATCGATGACGAGAAAATTCGGACCTTCGTGGAAGCAGTCGACGGGACAGACTTCGACACAGTCCATGTACTTGCATCGGATACAGTTTTCGGTGACGACGAAGGTCATGGTGAAATCATTATCCCATAAAGGCATTGCCCGTTCACAAAGGCGGGAGCCCCCGAATCACGGTCATGTGCAGTCTGTTCACGCCGCTTGCCAGGTCGTCGAGGTATCGCCGCAGAGCAAACTCCACGCTGCGAAACGCGATGTCCGCCCACGGGATGTCAGCCGCGTCGAACAGCCTCGCATCCAGCGTTTCGTGCCCGGCACCGAAACTTCCAAGCAGTTTTGCGGCAAACGTGACGTGCACCTGTTGGGAATCGATGACGTCGACGACGGCGAGCATTCTCGAGATCTCGACACGAGCCATCGCCTCCTCGAGAGTTTCGCGCACCGCGCCCTGCTCGAGGCTTTCACCATTCTCGAGGAATCCCGCAGGCACCGTCCAGTAACCGGGGCGCGGTGGAATTGCGCGCTTGCACAGCAGGATTCGACCGTCGAGCTCCGGCACGCACCCGACGACGACCTTCGGATTCTGATAGTGCACCGTCCCGCAGACGGTACAGACATCCCGCGGCAGGGTGTCTCCCTCCGGCACCCTCAAGACGACCGGGTTGCCGCACAGGCTGCAGAAGCTCATGGGCCCGGCAGGTCCGACGCGTGCGTCATTCGAGCGTCCCGGGCACCGGTGAGGTGGAGATCGGCGATGATCGGCAGGTGGTCCGAGGCCGTGCGCGCGAACGGGTCGGTCCAGTTGCGCCCGAGCGTGGCCGCTGGGCGGCAGTAGATGCGATCGAGGGCGAATACGGGCCGGCAGGCGGGCCAGGTCTTGTGATGCGTGCGCACCGGCAGAAGCTCGGCGAGTATTCCCTGCACCGAGCTCTTCCACAGCCAGTCGTTGAAATCGCCGAGCAGCACCGTGCGCGCCGGGCTGCTTCGCGCCACCGAGGCCAGCAGGCGGGCCTGCCAGCGCCGTTCGCGTATGCTGAGCCCAAGGTGTGCTGCGACCACGTGCAATGGTCCCGCCGGCGTCGCGACGCAGGTCTCGATGGCGGCCCGCGGCTCGCGGCCGGAGACGGAGATATCGTGAAAGACCGTCCCGGACAGGGGCCATCGGCTGATCACGACGTGCCCGTATTCGCCGTCCGGGGCGGCGATCAGCTTCGATTCCGCCGAGTGCGCGCCGAGCGCGCCGGTGAGAAAGGTGAAAGCGTCCTCAGAGTCAACGGCGCGGCGTCGCGAGTCGACCTCCTGCAGGGCCAGGATGTCCGGCGTCTGTCGTCGCGCGAGGTCGACGATTCGCTGCAGATTGCGCCTGCGGTCCGGCCCCACGCCACCGTGAATATTCCAGGTCATGATCCGCACCGCGCCGTTTTCCATGGCCGTTGCGTTCATGATCGGCCGCGCACCGGCGGCCCGCAACCCTCGGTACGGCCCTGAGCGCGCGCCGGAGGGGACGCGGCCGCGGATGGCGGCCATGGAAGATCGGACTCCTGGCCGCCGCGCTGGCGCTGGCCGGTTTTCTGCTCTACAGGACGCTCGGCGATTACGAGCTCGATGAGCTCGTGCGCTCCGTGCGGGCGGTACGCGGGCCTGAGCTTCTGCGCGCCGGCCTGTTCGCCGCGGCGAGCTATCTTTGCCTGACGATGTTCGACTGGCTCGGCCTGCGCTACGCCGGAAAGCCGTTGGCTTACCGCCGCGCCGCGCTCGGCTCCTTCGTCAGCCTGTCGATCGGGCACAACCTGGGGTTCGCCGCGCTCTCCAGCGGGGCGATCCGCTATCGCTACTACCGTCGCTGGGGCCTCGACGCGCCCGACGTCGCGCGGGTGATTCTGTTCTGCGGCGCGACGGTCGGCCTGGGCCTCGCGGTCCTCGGCGGGATCGCGATCGTGCTTCGGCCGGATCTCGCGCAAGACATGCTTCGGGTCGAGCGGCCGGTCGTGCTGGCGGTGGGCGGCGCCGGTCAGCCTGACCGCGCCGTCGAAATCCCAGCCGACGATCAGAATCGAATGCCGGGCGAGCCTGAGCGATTGCTCCAGCCGTGCAAAGTACGCCGCTGCGTCGATCAGGACCGCGACCTGTCGGGCCGCAGAAGCGCGCCAGCAATTGTGTCCCGGGCGCGCGATGCTCGGGCGCTCGGCCGGGGTTGGACCGCCCGGCGTCATCTGCGTGAGTTCGGCGAGCTGCGCGTTGGCCGCATACGGGGGTGTTGAACGAAGTGGTGGTGCCGGGAGAGAGACTCGAACTCTCACTCTGTCGCCAGAACCGGATTTTGAGTCCGGCGCGTCTACCAGTTCCGCCACCCCGGCCGGGCCGGGCAGTATAGCGGATAACGGCGGCGGCCCGGCGCTGCGACCTTTTTCCGGGCAGAGGCATCAAACACGCACATGAGCAGTTTTGCGGATTGCGCGGCCGATCCCGCCATCGTCGCCGCGGCGCGGGCCGGAGAGCGATCCGCTCACGCCGCGCTTTACGAGATTTTCGCTGCGGCCGTGTACACGTTGGCGTTTCGCATTCTGCAGTCGCCGGCCGCGGCGGACGAGGTGGTGCAGGACACGTTCGTGGAAGTCATTCGCAACATTTCAAACTTTGACGGCCGCGGCCCCTGCGGGGCATGGATTCGCCGCATTGCCGTGAACAAGTGCCTCATGCAGCTCCGCTCGCCCTGGCGGCGGCGCATGCCCTGGCCCGGCGCCTTCGAACAGGTGCCGGCTTTGCCCGCCAGCGATGTCCCGGCCGGGCTCGACCTAGAGCGGGCACTGGCGCAGCTCTCCGAGCGCGCCCGCGCCGTGCTCTGGCTGCACGACGTCGAAGGCTATACCCACCGGGAGATCGGCCGGCTGCTGGGCCGGACGGCCAGTTTCTCCAAGTCGACGCTCGCCCGCGCGCACTCCCGCCTGAGGGTTCTGCTCGGCGAGCCCGAAGAGTCCCTGCCATGCACGCACGCATTGACGAGCTGCTGAGCCTGCGCGACGGCGAGCCGGTGGCGGCCGCGGCCGCGCGGCACGCCGGCGACTGCCCGGCCTGCGCCGGAGAGCTGGAGCGATTGCGCGGTCTGCGCCGGCGGCTGCGCGCCCTGCCGGCGCTGCCGCCCCCGGAGCGTGGCTGGGAGGCCGTGGCCCGGCGCGCGTATAAGCGGTCCGCACGCGGGCGCCGCCTGCTCGCCGGCGCGGGTCTCGGCCTGGCGGCCTCGGCAGCGTGGCTTATGGTATCGCTTACTCTGCGCGAGACGCCGCCGGCACCGGTCGCCGCGCCTCCCGTGATCGCGGAGGCCGGCGCGGGCGCAAATGCCGAGCTCATGCGCCGCTCGATGGCGCTCGAGCACACGCTCAAGGGCATCGACTATCAGCCGAACGTCGTGCGTGCCAGCACGGCCGGCACCATTGCCGATATCGAGGACCGCATCGCGCTCGTGGACTACCAGCTGAGCCAGGCCGCGGCCGGCAGTCTGAGCGACGCCCAGTCGGAGCGGCTCTGGCGCCAGCGCGTCGATCTCATGGGATCGCTGGTGCAGGTGCGCTACGCGCAGGTGCGGCAGGCCGGTTATTAGAAAATCGAGGAGATTCCGATGAGGTTGACAGTTTTCTGCCTGGCCGTTTGTTCCGGCATCGCGGCTATCGTTTCGTCCGCCATGGCGCAGGAAGAGGAGGACAGCGGCGATCGGCGCAACACCGAGATCCGGCTGGAAGAAGCGCAACAGCGCCTGGAGGAAGCGGCACGCGAGATCGCCGAGCTAACGACCGAGCTCGGCGGCGACTTCACCGCCGCCATCGAGGGGCTGGATCTGCGCCGGCGCGCCGTGCTCGGCATCAATGTCGGCGACACCGACCGTGACCGGGAAGCGGGTGTCGAGGTTGCCGGCGTCTCGCCCGGAGGCCCCGCGGACGAGGCGGGCATCGAGACCGGCGACGTCCTCCTGTCGTTGAACGGCGAGCCCTTGCGCCGCGAGGGCCGGCGGGGGACGGCGGCCAGGCTCATCCAGCTCATGCGCGACGTCGAGCCCGGCAGCGTGGTCAAGGTCGAATACGAGCGCGACGGAAAGACGCGCGAGGCCGAGATCGAGACCCGGCCGATCGGACACGGACCCTTCGCGTTCGCCATGGGCGACGACCACTTCCGGTTCGAGCTGCCGAACTTTGCCGGGCATCCACTGCTCGGCGGCGCGTTCTACGGCCAGTGGGGCCGAATGGAGCTGACGTCGCTGACCCCCGAGCTCGGCAGCTATTTCGGGACCGAGGAGGGCTTGCTGGTCGTGCGCGCGCCCGACGACGAAGCGCTCGGCTTGCGCGACGGCGACGTCATCCTCGGCATTGCCGGCCGCGAGCCGGCGAGCCCGGGCCATGCGCTGCGCATACTGCGCTCGTATCAGCCCGGCGAGAAACTCAGCATCGACATCGTGCGCAAGCAGCGCAAACAGACGCTCGACATCACGGTGCCGGATGATCGCGCGGCATTCGAGGCAGCGCGCAGCTCATTTCGCGCGCCGCCCCATCGCCTGCCGCTGGTGAGACGCGCGCTGACCACTACCTGAGCGGCTCGAGCGCGGGCAGGCAGCGCACGCCCGCAGGCTGCTAACATGTCAGCGCCATGCGGCGCTCCGACTTCCATTACGACCTGCCGGCCGCGCTGATCGCGCAGACGCCCGCCCCGGAGCGCCGCGCGAGCCGGCTGCTGTGCCTCGACGGCGCGACGGGCCGCATTGCCGACCGCCGTTTCGCGGAACTGCCGGCGCTGCTCTCGCGCGGCGACCTGATGGTGTTCAACGATACCCGTGTCATTCCCGCGCGGCTGTTCGCCCGCAAGCAGACCGGCGGGCGGGTCGAGATTCTCGTCGAACGGCTGCTGGACGGGACACGCGCTCTCGTGCATCTCAGACCCGGACGGAGCTTCGGCGCTGGAGCCGTTCTGCAGCTGCCCGCCGGTGCGCGCGCCACGGTGCAAGGCGAGCGTGCAGGCCTTTTCGAGCTCGTCCTGAACCGCCCCTGGCAGCCGTTCCTCGACGAGCACGGTCATGTGCCGCTGCCGCCGTACATCCGCCGCCCCGATGCGCCGGCCGACCGTGAGCGCTACCAGACCGTGTATGCGCGGGCGCCGGGCGCTGTCGCCGCGCCGACCGCCGGCCTGCACTTCGATCACGTTCTGCTCGACGAGCTCGCTGCCGCGGGTGTCGAATTCGCGTTCGTGACCCTGCACGTGGGCGCGGGAACCTTTCAACCGGTGCGCAGCGACGACATCCGCGCGCACCGCATGCACGGAGAGCGCGCCGTGGTCGGCGCAGAGGTCTGCGCCGCCGTCGAGCGGACCCGCTCGTCGGGCGGACGCGTGGTCGCGGTCGGCACCACGGCGGTGCGCAGTCTCGAAAGCGCGTTCCGCCACGGCAGGCTCGCGCCGTTCGACGGCGAAACACGATTGTTCATCTTTCCGGGCTTCCGCTTCAACGTGACCGATGCGCTGATCACCAATTTTCATTTGCCCGAGTCCACGCTGCTCATGCTGGTCGCCGCGTTCGCCGGTCGTGAGCGCGTGC
The DNA here is from genome assembly GCA_035524935.1 of Gammaproteobacteria bacterium. Lineage (GTDB taxonomy): Bacteria > Pseudomonadota > Gammaproteobacteria > Steroidobacterales > JACDCP01 > JACDCP01. Next base: position 23 of record DATLFD010000050.1, on the reverse strand, counting down.
TCGATGCATACCGGCACGCAGTG